>JBCBSS010000005.1:0-115182 GCA_039819065.1 Bacteroidota bacterium
TTTGGTTTTCTTGTCTCCTTTTCCCATAGAAAATATTTAAATAGTTATTTTGAAAGGTGACAAAGCTAAAAATATTGAATCAATAAAAAAAGCACTATGCTATCAGTGATGGGTATTGAAGTGCGCGTATTTGAAGTATTCATTATTTAAGAGATAGATTTCGATCCCGATAGCTATCGGGATCGAAATGACCAGTAAAGAAGATGACAAGACACCTTTTTGCCTTCATTGGAGTTGTGTCCAATGAATTATTATCATTCTTGTGTCTTATTATAATCACTTGCCGGAGATAACTCTGACAAGGGCGAATTCAGTTAGTCTTTTCCGATTTACCAGATTTGTACCCTGGCTGTGTCTGAACGCCACATACCATCTCCTTCTTTCACACCAAAAGCCTCGTAGAATTCTGGCATATTGGCCAACGGCCCTGTAGCCCTGTACATTCCCGGTGAGTGGGGGTCAGTCTGCACTTGAGTTCTTAGAGTTTCATCTTTGTACTTGATTCTCCAAATAGTCCCCCAAGAGATGAAGAACCTTTGCTCGGCAGTAAAACCGTCGATATTGTCAGGTCGTCCGTTTTCTGATAAATGTCTTTGCAGGCCATCATAGGCGGCATTGATACCGCCAAGATCACCGATATTTTCACCAAGGGTAAATTGACCATTGACATGCACATCATCCAATGGCTCATAAGCATCAAATTGGTCTATCAGCTTTTGGGTTCTGGCCCTGAACTGGGTTAGATCTTCTTCAGTCCACCAATTCTTAAGGTTTCCTTCTTCATCAAAGCGGCTACCCTGATCATCAAACCCATGTGATATTTCATGACCTATCACCGCTCCTATACCACCGTAGTTTACCGCCTCGTCCGCCTTATAGTCATAGAAAGGAGGTTGCAGTATAGCGGCCGGGAAAACAATCTCGTTGAAAAGTGGATTATAATAGGCGTTGACAGTCTGTGGAGACATCTGCCATTCCGTTTTATCCACCGGCTTACCTAACTTCTCAAGTTGGCGATCATAGACAAATTTTCGTGCATTCCAGACATTTTGCGCATAGGAGCTTCCTTCGGTATCTCTAGTTACGTCAAGTGTACCATAGTCCGTCCATTTATCGGGATAGCCTATCTTAACTTGCATCGTTTTAAGCTTTTTCAACGCCATCTCTTTTGTACTGTCAGACATCCACTCCAACCCCTTAATGCGATCGGCATAAGCCAGCTTAATATTCTCAACCATATTTTGGGCCTTTTCCTTAGCTTCAGGCGGAAAGACTTCGTCCACATAGAGCTTACCGATAGCTTCTCCCAAGGCAAAGTTCGTAGAGGCTAGTACTCTCTTCCATCTTGGCCTCATTTCTTCTACTCCTCTTAGCTGTTTTGAATAGAAATCGAAGTTGCTGGCGACAAATTCATTGCTTAAAAACGGCGAGGCGTCGTTGGTCACTTGCCACTTCAAATAGGCTTTGATATCGTCAAGGGGATAATTGTTGATGATTTTTTCAACACCTGCTATGAACAGGGGCTCCATGACGATCAGGTTTTCGACATCACCGACTCCTAAGTCATTCATGAAAATATTCCAATCCACAGATGGGGCCATGCTAGCAATCTCTGCCATACTCATTTTATTATAGAGAGTATCTATGTTCCTCCTTGCTTCTTTGGTCAGTGTAACTTTGGCCAAATCAGTTTCTATCGCCATCACTTTTCCTGCCGTATCATTGGCCTCCTCTTCCGAAGCTCCAGTAAGCGTTAGAACCCTTGCAATATGCCGGACATACGTATCTCTTGTTTCAACAGACTTATCATCTTCATTGAAATAGTAGTCTCTATCAGGCAGCCCAAGCCCTCCTGATGTGAGGTAAGTACTCATTTGCTTACTATTCCTCAGGTCTGGAAATACCGCAAAACCAAAGAATCCACCTCCACCATATATTTGCCTCTTGGCGTGGTATTTCTGTAGGTCAAGCGCATTGGATATTTGATCAATCTCCTCAAGTATCGGTTTAATGGGCTCCATGCCGCTCTGCTCAGCCAATGTAGAATCCATACCGACACTAAAGAAGTCTGCTGCCTTGCGTTGATCAGTCCCGTCGGCATACTTGTCTCCCTCTGCTGCACTTTTAAGGACTTCCAGTACTTTGTCATTGGTAAATTCCCTCAGTTCATTGAAGCTGCCCCAACTTCCCTGATCACCTGGAATCTCGGATTTATCCAGCCAACTCCCGTTGACGTATCTGAAAAAGTCATTGGCAGGATCAGCACGGGCATCCATGTTCTCAATTGAGATGCCTGCTGAACTGTCAACAGTCTCGTCGCTTTTTTCCGGCGAGCCACAACCGAAAGCTAGAACAACCATCGCGGCGATACATAATAGACTCTGTTTGCTCATTCCCATGATATGAATTTGATGTAATGTTCGAATTTAACATAAATCAAAGCTCGATGTTTTCGACTTATACAAATGGTAAAAAAACGTTTTATCCTGTTGTTTTGGGAAAGTAAAGCTCTGGGTGAAGGTACTTTAACTGATCAATGGGGTAGATTTATATAGTATGAACAGTAGGTTAACGTGAATATCGGATAAGAAACTCAAAAAAGCCTGTCTTTTCGAGTGTAACGAGAAATCTTTCTCACTCAAAATGCTGTATTTGGACACTTTCGATACTTCGAAAAAGAGAGATATCTCTCCCGACCAGTCGGGATCGATATGACAGGTTTTTTGAGTTTCAGGTACTATCTTTCTTAAGCGATATTCACGTTAGGTTAATGAATGAGGTGATCTTACAAATAGCAGTATTTAGTATGATTGTGTTGATTGGGAAACATACACTACCTACTTACCTTTTAGCGATCGTTGGAGTTGTCTCCAATGAGTATTATGCAACATGAGCGCTGCCGGAGACAATTCCAACAGCGGCATCGAAGAAGGTTAATGAATCGGGTAATCGTAGAAATAGCAGTCTTTAGCCTGATTATCTTGATTCGGAAATGAACACCACCTACTCACTCTTGCTTCGCGAATAAAACCTGCCTTTTCTAAAACACGGGCCGAACCAACATTATCGACATCACAAACTGCCCATATCTTGTGCACTCCCCTTTGTTGATTCAACATAGACAAAATTGCTTTAAGCGATTCTGTCGCGTAACCTTTACCCCAATGTCCGGGGTCGAATATATAACCAATAGCGATCTTACCATCTTCGGGTATGATACCAATTGAACCTACCAACCTTTGCGTGTTTTTCAGACTGACTCCATAGGAAAAGTCATTGCCTTCATCCCAGTTATTGATAGCTAATCGAAGATAACTCTTGGTATCTTCCACACTTTTGTGGGCTGGCCATGAAACGTATTTCGTCGCGGTTGGTTTAGAGGCATAGTGCTCAAAAACGGCTTGAGCGTCATCAATTGCCCATTTTGCAAGTGATAACCTTGCCGTATCTAGTTTTTCGGGTGGAGCAAACATAGAGCGGGTATATTGATCTATATTTACAAAAAATACGAGAAGGGTGAAAGATATTGTTCACAAATACTACAAGAGGGAATTCGATGATTTCAAAGTGCTGGTACAGATTAACCCTGATACTTATGCAGGGATAGAACTCACCGTACCGAATGATGGGAACATCGAAAAGCGGAAACTCACTTTCGACGAAGAGATATTTGATGATTTGGCAGTGGATGATTTCGAACCATCCAGCCCGCTAGAGTTTAATCTATATTTAAAAGGAATCAGATAAAGGTCAGTTGGCCTGACCTACTTCGTCAAGATTAAGGATACTCTTGACGTGGATTTTTTGCTTGGCCGCTTTTAATCGTTGTATTTCCTCTTCCAACAGTTCTTTCATGGCCGCAAAGCGCGTATCTATGCCTTGAAGCGCGCCATCAACGCCTAATTCCGCTTGACAGTCTTCTTCATATACTACACTTGCCAGCTTAAGATTAGCATCTTCATACATTTTAAGAATTCCGGAAAGCTTCATTTCAAGAAGTTCCATTTCTGCGCTTAGTCGTTGATATCTGTTGTTCATCTCTTCTACTTTAAGGGTATGAGTACCGTTTACTTGGATTGCCGATATTCAAAGGTATTCTTTCAATTGAAAAAACAAAATATTTTAATAATTCTACGATAAATTACAGTAGAGCATTTGGCTTTTCACCACAATCATAAAACCTTTCATGGAGCATGGGTTATTTATGATCATTTGGGTCATCAACATGATACGGTCTTTAAGCGTTCGCTGATGGTCGGCATATACACAATTGATGCTATGAATTAATCAATTGTGTAAGGAGGACGACTTAATGGCCTTAGTTATCTTGTGGTCTGTCTTCGGTATTCCGTAAGGATTAGGACTGTTACCACCAAGTAGAAGATAATTGATAATATCACCGCTGCATAACCCCACATTTTATTTCCACTCAAGTTGATTGGTGCATCATCTCCAACGATCATTAGGCTTCCCCAGTAGTATGGACTGCTTGTCGAGGCATAGGAGCTTTCCAGGTAATTCAGTTTGGCTGCGCGTAAAGCTTCAGATTTATCGGCCCCTTTACTCAGTTCACTGTAGAAGCCCTCCATAATATCTGGGGCAACACCATCTGACAACTCCCAGCCGCTAAGCATTATACTTCGTACTCCCGCATAAGCAAAAGCCCTTCCCAAGCTCATTATACCTTCCCCTTTTTTCACTTCACCAACTCCTGTATCGCAAGCGCTTAACACGGCTAACTCAGCGTTGAGCTCCATGTTATAAAGCTCAAAGGCGTGTAAATTATTGTCTTCCAGGGAATCTTCCCCAGCCATAAACTGCAGAAAAGAATTTTCAGATGTCTTATCATCTACTTGTCCGTGTATGGCCAAGTGTAGAATGCGATATTCTGGAGCACTTTTCTTGAAGTTATCTTCATTTGCTGCTTTTCCATAATAATAATCTCCTTCAAGTAATTCGGCTATTCTGGTAATCTCTTCCCTGGTACCAGGAAGGTCCGAAGTGGAATTTCTTACATTTTGAAATGATCTGACTTGGTTCACATCCAAACCGGAAGATTCTCCGAAAGAAAACGCCAAAACGGACTTGGTTGCGTTTTGAGCACTAAGCTGATTTGGCTCGCTAAGTGTCTGGCTTGAATAAGCATAAGATACGCTATATCTTTTGATCAAATATGGAAGTGTTTTGTAATCGTTTGTGGTCACTTTGTCTGTCAATAGGAGATCAAAATTCACATTCCACAATGTCCCATCAGGAATGATCGTCACCTTTTGAGAATGTAAGTATGGTTCAACCGGAGCAAATATTTGCTGATACAACACGCTACTCTTTTCAATAAAAACATCAAAATCCTGAGTTGTAATTGAGGTTCGAAATTTTTCTATAGTCTGGCCCAGCTCTTCCTTTTTAGGAATATCTAAAACCTGTACACCTGAAGTTGATAATATAAAAACGAAGAAGTTATTTTCTCCCTCGAAATATTCTATGACCGTTCTATCCTTGGGTAACTGGTGTAGCATTTCATCCACTGTGGGAACCATTCTTTGGTAACGAGATCTGAAATACTTTGGATTGATTCTTCTAATGTCACCCATTAGTGCTTCATATGCCGCCTTGGCCTTGGTTAATTTCCCTTGTATAATATGCTTCGTACTATCTGACTTAGATTTCAAAATCAGAGATTTGTAAAAGGTTATGGTCGTCAATAAATCATCCTCCTTGCTTCTTAGGCTGTCCGGTAAACTATGCTGATTTTTATTGTTTTGAAATGTATTGAAAAGCAAGTTGGCTCTATTCATTTCAGAATAATAAAAAGCCTGCTCTAGGTGTTCTTGGCTGCCATTGATTTTGTATAATCTTAAACTATTTTGAATAGCAGCTGATGCGATTTTACTAATCGATTCTGAAAATATGATCCGGTCAATATTATTGAATCTTGTTTTACGTGCTAAGGAAATGGCACTATCAGCAACCTGATAAATGGAATCTATTTTCACGAAAACATCGACTTGTTCCTCTTGTGCCATCCCATCGTAAGCCTCAGCCATACAATGAAGGGTAGTAATGTAAACATCCCGGCTGGTCCCCGCTTCGATAATCTGTGGGATTTTCCCGATTGTAAGGCTATCATGGAAGTCGTAAATATTGGAAACAAAAGACTTTTGGTAATATTTCAATGCTTTTTCATAATCATCAGACCCCGCATAAGCACCTCCGATGCTATTATACGTTCTGGCAAAGGCAATGTGCTTCTCAGGATAATTCTTTCTTAAAATGGTCAATGCGAGATTCATCGATTGAAAACCGGCTTCTTCATCGCCATTGAGCATATGGATCTTGCCGATACCCGTTAATGTTGAGACAAGTTCCGGGTTATTCTCTCCTCCAAATTTCACTTTCAACTCTTTGGCTTTTTCGAGGTAGTTTAAGCCTTCAGTCAATTGTTTTCTTTCGGCCAGGATCTGACCTAGATTATTGTAGGAAGCTGCCAGAATTGCCAGATTAAACAGATCATTATTTTCTCCAATATCGATAATCTGCCTATAATAAAGTTCTGCCTCATTAGGTTTCTTTCTTGTTTCTGATAATTCCCCTTTAAAAAAAAGTATAGAAGGTAAGTATTGGTTATTCTCGGAATAGAGCTTCATTGACAGCTCTTCAGCCAAATTTATGATAGCGCTAGCTTGCTCATAGTTACCGGTACTCCTGTAATTACCTGCTACATTTATGTATTGCTCCAGCACGGTATAATGCTCTCCATATAACTGTTTGAAAAATATCAGGGCCTTATTGCTATACTCTAATGATTTTACGAGTCTTCCATTCCTCATGTAGATATCTGAAAGAGATGTATAAGCGAAGGATAGTCTGTTAGAATCAGGCCCGTATAGATCAGTTAATAGTTCAATACTCTTTTGAACATAGATCAATGCTTTGTCATCTTGTCCGAGGCCATTGTATATAATAGATAAGTTGCTGTAAATGGAAGCTATATCAGGTCTGGGAGCATTAGGAAATAAACTGTTTTTAATATGCAGTGCTTTTTCATAATAGTCAATCGCCTGGGTCCATTTTCTTTGATAATGGAAGACCAGTGCTACCTCATGATAGACCTGAGATGTTAAAAGAGTATTACCCATTTTCAAGCTATCAATTAGTCGCTCAGATTTTGCTACTAGTTTTTCTGCTTCTGGGAAGTGCCCTCCCCTGGCATTGATACTCATTTGTATTAAATAAACATCAATCCAAAATTCACCTCCAATATCCAAACGTCTGCCAATGTTTAAAGCATTTTCGAGAAAATCCAGCGAGCGTTTTCCTAAGCCTTTTCCTTTGTAGATTTTAGAAAGCGTCAATAAATGCAATGCTTCTTGAGGTGTATTAGGTCCAAGCTTTTCTTGTATTTCATTCAACAGGGGAAGGGCTCTGCTTAATGCACTGTCATACTTGCCATCCTTTCTTATGTTGTCGATAATAAGATCCTCACAATCAAAATACCTACCCCATTTATCAAAACCTCCGAAGATGGCTCTTGCCTTTTCCAGATACTCAATAGCTTCTTTGGGCTTATATACACCGGAAAGAGAATCGGCCAACTGATAATATCGTTCAGCTTGCTCAAGTGATTCTTGAGCATACGTATAATTGATGATCGAGATAAAAAGGCTGAGTGCAAGGGGTATTACTTTACTAATTGTCATTTGAAGTCTTTATAAACTTTCAAAATTAGACAAATAGCAACACTCAAAAAGCATATAAACGATACCTGATCAAAATTATTTTGGTTTAATCCAGCCTTAACCTTTCAATTTTAAGAATGGCATGAAGTAGTACATTGGCTACTTTGGCTAAGTCTTTATGTTCGGTGAATTCCTTTGGCGAGTAACTGATACCTCCCACAATGGGTACGAATATTTGACCAAGAATTTCTTACTTCTTTAGGCTCTCATGGAATGATTGCCAATGACAAATAATTAGAAAGTGAGGCAGATAAGGTTCTTCGGGGTAATTACTTTCTGTTTTTACGAACTGATATTGAATAAATAGAGAATATGATAGATAGGCTATGCTCTAATTTTTATTAATCGAATTGAAAAGTAGATAAGACAAATGATACCAATGGCCAGTATCATGATCAAATACATGTTTTGACCGCTCTGTTCAAATTCTACAGGGCTTACATCTCCTATGAGAATAAAGCTACTCCAATAGAAAGGTGACGTATGGTAAACATCTGCATTCTCGAGATAAGCCAACTTGGCATGTCGCAGTGCTTCGGGTTTATTCATACCGTCTTTAAGATTTTGATAGAATAGCTTCATTAACGTTGGTGCGGCAGCATCTGAAACCTTCCATTGGCTGATCAATAGGCTTTGTGCACCTGCATATTGAAAAGCTCGGCCTAGGCTCATTATACCTTCACCCCCGACCAGTTGACCAGTTCCAGTATTGCAAGCACTGAGTACCACCAAATCAGTACCCATCTCCATATTGTAAATCTCTGAAGCATATAGAAAATTATCTTCAAGGCTGTCTTGGCTGTTGGTAAAATATAGCCTGGAATTGTTAGGCTGGTCGTTATCGATCTCGCCGTGCAACGCAAGGTGCAACACGCTATAATGACCAGCCTTGGCTTTGAAATTATGCTCACTGGCCGAGTTACCATAATAATATTCACCTGGAACAATATGTGATATCTCACGTACTTCTTTTCGGGTTCCGGGCAAATCATCTCCAAGATCTCTTAACACCGCAAAGTCCAGCGCACCCGTATCAATTACTTGGGTAGAATCAGCATATGAAAAGGCAAGGCACTCACCAGCACTTTTACCGAAAGGAGAATCCTCATTTGCTAACAATAGTGTGGCCGAGTTTGCATAACTGATATTGTAAGCTTTGATCAGATAATCAAAGTCTTTGAAACTGGAAGAGATGGAAAGCCGGGTGGTGAGCAGGTCGAAATTGACGTGCCATAATTGATCATCCGGAATTATGATCAAGTTGTCACTGATCGGTTCATCCTTAAGAGGAGCGATCAGGACTTGGTAAAGGCGGTTTGAAAGCTGCTGAAAACCTTTAACATTATGTTGCTCGATCGCTTTTCTGAAGTCTTTAACATCTCCCCATAAGCTCGATGGCACAGGCATTTTATGTAAGGCAAACTTATCTTTATTGACTATGAAAGTGTAGATGATTTCATCACTAACAAAGTATTCTAGCAGCGTTGTATTCTCACCCAAACGCTTTTGTAGTTCATTCAGAGAGATAACTTCAAGATTATATTTCAAGTTGTGGTAAATCGGATAGTCTTGTTCTATCCTTTTAGTTAACCTCTCATATCGATCCCTGATCTCGTGAAGTTTTCGCCTGAATAATCTGGTTTTGTCTTGATCCTCTCGCCCTTTTAAAGCCTCCTTTTTAAGTTTGGTATCATAGAAGTTAATACCTGCTTTCAACTCTCTTTCTTTTGCTACCAGGCTATCCGGCACACCACCAAACTGCTTGGCTCTTGATTCATTTAAAGAACCAAGCAATACCATTGATCTGGATTTCTCTGAAAAGTAGAAGGCTGTCTCTAAATACTTGTTATCGTTAGTCAGTTCATACAGCTTCACACTTGTTGTCAAGCCACCAGCATAAATTTCGTGTAATGAGGCTTTTAGCGATACTTTTCCTTTCTGGGTCAAACTCATTTTACTCATTTGTATAGCCAAGGTGTCAGCCAGCTGGTAGTGTCTGAGAATTGATTCAAATGATTCTTGACGTGTTATTCCCTTCAGGTTCGCTTCACTGAGAAGTGGAGCTTTCCCTAAAACAGCAAGTAAAAGCGTTTGATAGTCCAGGGCTTCTTTTGAAATGGGTACAGAAATGATATCGTCACGATCACATTCCCACGCATTAATCATTATGCTCTCTTGATAGCTAAGAAGTGCTTCATAAGGGTTTCCGGCAGCAGCATAAGCATCGCCTATTCTAACGTAATGCGAGGCCTGATCATCAGCATTATCCACCAAATCAATCGTTTTTTGGTACTGTGCAATCGCCTTTGAATATTCTTTTTGTAGGAAATAAGCATTTCCCTTGAATTTAAGTGCCTGTTGTACCCACTGGGTCATGGGTTGCGGTGTAGAATACGAAATCTGAATAGCCTTATCTAAGTATTCATGAGCTTCGGCAAAGCGACCTTCCTCGGCGTTGAGCTCTCCCAACCACGCATAACAAAGAATATATTGTACGTGACCACCTGGAAAGTACTTTTCTAGAAACGCTAGTTTTTTCTCTATGTATTGCCGGGCGAGTTCAAAATTGCCAACCCTGAAATAGGCAAGGCCTAGATTGAAATATGCTTCGGCAGTTATAGAGTGATCACCATTGAAAATTTCCTCGTAGATATCAATCGCTTGTTTATAGAACTCAATAGATCGTTCTATATCTGTATCCCGAATATATCTGGCTTTATCTACATACAAGCCAGCTACCATTTCCAAGTTGCTATCCTCCAAAGCCAAAGAGAGCGCTTTGTCCACAAGAAGGATGGCTTTATCTTTATTAGACTTGGCGTTGTACAGCCTTGACATGTTTTTCAACAACCTGATCTTGGTTCCGGCAGGAGCGGTGTTAAACATGGCTAAAGACTTATTATAGAAATGGATCGCTTGTTCATAGTCAAGCATATTTTTGTAGACTAAACCTATATTCGCATATGCCTTGGCTATTACGATAGAATCGCTGCTCAATTTCGCATAGATCAGGCTCTGCTGATAACATTCCAAACCAGCCTGCAAGTCATATTCCCTACCGAAGTTTATTGTCCCTAAGCTATTGTAGGCTTCATAAAGCCCCTCGTTGTTTTCTAACCTTTCCGAGACATTTTTGAGTGCTAAGGTGAAGGTATCCATTTCGTAGGGGAAGCCGAGGTGCTTTGATTCTTTAGCAAGAGCTATTAATAACTCGATGCGTGACGAATCATCTGAAGTATTATTGAGCACTGAATAAAGGCTATCAGCTTTAGGACTCTGGGCATAAGTCTGGCTGACGGAAAAGCATATCCCGACTAGCATTACAACAACTACAAATCTCATTCTCGCTGGTTTAGAAAAGGGGTTCGAATTTAAATATTCTGACCAGTTTTTTGACTATTGTAGCTTAAAGAATTTGTTAAGCATGAGGATAATTTGCTGGAAATAGCTAGTGAATTAAAACTCGTTAATTAGTCCCACTCGAAACCTATCCTCGTTCGGATCGGGTTTTTATGGATGAGCGAGTGATAATCATGCAAGAAATCATAGAGGATCATGATGGTGGCGTTGAGCTTTTTGGTGACCTTAAACCTGCGGCCCAGGCCGAGGTTAATGGCGTTCTCTCCTCGCCATTTGACAACGCTGATATCTCCCCTATCCAGACTGGTGCTGCGGTAACTCCTTTCCACTTCTACCTGCCCGAAGAAACCCTTCCACAGGTTATGATTGGTGAAAACCCGAAAGCTCATGGCGTCTTTGGCAATGGACGCCGTGTCGGCAGCACCGAAGTTTTGACGGTAGGTAAAGCCTACTCCTACCTGCCATGGTTTCCTGAGCTTATAGGCGAGATTGAAAGTGCCATCCAAAATGACCGGGTCAGTACTGGCCAGCTCAAAGTTGCCGCCATAGACAAAGCGATTGCCGAAAGGTTCTTTTTCTAGTGAATTGCGTTTTACGGCTGTACTCAGGTCATTGGAATTGGGCACTGAGCTATACTTCTGCTTGAGTGCCTTCATTTTATCTTTGACCGCGCTTAGTTTATCCTGATGCGCTTCAAAAAGTTGATCCTGCTGTTTGAAAGCCATTTTCTTCATATCAGAGCGGTCAATCTCACCTTGCTCATATTGGCGATAGGCTTCGACCTGGGACTGCGCCTCATCGCCGTAAGCTTTATATTCCTCGGGGCGTTGACGGAAAGCTTCTACTTCTTTACTGTAATTGCCTAACTCCTTAAGTTCAGCTGCTTTGATCTGTTCGATGATCTTCTGCTCATTGGCTTCGGAAAAGATCATATCCTGCCATTGGTGTTGGATACTGTCATTCAAATTGAGGCTGTCCGAAAGATCAGCATGTTTTTGTAAGAACTGTTGGAAGGTAAGTGAATCAGGTTCTTGTAGCTTTCCACCCCATTCGGTGGAATCAATACCCAAGTATTGATAGTATCGGGCTTTTAAAGCTTCGATACTCTTGAATTGCTTCAATTCATCGATATCAGATATGCCAGTATATTCCCGTACTACCCGACCTTGTTCATTTAGTTCTACCAGATTGCCGGCTTGATCATAGGCCAGCGAGCCTAAGCTTTGCCATTTGGTACTATCATTTAACGCCTCCTTGACTCCATCAAGATCAATATCGTGCTTGGCCGCTTGAGCTTTAAGTTGCTCATACTTCTTAGAACCTTGGGCGTATAGCGCTTCATTCTCCAGTTTGCGCAATAACTTTTGCTTATATTGAGACCGCCGCACCACGCTATCTACTTTATCCTGGTAGAACTGGCGGATTCGCTTTACCCCTTTCAGGCTATCTTTTATAGCTACTCTCTCTGTTTTACTCAACTTCTTTTTCAACCCTTTCGCCTGCCTTAGCCACTGGGCATGTTTGCCAGTGGGCACAGCTTTGTAGTTGATCTGGCTGTAGGTTGTGCCTAGGCTGAGGAAGAGGAAGAGTATGGTGTTAAAGGTGAGTTTCAATGGTTAAAGTCTTTTTTATTTACATGGAAATTAGCACGCGTTGCAAACGCGCGCTATCAGGGTTAAAGTCTTTTCTATTTGTACGGAAATTAATTTCCTGGATTTCTACTATTGATAACACTGGGTGCCCTTGGTGTTGATAAATTTCCAACACTATTTGTTTCTCTTTTCGCTGGCGAATCACCTAAAAAGTCAAAACCACTATTGAGTAGTTCGTTAATAAAAGTACCTATGGCAGCGTCCGATATCTCGTCAACTAATTCTTCGACAAAAGTCCTATCCACCTCTACCGTGCCACGCGCCAATGTTGAACCCGCAGCGAACCCATTTGATAACCCCGCAGAGAATACATCGCCAGGGGAAAATTGATCCCTAAGGCCTGCAAGATTTTCACCAGCCTGTTTAAATATATTTATCAAACCTGCTGCAGACCCACTCAAAACACCTTTTTCAAGAAAAGTAAAACCTACTTTGGCTGTCCCAATACCACTCGTGACAGCACCTGTCAATGCTCCTTCGCCTGTATCCATAATAACCTGAGCAATGGCATCGTACTTAGCCTCTACATCATCTCCCGTTAAAGCATCCCAGTTCTTCCAAATAGAAACCCCTGCACTTACACCTCCCCCTATTATTGCTCCTATACATGGAGGACACCAATTTCCATCTCTATCATATCCTTTTACAGGATCGTTACCCATCCCAACATAAGGTGAATGAAATTGTCTATAATTATCAACCGAAACCCACCTACCAATCCTCGCATCATACATTCTGGCCTCAAAACTATTCCAACCGATTTTTTCATCTCTTTCAGCAAATTGGCCTTGATAACCGAAGCGGTAGGCGAATACATCACTACCTGCGATGGCATCCGGTGAGCCTCCAGAAGGATCGTCGGTCGGGGATGAAATGGCTATACGGAGGTCGTCTATACGACCTCTGTTTTCATCTCCTCCAATAGTAAATAGTACAACCAACTGTCCATTCTTAGGTATTTGCAGCGTACTGGTAGACTCGTTTACCCACCAGTAGGTGCGCAATGTGCCAAGGCTAGCCAGGTTTTCTGTCGATCCGTCCGGATATTGCATATATAGGCTTACACGAACATCTCCAGACTCATCATAGTCATTCTCATCATTGTTTAACCAAGCACTCGCATTGACGATATCGCCCGCTTCCACGTTATAGTAAAGTCGATGAATGTCAGTGTCAAGTAGAAGAGCAGAGTAACTTCCGGTTACCGCTGATGCCGACCGTTTCATTGATCCGTTGATCAGGTCAGGGTGTTGATCTTCATCATCATCTTCAAATCCGTAATTATAAGCTTGTGTGATAGTGTACGGGTTAAGTAGGGAGCGAATAGTGACTTTAAGGTCGTCAAAACGAGCATAGGCGTCGGTTCGTGTTTCGGCCATCTCCACTCTTAACACTCCATCTGCAGGAATATGAATGTTCTCGGCGTCAAAGTCTCTCCAGCCTTCTCCCCATCCCTCAAACCGAGTTAGCAAAATAGGAGTGTTATTATCATCTTCAAAGTAGACATTTACAATGCCCCGGCCATAATCAGGATGGTCACTTTGCTCGAAAATTGAACAGCTTATGTCTACTAAGTCATTGGCTTTAACCGGATATTCGGCGAATACTGACTCACCCTGTAGTTGTACTACCCAGCCTACGGAAAAGACATTTCTTTTATACGTTTCGATTCCCGGAAATGCCGGATTGTCGCTGTCTTCAAAACTGTATTCAAAGCTAGTTTGGTCGTATTCCAATGCTTCGTTCATCGGAGTTTCTTCCTCTTCAAGCAACTGCGCTTCCCTGGACCAATCCCTTCCCGGAATGGGCATACCAAAAGGATAATAATCAGTCGCTTTCACCAACATAAGGTCACTTTGGTGATCAATTTTGAAATCATCAAACCACACTTTAAGATCCTCTGGTGAATTGTTGGATATCCAGATGTAAGCAAAACCGTCTTGCGCTATGGTGATGGATTGTTCTAGTTTTTCATGTGGATTTTCAAGGCCTTCTGCTGTTTGGGTAACTTCAATGAAACCCATTTGCAGGTCGTTGTAATCATTGTCAAAAAGCGCATAATTCAGATAAGCCAATGGAGGTAGGGCCATACTGGACTCACCGCTCAGCATGCCAATGCCAGAGCCGGTTGGGTCCGTGCCCAACGCACCACCCTCGCCCACCACACCGGTCGGATCAAACATTGATGTCAACCATCCGGAAATAGCCGTCATGGTATTAAGGTCATCGGGTACACTTTCCAAGTATTTGGCATATACCTCGGCCGTCAATTGGTCCCCCGCTTTTACCCTTAGTGATTTACCCACTTCACTGGTACCAATAATACGCTGGTCCAATAAACCAGAAGCCACACCGCTGTTGGCTAGCAATTCACCAAATGCATGGTCCAGAAAACGTGCTGCTGCCACTTGTTCGAATATCTGCTCTTCTACTTTGGCATCAGTTACTTCGAAACCTGCGCGATAGGTCACTTTTCCATCGGTAAAGACGGAACGGACATTACCCAAATGATCTGCTATTTCATATTGCATGCTTTCGGAACGGCGTCGGTAATCTCCTATCCTGGAGGCACCATAAATGGGTACTTCGGCCTGAATCGGGTTATCTCCGGCCATTTCATAGGTACTGACCAGGTTCCCGCTGGCATCACGAATGTACCAAGTCGTTCCCATGCCTGGCATGTGCTTCTTCAACCTAAAGCCGCGATCATCATAAGCATATTCTGCCTTTAACTCATCATTTTCATCAGCCACCCGAACCACTTTCCCGGTAACGTCATATTGTATCTTTTTCTCGATGGCTGCCGATCCACCGGTTGGTTTTTCGTAGACCATTTGGCCTATGGCGTTGTAGGTATAGTCGGCATAGTTACTCACCTGACTCAATTGATTGGTACCAGTCAGGTATTCATAGTTATCAAATTGATCCAATAATTCACCAAAGTCATCGTAGCGCGTCAACCCCTGGATATTACCATTAGGGTCATAAGTGAGGCCTTTTACCGCATTTTGAGTCCCCGTACTAAGTCTGATATAATCGTTATTCTCCCCAAAAACGGCATTTTGCAGCTGATTTTTCTGATCATACTGGTAGGCATAAGTAAAAGTGGCGTTATCAGCTACTTCTTGTTCATCGCTGGTCCTGCTCAATTCTGCTTCGAGGTCAGCACCGTCGTTATCAAAGCCTGGGGCAAACCTGATAGATTGAGAGGCTGATTCTTTGGCACCCTGATAGGATGTCAATACCAAATTGGCTATTTGTGGCTTGTTTTGAGGAATGCCGTCACTATTACGACCCCATTCTATGGCTCTTACATTACCGTCATATCTGCGAGGAAAATCGTCGACGGAAATATTTATACTGCCAGTGTTAATACCACTCCGTTGATAGTCATTATAGTAGTAATGCATGGACTGCCAGAATATGTCACTACGGTTATCCTGTGTTTCCCCATCCGGAAGATTGATTGCCTTTAACCATCCCTGAACGGTATAATAGAAATCTACGCCTTGCATATTATCCGCTAACTCTACCCTTTTCAAAGGGCCGTGTAAATAGTATTCATAAGCGGCCTGAAGCTTACCAGTCTCTCCTGATTTATCACCGTCAATCGAGGTATATACCTTAGATAACCGTTTATCCGCATCATACTCATAGTGGTGGTAGAACCTTTCATTTTGCTCATCTTTTTGATAAGCGACTTGCCGGACATTGCCCAGAAAATCATATTGATAGTCAAGACTAAAGGTTTTATTGAGTTCTTTGACATACTGGATCATCCAGGTAACCCGACCTAACTCATCATAGCTGTACCAGGTTTTGGTTTGCGGGTTTTCAGAGTAGGATACTGCGCCCATGATAAATGCCTGGTTACGGATTAAATTGTCATCATCATCCGGTGCATCATAATAGGTTTTGACCCAATCCTGTGCCTCCATTCCGTCTATACCCCCATTGGCGGCTGTGCTTTCCAGAATGGCCATCATGCTTACATCACGGAAAGCGATCGGCGAAGTAACCGGCTTGTCGATTTTGATGGACAGGGCATCGAAAAGTACAGTATTGGTAGCCAGACTAATCAGTTTGATGGTAATATCGCCCGTAGTTCGAGCAGGGATAGACTTGCTCAGATTAACCCACGATCCGTTTGAAACTGCTGTCATTGTAGTCAGCACCCCTTGATTGTCACGCACTTCGACTTTGACATCAACACCCGGCGTACCTCCGGAAGGGTTGGCATAGTGAAAAGCAAGGCAACTAATGTCCAGGGTGCTGCCTTCCTCCATGAAATAATCAATACTAAGGCCTGTGGATGGTACAATCACTGCCGTACTGCCGCTCACTATTTCGCCATCAAAACCAGCATCTTCCACTATCTGCCCTTCTATATTAGGGAATCTGGGTGTCTCATTGCGTTCGAAATCAAAGAATACATCGACATCGGCAATGGCTTCACCGGATTCTACCGGCCTGCCTAAGGGATCATAGTTGGTGTAGGAGAAGTTACCAGACTTGCGCTGTTCAGCATTTTGAGAAAATCTTACCTTCCCGTCTCTCCTATAGATGTATTCCGTTCTACCGGCATCTGGTTCTGTCATCGCCAATAGGCGACCTTGAAAATCATATTCATATAAATTAGTAAAAGGAACATCAGTGGGGCGGCGATAGGATAAGTTCCCTCCATTGGTCTGATACTGCTGAATTACTTCCATAACACCGTTAGGTGCTACAGAAGCTACCAGTTGCCCTTTGTTATCATAGAAGTTGTAAGACAACTCTATAAAGTCTGCTTCAGGGATTGATGTAATATTACCCAGGTCGTTGGTTCTGTTGGCACCGTTCAACGTGTTTTGCCATAACCCACTTGCCAATACCTTTTCATCCTTGTCTTGATAGACCACCCCTACTTTTCCCTGTGGGTCAAGTGACATTCTCACTATGCCTTCTTCGTATAGATTATTGGGCGTAGGCCAGTCCGGGAAA
The DNA here is from genome assembly GCA_039819065.1 of Bacteroidota bacterium. Taxonomy (GTDB): domain Bacteria; phylum Bacteroidota; class Bacteroidia; order Cytophagales; family Cyclobacteriaceae; genus JBCBSS01. The sequence continues at coordinate 17,735 of JBCBSS010000005.1, forward strand.
ATGGCATCTCGTAATGCCAGGTAAACGACTAGTTCGGTATTAGAAGTACCTCTTACTTTACTGGCTACCTCGTGCCTGGCGCCCATCCTGTGGTCATTACCCGGCCCAGCGGATTCCTTCGACTCACCAGAACCTTCATCGTAGAATGTCTGACGAGAATAAGGATATGAGGTAGTGGCTACTGCCTTTTCCAGGGTGTTGTTGTTTCTATAATACCATCCTAGTGTTCCGATACCACCATCCGGTACAGGGTCAGGATTGTAAGTCGATAGTCCAATATCAAAGTTGCGATAATCGTAATTGAAAAAGCTTCTGTTATAGTCCAAGGTAGACTGATTAAGCGGTGCGGGCAATGTACTGCCAACGGTGCGCTCAAACCGGTCATATAAAGGTTCTGAAGCGATAGCTTTGTTCTCGGTGAAATTCTTGGCTTGGTCTTGAAGTTTATCTCCTGCATAGTCAAAATAGCTTTTGGTCTCGGCATAAACATCACCGTTTTCGTCTAAAGACTGTGCGTGTATCCAACTAGGATCCTGATCCACAACAGTGATTTTGACCTGATTGGATTCATTCCCAGCACCGCCACAAAGGTTGATCATCTCAACCCTGTAATAAGTGTCATCAGTAAAGGACTGGTTATAGTTCAAAGTGGCACTACCACTATTGCCAATGTCAGACCAACTGCCGGCGCCGATTTTGCGTTCCCAGTGATCGATGCCTGAGTTGATACCACCACTTCCCATTTCTATAGTACCCACTGCAGGTCTGTTTCTATATACTGTACGGTCACCTTTAACTGTTCCTGCAGAAGGCGGATTATCCATGTAGACGTAAAAGGTTTTGTATAGATTACCACATGATGAATTAAAAGCATTGGCCCTGGCTACAGCGCGAAATTCTGTATTCTCGGTCAAGTTATTATAAGACATGGTTGTACCGGAAACATTATTGTAGGTTTTAAAAGTGCCGTTCTGTTTAATTTCCCACTTTAAGAATTGAGCTCCATTTGAAACCACCGCCCTTACACTTCCATTGTTATTTCCGGGACATCGTTTCGAATCCGAGAAATTACTTCTTCCCGGACCTGAGTTGTTATTAACAAGATTTAAATCTCCTTTTTGGATGATCGAAATGTTCTCGCTATCAATACCATTAGAAGGACCATAACATGGATCTAAAATGATATCACTGAAACCCAAAGAACCACCTGACCTGGGATTTGCATCGCATGGCACAAAGGGAACCCCTGCTTCCCCCCATGTAGTCAGTGTAATTGTTCCTCCCGAACTAGGCCAATTGACGGTAATAGATGCGTCATCCAGATCACTATTGACCAGACAATTGCGACAGCTTACTGTCCATTGGTATTTAGGGTATATCTCTTGAGATGAATATGTCTTGTTTGCTGTATTGCCCTCGCAATAGGCAAAGCCACCAGATTCAGAAACGATAACCGGTGGTTGAGCGAAAACAGAACCAGCGGTGATTAAAACCATTATTCCAACTAAAAATATTCTTTTGAAGTTTTTCACTTTTCGTCAGGTTTAAGTTTTAAAATTCAGGTTCTATGGGACATGGACCGGTTGGTTCCGGTAAAAAGCATAGGACATCTACAGGGTCGTCAGGAATAAACCATGGGCCTGGCATTGTGCCACACTCACCATTGGTGAAAAGCTCTCTCACACGACCGGTAGGACAATCATTAGCATCAACCTCACATTCGAATCCGGCAGGTTGCCCTTCATCAGCACATTGAGAATTGATAAAAAAGTCTTGAGGTTCAGTTTCGAAGAAAACACCAGTCTTTATGTCTTCTACCCTGCCGTATACTTCATAATTCCCAAAACTGTTGAACACTCGAGAAATAGTTCTATTGGAAGAGCTATTGGTTTCACCGTTGTTGAATATCCATCTGTATCTGAAATTGTCCCCCTCATAGGTAGGAGTTAATGTAAAAGTGACAAGATCACCAGTTCTGGTGGGATTGTTAAGCGTGGTCACCTCCAGGCTGGCGGTAAAGTTTTCTTGTGGTGGGCAGTATTGATAATCATGCCGTCCTGTTTCCACTTCACCGTACTGGAAGGTTTCCTTAAAAGTCGCCTTTAGTTTACCCATTTCATCGTACTCGAAACGTGTATAGAGGTTGTTCTGATCGAGGATGTGAGACAGTTCTCCCCATTGGTTATAGACATAGGCAGTCATAGCAGCATCTCTGGGATGGAAACGGAAGTCGTCATGCAAAGTAATCCCCGCTACACCTTCCGTCCAGACCTCGATTGAGGCATTTTGCGGTACTTCTATATCTCCTCTAATGAGGTACCATCTGGAATCTTCATCACTTCCCCTTTGAATAAATCGAACCGGTAATAACTCGACATTTTGCGTAGCACCCCCACTGATTTTGTATTTGATGGTTGGTGTGCTGCTTTCGCTCTCTTCAGCCCCCCAAAAGGAAACCCTGTACGTTCCTCCGCTAAGCGGCCCCGCCTGATACGAAAAGCCTTTACGACTACTAGCAGTACTTTGTACAAAGCCACTACCTGTATGTCCGTAACCACTACTCAACGCCCCTTCTAATTTCACATTACCTCCAAAGTAGCCGTTTTTAGTCTGCTCTTCAGCGCCAGAGTATGCAAATTCTTGATACCGTGCATTGGCTACTGTGGCCAATACCTTTTCTTCTTTTACATCCATTTTAGTGGCAGCATAATTACCGTTGATGTCCTTAGCCTCCAGTGCATGTGAATACACATCATAGCGTGTGATCTCTGAATTTTTCTGCCACTGATCTGGAGGTGATTGGGTCCCGTTCCAATGTGCGGAGGTGAAGGGCTCAAATTCATTGTATTGAAAAAGCCCGTCAGCCATGAGCGACTCACTGCCGTTACCTATCCATTGATAGGACTTGTGTTTCTTGAAAATTCCTTGTGCTTGCGTGGGTAATTCAGGGTGTTCGTATAGGGAAACATCATCAGTCCAGGTTTGTATACTGGCTGCTACCAAACCGACGGGGCTGCCAGCATCATTGATACGGTAGGTCTGTGAGGCGGCTTCTTGAATAAGCATGTTCTTAGCACCAAGCCCCATACCATCGTAGACAGTATAGGCAGGGGTAGTTTCAGTTACAAAGCTATTGCCGTAGCTATCGGTTACTTTAGTCTTAATGGCGACTCCGGTGTAATAATCGAAAGCCAAATTGTCAGACCGGGTAGTGATACCGGTAGTATGGTTTATATTTTTAGTATAGGTAGGAATGGCCGGATAATACTCGCGTTTGCTTTTGACTGCCAGCATATAATATTCTCCCTCGTTGACCAGGTTTTCTAAATCTCCTTCTTCTTTAAGTATTAATCGGGCATTGGCAAAGTTTTCTTCCAAATATCCTTGTCCATCGTAACCGCCACTAGATAGTGGTTCAACTAAAGTCTCTTTATACTCTTCGATGTGCGTGTCTATATTTTCGATAGTAGGATCGATGGAGTCATGCAAATAACCGTTTTCCGTCTCTGAGATAGGTTGATGGTTAGCATCATACAAAGTCACTTTTTTAAGAAGCCCGATGCGTGCAGTGAGATCTTTAACGGTAACATTATTATAACGAGATGCCTTATATTCAGTACCTAATGCTGTTCCAGTTCTAGTGCCAGTCGCGAAGCCATCTTTAGTATCTACCACTTGATAATAGTTCGGATCAAAAACCTCAAATTCGTATTCCGAGTATTGCGGTATAGTGTGGATGCTATTATTACGCAAGTCTTTTATCTGCTCTTTGACCGTCACATATTTATAGAATACACCAGGGCCTGGTATATCCCTTGAGTGCGCCAATATACGCGCAGTGCGCTCTCCATATACCTTGGCTACATATTCTCTGGTTACTTCATCCAGTTCAGAGATACGGCTGAGGTCGATTTTATTCGTTCCATCAGTTACCTGTTCTACTTTCACAGGTTCATAGGATGTAACACCACTGGTATACCCATCATGATTGTAATCATAAAGTGTTGATCTTTCAGAATCCTGCTCTTTAACCGTCAGCTTTTTGACCCTTAATCCACCACCTAAGACATCTCTGTTATTGCTTCTCAATGTCAAAGTACCAGACAAATGAGACGCTGTAACATCTTGAAACTGACAAGTACCTGTCGGGTCTTGAGCGTTCATGAATTGACAGATAAAATCAAGTATATCGTCAGGTTGTGGCAATATTTCCAAAGCGCAATTATTAACGAATCTGGAATTTAAGCGATCATAAAGTAGAGAATGGTCAATTTCTAAATAAGTAGTTGTGACCGTTTTTACTACCGCATTTACTTCTGTGACATACTTCTTTTGTGCAGGGGTACCCTGGGTAATAACAAGTGCTCTTCCGTCACATATTTGCACGGGGACGTTATCATCAGGAAAATCAGGATTAAAAGTAGCGTCATAAATCGTGCTTACTTCTTTTTCTAATGAAATAAAGTCTATTTCATCACCCACTTTGAAAACTTTGGATGGGTCAAAGCCAGTTTGAAAATTTAACCTGACTCTGTCCTGAACTCCTGCTCTAGCAGTGGCTTGAGGAATACTGATTCCGTAGGATTTATATTCATCTGGTATGCGATAGGAATCGGCCTGATATTCCACTTCTATCGTACCTCCCAAAGGCGTACCTATACCTTTCAAGGACCACGCTTGTGCCTCTGGGTCATCTGGAGATGTGCCGGAAACAGCCCTCCCCGCGCTTTCGTTGACGCTTGCCAAAAAAGAAAAAACGTTAAATTTATAAAAACCCCAGATGTCAAAATCATCTTCTACATAATCCGGGTTTTCTCCATAAGTGAATTGAGTGGCAGGAATCAAGGACTTTCTTTGCTTACCATAGAACTTGACTGCATTGAGGGTAAGCCTTCCAAATTTGGCATCTTCGTTGGCTGTTGCATCAGTCACTTCTGCATCTAGAGATGAAACGAAAGAGTTAGGCATATTTCGGGAAAGCGAATAATCAGTCCTGAAGTTGATTGATCGTACTGACTTATTGATTATGGCCGAAGTGATATCACGCCTATCCAGCACATTATCGCCCAGATGGTACCGGATGACATCACCGCAAGTATTAGTTGTTCTCACCTGCTGGAAGGTTGGTCCTGAATCGTCTAACAAACCAGTCAATTCTGCCTGACTCAGATCTTTGTTCTGAATTAAATAAACATCTTCAAGTTTCATTAAACTTTTGGCATACCTTGAACCACCTGTTCCCACTGCATTAAGACAACGCGATTTTGAATCAAAGCCTCCTTCATCAACGTCTTCTACATCTACAGGTGGTGCAGTCTTTGTCAGAACTGCTTTATCATATTCAGGAACTACACTTTTGCCATCAAAGCGGATATCTTTTACAAACAATGCAGTATGCGACTTGGTACGAATTGAATTGAGGTAATAAATATCCTTTGTCCCCTTAGAGTAATTCTCAAACTTCGTATCGAAATCTTTATGGAAGCCCTTTGCCGGATTTCTCCAATCATAGTCATCGGTCCATAAGCCGTAGTCAAACCTTACCCAATAGCCCCAGTCTTCTTCATCTAACTCTCCTGATGTACCCCTATCAACAAAGTCGGGTCCGGTAATACCCGTTAGGTACCACGTATAGGCATAAGCCGTTTTCTTTAGCAGATTGTTAAAAGTTGTTTTATCCTTGTCATCTACTCCTTGAGAATAAATGTGTTCGTCTCCCACATACGCAGGTAAGGAGTAATGATAGGTCACACCTGATTCATTGGTGATCTTAAAGCCACCGATCTGATCATTGTAATTAACACCTGACCTCCTATCAAAACCTGCGCTTTGTGTATCAATGAATCCGTCTGTGCCTACATCATTGTTGATCTGAAAGTTGGTGAAATAAGTGATGTATTTAGAGCCTGCCAGGTGAGTTCCGTCTATTTGCACACCAGTTTCAGGGTCTGGTGCATCATCAAAATCATATATAAATTCCTGGCCGCTACTATTTCTGGTAAGCTCCTTATCGTATTGGTAAGTATTAGCAAAGTCGCCAATAAACCTATAGACCGGTGCGTCACCTTGATTGCTATGCAAGCCTTGATTGATGATCTTATCTATATCCGCATCGTCAGTGACTTCTTTTTGATCTTGCCGATACAAGATACGTCGGAAATGGTATGGCCTGAAATTGCCCGATAAGCCTTGGGAATGCACGGAGTAATTGTCGTAATCCGGAAAGGTACCTCCCGTGGTCTTGGCGGGATCATCAAATTTCTCGAAACTCAAACCTAGTTTAGGTAAATCATATGTGTCAAAGGCTACGTTTTCACTAAACTCTGGTGTATTTTCAGGGTAGAATAAAGTACCATTTACCTTCACTCCCGTGGTTTGATCTATCCAATAATGCACGGTAGTCTTCCCCAGTCTGAAGCTAATACCAAAGGGGGTCGGAATATTCACATTGGTACTCTTTGTGGAAGTACTAACGAGCCCGGACTTTGAATTATGCACACCAACAGAGCCTCCTCCCACGCCTACGCCACCAGACGTACCCGAGGCCGACGAAGAAATAGAAGCACCTAAAAGTGAACCACTCATGGTATTATCCCTACCCAACATTCTACCTTTGGTAGGCATTCTATACCCCACACTGGCACCGGCACTACCACTGAAACCACCCGACGTACTAAAACCGACGCCAGCGCTGCCACCATAGGTTATGTTTTCGATCTGGCGCCCGATACCGACATTAACTCCGGCACTGGCATCGAATCCTCCATACGGCGAAATTCCTATAGAGGCACTGGCACCCAGAGGGCTTTTTTCAGGGCTGAAACTGGCCCCGAGGCTTCCTCCCCAGCCAAACCCCTGATATGTATCTTGTGAAAAGGCTAAACCAGCACTTACCGACGCCACTCCTGCTATACCTACAGATACGCCTACGTTCCAGGTAGTTTGTGTTCCTCCTTCCCAAAAGCTTCTTTCTGTATTAGTGATGCTATTAAAATCATCGGGAAAGCCATTGACTGATCTGGTAATAGCTCCAGGGTTTAAAGTCCATCCTAATCCTACCCATGATGCTTCTTCTTGTGGTTGTATTCCAGCATGGTAAGAGAGTGAAAGTGGATAGCCTCCCGCTGGTCCCGGCACTTCGAGCAAAGGCATGTTATAAGTGAAATCACCTGTGATCAGGTTAACCATATCCGTAGTATCCACCGGTTCGAAACTGGTAGCCTCAGGCGCGGTAGGCCCCGAGGTCAACGCCCAACTGAATGTGGGTAAAAAGATATAGTTGATGGTAGTTATCAATAAGAAAGACGCGATGAATCTTATCAGGAATCGGTTACGGATTATCATTGCTGGTTTATTTTGCTGTTAGGTTACTTCGCTTAAAATAGGGTTACTTAATCGTTAGGCAGTACTTCTACATTACCTCCATTGACTAGCCTTACCTTGGCTTTATCGTTAGTGGACATTCTTTTTATATCAAGAAAATCATATACCTGCAGTTGGGCGCCGTCAACCACCAGAGAGGCCTGTTCTGTATCTACTACCACATGAATAGGTCCCCCTATAAAGTTTTGATCGATGTAGACATTCTGATCGTAGATATAGACTTCACTGCCGGGTACCGGTATCAATCCTGTGACTTCTCCGCCTTGGGTATCAGACCAGATGGGGTCACTCCAATTGCCGCTGGCTACTGCGTAAAAGGTACCCGGTTCACTCCTCGTGTCTTCACTGTAAAGCGTAAGGTCAGGTGCTAACGGGTTGGTGATACGGCAACGGTATACCGCATTAAGATTAGAACCAGAGCTTAGGACATATGTACTAGAGGTTGCTCCGGGAATATCAACGCCATCCTTCTCCCATTGGTATTGGTTATTCTCTTCGTAGAGTGCAACCGATAGCGTATTGGTTCGGCTGTCGAAGTAGGTTGGCACTTCTTGTTGAGGTGAATAACCAAAGTTATTTCTCGTTATATTTTCATCATTTACTGTAGGAATTACATCAATAAAAGTTAACAGATTGTTTTCGACATTAAGGCGCAGGCTATCGACATTAGTGTGATCAGCATAGCTTGAGAGTTCTGTAAAGTTATTGCGATCAAAATAGAATTGCTGAAGAGACAAATCCGGTGATACAGGGATTCGAGGGATCTTACCCGTAAACTGGTTGCCTGCGAGCCCTAAAAAACTAAACGGCATATTACCAAAGGCTTCTGGCAACTCACCTTCAAGGTTATTTTCATAAACTGTTAGATTACGCAGATTAACTAAAGAAGCAATTTCTTCAGGTATTACACCGGTTAAACCACTGTTTGTAATCTGGACTAACTCTAGAGATGTATACTGAAATATCAATTCAGGAAAGGTGCTGTTAAAGGGATTTAATCCTAAATGAAGCTCCTTCAAATTATTAGGCAGTTGAGCACCATCTGCAAAACCGGTTAGTTGCGTACCAAAAAAACTTAAGCTTTTAAGATTGTTAAGGGCACTCAAATCAAATATCTCCCCCTGAGTTGGCGTAAAGAGTATGGACAGTTGCTCCAAATTGGTCAATTGGGTAACCCAAGAAGGAATGCCACCGGGTATAAGTGTATTATAGATAGCTAGCTCTTTCAAAGAGCTCAAACCTCCTACTTCATCGGGAAGAGGAGAAACGATTGACTGCCCCTGAATAAATAGGGATTCTAAAGCACTTAAGTCACCTATACTGGGAGGAACAGTGAATCGGCTTCTTTCATCAAAATCAAACTTCACTACATCTCCATCTCTTACCGTTACCCCCTCCCAAGTGCCAAAAACATCACTACCCACTGGCTCCATAGTCTCAAATTCTGCCGTCGTAGGCCAGTTGGTTCTATTGTTCCAGCTATCTCCATAGAGATTGATATACAGGTCTTTCAGAGCCTCAAATTCAATATTATCAGCAACAAGACCCTCGGTTATCGTCACTTGAGTTGTTTTAGTTTTTAAAACCAAACCTGGCACATCTGGGTGTGTCCATTGACAATAATAGAAACCAGCATCATTTAGGCTCGCGTTTACTTTCTGATATGTCGAGTTTGTTGATACACCCAAAGAAACGCCAATTTCATTAGCGTTTGCTGCTCTAAACCATTCATGCTGCACCCCGCTGACATCCTGAATACCCTCAAGTAGAATGGTCTCTCCAGGAGAAAAAGTATATACTGTAGCAATAGGAAATGATAATTGTGGATCATATTCAATCTTGTCTTTCACTGTAGAATTGCCCGCAAGATTTGGCAGCAAAGGACCAAACTTCAAGTAGTTCTGATGTAGTTCTATATTTAAAGAAGCTAGGTTTTCGGTTGAGAAGTTGCTCAAATCGGGAAAGGACGTAAACTGGTTACCGAAAGCAGAAAATGTCTTTAACTTACTCAGGTTTGATATAGAAAGAGGTATGTCACCGCTCAGTGAGTTCAATTTCACATGAAAAGACAGCAGATTAGTAAGATTTCCTATTTGGTCAGGCAATTCTCCTGTAAGGCCATTATTATGTAGGTACAAGCTCCTAAGTTCAATAAGGTTCACTATTCCTGTAGGAATAGGGCCTTGAAAAGCATTGAAGCTCAAAGCTAGACTTTCTAGCTTGGTAAGATTGCCCACGGATGGCGGAATTTGACCTCCAATAAAATTTAGCTGAAGGTCCAACTCAATCAACTGACTAAAATCACCTATCGAGTTAGGTAATTCACCTCCCATACTATTTCCAGGAAATTCTAATCTTATTATGTCTCCTAATTCAGTAGTTACGCCATACCAGTCTCCATAAACATCATTAGTGACAGGCGCCATCGTTTCAAATTCAGCCGCAGTTGGCCATCCATCACGATTTTTCCAACTATCTCCATTCGTACTGAGGTATAAGCCTTTAAGTGCTTCGAATTCGACTATATCTAGAACCTCACCTTCTGTGAATGAAACTGTTACGCGCGTTCGGCTGGTTACCAAAACCATTTCGGACTCAGGATGGGTAAGGTTACAGTAATAATATCCTGAGTCTCCAAAATTAGCATCCAATTTAAAGTAAATAGGGTTAGAGGAGGTTACCCCAAGGGAAACCCCTGATGATATTTCATCATCAGCCTTGAACCATTCGTATTGAACACCTTCGGCATCTGGTATACCTGGTAGATAAATATACTCTCCTAAAAAAAGTGCTAATTCTGATGCAATCGGAATTTCTTTCTGAGGTACGTATTCAATTTTATCTTTTACAACAGATTCAAGAACCAGATTTGGTATCAGCGAGGAAAAATCAAGATGATTGTTTTGGACTCTCAATATATCAAAAGGGCTGGTAGAGCCGCTGAAATCAGGCATAGCGCTAAGTTTGTTGTTTTCCAGTTCTATTTCAGCTCCGGCCAAATTACCAATTGACAACGGTATAGTTCCAGTCAATTCATTGCCAGACAAACCGATATAAGTGGCTTGGCTCAAATTACCTATCCATTCTGGAATCTCTCCTGTTCTGTTGGTCTCATTCACCGCGAAAATCTCGCAATTGACTAAGTTCTGGAGTGCGTCTGGTACCGGCCCAGGATTTAACGGATTTGCGTTAACCCCAAACCAAGTAAGGTTGATCAACTGCCCATAAGAGTCAGGAATATTGCCGGTGAAGTTATTCCAGCCTAAGTAGAGGTATTCCAATTGAATCATATCTCCAAAAAAGGCTGGCAGGTCTCCTGAAAGATTATTGTAATTGAGCACCACCCATTTGAGCTTACTCAGGTCAGCGAAGTAATTAGGAATGGTACCACTTAGGCTATTATAATGTAGTCGTATCATTCTGAGGTTGACAGCGTTTTCAAACGCATCACCAATTTCGCCAGTTAGCTGGTTCTTATGCAGATCTATCCAATCCAGTGCTGTTAAAGAATTGATGGATGCACTTGGGAATGCTCCTACAAGATTATTTTGATCGAGCTTTATTTTGAAGATATCTCCATCCTGAATAGTGATACCATACCAGCTACTAAAAACATCGTTTCCGACAGCTTCCATGTTTTGAAACTCAGCAGCTGTAGGCCATCCTGTATTATTGGTCCAGTTATCTCCGTCAGTGCTTAAGTATAGGTCTTTTAATGCTACAAACTCGATGTCATCTGGTACAATACCTGGCAATAGCGTCAATTTCACCTCCCTAGAAATGACATTGGTATTCGGCATTAAAGGGTTGATCATCACACATCGGTATAACTTGCCATCTAAGTCGGGGGCAGGGTTGGCTATAACAAGCTCTTCTGTAGTACTCTCCTCTACTACAGACTGCCAAACGTTACCTTCTCTCACTTCCCACTGGTAGTTGGTATAGCTTCCACCACCCATATCATTAGGCAGGGTCACCGACTGCCCTTGTGAATATTCTAACTCAAGCAGTGTATTGTGAGCGGTAGTTTGACCCTCAGGGTAAAATTGCTGGAAAATAGTTTCTTCATCTTGGTTGAAACCCGTTTCTAAACGTCCTAGCGGAATGTGGTTGCCAGATAACCAAATGATTTTGGTTTGGGGGTTAGGAAATAGATCAAGGTTAGGGATATCGGTAAATTGGCAATAACTCAAATTCAAAGTACGCAGATTAGAAAGTTGAGTGACCGATTCAGGCACCACACCTCCTAATGTGTAGTTCGAACCAAAGTTGACGTAGTCCAGGGCCATATCATCATTGAATAAACCGGAAGGAATAGTACCTGAAAGCTCATTAGTACCCATATTCAAATCGTACAGGTTAGTAAGTTGGCTGATACTTTCCGGTATGGCGCCCACCAGACCACTGTATTCGAGGTCTATTTGGCCGATGTCACCATAATAAATGGTAATACCTCCCCAACCTCCGAAAACAGCGCTATTGGCATAGGTTGGCCAATCCTCGAGTGTAGGCCATGCTGAGCCGTTTCTAGGAAAAATCTGGTTGCCACTATTGGCTTGCTCGCATATATCTTTCAATACCGCTAATTCTATATCATCCGGGATAGAGCCGTTGTTTGAATCGGTATAAACCAGCACCACTTGAGAGTAGGATGACTCACCTGCAGGGTAAACGGCCTTGATACGATATTGGTATTGAGTTTCCGCCGCGATCGATGCGTCTCTGTATTGAGTAGCTAGTGGATTTTCTAATGAGACTTCCGTAAAAGCCCCACCACTCACTGATTTCTCTAATACAAACTGTGCTACTTCCAAGTCATTAGACTCCCATGAGATCAATACTACGTTCTGGGATAAAATCAATGACTTAAAATTATCCGGAGGAGCAGGAAGAGAAGGGTCGACTGGAGTAGTCACTGAGGCTTCAGAGCTGTAATCTGAAAACGTTGAAGCTGCAGCTGCTCTTACTCTATAATAATAATTAGTATTGGGTGAAACAGTGAGATCGGTGTAAGAAGTAGCATTGGCAGGTTGAATATTGATTCTGGTATAACCATAACCTGGTGTAATGCTTCGCTCGATCTCAAAGAGGCTTTCATTGGTAGAATTATCCTGCCAGTTGATGGTAACAGCATTGCTCTGGACATTCTCAAAAGTAACGTTTGACGGAGCATCAATCGTTAAAAAGTCGTCAACACAAAGTGTGAATGTACCACGGTTTGGAGCGGTGACACCATTGTCTATATTGATATAGTACCATTCTCCCGGAGTCAATTCCGAATAGCTCAAATTGAGGTTCACATACTCCCCATCGGTATTGACGCTGGCCACTTCGGCAAGGTTCGCATCATGGAGTGCGACTTTGGGATAACGAATATCGCCGTAAGTCCCTCCGGTGAGCAGATCTATGGAAATACCATTGGCCGAAGCTAAAAACTTGAACCAAACGTTGCTATTAGGGCCGTTGGTCCATGCGGAAGGCCGGCTACCATCAGCAGTGGCTATTTGAGTGGTATAAGCCGCTTCGTCAGAGCACCAACTATTGGTGTTGATCAGAGCAATAGCATTTGAAGCATAATCATGTGAGGCCTCATCGTTCAAACAAAGGGTAAATGTACCCTTGCTTGCATTGTCAATGTTAATGTAATACCACTCGCCGATAGTAAGCCCTTTATGGCTCAAACCAACATCGACATATTCTCCATCGTGATTTACGCTTACAATTTCGGATAGGTCTGCACTGTGCAGTGCCAGTCTGGGATAGCGTAGTGTTCCTTCGGCACCTCCGGTTTTCAAATCAATAGCCACCTCTTCAGTCGTGGCCTGAAACTTGAACCAAACGTTATTGTTGGGGCCATTGCTCCAGGTAGAGGGTTTAACTCCATCAGGTGTGGCGTCTGCTGTGGTGTATTCTGCAGGAGCAGAACACCAATTGTTCAGATCCGAAAGCGCATACGCACTGGCTGGTAAATCATTGTATCCGCCCGGGTTGTCAACACAAAGGGTAAAAGTACCTCTACGGAAACGTGCATCGCCATTGTCAACGTTGATGTAGTACCACTCACCTATGGTCAAGTCGGTAAAAGAGAGGTTTCGGTCACTATATAAACCCCCATAGCTAACACTTGCCAGTTCTATCAGTGCGTTGTCATGAAGGGCTAACTTTGGTAATTGTAACGTACCTTCAGTATTACCCGTTTTTAAGTCTATTGAAACAGATTCTCCAATAGCTTGAAATTTGAACCAAACATTGTTGCTAGGGCCATCATACCAGTTAGAGGGTTTTTCACCATCAGGTGTACCAATCATAGTGGTATATTCACCAAGTTCGGAACACCAGCTTTCCAGACTAGTGATAGTTACCGCACCATTGGGATAATCATGGGTCACCGCGTCATTGACACATAGTGTAAATGAACCACGATAATTCTGGTTATTGCTATTATCCACATTGATATAGTACCAATCACCTATATTCAATCCCTCATAGCTTATCCCCAGATCGACGTATTTACCGTTATGATCTACACTCACTAATTCCGATAAACCTGAATCATGCAGTGCAAGCTTTGGAAACTCCAAAGTACCCTCATCGCCTCCGGTTTTCAAATCAATGGATACCTCCTCGGTAGTAGCCTGGAACTTAAACCAAACATTGTTATTGGGGCCGCTTCCCCATTTAGCCGGTCTTGCTCCATCCGGTGTGCCGTGTACAGTTGTATATTCAGCAGTTGCCGAGCACCAGTTGTTCAAACTGCTTATTTCATAAGCTGCGGAAGAAAAGTCGTTGTTAGCAGGCTCACTGTCCAAGCAAAGCCCAAAAGTACCACGCCAGTCCATTCTATCTCTTGAATCAACCGAAATGTAGTACCATTGACCAGTTGTAAGTTGATCTAAAGTCAAGCTTACCGGTACGTCACTCCCCTGATGCCCGATACTGGCCAGTTCGTTTCCAGTATCATCCCAGGCGGCCATCATGGGAAAATTGATCGAACCACGAGTCAAGCCAATGCTAGCCATCGGTCCGACTGCCCTGAATTTAAACCATACGTTGGCATTAGGGCCTTCTTGCCAGTTCGCTCCTTTTATACCGTCAGGCGTACCTTTAAAATTAGCATAAGTATCATTGCCCGAACACCAGTCATTCAAATTTGTAAGCTCAATAGCCTCTTCTTTAAAATCAAAAGTGAGTCCAGTATTAATGCACAGCCCGAACGTACCCCTCCAACTCATTTTATCTCTTGAATCCACTGATATGTAGTACCAACTGCCCGGTACCAGTTGATCAGAACCTAGCCCCACTTCTTCCGTCGCATCGATGTGTCCTGCGCTGGCAACCTCATTTCCACTAGCATCCCACAATGCCATCTTTGGGTAATCTATATCACCTCTCTTAACATCTATGGTGATATCACTTGAGGTCGCCTGAAACTTGAACCAAACATTAGCGTAGACTTTGCCCCAATAAGAGGGTACGCTGCCATCGGGTGTCGCTTTCTTGGTAGAGAAGGCATCTGTCGCTGAACACCAATTATTGATATCAGTAATTTCGTAAGCTGCTTCTTTGAAATCGTAGGTCAATCCTGCGTTAATGCACAGACCAAACGTACCTTTATTTGATGTGTTGTTACCTCGGGTATCAACAGATATGTAGTACCAATTGCCGGTAGTCAGTTGATCCGAGCCAATACCTACTTCCTCACTTGCACCGATATGGCCGGAGCTCACCACCTCGTTTCCTGCATCATCCCACAATGCGATCATTGGGAATTTGATCGTACCTAGTTTTAGATCGATTGTAATATCCGAACTGTTGGCCTGAAACTTAAACCAGACGTCGGCATAAGGGTTGTCGCTCCACAATGAAGCTCTGGTGCCGTCAGGAGTCGCACCGTCGGTAGTATAAGCCGTCGTGCCGGAACACCAGTTATTCAGATCGGTCAAAGTGATCGCATTAGCCTGATTGTCATTGGCGGGCTGGGCGATTGCTGATAAGGATATCAGGGCAAGTAATGATATCAAAAAGTAGGTCTTGAGAAGGTTCATTTGGTGTCTGGTTTACGATATGATAAAGGTGTTACTGGAGTGTTTTGATCGGGTGGCCTGATATAGTGACTGAAATCTATGTTGGGGGCTGATTCGATGTCTTGTGTGACAAATCGGAATTTTCTATTGCCTAGCCCAAGGCCCATTTCCTTCAAGTTGAATTGTACCCATTTACTTTTGGTAAAGTCCTGTTTGTTAAAGACGGCCATGAGAGAAGTCGCACTGCCTGCCCCGTAAGTTCTAGGAAAGACGAAATCAGCTACTGGAATGGTATCCGATGCCGACGTAGTTAAATTGGCATATTGATCTAAACGGAAGGCTAAATTTTGGACCAGATTACTGAATTGTTCATAGGCCAGGTTTCCTGAATAGAGTGCTTCTTTATTTCCTGAAGAAATACTTAATATGAAGTAGGCATATTGGCCATACTTGTTCCGCAGTGCCTGAATTTCTTCAATTGAGTAATTTGAAACGTTGCCTAATTCTTGTGCAACCAGTAAATCAGTTGGGCGGTAAGTCACGACAATTTTAGCCTCACCGCTTTCATATATTTTAGTGAGCCCATTATCCTCCGTTAGTACATACTCTTGAAGATCTGCTTCTGAATAATGCTTATGGTCTACACAACCGGTCAAAAGCAGCAACATAAGGTATATGCACCTTTGCATAAGTGAGTCTTTAATCATGGTTTAATAAGTAGTGTGTGTTACCAGCAGCTAGCTGCCGGAATATTCTTGATTCAGGCCTACTAGCACTTCATCAGTGATATCGGTTCCTTCCTGAGCATAGACAATGTTCCCGGCATCAGTAGCTGCCAGAATGATGTGATAGTTTTTACTTTCGCCATACCTCTTGAGGTATTCATTGACTACGGTAAGCACGGTTTGTGTCATCTGGACATCCTCTTGCTGGGCTTTGCTCTGTATGGCTTTTTGATAGTCTGCTAGTTGCTGCTGCTTTGTCCTGATCAATTCCTGTGAAAGTTCCCTCTCCTTCTTGGTCATACCGGCACTCTCCTTTTCGAAACTCATAATCTGTCTTTGAACTTCGACCAGGAGCGTATCGACATTCGATTTCCAAACCGCTGCTTTATTTTGATACTCGGTCCGTGCATCTAGCATGCCCTTATAATTGTTAAGTAGTTTATTAGAGTCGACGTAAACAAGTTTGTCTTGTTTGGCGGTAAAGTGAACGATGTAAAGTGCTAAACAGGCCGCCGCCAAAATGAGAATAGATACTCTTTCGAACTTCATAGGTTTGGTTTTGATTAGTGAGTTATAATAGTCCGGTTATTAGGTTTTCGGCGGTTAGTGTCACAAACGGACAAAGTGTTACCTTGATTTTTTACTTTTTTTTAAAAATCTTTAAAATTCTTAAGACACAGACTAAAGAGCACCAGCAATCAAACCAACATATTACAGGACGGAATGCAGAAAGATGGAAACGAAATTCTGGAAGGAATAAAGGCAGGAAACCAAGCCACACTCAATCAAATATATAAGGAACACTTACCTATAATTAGGCAATTCATAACTACCAATTCTGGTACTTCGGCAGATGGTGATGATATTTTTCAGCAAAGCTTACTGATTATTTACAGGAAGCTTAAGATGGGAGGGCTCGAAATAGATTGTGCATTCGGCACCTATCTTTATAGCATATGTAAAAGGCTATGGTTGGCACAACTTAGAAAGAATAAACGAAGCATCACCTTCGAAACTTTAGAGGTTTCGACTGACATAGAGCAGAATGTCCAACATACTATTGAAAGGGATGAGCAACTCAACCTTTACAAAAAACACTTCAGCAAATTGCAGCAAAAGTGCCAGCAATTATTGACTCTTTTTTACAGAGGAGAATCGATGAAAGTGATTGCAGAAAAAATGGGTTATACTGAATCTTACACTCGCAAAAAAAAATTCGAGTGTAAAAAGGGTTTGATAGAGCTGGTTGAAAAAGATCCCATTTTCAAAGAATTGAAGTAACTTCGTATGAGCTAGAACCAGTCGGAGCAAACTGGATGGATAGAACTGAAACACTTTTCGAGCAAATTGAAGCTTATTTAGACGGCACATTAGAAGGTGAGAGTCTGTCGGAATTTGAAGATAATCTCGCTGCTGATGATGCCCTCAAAAACGAAGTTGAAAAGCATAGGGCCTTAAAAGCGGCACTTAATGAGGCCGATGAATCAGCTTTTCAAGCAAAAATGGATAATGCCTTCCAGCAGGTTCATCAAGCGCCTGAGAAAAGTAAAGCGAAGCGCATCTGGCCCTATTGGTCTGCAGCGGCTATGCTCACATTGTTGGTTACTTCCTTATTGCTTACTGGGGTATTCAAGAGTGAATCAGAAAAACTTTATGAAGAGTTTTATGTGGCCTTTCCTGCTTATGATGTTTTCAGAGGAGATGATGATACGAGTCAAGGTCTAAAAAAAGCCTTTGCAGATTACACTGTTGGTAAATTCGAAGAAGCACTACCTTTATTTGAGGAGCAATTGTCACTGACTCCGCAACAATATAAACTTTACTTGTATGTAGGTAATTGTCAATTACAACTTGGTCAACACGATCATGCAATCACGACATTTCAGCAAGTACCAGAGAGTAGCCAACTCTACACGGATGCATTGTGGTTTCAAGGTATGATTCATTTAAAAGTAGGACAGGTCGATCAGGCCACAGCATTATTTCGGTCATTGAGTGAATCCGATAACATTTACAGTGCCGAGGCCGCGAAGATCATAAACAGATTGAATCATAGTGCGGACTAACTCACCTCCCACTCCAAACTATAACGGGCTTCTGACCCTTCCGTAGTACGATGCATATCCGATCTGAAAGCACCTCCTTCATCGATGCTCAATACAAAATTGCCAAGGTGATCATTACTACTGAGTAAGTCATAGTCCCAAACCTCAAGTTTTAAGAGTTCGCCAATTGGCACACTTTCCAAACTCACATCCAGCATTGTTTCTCCTTGGACGGCTTTCTGATATTTAGCGTTGGTAGGCCATACCTTTTGTCCATTTAGCTTAATGAATATTTCGTCCAGGTCCTCTTCGGTACTGAGGTAGCAATGCAGTTTCAGGAGTTTTACGGTACATGTAGTACTTTCAGACATATCTTGACATTTTTAACCTAAGAAATGGCCTTACACCTATTCCTAAGTCATTAAGTTAAAAAATGTTAGCAATAGATGGTCAAACATTATTTTAACTTTTCTTAACCTGGCTTTAACATTTCAGCTTTTACGCTTAACTTTGCCTCGGCAAATCGGCACGACCAGCTCCTGTCGAACTCCCCCAGGACCGGAAGGTAGCAAGGGTAGATAGTCGTAGCGGTGCGATGTTGGTTTGCCTTTTTTATTTCCCTCAACTCCATTCCAGTTTCTTATTACAGTATGACTCTCTTTGAGTTCTTTTTCTTTGTGGCATTGCCATTGATTTCCATTCGTCAAACCTATATTTGTATAAAATAAAATCAATCTCTAACCGAATATTTTCCACTATGAAATTCTTTATCGATACCGCTAACCTTGATGATATACGCGAAGCTTACGACTTGGGTGTACTTGATGGTGTAACTACCAATCCGTCTTTGATGGCCAAAGAGGGAATTTCCGGAGAAGAAAATGTCAGAAACCACTACAAGGCTATTTGCGATATCGTGGATAACAATGTGAGTGCCGAGGTAATCGCTACCGACTATGAAGGTATCATTAGAGAAGGAAAAGAGTTAGCCAAAATTGATGATAAGATCGTGGTTAAGGTGCCTATGATCAAAGATGGTGTTAAAGCTATCAAGCATTTTTCCAGCGAGGGAATCCGCACCAATTGTACCTTGATCTTCTCTTCTGGTCAGGCGCTATTGGCAGCTAAAGCAGGTGCCAGTTACGTTTCGCCATTCATTGGACGATTGGATGATATTTCTTTTGATGGCCTAACGCTAATCGAACAGATTGTCCAAATCTATCAAAACTTCGGATTCGCTACAGAGGTATTAGCAGCTTCCATCAGACATACTATGCATTTGATACAATGCGCAGAAATAGGTGCTGATGTCTGTACTTGCCCTCTCAAAGTAATCACTGGGTTGTTGAACCACCCACTTACAGATAAAGGCCTGGCACAGTTTCTCGCTGACCATAAGAAAGTCAACGATCAAGCGGTCGTTTAATCCTATCTATACACTATGTCTTTTTCATCGGATCCAGTAGTACGCGTCAAGAGCGCCACCATTTTCCAGGAGAGCAATCCGGTATTGAGTGAAGTTAATTTCGATATTGAAAAGGGAGAGTTCGTTTTTCTGGTGGGTAGAACAGGTGGTGGTAAATCATCTTTACTCAAGACTTTGTACGCCGACCTTCCATTGCGCTTAGGCGAAATTGAAGTGGCGGGTTTCCAAATTGGTGGCATGAAAGATTCCAAAAAACCCTTACTTCGTAGAAAGCTGGGGATCGTTTTTCAGGACTTCCAACTATTACCAGACAGAACAGTGGCTGAAAACTTGCAGTTTGTTATGAAGGCTACCGGCTGGAAGGAGAAATCGAAGATGAAGGCCAGAATGACCGAAGTATTGATGCGCGTAGGCCTAGGTTCTGTAGATAACAAGATGCCTCATCAGCTTTCGGGTGGAGAGCAACAACGTGTAGTGATTGCCAGGGCGTTGGTTAATGAGCCAGTAATGTTGATTGCCGACGAGCCAACTGGAAACCTTGATCCCGAAGTATCAAAGGGTATATTCAAACTATTTCAAGAAATCAACAACAGTGGGACAGCCATCTTGATGGCTACACATGACCATGCATTGGTGAAGGACAATCCAGCCAGGGTGTTGAAATGCGCTCAAGGCAAGTTACTTGATTCCAGAATAGAGGAATTCGACCTTACGGAAAGTATATATTGACAAAATTGAGCCTACACATCGTAGGCTTTTTCTTCTTTTTTGGTGGTGGATTGGCATTCTTGAAGCTCTTCAAGATCATGCAGTTGCTCATTCAGGATGTCGATGCGAACTAGCAAGTTTAGTGTTAAGGCATCAATGACTTCCGGACTGGCGTTACCCGCTAACTCTTCCTTCAATACTTGATACATTGCATCGAGCCTATACAGATCCCGTTCAAAACTTTCATCTACTTCGACATTGCGCGTTTCAAAGGAATATATCTGTTCTTTTTTCTCGCCTATTAATGAAATGTAGTAGGATTCAACATCTTTAAAACCCGTTTCTTCCACCAATGCTAAGGTGGGTTGAACTGGCTCAGTTGGTCGAGACTGGTACTTATCTACCAGCAGGTAAGCAGAAGTGACAAAGAATATAACAGCCGCCGCCTTCCAGAGCCAAGCCTTGAAACCAGGTCCGTTCTGCTGAGCGCCCATTCCTTGATCAATAGATTGCCATACTTGATCAGAAGGTGTTTCGTCATCAAGTTGCGACCTATTGTTTTGCACGAATTCCTCTAATTTGTCTAATCGCTTATCTTCCATAATGCTCCTCCTTTTCCAGTATTTCCTTTATTTTTTTCTTGGATCGGTTGTATTGTGATTTCGAGGTAGATTCAGTTATATCCAGTATCGAGGCTATCTCCTTGTGATCATAGCCTTCTAATAAATATAGAGAAAAAACAAGGCGGTAGCCATCAGGAAGTGACCGAATGGCATTTTTGACGCGGCGAACGTCAAGATTCACTTGCTCAAATTGATCTTCCCAGGGATTATCTTCTCCACGATCCACCTCCGTTTCGCTTAATTGCTCTAGCTGAAGATGTTTCTTTTTAAGATGGTTAATGGACTTATTGACGACAATTCTTTTCAACCAAGCGCCAAAAGAAGCTTCAGCCCGATAACTCTTCAAATTCTTAAAAGCACTGATAAATGCATCCTGCAGAATATCTTCAGCGTCATTCAAGTCATTAGTGATTCGAAAGCTGACGTTGAACATCGCTTTAGCATACAACTTATACAATTGATTTTGCGCACTCCTTTCTCCGCGATGGCATCTCTCGATTATATCACGATGAATTTCAGTGTATGAAGCTTCCAATACGTCCTAATATTATTCTCTACCTCCCTAAAGACAGGGAAGTTGAGAACAAGTTGCACGAAAGGAAATTAATTTCCGAGGCCTTCCAGGTTTTTCTTCGCTATCACGAAGTCGGGCGCGACTTTAAGCGCCTCTTCAAAGTGCTGCTTGGCAGTAGCTTTGTCTCCTTGTTCCTGGCTGATTAATCCCTTTAAGTTGAGAAGGGAAACTTTGATAGGATATTCCTTTTGTTCGTTTTGCTCATTGTTATATACCACCTTCACTTCGTCTGCTTCTGGTTTTCCCAGTAGAATATCAATGTTCGTCCTACTCTCATTGAACCGCTTTAAATCGAATTGTAAGAAGGCAATTTTATAAAGCGTTTGATAATCGTCAGTTTTGAGGTATAAAGATTCGTAATGCGTGAGTGCCTTATCCTTGATGCCCAAATTTTCAAAACAAATGGCGCTAATTTCTATCGCCTGCAATCTATCTGGGTTTAGCTTCAATACATCCTGAGCAGTCAAAACAGCTGAAGTGTACTTTTGCGACTGAAAATAGATATAGGATAGTGCGTATAGTAAGGAGTCGTTAGTTGGCTCTTCTACAAGGAGATGATACAATGCACTTTTAGCAGCATCAAAGTCGTTATACTTGAGTGCCACCATATAAGCCTTTTTGTGGTTATCAATGGTGAATTGGTTGGGCTCGGTCTGGGCGTAAGTGTTGCTTCCAGCAAATACACAAATCATCAGTATGAATACGCCTAACAATCTCATTTTCATTTCTATAGGTTTAAGTGTTCGTTTTATTCTTCATCTCAAGGCCTTTTTTCTCAGCAATTTCCAGCATGTAGTTAAAAGCCTCTTCATGGTTATTAGCAATCTTGCCATCCAAAATGGCCTCTTTTATTTCTTCCTTAATGTCTCCAACGATTTTTGACGGCCGAAGATTATATGTTTCGATAATCTCCTCTCCCGAAATAGGTGGTTGGAAATTGCGGACTTTATCTTTTTCCTCTACTTCTACCATTTTTCGTTCCACTTTGTCAAAGTTGGCCAAATACTTCTTCACTTTGATGTCATTCTTGGAAGTAATATCGGCCCGACAAAGCTTCATCAGGGCATCAATATCATCCCCGGCTTCATAAAGCAATCTCCTCACTGCCGAGTCTGTGATATGGTCTTTTACCAAAGCAATAGGTCTCAAATGGAGCTTCACTAGTTTTTTCACGAATTCCATTCTCTCGCCCAGTGGCATCTTAAGCTTTTTGAAAATACCAGGCACCATTCGCGCCCCTTTATCCTCATGACCATGAAAAGTCCAACCAACTTTATTATTGAAGCGTTTGGTTCTTGGTTTAGCTATATCGTGAAGAATAGCTGACCATCTTAACCAAAGATCATTAGAAACATCTGCTACATTATCCAATACCTGTAGGGTATGGTAGAAGTTGTCTTTATGTGCTTTGCCATCAATCTTTTCTACCCCTTGCAAATCAACCATCTCTGGGAATATGTGCTTGAGCATACCACTATGAAATAGTAGCTTGAAGCCATAAGAAGGTTTTTTGGCTAAAATGATCTTGTTAAGTTCATCAGTTATCCGTTCCTGAGAAACAATCTCCAGACGATTTATATTCTCAGTAATAGCTTCGAAGGTAGTCGCGTCAATATCAAAATTGAGCTGCGCGGCAAACCTAACTGCCCTCATCATCCTCAAAGGATCATCAGAAAAGGTAATATCAGGATCAAGCGGCGTTTTGATATTCTTCTGCTTCAGATGCTTAAGTCCGCCAAATGGGTCTATCAACTCTCCGAAGTTAGCCTCGTTCAGGCTGATAGCCAGTGCATTGATGGTGAAATCACGACGATTCTGGTCATCTTGAAGTGTACCATCTTCTACGATGGGTTTTCGAGAATTTCGTTGATAAGACTCTTTGCGCGCACCAACAAACTCTAGCTCCCAATTATCCAGCTTCAACATGGCCGTGCCGAAGTTCTTGAAATAAGAAACTTTGACTTTGGGACCGATCTTTTCCGCCACTTTCTTAGCTAGTTCTATCCCACTCCCAACACATACGAAGTCAATATCTTTCGATGGTCTTTTCAGCAGTAAATCCCTTACATAACCTCCTATAACATAAGTTTCAAGTCCCAACTCTTTGGCACTATCACCTACAATTTTGAAAGGTTTGGTATTGCTGATTTCTGCAGAAAAATTCATTCTTCACTGACGGCTTTTTCAAGCCACGATCCATATTTGTGAAAAGCACCCCAAAAATAGTATAATTGGCACTATACACAAATATGTTTTGAAGGCTGGGTTTGTTTGAATGGAATTGGGTGTAGAATAGGTTTATAGAAAATAAGAATTGGTAAGACGTAAGCGTCATCTACCACTACTGGATTTCTTGTCGGTTCCAGTGTCGTTAATATAGAATGACTGTTTCTAGCAAACCTATATTTCTATGTATTTCAACTTGTTTCAATTTACTTCTAGTTACTTCAATTGCCACCGGATTGCTTCGCTCATACTTCGCTCGCAATGACAGCCCTGACTTAAGATCATCAATCTTTTGTCTTATATCTTTCTACTTATGTCTTATGTCTAATAAGTCAATTCTTCTTAATAAAAGTAGGGCAAGGTATGTACTTCTGCTTACGCTTGACCTTTCTTCTCAACATCAGATCTACCTCATATTTCAGAGAGATTTCGTGAGCCCCTCCGGAAATTGGCCCTAGCTCGGATATGGTGAAATCATAGCTATATCCCACTTCCATTTGTTCGAATTGCATGCCTAGGATGAGGACAAATGCATCCTGGCTAATGTTATCATTGACGTTTTGCTGAATGGGAATGCCTCGGTACCAAAAGCCAATCATCACCGGTTGCAATAAAAACCGCAGACCTAAATCCAGTTGATCGAAATTGCCCTGGCGTTTGTACACAAATGATGGAGCAACACTGATGTTTCTGTTAGAACTGAAAGGGCCGGTCTTAATGGGGATTTGTGCTCCCGCATGTACGGATGTTCTGACAGGCAACCTACTATCGCCATCAAGTAAAGACTGGTTGGGTTGATTCAAATGATAGGACGAAATACCACCCCAGAAGTGTTTGTTGTAGATAAGAATACCAGCACCAAAATCGAAGAACCCCGCATTCCCCAAGCTACCAAAAGAAGGGTCATCAGTTGGTATATTACCGTCTAGATCAAATTCAAGTTGATCACCAAAAACCAGTTTGTTGAAATCTATATTACGCGAACCATAGCCGAAGTAGATAGATGGGCTGATAACCCATTTATCGGCTAGCTGCAATTTATAGGCATATAACAAATTGATCGTGGTTGAACGTAAATCGGCTGAACCCGCCTTATCTGTAGTCACCAAAAGGCCTACCCCACTATTCTGATCGACCAGATTATAATCATAGGAGAAAGCATAAGTAACAAAACCATTGGCAATGGACGGCCACTGATTCCTATGATTAAAGATGAACCTATGGTACGGTGTAGTACCAACAAAAGATGGATTTAGGTACAATGGCGAAGCATAATACTGGGAGAATTGCGGATCTTGTGCGTTAGCGTTTAGGAAAGCTACTAAAAGTAAGAAGAGTATGCCAAGGCGCTTCATTCTATCATCTATCTTCATCAGCGGCCTCATCTTATCAGGTTTACATCACCAACGCGCACATCACGACGGCCATTCTCGAATTCTACACTGATTTTGTATACGTAGACATCTTGGGGACACAACTGCCCCTTATAATATCCGTCCCACCCTCTGGTTGTGCTTTCGGTCCTAAACAGCATTTCTCCCCACCGGTTGAATATTTGCATTTCAAAGTTGACTACCCCTCTCATTCTAGGTAAGAACACATCATTTACACCTCCAATCTGCCCTGCACTTTCACCATCCAAAGGCCCTGATAAATTGGGAGAGAAGGCGTTTGGAACAAGTACATCCCCTCCTTTCTCGACCCTTACCAATGACTCTTTGCGGATGGTATCCATGCATCCAAAATCATTACTAGCGATCAGGGTTATATCGTAAATACCTTCCTCTTTATAAAAATGGACGGGTTCTATTTCCGTCGAAGTAGTGCCATCCCCAAAGTCCCATTGGAATAGAGTAGCATTGAAACTGGTGTTATTGGTGTATAAGGGGCCATCCGGGGCATAAACCAGAAAGGGTTTCACGTTGAAGTCTGCATTAGGCACTTCGAAAACTTCAATGATTTGCTCTTTCACTTCTCTCACTGTATCTCCTAGAATATTGGTAGCTGCCAGGCTCACCGTGTAAGTGCCTGGCTCAAAATAGGTGTAGGTAGGATTTTCCGCATTAGAAGTCCCCTGATTACGGCCAAAATTCCAAACGTAACTGTCCTCAGATGCAAATTGGGAGAGGTTGATGAATTCTACGGTAAGTGGCGCACACCCGGAAGCTGGTCGGTAGTCGAAATCAACGATAGGTGGAATGGGATTGATGACTACGGTTTCAACGTAAGTTTCAATACAAGCACCCTGTGTCACGGTCAATGTAATGGTGTATGAACCGAAAGTAGCATAAGTGTGCTCAGCGACGTTAGGATCAGTAGATTGGGTACCATCACCAAAGTCCCACAGGTAACTCCAAGGGCCTGGGTTAGTATTATTCGTAATCGTAACGGTAGCATCAGGTAAGGTTTGCTCTATAGGATCGACTGTGAATGACGTATTGATATCATCCCTGACTGGCACAACCAATGACTGTTCAGTGATGACGCTGGGGCAGTTAGCAAAGTTGAGTGTACTTAATCTGAATGAGACATCTTTATTGGGCAATCCTACGGCCGGTCTGTCAATCTGATAGTCGAAGGATGGGTCTTGAGAGGTAAAAGTCACTATGCCATTGATCAAAACCTCCCAATTGTATGCTTGTAAACCTTGCTGGGTGGCAGCTAACCTTAAGGACATCAATTCACAATCATACGCTAGCGTATCAATTTCGAATTCGGACGATGGCACTGGATTCACTCGAATGATACGGGTAGAATCACTAAAACACGTAGTTGGAAGTGTCGTGGTCAGGGTGACCGAAAAGTCTTGAAAGCCCTGTTGGTTATTGGTGAAGGTGTATTGAAAATTAGGGGTTGTCCCTGAGTTTTCTTGATAAATCAATCCATTTTGATCTGCTATACGCCATACATAAGTATCAGGATTGAAGGCTTGTGTTTGCGGGTCGGCTTCGAAGTTGACCGTCAAAGGAGAGCAGTTGTCATCGAAAGGGTGATAATTCAAAGCTGCAAACCCTGAAGTAGGGCCAGGGTATACCGTAATGGGTATGGCAGCGCTTACAAATTCACAATTATCTACTGTAATGGCCCTTAGCCTGACATTGAATATTCGGTCTGCTGAGGTAATATTCTCAAAACGCTTTATGAAGTTAGTTTGGGTAGCCATTTGAATAGAATCGACTACGAAGCCATTACCATCATTGGCATCAATCTCCCACACGTATTGACTGATCATGCCGATCTGCCCGGCGGCGACTGTATTTGTAAAATTCACCTCTAGAATACTACACCCCTCTGTCACGTCAGGACTAAAATCAGCTAATGGAAGTGGGCTCACTTCTACTGTCTTCACGATCATCCCGAAGCACATATTCTGATCAGTGGTGACTCTCAACGCTACATCATAAGAACCGGCAGGGCCCAGCAAGTGGTTGAAGTCTACTTGGTTGTCAAAAGCCGGATCTTTGTTGAAAGTGACACCATCGTAATTAAAATCCCACTCCCAGGACACTATAGATTCTCCGTTGATGGCATTCAGCATCGAAAGGTCTTCAAAAGCGGTAGAATCACCTGCACAAACGCGACTGGCATTGAAGTCAGGAGTAGGATTCTCATAGACCCGTACAAAAACAGAGTCCACACTTTCACAGTCTGTTATGTCATCCTTTATGATCAGCTTTACCTTGTAATTACCAGGGTTGACAAAAACTTCATCAAAGGGGCCAATGGTGGTATTAGCGAAGGCTCCTGCACCAGGTTCTTCTCTGAAAAGCACGTCATTTTCATCGTAGAATTCCCATTTCCATCTCGAATCTGGTGTCGCGAGACCAGTAGAAATATCTCGAAAGCGTACATCGAAATTAGTCAAAGGTGGATTGGCTTGCTGGCAGAACTCAGGTGTTATGGGATTATCCGCAAGGTCAGTGACTTGAATCTGAGCTACCAGGGTTGGGGATATAAGTACAGTATCCTCGAATACTGCCTCGCAGTTCCCTGCAGCATTGGCGTCCCTGACAGTCAACCTGATCAGTTTACTCCCTGATGAAGTAGTATAGGCAAAGGTTGGGTTCTCGTCATTGCTGGTGGCCAAAGGCGCACCGGTACCAGTCGCGTTATCAAAAAACTCCCAGGTATAAACGAAATTAGCACCTCCAATGGGGGGCGTTTCATTGTCAAAATAAATATCGTCACCAATACAGAAAATCCGCTGTACCGGTCCAGCAGCATTGCCTGCACGGGTTAGATAATCAGGCACCGGAGATGGCACGATCACTATTCTACCGGTGGTGGTCATAGGTGGATTATCTCCATTAACCAGATCACCATTTACCGGATTAAATGCGTTTCCGTCTAGGAGGTCATTATCATAAGGGTTACACTGGTTCCAATTTTTGAAAGTGATCTCAAATTGCCTCCCAATATCCGCAGGCGCCGTAACCGGCACAGCGATCCCTAAGCTGACACTACCAGGGGCATTGACAGGGTAAATGGGGTTCGTATTAGGTGCAGGATTAAGATAAGGGAAGGCACCAGGCATAACCCCATCTACACTAATCCCCGGTATTCTAACGCCACCAGGTCCAGTACCATAAATCCATTGTATCCATCTGGCTTCGTTGTTCTCTCTGATATCAGCACGCGGAAAACAGTTCCAGTCGCTATTATCAGTAAATTGGACATTGGCGGCAAAACCCTGGCAAACCCTGAATTCTACCGGGTCTATAGCGGGAACATCATTGGTCCATACAATTACTTGAATAGGGTTAAGCACCACACTCCCGCGAGGATTACAGGCATTATCGACTTCAATAGTGATTTCATAGCCACAATCCGTAGAAGCATTTAAATAATTATGCTGTATAATGGGGCCATTTGGATAAGGTGCAGTCTGCACATATACTTCTTCTGGCGAACCATCCCCCCAATTGACAAAATACTGCGTTCCTGGCGTAGAGGCGAGGTATAAAGTCTGAATTTGAAGATCAAATGGAGCACACCCCCGGCTGCTGGTTATGAATGAAAAACCAGGTTCCATTATTTGGCTACCACATTGTGCCTGAGCCTCTTGCCACAAAAAAATAAGACATACCCAGAGGCATATTACCCTGGCTAACTTCACGAAAAACATAGACCCTAAACGTTTAAAAACCTAGTGTTCAGAGCCAACCAACGCCGACTAAAAATGATAGTGTAAATCTATGCTCTCTGTAGGAGGTGGCGTAGCAAAAGCAGACAAGGGCACAATAAAGCGGTTGAGTAGGTTAATAAGCCTTTGAATGATCTTGATTTCGTATCCTATTGATTATAAGACAGTTATGGTTTTTAATTCCAAAAACCAGCTTTGCTGTTAAATGTAGGGCATGGTATAAGTTTGTACTTCTTCTTCACACCGCCACGTCCGACGTTCAATTGGAAGGTATATACAAGTGAAGCTTCGTGGCTGCCTCCCGCTGCTGTACCCAGATTAGAAACAGTAAAATCATAACTGTAGCCGAATTCAAAGTTTTTGAGTAATAAACCTAAGTAGAATATTACTGCATCCTGGCTAGGGTTGCCACTGAAGTTCTGCATGACTGGGATACCTCGATACCAGAACCCAATTACCACCGGGTCAACATGATAGTGTACACCAATGTCGAACTGCTGAAACGGTCCTTGAATTCGATAGACAAAAGATGGTGTGATATAGTCTACTTTAGCCAGGTTTCTCGGGCCGTTGTATAAAGGTATTTTGAAGCCTGCGTGGATATTAACTTTCATATCTACCGGGCTCTCGTTAGATGTAGAACCTAGAATAGAACGGTTTGGCTCATTGATGTGATAAGCCGATATACCTACCCAAATGTTTTTATTATAGGCTAACAGGCCACTACCAAAGTCAAAGTAGCCATCATTAGTTACCTGGAAAAGGCGTGGATCTACGGAGGCTACTCCAAATTGCAAACCATCACCTAGCGTCAGATTATCTCGATCTATACCAAAGCTGCCATAGCCGAAGTAAATACCTGGCGATATCAACCATTTGTCGCTAATCTTTAATTTATAAGAATATAATAAAGCGGCTGTAGTGGTCCTAAAACCTCCCGAACCCATCTTATCAGTGGTAAATTGAATACCAAACCCACTTTTTACTTCAGGTAAAAACAGATCATAAGACACAGCGTGGGTGACAAAAGCCTGGGGTAAGTTCGGCCATTGAATCCTGGTATTGGCAACTAAACGTTGGCCAGGTATTGTTCCGGCAAAGCCTGGATTCAGATATAAGGGCGCTGCATAGAACTGAGAAAATTGAGGATCTTGAGCCTTTGTTAGGGAAGCAAAGGACAAAATTAGTGCTATTACGAGTAAAAGTCTTTTCATAGTCCCTAATTAAAAATTAAAAAGTTCTATCGAAGGAGCGTTACGTCTCCTATTCTATTCACAAATTCACCTGTTACCAACCTGGCTTTAACCCGGAATACGTATACTCCGGCTGGTAATAGCTGACCATTTTCATCATAACCCGTCCACCCAACATCTGGGTCGTTTGATTCGAAGAGCAGATTGCCCCAACGATCAAATATTAAAAGGCTATAATCACTATCATCCACCCCGTTCAAAAGTGGGAGGAATACATCATTTGAGGCAAAGTCAGAAGCTGTAGCACCTCCCCTTCCATCGAAACCAGGCGGTGGACCACCTATGCTTGGTGTAAAGGCATTCGGTATGCGTATAGCTCCGCCTTCCTGTACACTCACCCTATCAATATAGGTGTCAGTACACCCATCATCGTTAATGGCCGCCAAGGTCACATCGTAGTTGCCAGGAATCTCATAGAAGTGTTCAGGAAATATATCGGTTGAAGTTCCACCGTCACCGAAATCCCACTCAAACTCAGTGGCACCAATACTCTGATTACTTGGCCTAAACACCTGATTGGTAGCATCCTGGTCGGTAATAAATACTGGATTAGGCAGCGGCAAGAAGAATGCCGTCGGTGTTTCAAAAACTTCTATGAAAATAGTATCCTGATCGAAGTTCAAGGCATTAGGTGGCCTGGTCGGATCGGTTGCCGTTTCTTCTCCATTACTTCCAAAAAGTACTACTCTGTACATACCCGGCAAAGTATAAGTATGTGTTACTCGCACTCCATTGGCAATAGGCTCACCCGGTTCTCCAAAGTCCCAAAAGAAACTGGAGAAATCAACATTGAAGGATTCTGTTCCGTCAAAATTGATGGTAAGAGGGACACACCCTCTGGTAGTATCAGCCATAGCAATCACCGTTGGTGAGATAGGCGATATATCTATGATAATTGTTTCTTCTGCTATACACTGACCTGATGGAGAAGTAACGGTAAGCGTGACTTCAAAACCATCTGAATCCCTTGGGCTTGCCGTAGTGTAGATATAAGTAAACGTGGCACTTCTCTCATTCTGGAAGAAATTGCCATCATCAAAGTCATAAGTATATGTGAAATTAGGATCAGGATCAATCGCATTGTTTTCAATCGTAATCTCCCGTTGCCCCGTCTCGTCTAACAAGACCTGAACTGGGTTTTTAGAGCCATTAATAGTGAAATCAGCGATAGGATCTTCTACAACAATGGTGGCCAGTTCCCCCACAAAACTATCATTTGTACACCCAGCTCCACCGGCATCTGTCACACTCACTAATTCATAAGTAGTCGTCTCATCAGGATTCACTACAATTTGCGTATTGGCACCGAGACCATCCTGTGTAATGAGATTAGAACCTAAGCTATTGGTTTCCCTGTAGGTAATGCTATATGGCGGGAAGCCTGTGGTGACAGTAATACCAACCACCGTTACATCGCCTCTACAGATGGTGGTAGAACCAGCTACCGTAGCCTGCGGCTGAGGGCTTATTTCTATGGTGATTACATTAGAAAATACATCATCACAGGTACCCAATGGCCCGTCATTCACCCTTCTGCGGTAGAATACACGTTGTGCCGTTGGAGGCGGATCAAAGGTCAGATTCGTAGCTCCAGATATCGGTACAAAGTTAAAATTGTCAAATGACTCCTCCCATTGGTAATTGTACTCACCAACGCCACCGCTGGCATCAACCAGAGAGTTAAGTTGGAATGGGTCATCGTTCGGGCAAATCACCTGATCGCTATCCACTAACCCACCTAGAAGAGGCGGAGGACCTGCAATATTATGTGTCTCCCTGTTCGAAACGCAATTATTCTGGTCAACTACCGTAACGTTATAAATACCACCTGGTAAATCTTCAAAGGCATGAGTCGCTGCCGTCTTGGTCACATCATCCGACCTCGTTCCACTCAGGAAGAAAGTATAATCACCAGTACCACCCACTACAGAAGCGTCTACGGAACCATCCTCGGCATCTACACAACTTAATTCATTGCCAAGGAAAGGGGTAGGCACGAAAGAAGTCAATACCAATTCTGGAGGCTCAACCAAAGTGACATTATTGATATTGGAAGGACAGTTGTTCTCATCTCTTACCTGTACCGTATAGCTTCCGTCAACCAAGGCAAAAAACGTCTGAGAAGCGCCAAATCGAGTCACTAATTCCTGCCCTGTTGGCCCGTTAAGTTCGTAAGTGTATTGGCCTGTACCACCGGTTACCTGTGCCTGAATCTCACCATCGGCAGCACCAAAACAACTAATATCCACTCCATTGAAATTAGAAGTGATAATCGAGTTCACCATGATCTGTGGAGGATCTTGGATGGTCACCGAAACCGTAGCCGCCGGACAAAGATTGATATCACGAGCAAAGATCATATAAGTCCCGGCTGGCAAGCCAGTCAACACCGTATTTGGAAAGAAAATAATACCGTCAAGGCTAAACTCTAAAGCTCCTGTGCCGCCAGAGCCCATGATGGTAATTTCGCCATCCGAAGCACCAAAACAGCTGACATCCGAACCATTAAAATCAGAAGTAACCATGGCATTGACAAACACTTGTGGAGGGTCATCTATGGTTACTTGATTTGATATGCTTTCGCAACTGTTAGCATCCCTGATGGTTACATTATAGCTACCAGAGGGTAAACCGGCAAAAATGTCTGAAGGCTGAAAATTGGTTCCGTCAAGGCTGTATTCATACGCGCCGGTCCCGCCACTACCTGCAGCCGTGATTTCCCCATCCGATGCACCAAAACAGCTTATTTCTGCACCATTAAAGAATGAGGTAACCGTAGCATTTACATTCAATGCTGGTGGGTCACTCAGTGTAATCGGAGCAGCATCGGTTTCACAACCGTTTTGATCTTGTACCCTTACAGTATAGGTACCCGCAATCAAATTGGGGAACACAGGGCTATTCTGGAAAGTGATACCTCCATTAATGCTAAACCTAAGTGCACCTGTTCCCCCTGCGGCAGTGGCTGTCACCTCACCATCGATGGCACCGACACACGATATTTCTGATCCATTGTAGAATTGAGAAATAGCGGTAGTAATGGTGAGTGGTGCAGGATCGTTAATGTCTATTGGCGCGGCATCGGTTTCGCATCCGTTAGCATCTCTTATTCTTACAATATATGTGCCTGCGTTAAGACCGTTGAAAATGCTATCTGTTTGGAAAGTCACACCACCATTGATACTGTAAACCAAAGCACCTGTTCCTCCTGAAGCACTGGCTGTAATTTGCCCATCTGACGCGCCTACGCAGGTTACATCGGAACCATTAAAATCAGAGGTAACGGCCGTAGTTACGTTTATGGCAGGTGGTTCAATAATATCTATTACCTGGGTCTCGCTACACATTAGCCCGGCGCTGTTGAGGTCTTGTACTTCTACGATAATCTGGCCAGGGCCTGAATCTGTAAAGAACAACTCGTTACCTACTTGATTGAAGGTAGCCCCATTGCCTTGAATGATATTGAAATTGTAGGATTCGGTAGGCAATGCTAATCCGCCGGCAGCCACAAACTTACCTTCACCGTTGGTATCACCGTTACATTGTAGGTCTATCTGGTTACCAGGGACAAAGAGAGCCCCGACAAAAGCACTGTTAGTGACCGCACTGACCGTAATAGGTACTTGATCCGATACAGGTGGGCAATTAGAAATATTATCAGCCACCGTAACCGTGTATGTCGTGCTACTTGTTGGTGTTGCATTTGGATTGGCCGCAGATGGGTCATCCAGTCCGGCTAATGGTGGGCTCCAGAAATAGGAGAAGTTGCCTGATCCTCCATTAGCCGTATTGCCTCCGCTGGCTGCATTACCACCTAATGAAACTACCGTACCAGCACAAACAGCTGTACTATCACCGGCTTCTACCGTGTGTTGTGTGTAAACAGTGATATTTATGCTAATAGAAGGCGCCTCGCAAACAACGGGGGTACTGGTTCTTTCTGTCACCTCAAGCGTATAAACACCTGCGGTATTAAAATCCAGCGCAACGAAATTACCATTCAACTGGAAGCTACCTAAAGTACCCGCCGACACATCGAATTCTGTTCCTTGGGTTCCAGGGGATAATGTCCATAAATATTCATTGCTAGGATTCAGGTTAACCGAGTAGAATTGCCCGGTCGTCCCTTCACAGACATCTGTCAGTCCACCGCCCGCAATTGGCGTGGTATTCGGCAGAGGGATAACATTCACACTAACAATAGCCGTATCTCTTTGTACCGGACCAGGTCCGTCCGGGTCATTTGTTACCAATCTAAATATCAGCGTATTACCCGGGTCAAGTGGATCGAGTGTGTATAATCCTGTGACTGTTCTAGGGTTAGGCCCAGGACCCACCGTCGTAGTTATACTTCCCCCTCCACCACCACCGGAAACATATTCCCAGTTTCCTGAAGTGGCCGTTCCATCCACAGTACCAGTTAGCGTAATTGTAGGCGCCTCACACTCATTGATAGGGCTGGCTGCGTCAGCAGAAGGGTTGCCTAGAATATCGATAGTGAAGAAAGCGGTGTCTCTCGGGCACGGGCCTACCGGATCATTAGTAACAAACCTCAAAATAACCTGACCATCGTTGTCTTGCGCATTGCTAGGGTCAAAAGTTGGGTTTAAGCTGAATGGGTCTGGTGCAAAAATTCCTCCGGTAGTGGCAGAATGAACCTCCCACATCCCATTGGTAGCTGATCCTCCAAGGGTTATATCCAACGCTCCTGCCGGCGTTGCTGTACCAGCCGCGATATTGATCGTTGTTGGTCCCACCGGGTTAGCTGCCGCTTGAGGATTAATAGTGACATCTACCTGATCTACCTCTGGAGCACATCCACCAGCGCCATCAGGATCATCTGTTTGAAAAGTCAAAGTTATAGTTGTACCAATTTCTGCTGCATCAGGAAAGTATTGGGCATTGACATCATTGACATTGGAAAAAGCCCCAGCGCCACCGCTCCATGTACCCATCGTAGCCGAACCACCTATACTTCCTTGTAAGATAATAGGGTCTCCTTCACAAAGTATCGTATCATTTCCTGCATTTATGATTGGTAATGGTGTGATCGTTATTTCGGTGGTAGAAGCAGCCGGAGTACAGCCTCCTGCACCATCTGGATCATTGGTAGTTAAAATAAGTGTAACCGCAGTGCCAACTTCAGTAGGGTCCGGAGTATAAATCGTATTCAATACGGTCGGATCGGTAAAGCTTCCCAATCCACCAGACCAAGTACCTGAGCTTGCTGAGCCAGAAACCATACCATTCAATGTAATCACATCACCCTCACAGACTAATTGATTAGCTCCAGCGTCGGCTACTGGTAAAGCGGTTATAGTAATATCTACTGTAGAGACTCCCCTTGGGCAACCACCTGCACCATCGGGGTCGTTAGTAGTGAAAGTCAAAGTTACTGTACTCCCAACTTCAGCAGCATCAGGGAAATATTCCGCATTAGGGTCATTAGAATTAGAGAATGATCCCAAGCCACCGCTCCAGGCACCAGACGTGGCAGAGCCAGAAAAAGTAGCATTCAACAAAATCTGATCAGTCTCACAAACAAGGAAATCGGCTCCGGCATCAGCGATTGGTTCTTCGTTGAAAAGCAATACCACATCATCTGTTTCCACCGGACAAGTACCACTGGACAGTGTCCAACGTAAAGTGTAGCTTCCATATACTTCAGAAGCGTCAAGGGCCACTGCAGAAGTAGGGTCGTTTATATCAGTAATATCAAGGCTACCACCTGCAGGTGTAGCGATTATCGTCCAGGTACCGGTAGCAGCTACTCCTGGTGCATTTCCAGCAAGTGCTGATGTCAACCCACATATATCTTGATCATTACCAGCGGCAGCGGCTGGCGGTGCTACCCCAAAGTCCACTTCTACCGTATCAGTGGTAAAACAATTGGTAGTGGTATTTTCTATCCTCCAAATCAATCGATAAAGCCCCGCATCAATAGGCGCATTGATGGTCACATCGGTGTTTTCGTCATTCACATTGGTGAAATTGGCTGTACCAGGCCCACTGAACACTGACCAGGTTCCCTGCTCGCCAGCGGCGGCGGCATTGCCGTTCAAAGTGAAGCTGGCCGGAAAATCTGTTACCTGATCGAAACATCCAGCCTGAGGCGTTCCTGCGTTGGCTTGAGTGGGGAGCGGATCAACCACAACATTTATGTTATCCGTTGCAGTACAATTACCCGTCAGATCAGAGGTAAATGCATCAGTTACCGTAACGGTGTAGACACCTGTAGCAGCAACAGTAGCCATCGGTATGACAGGATCTTCATCAGTGGAGGTAAAACCATTCGGCCCCGTCCAATTAAAGGTAAAAGATCCTGAGCCTCCAGTGACATTGGAAGTCAACTGTATATCTTCTTCAGCACAAATCGGACTTGTTACAACACCTGCCGTTATCTGTAAATCAGGATTTACCGTAATGGCCGGACGATCTGATAATTCTACATCACAAAAAGTGGTAAGATTTGTGGCTAATACATTGTAAGTAATATCGTTGGTGAGGTTTCCCGAGAAAATGACTTGGTCTGCTCCATTTCCGACTATCGGTGCCCCAATATTGGCATCATTGGCGTTATTCCTTAGCTGATATTGAATGCCTACTTGCGTATTTTGAACAGTAATATCTACTGACTCATTAAAGCAAATATCATCGGCATTAGATATTACGTTCACATCTGTGGGTAATGGGTTTTCTATCAGCGTGACGGGTGTTCTATTATCACTAGTACAACCATCATCATATTCCGCATAATAGGTTCCCGGTCCGGGTGGCGTGAAGGGCACTCCTGTACCGACGAGGTTTCCTCCAACGGGTGCGTCAAACCAATTCACCACCGTCGGAGGCCCTGGGTCATCAACAAAGATTGGAGGAATCGGGTCGCCTTCGCAATAAACATTACCTATTGGATTAGTAGGGTCTATAGGTCCAATAATCTCTATCAGAGATGTCGCCTCTATGGGATCATTATCTCCATCAGGTCCTGGTGCCGGAGCAACCCCATCATCAAATGGATTACAGACATTCCAGTTCTGAACTGTAACAACGAAAATATCGCCTATTTCTTCATCGGCCGAGATCATTGCAATATCAAGTGTGGCTTCATTAGCCACTTGCACAGCAGGCAGTACGGCCGCAGGATATATTATGGCACCTCTCGGATCTACGTAGGGTTGGCCATTAACCGGTGGTGCAGGATTAAATGTTCCGTCGGCCATAGTTACTTGTACACCGCCCACAAAAACATTAGGAATCCTAGCCCCTGCTCCGGTAACTACATCCCCGTAAACAAATCTTACCCAGCGTTGTCTCTGGTTGGGCACATTTGGTTCCTGAGCTACATTACAATTGAATTCGGTAGCATCATTGAATATGACATTGAAATCGGTATTAACACATACTTCTTCAATGGCAGGGTCCAGTGCCACATTACCTCCATTACTGTCATCTGTAGAATATGAAAGTACAATTTGGGTCTGATCAAAGGCACTCAAATTATTAGGATTTCCTGTTCCACATGCTTGGCCGTCATATGTAGGAAAAACGACTGGCTCATAAAAGCAATCAGCCCCAGGAGGATAGTCAAACTGGGCCTGGCCCTCAAATAAGTTGGTAAAGGTTTCAGTAAGGTCTCCAGCGGCAAAGGTTAGGGTAGTGACGGTATTGCCTGCATCATTCCAATGAAACTCAAAAGATAGCAGATCAGGA
This sequence comes from Bacteroidota bacterium, assembly GCA_039819065.1. Lineage (GTDB taxonomy): Bacteria > Bacteroidota > Bacteroidia > Cytophagales > Cyclobacteriaceae > JBCBSS01. Next base: position 55,575 of record JBCBSS010000005.1, read on the forward strand.
TCGAAAGCAGCAAAGGCTGGGTTAATACCAAAAGAAGCCCGTATTATAACTGTTTGAGGGTCACCAGGAAGTGCGCACAATTCAGAACTTAAGATAGCAGAACCTTGAACACCGACATTGAAAATGTCATCGCATGTTTGGGCTTGGGAAAGTCTGGGCAGGATAATAAGTATACCAAAAACAAATAAAAAAGATAATTTATCCTTCATAGTTATCCACTACGGATCGGGTAGCGTGCTTCTTTCTAAAAAATAACAACCAGAGCCAGACTGATAGCGACTAAACTATTATCATTAATGCTGATAATAACGAGCTAGTAACCCTAAAGAAAATGAAATATAAAACTATTAAAGCAATCAGGAAATATTTGTATCAAAAATCAGCATTCAAGGCTTTTTTTTAAAGTAATGATCTACATTTGCATCCCATAAGTTCAAATTAACTTATGGGATCTACGAAATACATTTTTGTTACTGGTGGAGTAACATCCTCTTTAGGTAAAGGTATCATTTCTGCATCGCTTGGCAAACTTTTGGAAGCACGAGGTTACAATGTAACCATTCAAAAATTTGACCCTTATCTTAACATAGATCCCGGAACGCTCAATCCTTATGAGCATGGTGAATGCTACGTTACCAATGATGGGGCCGAAACTGACTTAGACCTCGGTCATTATGAACGTTTTTTGAACCACCCTACTTCTCAGGACAATAACGTTACTACTGGTAGAATTTATAATAACGTCATTACCAAAGAGAGAAAAGGGGAATATCTAGGAAAGACTGTACAAGTTATTCCGCATATCACTGACGAGATTAAGCGTAATATATTTCTGCTGGGTGAATCAGGGGAGCATGACTTTGTCATTACAGAAATAGGGGGATGTGTTGGTGACATCGAATCCTTACCATTCATTGAAGCTGTAAGGCAAGCCAAGTGGGATCTTGGCCCTAACAACTCAATCGTAGTTCACCTTACACTTATACCCTATCTGAAAGCGGCTAAAGAACTCAAGACAAAACCAACGCAACACTCGGTCAAGCAACTATTAGAAGCAGGTATCCAACCTGATATCCTGGTCTGTCGCTCCGAGCAGCATATTCCGGTAGAAATTCGAAAAAAACTAGCCCTTTTCTGCAACGTGAATATCAATTCGGTCATTGAAGCACTTGATGCTGAAACGATTTATGATGTTCCGATATTGATGCGCAAAGAAAAACTTGCTGAGCGTGTGCTTGCCAAGCTAAAAATGGCAAATAAAGAGGAGCCAGACCTGGAAGATTGGAAAGCGTTCTTAGGTAAGCTTAAAAACCCAACCGAGGAGGTCAGTTTGGCCTTAATTGGTAAATATGTAGAACTTCCGGACGCGTATAAAAGTATTGTTGAGGCGTTTGTCCACGCTGGAGCACAAAATGAGTGCAAGGTTAACGTAAGCTGGATATCATCAGAGAGTATTACCGCTGAGAATGCCGAGAATTTGCTTGGTAGTTTCGACGGGATGCTTGTTGCTCCAGGTTTTGGAGAGCGAGGTATAGACGGAAAGATTGAAGCAGCCCGTTTTGCACGTGAAAATAAAGTGCCTTTCTTTGGTATTTGTTTGGGTATGCAGTGTGCAGTGGTTGAGTTTGCCAGAAATGTATTGAAAATCAAATCTGCCGCTTCTACCGAGATCGATCCAGAGGGAGCAAACCCTGTAATAGATCTTATGGAAGATCAGAAAAAGATCATTGATCTTGGGGGTACAATGAGATTGGGTGCCTATCCTTGTAAGCTAAAAAAGGGAACAAAAGCGCACAATATTTACAATAGTGCTAACATAGAAGAAAGACATCGCCACCGATACGAGTTTAATAATAAATATCTTGATAAATTTGAAAAAGCTGGATTAAGGGCTTCTGGTATCAACCCTGATTCTAAGCTCGTAGAGGTAGTCGAGCTAAAAGATCATCCCTGGTACATTGGAACACAATATCATCCGGAGTTGAAAAGCACTGTACTTAATCCCCACCCTTTATTCGTAAGCTTTATCAAGGCTGCTATAGATAACAAAAAGTCTGACAGTAAATAGAAATTAATTACCATTACCGATTATGGATAGAAACCAAGCCATAGGTTTAGTACTATTATCAATATTACTCATAGTATATTTTCAGTTCTTTGCTCCTGAACCTGAGCCTATTGTCGAGGAAAGCACTTCTCAAACAGAACAGGTAGAACAAAAGGCCGAACAACCAAAAGAAGCCGTAATTCAATCTACACCCGACACAACGACCGTCAGTGATTCCGTCTCATCTTTGGTTAACAGCCAGCAGTACGGCGCATTTGCTCTTGGGCTTAATGGCTCAGCCAAGGAATTTACATTGGAAAATAAAAAAGTGTTGATCGTACTGACCAATCAGGGAGCAAACATCAAAGAAGTTCGACTGAAAGACTTTTTGACATATAGCAAGAGCCCGCTTATTCTGGCAGATGAAGCAAGCAGTACTAAATCATTGAAATTTCGACACACTGATGTCCAATCCAATTTCAATAACACACTTGACTTAAATGATCGAAAATTCTTTTACAAAGGAGAAACTGCCGAATTTAATGACACCACACGAGTTACATTTACTTATGCACTAACCGGAGGCCGATTTGTAAAGCAAATCTATACCTTACCTAAAGAAGGTTATAAGTTAGGGTACGAAGTAGAGTTCAGTGATGCCAATATCGTAGCTAGTGATGCGCTGGAATATTCTTGGACTAATAACCTGAAGTTATTGGAAAATGATATCGCTGTAAGCAGAAGCAAGGCCACCATCAATTATTACACAGCGGATGGAGATTTTGACGGCTTGAGTGAGACATCTACGGATTACGAAGAAGAAACGCTATCATCACCCACAAAATGGGTGGCTATGAAACAAAAATTCTTTACCGCAGCATTCATTGCCGATAGCACCTTCTCCCGAGGTAAAGTCTCAACCAATGCTGATGAAGGTAATCCGCAGGTAGTTAAAACCGCTGCAGTAGATTTGGCCATACCGGTTTCAAGCATCAATAATGGAAAGGCCTCTTTCCAGTATTATTTTGGGCCTAATGATTATAGCCTTCTAAAGAAAGTTACAGAAGGGTTTTCCGAAAATTTGAGTTTGGGGTGGCCACCGGTAAGTTGGGTAAATAAGGGGATCATTATTCCTCTATTCAAGTTTCTCGAAAGAGGCATAGCCAATTATGGTATAATCATTATTCTCATAGTCTTTATCATCAAGCTTTGTCTCTCACCGCTGTCCTACAAGTCGTATCTCTCTATGGCTAAAATGAAGGTTTTAAAGCCGGAGCTAGACGAAATCAAAAAGAGAAATGAAGATGATATGTCTAAGGTTCAGCAAGAACAAATGAAGCTCTATCGTCAAGTCGGTGTGAATCCAATAAGCGGTTGTATACCGATGCTACTTCAAATGCCCATACTTTTTGCCATGTTCTATTTCTTTCCAAAATCAATAGAACTTAGGCAACAAGCATTCTTATGGGCCGATGATTTATCAACTTATGATGCCATTCTTACCTGGGAGGCACAGATCCCATTGCTAAGTTCCATTTATGGAAATCACGTTAGCTTGTTCACTTTGTTGATGACGTTATCTACAATACTATACACCTGGTCTAATAATCAGGTAAGTTCAGTACAAGGGCCGATGAAGTCAATTGGTTATGTAATGCCAATTGTATTTATGTTTGTCCTCAACTCGTTCCCAGCAGCTTTGAGCTTCTACTATTTCGTTTCAAACTTGGTGACCTTTGGCCAACAGGCGTTAATCAGGCGATTTGTGGATGACTCGAAAATCAAAGCGATTCTGGACGAGAACAAAAAGAAAAATGTCAATAAGAAGAAGTCCAAATTCCAAATGCGGCTTGAAGAAGCCATGAAAGCAGGACAGGAATCCAAGAAAAAGGGCAAAAAGTAATTTGATACAAAAGGGCTGTTATTAGTGCATAAAACAGCCCTCGACCAAGGGTCAATTTTCTTTTTAATATCTAAGAAAATTGACCTTTTTATTTTATAGCCTTTTGACCTTCATGTACTTCCAGATGGTCATTGACATAGTTCAAAATGAGTTTCATTTGATGCACTAGATAATTCGATTAAACTTCTATCTTTGTAGCCCTAACATTTCAAACATCGACAAAGCGGAACGTGAATTTGGAAATCACTTACTATGGTCACTCCTCTTTTGAGGTATCAGTTGCAAGCAAAAAACTATTATTCGATCCATTTATAACACCCAACGAACTAGCAAAAGATGTTAATATCCAAAGCATAGTTCCGGATTATATTCTATTGTCGCACGGTCATGCTGACCATGTGGCTGATGTGGAAAGAATTTACGCCAACGGTGCCGCCAAGATCATTTCCAATTTCGAAGTGGTTACGTGGTTCCAGACAAAGGGGCTCGACAATGTTCACCCTATGAACCACGGTGGCAGCTGGAGGTTTGATTTTGGAAGGGTAAAGATGGTCAGCGCAGTACATAGCAGTAGCATGCCAGATGGTTCATACGGTGGTAATGCAATTGGTTTTGTGATCGAAGCTGACGGCATCACTTTTTACTACGCAGGTGATACAGCCCTTACTTTGGACATGCAATTGATCAAAGAGGAATTTGACATCGATTTTGCCTTCCTTCCCATAGGAGATAACTTCACCATGGATATCCATGATGCCTTTAAGGCCGCAAAGTTTGTAGGCACTAATAAGGTAGTAGCCATGCATTTCGACACTTTTCCTTATATAGAAATAGACAAAGAAGCAGTTAAAAAGTTGGCTAGTCAGAATGATGTAGAACTCATCTTGCCAGAGATAGGCAACACTTTTAAAATTTAATTCAGTCAATGGGTAAAATAATAGCATTAGCTAATCAAAAAGGCGGTGTTGGAAAAACCACATCCGCAATAAACTTATCAGCCAGCTTAGCCGCTCTCGAACATAAAACATTGGTGGTAGATGCTGATCCTCAGGCCAATTCGACTTCAGGACTGAGCATTAACCCTAAGGAGGTAGAGGTAAGCATATACGAGTGTATGGTTAACGGTGTAGCTGCTAAAGACGCCATCGTTGAAACTGACATTGACTATCTACACGTATTGCCATCCCATATTAACCTGGTAGGTGCAGAAGTGGAGATGGTGAATATCGAAAAGCGCGAGGAAAAAATGCGAGCGGCCTTGGCTCCCATCAAGGACGATTACGATTTCATTTTGATAGATTGCTCACCATCATTGGGTTTAATTACCATTAACGCTTTAACTGCCGCGAACTCCGTTGTGGTACCTGTTCAATGTGAATACTTTGCTTTGGAAGGTTTAGGTAAACTGCTCAATACCATTAAGATCATTCAATCACGGCTGAACACTAACCTGGAAATAGAGGGCATATTACTTACCATGTATGACGTAAGGCTTAACCTTTCAAATCAGGTTGTGGACGAAGTAAAAACTCACTTCAATAAGATGGTTTTTGAGACCATTATCCCACGTAACATTAAATTGAGTGAATCGCCCAGCTTTGGACTACCTGCTATAGCACATGATGCTGAAAGTAAGGGAGCCCTGAGTTATCTCAACTTGGCAAAGGAAATATTGGAAAAGAACGGAGTTTCTAAATAATTAAAACATTAAGCCTGTAGCGAATGAGTAAAAAACCAGCAAAAAAAAGGTCGGCTTTAGGAAGAGGTTTAGGAGCATTGTTGGAAGATTCGCCCTCATCGACAACTTCAATAGCGAAAGAAGGAATTGTACCCAACGTCGGATCGATCAATGAGATCGCTTTAGAGGATATAGACGTAAACCCATTCCAGCCAAGAACTCACTTTGATGATGACGCACTTAATGAATTAGCAGATTCTATTAAGACGCAGGGGATTATTCAGCCTATTACCGTTCGTAAGTTGGCCCAAAATAAATTCCAGCTTATCTCAGGTGAGAGAAGGTTTCAAGCATCCAAAAGAGCGGGATTAGAGAAAGTACCTGCATACGTACGCATGGCGGATGACCAGCAAATGCTGGAAATGGCGCTTATCGAGAATATTCAAAGAGAGAACCTAAACGCCATAGAGATAGCACTCAGTTATCAGCGGCTAATTACTGAGTGTGATCTCAAACAGGAGCAACTTGGTGATAGAGTGGGTAAGAATAGAACTACGGTAAACAATTACCTAAGATTACTTAAGTTACCGCCAGATATTCAGGCTGCGCTTAGAGATAAGAAAATATCAATGGGTCACGCCAGGGCCTTAGTGAACATAGAAAACGTTGATCTCCAATTACATATATTCAATCGAGCGATTGAAGAAGATCTTTCAGTAAGAAAAATCGAAGCACTGGTTAGAGAGGCAATGAGTGAGAAGCCTGAGCCGGTTGCTCAAAAGACTGAGGTATCTGAAAACCCGGAAATCAAACAATTACAGTCTCGGTTGACGTCTCACTTCGGTACGAAAGTTGTTATTAAAGCTGACAACAAAAACAAAGGAGAAATCAAAATTCCATTCCTATCTACTGATGACCTCAATAGGATATTGGATATTTTGGACGCTTAACCACTATGAAACTCAAGTTCAGCTTTACAGTCCTTTTGACGGTATTATGCCTTTTGCATACTAAGGTAGATGCTCAGGATGTACCTTTAGAAGATCAACCACTTAATCAGGAAGTTACAGGCGCAGTGCCAGATACGCTCTTGATAGAGAACCAATCCCCTTTTATTCCTAGAAGGGCTTCTCTATATTCTGCCATTTTCCCGGGACTAGGCCAGGTATATAATAAAGACTATTGGAAGCTTCCACTAGTATACGGAGCACTCATTGGTTTGGGGATAGCAGTAGATTTCAGGAACGACCGACTACTAGGGTTGACCGAGGATTTATTCTTGGTAATTGATGGTAATGACCCTGTAAACTTTGAAATACGAACGGAACAGGGTCTTAGAAATGCAATAGACCAGGAACGACGAGATAGGGATTATTTGATCATTCTAACTGGAGTAGCTTACCTCCTACAAATTGCGGAAGCGCATATATCTGCTCATTTAAAGGAATTCAAACTAAACGATAACCTCAAGGTGAGTTTAGAACCCGACTTCGAGCCAATATTCCAATCGCATTTCAGCACAGGCATCGCATTAAAATTTAAGTTCTAAAATGAACATTCTTATTCTAGGATACGGTAAAATGGGCAGAGCCATAGAAGCTATTGCTATCAACCGTGGTCATACCATTACCCATAAAGCCACGATAGAAGATCAAGCATCAATCGCAGATTTAGATACGACCGACGTAGATGTAGCTATAGAATTCACTCAGCCTGATGCCGCGGTCGATAACATTAAGTTTTGCATTGACCGGGGAATACCAATCGTATCCGGTACAACTGGCTGGCTATCGGAGAAACCAAGCATAGATCAATACTGCAATGATAAGAACGGGGCTTTCTTTTATGCCTCCAACTTCAGTGTAGGTGTAAACCTATTCTTTAAGGTCAACGAATTCTTGGCCAAACTCATGAACAAGTACGATCAGTATGCCATTGGTATGGAAGAAATTCACCATACCGAAAAGAAAGATGCACCAAGTGGCACAGCCATAACTCTTGCAGAGGGCATAATCAACTACGTCGACCGCACTAAGGGATGGGCTGGGGATCGAAAAGAGGTTGGAGCTAACGAAATACCCATTGATTCTTTAAGAATCGATAAGGTACCAGGGACTCATACTATTAAGTACAGTTCATCGGTTGATGAAATAGAAATAAAACACACGGCACATTCGAGAGAAGGGTTTGCTATGGGGGCTGTATTGGTATCAGAATGGATAATAGACAAAAAAGGGTCTTTATCCATGGATGATTTCCTCAAAATTTGAGTAGGTTCCAAAGAAAACAGAAATTTTAAATATTCTTGTAAGAATATACACCCTTGATATACTATTGTGGTGAACAAGCTAATATGATTCAGTAATGTCAAAGTTCAACATTTTCAAAAGGAAGAAAAAGGAAGATAAAAAGCCTAAATCAAAGGTTAGAGAGTGGGTCGATGCCATTGTGTTTGCTGTTGTTGCGGCAACAATTATCAGGTGGCTGATTATGGAGGCTTTTACCATCCCCACCCCTTCTATGGAAAACTCACTGCTCGTAGGTGATTTTCTCTTTGTTAGTAAACTACACTACGGAACGAGAACGCCGCAAACTCCATTGCAGATGCCATTAACACATCAAACGATATGGTGGACAGATATTCCTTCTTATCTGAATTGGATCAAACTCCCTCAATATCGCCTACCAGGTTTCACTTCTGTAAAGCGTAATGATGTGGTGGTGTTTAATTATCCTCCAGAGGATCATCCGGTTGACCTCAAGACCAATTACATCAAAAGGTGCGTTGGTCTACCTGGCGATGTGCTCGAAGTTCGCAATACACAGGTTTTCGTGAATGGTGAAGCTTCGGAAAACCCAGAACAAATGCAATTCAGGTATATTGTAGAGACGACTGAGTCAATAAGGCCAAGGGTTTGGGAAGATCGCGATGTATCTGAGCATCACAAGATTGCAGGAGGTTACATAGCCTTTATGACTCCCGCCACCGCAGAAGACATCAAGTCTTTACCATTTGTTGGAGATGTGAGAAAAGATGTTGAAATAGAAGGAAAAACCAAAGGTGACGTATTCCCAAAAGGTCGTTATTATCCTTGGAATGGAGACTTCTACGGACCCTTAAAGATTCCTAAGAAAGGCGAAAGCTTCATAGTCAACGACAGTAGTTTGGCTATGTATAGGACCGTGATTGAAAGATACGATTATAATGACGACGTAAAGATTGAAGGTAGCAAGCTTTTCATAGACGGAGAGCAGGTAACAGAGTATACTTTCAAACAGGATTACTTCTTCATGATGGGTGATAACCGACATAATTCAGCAGACTCACGTTATTGGGGTTTTGTACCTGAAGATCATATCGTGGGGAAAGCGTTTTTCATCTGGCTGTCGCTAGATAGGAAGTATTATGAAGGTGAGTACGAAAAACAGAGAACATTCCCTAAGGTAAGAGGAAGTAGGTTCTTCGATCTGATAGAGTAATTAGAAACTAATGAGATGGCTTATGAAAAGCCGTCCTGAAAGGTCATCTCGAACGTAGTGAGGAAACTCGCTCACCACGTTCGAGATGATAGCTCTTCGTAAAACTTCTTTCTTACCATTCAATTATTTTCTCTCCACGCGTTTTAAGAAACTCGTTAGCCTTGCTGAAGTGTTGGTTTCCGAAAAAGCCGCGATCAGCTGAAAAAGGTGATGGATGAGGTGACTTGAGTACATGGTGCTTGGCAGCATTAATAACTTCTCCTTTCTTTTGGGCATATGAGCCCCACAACATAAATACTATCCCTTCTTTCTCTTCTGAGACCAGCTTAATTACGTTATCTGTAAACTCCTCCCAACCTTTCTTTTGATGGGATCCAGGAGAGTTGGACCTTACCGTAAGTGTAGCATTAAGCAATAATACTCCTTGTTCAGCCCAACGTTCTAAGTTGCCATTCTCAGGAATCTCTTTACCCAGATCGTTCTTAATTTCCTTGAATATATTAACCAATGAAGGAGGCTTCTTTACACCATCGTGAACCGAAAAGCACAACCCATTAGCTTGGTTGGGACCATGATATGGATCCTGACCAATTATCACGACCTTTACATCATCGAATGAACAATGATCAAAAGCCCTGAATATCTCTTTCCCAGGCGGATAAATTTTATAGGATTTGTATTCGTTTTTAACGAATCCTACTAGCTTTTTAAAATATTCTTTTTCAAATTCGTTAGAGAGTCGTTGTTTCCACGAATTGGCTATTTTGACATCCATAGATTGTATTAATATTCAGAGCTTCACAAATTTTAAAACTTATCAAATAATTTTGATGTTATTTACATAAAAATTATCGCTTCTAAATGGTAACAGAGATAACCCAAGGCATAAAGGTAAGTGTAGAGACTGAGTATCAACCCTCATACTCGAGTCCAAGCCAGTATCACTATGTCTTTACCTATCGTATTACCATTGAAAATCAAAGCGAATATACGATCAAGCTTTTAAGAAGGCATTGGTACATTCATGATGCCAATACCGCAAGACGAGAGGTCGAAGGTGAAGGCGTCGTTGGCCAACAACCAGTGATGGAACCCGGTCAATCCCACCAATATGTATCAGGCTGTAACCTCAAGTCTGGGGTAGGTAAAATGCTTGGCACCTATTTAATGGAGCGCATCGTTGATGGTAAGAATTTTGAAGTAAAGATTCCTGAATTTACCATGATCGTGCCGTTCAAGAATAACTAAGTGTCCCTGCTATTCAAATCAAAGAGCTTTCTTTCTTATTTTCTCAACGCTGTTAATGAACATTCTTTGCACTCACCATTTGTGTATGGACTGTTTACAAAGGTGATCAAGACGCATAATGGGACAGGTTCCAGTACTGAAAGCATTGAAAGAGAACGAAACAACCTAAAACAAAACAAACATCTGGTAGAAAGCGCTTCGTTTGGTGCGGCTTCTAAGGTAAACTCACCAGAAAAAACACCAATATCAAAAATTGCCCGTCATGGAATTACTGACAAGCGGTATGCCAACATATTGCTTAACATGGCCAACTACCTGGGTGCTAAAAAAATATTTGAACTTGGCACATCACTGGGCATAACGACGGCCTATCTGGCCAAAGCTGATAATGCTCAAATCACTACATTCGAGGGCAATGAAGAGTTAGCTGATCTAGCACAAGTTTTTTTTGATCGTCAAGGTCTGTCCAACATCGACATTGTCAGAGGAAACATTAATATTTCTTTACCACGTATACTTGACAACACGGATAGAATTGATATGGTCTATTTTGATGCTAATCATCAATATGACCCCACTTTAAACTATTTCAATCAGTGCCTAAGGAAAGCGCACAAAGATTCTATTTTCGTTTTCGATGATATATACTGGTCCAAAGAGATGAAAAAAGCCTGGCAGGACATTAAAGAACACTATGAAGTCACTGTTTCTATTGACCTATATAAACTGGGCATAGTCTTTCTAAATCCAGAGTTTTCCAAGCAAAACTATATACTGGAATACTGGTAGAACAAGAGGTTATTTCTTTGCCAGGTTGATAAACAGCTCCCTGCCGGCTCTTGGTGGAATAGAATTATAACAGGTTTCGAAGTAGAGAAAATCGAAATAAGGTTCAAAGTATTCCTGATATTCATCCCTAAAACCACCAAATGGAGGATGATCCTTAAACAAGGTATCCTCGAAAAGCACACCCACTAGCTTCCCTTCCACTTTGAGTAATTCAGCCATTTTTTCCGCATATTCTGATCGCTTAGAAGGGTGAAAAGAGCAAAAGAATGTCTGTTCTATGATCAAATCGAACTGCCCTTCGAATTGGAAAAAATCACCATGAATCAAATTACTACTAGGGAATGCCGGATACCTCTTCCTGAATGCATCCAGTGGCTTAGTGGAAATGTCAATGATATAAACATTGGGAAAGCCTTGGCTGTGCAAATATTCTGCTTCGTAAGCATGACCACAACCAGGGATTAATATGTCTATTTCTTTATCTATAAGTTGATCGAAATACGCTTTTAATGGAGTTGTTGGCGCTCCTACGTCCCAGCCTAATTGATTATTATCGTATCTATTAGTCCAATACGCCTCGTTCGAATTGAACTGTTCATGTTGCTTCAAATCCAAAATATAGTTTTGTCTAAAGAAAATAAAAGATATTTTTACCTTGAAAAGCAAAGTAGAGCAAAATGACCGAGAAAACGAATAGCAATTCTCCAGAACCATCAAAGAAGAAAACCAATAGAATATCCATAATTCTAGCGTTGATCGCTATCATCATCATCATTCAAGGGATTAAGATTTATCTGGACTACCAGGAAAAACAAGAACTAAGAGATCAACTAGGTTCTACTGAAGCGACGCTGGCCACAACCATTCAAGAACTGACCGATATTCAAGAAGAGTTAGATGACAAAATTGCCGAAATCAGCAAACTAGGAGGTGATATTGCAGAACTTGAAGAGGCGAAAGCCGAAGTAGAAACGCAATTGAAGCGAGCCAGAAGTGCAAGCCGTAGAGACAAAAAGTTACTAGCTGATTTACGAGATAAAGTAGAAGGTTATGAAATCCTTTTGAAAGCGAAAGACGTCGAGATAGAAAAGCTTAAGGAGGTTAATGATCAGTTATTAACGGAAAATACAGACCTAAAAACCGAAAAGGTAGAACTTACGGATTCTATTACTTCCCTAGCTCAAAACACGGAAGAGCTGCAAGATAAAGTGGCGTTGGCTTCCAGGTTGAAGGTAGAAAACATCAATATAGTAGCGGTCAATAGCCGTGGTAAAGAACGTGATTCCCCATTCCGTAAGAAGCAAATCGATAAACTGAAAGTAGAATTCAACATCGCTGAGAATGACGTAGCCCCAATAGAAGGCAAAAACATTCTGATCAGAATTGTAGATCAAAATGATCAGGTATTATTTGATGTAGCCAAAGGTTCCGGCACTTTCATTGTTGATGGCAAGGAAGAATTCTACACAGCCAACCAAGAGATTTTGTTCGATAACAGCCAGCAACAGCTAACCTTCCTTTACGATAAAGGAAGTCAGTATGAAGAAGGCCAGTATACTTTAGAGGTCTACACGGAAGGATATAAAATGGGCTCCGGACAGTTTATTGTTCGATAGGCTCATTGTTTAAGGTCCAGTCGTAAGGCAGAAACGATACTTTAGCTGATTTCGACACTGAAGTCTTTGTATGTTTGTCTATAAATGTGATAACACCGCCCGATTTTGAGAAATCCTTCTTGAACCAACTGAATATCTTAGACACCATTACTTGATCCTTGGCTATTTTGTTTCGGCTTTCATCGCTGAGAAATAGTCTAGTTTGTTCATCTAGTTGTTTATCTATTTTGGCAGCCTCATAAGACTCATTTCTAAGAATAGGGCATGATTTGGAAGCACAATTGACAGCAAAGTGAATCCGAGGTTCTTCAAATTGTTTACGCAGTATTTTGTGTTCTATCTCATCCAGGCTAGAATCCTTACCACCAATCTTGAAGAACTTCATGTGCCAAACTGTACTGACATAAGGAATATTAACCGGAGCCAGGTCTTTTATACTCTTTACGGGGTAATGATCAATAATCAATTTAACCGTAAAGGCATTGTAGGCATTGATCCAATAAGCTAGTTGCTCCTCTTTACTCCACACCTTCTTATCCGGTGGGTTTTGACTTAAAAGGTCCAGGTATTGCTGAAGCTTTTCTTTCTCCTTTATAAAACCCTCATAATCGACTATGCCTTTTTTGCTGACATTAGCTTTCACAAGTTCATCCCAAAGGCGATGAGAGGGTATTTCACCTGCAGAAGCAGAAGATTGTAAACTCCCTAATACGGTTAAAAACAATGTAATTAGAATTGTTAGTCTTTTCATAATTCAAGTTTATTCCTAAATCTGCAGGAGATATGTCCTCTCTGTGACGAAGGGCTTTATGGTAGCAGCTGCATATTCCCAACTTATAGCCGGACTAATAACTCAACATTCCAAGGTCATTTCTTTATTAGCCAACTTTTTTCTAATTTTGCAGATTCAAATTTCAAATACTAAAAACAAGTTCTATGAAAAAAGATTTCGAGACGGTATTCATTTTAAATCCCGTTTTGTCTGAAGATCAGATGAAGGATACTGTCGACAGGTTTGTAGGTATTGTGAAAGATAAAGGTGGAGAAATTATCAATGTTGAACATTGGGGGCTAAGAAAGTTAGCTTACCCAATTGAACGCAAATCCACTGGCTTTTACAATCTAGTTGAATTCAAAACACCGCCTGAAACCATCGACGCCTTAGAAACGGAATTCCGCAGAGACGAAGCAGTGATGAGATTCTTAACTGTATCTCTTGACAAATGGGCACTTGAGTACAATGCCAAAAGAAGAAAAGGCGAATTCAAAAAAAACAAACCTAAAGAGGAGGCTGCATCATGACATTAGTAAACGAATCTGTAAATAGGGGCGAAAACAAAAAGAAGTATTGCCGTTTTAAAAAGAACGGTATCAAATACATCGACTACAAAGACCCTGACTTCTTATTAAAATTTGTAAACGAGCAAGGCAAAATTCTTCCAAGAAGAATCACTGGAACAAGCCTTAAATACCAAAAGAAGGTTGCTCAAGCTGTGAAAAGAGCGAGACACCTTGCTTTGCTTCCTTACGTAACTGATTCTTTAAAGTAATTCTTTATTAGCATGGAGGTAATATTAAAACAAGACATAAAAGGGCTTGGCTATAAGAATGATGTGATTACCGTAAAGCCTGGCTACGGAAGAAATTACTTGATTCCACAGGGCTATGCGATTTTGGCTAACGATTCTAACAAGAAAATGATAGCTGAAAACATCAAGCAAGCCTCACATAAAGCTGAAAAGCTTAAGAAAGATGCAGAAGATTTGGCCAAGGCTATCGGAGATGCTTCTTTGGAAATTGGCGCAAAAGTGGGTGAAAGCGGTAGAATCTTCGGAGCTATCACCACCTTGCAGATTTCTGACGCTCTCAAAGCCAAAGGTTTTGGTGTAGACAGAAAGAGAATTTCTTTCAATTCTGAGGTAAAAACCGTTGGTGAGTATACCGCATCAATTGATTTGCACAGAGAGGTACAACACGAGATTAAATTCACTGTTGTAGCTGAATAAGATACAGTAAACAAAATACCAAAAGCCGCAGGATGATATCTTGCGGCTTTTTTGGTTTAAAACGTATTGGGAAAGTAACTTTAACCTACTTTAAATGGAGTCTATGAGACTTTTATACGAGAACGTAGAGTAAGCATTTGATAATCTATACCAAACTGATAGTTCATGTGTAATTAATTAATGGATTCTATATAATAAGCCCTAATGAAGTTCAGAACAGAGTTGACACCTGCACCCTTTCAGACCAAAATTGGACTAAAAAACCCTATTCTATCTATAGGATCCTGTTTTGCCGACAGCATGGGGCAAAGGTTTGAGGCATACAAATTCAGTGTTCAGGCAAACCCATTTGGTACTACCTTTAACCCTATCTCCATATTCAAGTTGTTGAATTACAGTGTTAGCAACCAGTTCCCGTCGAAAGATACTTATTTGGAACATCGTGAGATCAAGGCCAATTACGACTTTCACACATCATTTTCTCACGAGAATAATGCGGTACTAGAAGATAGAATAAATGAACAAGTCACTTCTGTCCATCATTTTCTAAGGGACTGCCAATGGGTAATTATAACATTGGGCACAGCATGGGTTTATCAAAGAAATGATAATCAGGAAATCGTCAACAACTGCCATAAAGTTCCGGCCAGGCATTTTGAAAAGAGATTATTGACTCAAGTGGAAATACTTGACGCTTTCAAAGATATTTATGAAAAGTTGATAGGAATCAACCCGAACATCAATTTCATTTTCACTGTTAGTCCGGTCAGGCACGTCAAAGATTCACTCGAACTCAATAGTGTGAGTAAATCCATCCTCAGAACTTGTTGTCACATACTAACAGAGCGGTTCGACAATGTTTTATATTTCCCCAGTTATGAGTTGATGATGGATGATTTAAGGGATTATAGGTTCTACAAATCGGATATGCTCCACCCTACTGAGGATGCGGAAGAATACATATGGAATAAATTTACTCAAGCTACGTTTGATGAAGAAACTAATGATTTTTTAGTAGCTTGGAAGAAAATTATCAGCGCATTAAAACACCGACCTTTCAACCCCCATTCTAATGACCATCAGAATTTCATCATAACCACGTTGGCGCAGTTGGAACGGTGGAGTAAGGTTGTAAACGTTGATGAAGAAATAAGCGCCCTCAGGCGGCAGTTAATTCAGAATAATTAGACATGATTAGGATTAAGACAGCGATCGCTATATGCCTTCTTTTTACATTGACATTTTGTAATTCTCCAGAAAAAATGAGCAAAGAGCACGGGAATGCCAATCGTTTGATCAATTCAACCAGCCCATATTTACAGCAACATGCTTATAATCCGGTAGATTGGTACGAGTGGGGTGAAGAAGCACTGGAGAAAGCAAAAAACGAAGATAAACCGATATTGGTGAGCATAGGCTATTCTTCTTGTCACTGGTGCCATGTAATGGAAAGGGAATCATTTGAAAATGATTCTATAGCTGCGATCATGAATAGTAGCTTCATCAACATCAAAGTTGATAGAGAAGAAAGGCCGGATGTAGATCAGGTTTATATGGATGCCGTTCAGACCATGGGGCAAGGTGGAGGATGGCCTTTGAATGTCTTCCTTACACCCGATCAAAAACCATTTTTTGGAGGTACTTACTTCCCACCTGAGCGCTGGACTGGTTTGTTAGGTGATATCTCCACAGCTTTTAAGGAAAAAAGAGAAGAAATAGAAGAGTCTGCTGGCCTGATCACCAATAGGTTATCGCTAAGTGAACTTGAGAAATACAATCTAAATGCCACCAATGCTAATTTCAATCAAGAGGGGTTAGATAGCCTTTTTAGCACCATGGCTACCAAGTTTGACCGTTCGCTTGGCGGCATGAACAGAGCACCTAAATTTCCTATGCCAAGTAACTGGTTGTTTTTGATGCGTTACTATGCTTCATCTAATGACCAAAAGGCTCTAGAGCAACTGGAATTGACTTTGACAGAGATCGCTAATGGAGGAATTTATGATCATGTTGGCGGTGGTTTTGCTCGCTATTCGGTCGATGCCAAATGGCTTGTCCCCCATTTTGAGAAAATGCTCTATGACAATGGCCAATTATTAAGCCTTTATTCGGAAGCTTATACGATCACCAAAAATGAGCAATACAAAGAGGTGATTTATGAAACGGTTGATTGGCTGACTCGGGAAATGACCAGTAGAGAAGGCGCTTTCTATTCGGCTTTGGACGCAGATAGCGAAGGGGAAGAAGGTAAATTTTACGTTTGGACATACGAAGAGCTACAACAGTATCTCGGTAATGATTTCGAAATCATTTCTAAGTATTACAACATAGAACAGGGTGGCAATTGGGAACATGGCAAGAATATTCTACATAAAAAGGTTAGTGATGATGAATTTGCCAAAGCCAATAATATTGAACTGGCAGACCTTAAAAAACTCATCAATAACACCAAAGAGGTACTTTTAAAAGAACGTAACAAAAGAGTCAAGCCAGGACTGGATGACAAAATATTAGCAGGATGGAATGCGCTGATGATTAAAGGATTGTGCGATGCCTATGAGGCTTTTGACGATAGAAAGCTATTAGAGATGGCATTGAAAAACGCCAATTTTATCGACGAGAAACTGACACAAGGTGACAAACTTTATCGTACCTACAAGTATAGTAATGATAAACAAACCAAAGGCGGGGCTAAGATTGAGGCCTACCTAGAGGATTACGCTTTGGTAATCGACGCTTACGTCGCACTATATGAAGCAACTTTTGATGAGAAATGGGTAAATAAGGCTAAGGCCTTTACCGACTACACATTGGAGCACTTTTATGATACTGAAGAGGGTGTCTTTTATTTCACAGGCAACAGTTCAGAGCAGCTTATCGCTCGTAAGAAAGAGATATTCGACAACGTTATTCCTGCATCTAACTCTGTAATGGCTGTCAACCTGAACAGACTGGGGTTGATTTTTGACCTTGAAGATTATAGGAGCAAGTCGGCTGATATGATGAGTAAGGTGAGTGATTTTGTGAAATCAGATCCTGGTTTCATGTCCAACTGGGCCATATTATACAGCTACTTATCGAGCCCGACTGCTGAGATAGCGATCATCGGAGAGGATTATGAAAAGATCAAGCAAGAAATCAATCAAAAGTATAATCCGAACAAGATATTGTTAGGCGCCAAAGAATCCAGTGACCTCCCGTTATTGGAGGAAAAGTATGCCATAGGTGACAAGACAACGATTTATGTGTGCTACAATAAGACTTGTAAGTTACCTGTTCATGATGTAAATGAAGCCTTCAAGCAGTTAGAATAGTATTGGTTCAACTTGACTTAAATAACCCTTCTGACGAGGGAATAGAGACATTCTTCGTTGATGTCATCCTTCCCGTGCCTATTCCGAAGCTATTCACTTACCGTGTACCTAACGAACTAGCAGACCTGGTTCAAATTGGTTGCAGAGTGGTAGTTCAGTTTGGTAGAAAAAAGATACTCACCGGGGTTATCGGAGAAGTACATCAAAACCCACCACAAGTTTATGAAGCCAAATATCTATTGGATCTTCTGGATGAAGAACCGGCTGTCAATCACTTGCAAATCAAGTTATTCCGCTGGATGGCTGACTACTACATGTGTACCATTGGTGAAGTACTCAATGTGGCTCTGCCTTCAGGACTCAAGTTGAGCAGTGAATCCCGGGTGCAACTTAACCCTTCATTTTCTCCGGAAGATACAGATGTGCCTCTTTCCGGAAAGGAACAGCTATTAATTGAATCATTGCAGCGTCAGGGAACACTTTCTTACTCAGAGATAAGCCGCATTCTAGGGCAGAAAACGATATACTCCATTCTGAAATCACTGGTGATCAAAGAAGCGATTATCATTTTTGAAGAGGTAAAAGAAAAATTCAAGCCCAAGAAAGAAAAGCGTCTGAGGTTATCACCTACTTATGTGGGCAATGAATCCATGTTAGAGTCTCTTTTCGAGCAATTACAAAAGAACCCGAAACAGGAAGATATCCTGCTGAGGTACCTCCAAGAAGTACCTGTTTATCAGCAACCTGAGTTAAATACAGAAGGGGTATCGAAGAAGTTGCTGACAGAAAATGGACTTTCCCCATCCTCATTAAAGACACTGACCAATAAGGGAATACTAGAAGAATTTGAAGTCATTATTTCCAGGTTTGCCGAACATGAAGAAGGGGAAAGCCAAATAACCCTAAATGAGGAGCAGCATAAGGCCAAAGAGCAAATCCTAGGTCATTTCAAAGAGAATAAGCCTGTTTTATTGCATGGTATAACAGGCAGTGGCAAAACCGAGATCTATATAGAACTCATAAAAGAGGCCATTGAGGGAGGGAATCAAGTACTTTATTTGCTACCGGAAATTGCGCTCACTACGCAAATTGTTAATAGGCTCAGACAAGTATTCGGCAGCAATATGGGTGTCTATCACTCCAAATTCTCCGACAATGAGCGGGTAGAAGTTTGGAAAGGCATCTTGGAAGGGCGTTTCGACTTCGTTGTAGGTGTACGTTCATCCATCTTTCTACCTTTCGACAATCTGGGACTGATCATTGTTGATGAAGAACATGAAACTTCCTACAAACAATTTGAACCCGCACCAAGGTATAATGCAAGGGACATCGCCCTATTATTGAATAAGATGCATGGCGCCAAGATCCTATTAGGATCGGCCACTCCTTCAATTGAATCCTACTTCCTGGCTGAAACAGGGCGTTATGGTCTGGTTGAACTACTAAGCAGGTTCGGAGGTGCCGTACTACCAGAGACTAAGCTCGCCGATCTACTCTCCGAGAGCAAGCGTAAAACGATAAAGGGTGAGTTTTCCTCGATGCTACTCTCAGCTTTAGAAAATGTAATGAATAAGGGTGAACAGGCTATCATATTCCAAAACAGGCGGGGCTATTCTCCTTATGTGACTTGTGAAGACTGCGGCTGGGTTCCCAAATGCCCGCATTGCGCCGTCAGTCTTACCTATCATCAGTACAAGAAAGAGCTTAATTGCCATTACTGCGGCTATAAAGAACCTATCATAAATACCTGTGAGGCATGTGGCTCACATAGAATAAAATCGGTTGGCTATGGTACCGAAAAGCTGGAGGAAAATCTGGAATTGCTCTTACCCAATGCTCGTATCCAGCGCATGGATTTGGACACTACGCGCAGGAAAAAGAGCTACGAAACCATTATAGAGGATTTCGAAGTCGGGAATACAGACATACTGGTAGGTACGCAAATGGTGAGTAAAGGGCTCGATTTTGACCGTGTTAGTCTGGTCGGTGTCTTGGATACTGATAGAATGATGCACTTCCCAGATTTCCGTTCTTTTGAGCGCACTTTCCAATTGATTACACAAGTAAGTGGTAGAGCCGGTAGAAGAGACAAACGGGGGTTGGTTATCATTCAAACCAAAGACCTCGATTCTCCATTATTGCATGACATTATCACCAATAATTACCAGCGATTCTACAGACGGGAAATAAGCGAAAGGGAAAAATATAATTACCCTCCTTTTCACAGGCTTATTAAAGTGATCGTAAAGCATAAAGACCAAAATGTATGTGATGTCTCGGCACGCAAGTTGGCAAACTTATTGAGAGAACAATTGGGTAGAACCAGGGTACTTGGTCCGGAAGAACCGTTAGTTTCTAGAATAAGAAATCAGTATCTCATGGAACTGTTGATTAAGCTGGAAAGAGATAAAATAAATCTGGCCAAGGTAAAAAGCATCATCAGTGATATGATATTGGAGCTATCTCAGGAAAAAGAGATTAAAAGCACTTCTTATGTAGTTGATGTTGATCCCTATTAAAGATTAGATTTGCAGTTTCATCAGAATATGATCAAAAAAAGCTTTTTCTATATCCTTTTGTTGACCTCCTCAGTGTGTTTCTTCATGAGCTGTGAAGAAAATGAACTATCAATAGATGGCATAGATCCATTTCTAAGGGTTAGATTCTTTGATAATGATAGCATTACGCTAGTGGCCGATTCAGTGGCCATATTTGATCTAAGGTTAGAAGAATTGGATAGTTTATTGGGGATAATAAGTGCCGAAATAGACACGGCCCGAGATAGTCTTAATACGGCTGACAGTTTGTTCTATCAGAACTTATTAGAACAACTAGAAGCTCAACAAACATCCTTGGAGGAAGAGGAATCCGAGAGGGATTCTGTCCGTACTATATTCACTGATATTCAAAGTCGCTTGAATAGTGGGGAAATTCTCCTGGACTCCCTGACCGGGGATGGCGCGGCTTTGACTGAAACTTTCGATGAGGTTCAGACAGAATACATTTTTCGACTAAACCCCAATGCAGATATTTCGACGTTTTTTATTTCTATTCGGGGGAATATTGACACGCTATCCCTTGGATATGAGCGGGTGACACAGGTAATAGAACGAAATATCTTGGTGCAGGCCCAAAACCTGGATACTCTTGATCACAGCTTCTTAAAACTTGAAATTAACTGCCAGGACACGGCAACTTGTATAAGCGATGAAACTACCATTAGGGCTTATTATTAGTTTGGCTATATGCCTAAACAGCGGCTTTCTACAAGCACAAACTGATGTCGACACCATCATGGTTAGAACGTCGGGCCTTGCCGTATTGCTGGACATAGGTAAGGCTAATAGCTTTATTGCTGACTATGAAAATAAGTTTGAAGCAGGTCTACACTACATGATGAAAAATGGTCTCGCAGTGGTAGTAGAAGGTGGTTCTGGTACATTAACACCTAATAACGCTTTCGAAAACGCCAACTACGAATCATCGGGGTTCTATGGTCGCATCGGTCTCGACTACCATATGCATATTGATGCGACTAGCAAGTTCATCTTTGGCCTGAGATATGGGCAGAGTAGCTTTGACGATAATTTTAATTTTATCGTGGGCAGTGAATTCTGGCAGGGCTTTGAGGATAGTGATATGCGAACCGAATTAGATGCTTCCTGGTTCGAAATCGGGATTAGCACCGAGACTCAAATCCTTCGGGAGTCGACAACTCAATTCTACCTGGGATGGCACCTGAGATGGCGATATCTTATTGAATATACTGAGTTCGAACCGGTAGATGTCTATTCAATACCCGGTTACGGAAGAACCGTTGACAATAGCGTTCCAGCAGTTAACCTGTACCTGAAATACGTGATCCCGTTCAGTTCTCAATGATGTCCCATTCGTCATTGAGCAGGCTTATGGCATGATGGGCTGTCAGATCAAATAAGCACGGCACTATTGAGACATAATTATTAGCGATAGCCCATTCGTCGTTGTCTTCACCTTTGTCGTAATTCACAAAGTTTCCGGCCAACCAAAAATACCTTCGGCCGTGAGGGTCAAAGCGTTGGTCAAACTCTTCCTGCCATTTAGCACGCGCCTGACGACATATTTTCACACCTTTTATCGATTCATTCTGCTTAGGGGGGAAGTTCACATTCAAGGCCACTCCTTTGGTTAAACCCTTCTCTAGTGCTTCTAACGTAATCTTTGTCACATACTCTTCAATGTGCGAAAAATCTGCTTCTGGGTCATAATCACAAAGTGAAAAACCAACAGCTGGCATTCCTTCAATGGCGGCTTCAATAGCGGCAGACATGGTTCCTGAATATAAAACACTGATAGAAGTATTACTCCCATGATTTACGCCACTCACCACCAAATCGGGTTGGCGGTCTTTCAATACAAAGTGCTTAGCTATCTTAACGCAGTCAGCTGGAGTACCTGAGCATTTATAAGCCACCACGTCGTCATCGAAGAGATCGGTGACTTTATTCAATCTCAAGGTGTTGCCTATCGTAATAGCATGTCCCATCCCAGATTGAGGACTGTCAGGTGCTACTACTACTACTTCACCAATTTTTTGCATGATTTCCACCAAGACGCGTATGCCATTGGCGGTTATTCCATCATCGTTGGAAACTAGAATTAAAGGTTTTGGCATATTTCAAAAATAGCACAAAATTCCGGCGTGTCTATTATGTAGATATTAATGAATTGTAATAAGCGATAATGCGGGCCAGGTCTCGCTTGCTATCGACCTTGAGGTTATTGTCTTTGATATACTTTTTGATCTCGTTTGATTTTTTTCTTAGGTAGAATAGTAGGTCTTTTTTACGCTTATTGAACCTTTCAATTTTACCTTCATTATCAAGGAAATAAAAATCATAAACTAAGACGATTCTAGTACGTGGACCACCAAAATAAGTCGGCCCGCTGTTAATGGTTTGATATTGAACCGCCTCTCGTGTGAGTAAGCTAATCTTACCCTCATGGAGCACCTCGAAAAGCACTGGGGCACGATAGTTAGAACCGGAAATATCATAAGGCAGCGCATAAAATTGCCTGTAATCACCTATTGTAGTATCATAAATCTCAAAGAATAGGATTTTTCTACCCGAGTATGCTTCGACCCGCTTCCCTGATTTGATTTGGATAAGGTTATTCTCAAGGTCATATTTTATATCGCCTCTCAAAGTATCGTTATCTAAGAGCACCAATTTACCCTCATGCCAAATCTCTGAAGGAAATCGCTGAGCCATTGATGGGCTCGACCACATGGATGTAAATAATATTGCTGCTATTATAGATAAATACTTCAATGCTTTACTTTTTCATTATTGTGTGCCCCATTTTATCCCTTTTCGTCTGGAGATACTTCTCGTTGTGTTTGTTAGGGGTTATTTCTAATGGTACTGTATCTACAATTTCCAAGCCATAACCCATCAGACCAGCTCTTTTCTTCGGGTTATTAGTAATCAACTTGATCTTATTGATGCCCAGATCCCTTATGATCTGCGCTCCGACTCCGTAATCTCTTTGATCCATTTTAAAACCAAGCTCCAGGTTCGCCTCTACTGTATCCATGCCTTCCTCTTGCAACTTATAGGCTTTTAGCTTATTTAAAAGTCCTATTCCCCTACCCTCTTGATTCATATAAAGCACAACACCTGAACCATGCTTATCTACCATTCTCATGGCATCGTGAAGTTGTCCTCCGCAATCACATCGACAAGAGCCGAAAATATCCCCGGTCACGCAGGAAGAGTGCACTCTTAAAAGAGTCGGTTCTCCTTTGACTGGCGTACCTTTAGTCAGTGCCAGATGCGTATCACCGGTGTTGATTTGTTTATAAGCTGTGAGCTTGAAATCGCCATATTCGGTAGGCATATCTATCGTGATCTGCCTTTCTATCAAACTCTCTCTTTCTAATCTGTACGAAATCAGATCCTCAATGGATACCAGCTTAAGCTTAAATCGCTCCGCTACCTTCTTCAAATCAGGCAGCCTTGCCATGGTACCATCTTCATTCATTATTTCCACCAAAACACCTCCAGGTTTTAACCCTGCCAATCGCGCCAGGTCAATAGCTGCTTCGGTATGACCGGTTCTTCTTAAAACTCCACCACTTTTGGCCTTCAGTGGAAAGATGTGTCCTGGCTTGCCCAGATCTTCCGGTTTAGTATTCTCGTCTACTAATGCTTTAATTGTTTTCGCTCGGTCATGGGCTGAAATACCAGTAGTACAGCCATGTCCAATTAAATCTACAGAAACCGTGAAAGGGGTCTCGTAAGTTGCTGTATTCTTACCAACCATCAATTCCAATCCCAACTCCTCGCATCGATCTTCAATAATGGAAGCGCATATCAAGCCTCGGCCGTGAGTGGCCATAAAGTTTACTATCTCAGGGGTGATGCACTCGGCAGCACAAATAAAGTCCCCTTCGTTTTCGCGGTCTTGATCATCAACTACTATGACCACCTCGCCTTTTTTTATGGCCTCGATTGCTTCTTCTATTGAGTCCAGTTCGATTTCTTCTCTCATTGAATTTATAAAGGCTTTATATGAATGTTTGTGACCCGAAGGTCTGTGTCTTCAACAAAAATATAGAAAGAGATGTTCGCCCTTTGCAAGATAGGTTACTTTTATTTGGTGACCACGATACCCAGTTGATTAGCGACCTCCATTTCCGATTTTTTCAACTCGCTATGTATCTTGAGCAAATTCTCCAGTTCCTTATCGTCTTTTTCCTCTTTCAGTTTCCTTAAATTATCATCTATCAACTTTTGCAATAACCGGAACTTAAACCTCAATATGTTCGAGAAAACGGCATTCTCGAGAACATCTGTTTCTTTGGGGACAATGATCTCGAAGCTATTCTCCCAGTTTTCGCTCACTTCATACTTCTCCGTAATCAAATCTACCACTGTACTTTTCACTTCTTCACTCCCCTTGTCCATGAAAAAAGTGCTATCCGCCACATTGCCTTTCTCCAATTCCACCTTAAAAGCGTTGAAAATCTCGCCTAGCACTGGGACAGAAAATTCGACGTTGTCGAGTTCTTGAAGAAGATAGTCATACAAATGATAATCATCTTCAATTTTATAGTGCCCATAGTTGACCAACAGTCTGATGCATTCGCGTTCCTGAATGGCCAACATTTGGTTGTGATCGATCTGCAGCTTGACCTTCTCTTCGATCACGTCCTCGATCAGTGGTAGCTCTTGTTCTGGGGCCGACTCTTTTTGCTTCTTCCTTCTCTCCTCAATGAGCAACTTATTCTGATGAGCCACCAGCACAGATTCGTCTATATCAAGAATATCACTTAGCTCTTTGATGTAGACAGCTCTCTTTATCGGATCAGGAAGCTTAGCGATGCTGCTAACAATCTCCTTGATCGTATCAGCCTTTTTGGAAGGGTCTTTAGCCGATTCTTCAGTATAGATGGACGCCTTGAAGGTGATGAAATCTTGGGTATGCTCATCCAGGTAAGCTTTGAAAGCGGTAGAACCAAGCTGCCTGGAGTAGCTATCGGGATCCTCACCTTCAGGAAACTGACAAGCGCGCACATTGAGACCACCCTCAATGATCATATCGATCCCTCGAAGTGAAGCCTTAATACCTGCTTTATCACCGTCAAACAACACCGTCACGTTATTAGTGAAGCGGCTGATCAAGCGGATTTGCTCGGTAGTCAAGGAAGTACCTGAAGACGCGACGACGTTTTCTATGTCGGACTGGTGCAAGGAAATGACATCAGTATATCCTTCTACCAAATAGCAGTTATCTTCTCGCCTTATAGCCTGCTTAGCCTGTGATATGCCATATAGTATGTGGCTTTTATGATAAACCTCAGTTTCAGGGGAGTTGATATACTTGGGCTGCTTGACATCTTTCTTTAGAATGCGAGCCCCAAAGGCAATGACTTTGCCTCCAATGCTGTGTATGGGGAAAACCACTCTTCCTCTGAACCTGTCATAGCTACCCGATCGTCCTGATTGTTGGTCTCCCTTATTGATAATGAGTCCGGCTTTTTCAAGAATGGCCTCTGAATGTCCGTTTTTCAGGGCATCTTTCTTCAACTCTTCCCATCCCTCAAGACTGTAGCCGAGTTCGAACTTCTCAATAATCGGATCGGTAAACCCTCTTTCACGGAAGTAGGTCAGTCCGATAGAACGACCTTCGTCATGATTTTTAAGTATATCCTTGAAATAATCTTTCGCATAGTTCAGAACAATATACAAGCTATCCCGCTCACTCTGTGCCTGAATCTCTTCATCAGTCTGCTCAGTTTCTTTGATCTCAATACCGTACTTATCAGCCAAATGCCGAATAGCTTCAAGATAATTGAGGCCATCATGCTCCATAATGAAGCTAATTGCATCACCTCCTTTACCAGTGCTGAAACATTTGTAAATCTGTTTGGTTGGAGATACAAAGAAGGAGGGGGTTTTCTCATCAGTGAATGGACTGAGCGCCTTGTAGTTTTGTCCTGACTTCTTGAGATTGACAAAGTCACTGATCACTTCGACGATGTCAAGTCGCTGTTTTACTTCTTCTATAGTATCATTTGAAATCAAATACGAGGGTTTTTGCTCAAAGATACAGCTTTATCAAAAGATAGATGCACAGGTCGTATTTGTTCTTTGCGCGACACGCATCCAACTTATTTTTGGATTAAATTGTTACTTAGACTGAATATAAACAATTAATTTGCGGGAGCTTAAAAAAAGTATTAAACTATATAAATGGCTATTAAAGAAGCAGACGTTTTAAAAGCGCTATCAACGGTAGACGATCCTGATTTAAAGAAAGATTTGGTCACATTGAATATGATCAAAGATGTTGAAGTACACAGTGATATTATCAGGTTCACGGTAGTACTTACAACCCCTGCTTGTCCTTTGAAAGAGGTCATTAAGAATAACTGTATTGAGGCTATTCATAAATTGGTAGACCCGGATATCGAGCTAGATATCAAAATGACTTCTAATGTGACTACGGTCAGGGATAATACTCCATTGTTGCCGAGCGTAAAGAACATCATTGCCGTAGCCTCAGGTAAAGGCGGTGTAGGAAAATCAACGGTCACTTCGAACCTTGCTGTCGCACTAGCTCAATCAGGAGCAAAGGTGGGGATTATAGATGCAGACATATTCGGCCCCTCAGTACCTACCATGTTCAATTGCGAGCATGAGCAACCAGGCGTAAAACAGGTAGAAGGCAAGAATATTATCATTCCTATAGAACAATATAATGTCAAACTCATCTCAATCGGCTTTCTAGCACCAGGTGATAGCGCCGTGGTCTGGAGAGGACCAATGGCGAGTTCAGCACTAAAGCAATTCATAAGCGATACTGATTGGGGGGAACTAGATTATCTTTTAATTGATCTTCCTCCAGGAACCAGTGATATTCATCTTACCCTTGTACAAACCGTTCCAGTGACGGGTGCGGTAATAGTAACTACACCTCAAAAAGTGGCTTTGGCAGATGCCAACAAGGGTGTGGCGATGTTCAAGCAACCACAAATCAATGTCCCAGTTTTAGGTATCATTGAAAATATGGCGTATTTTACTCCAGAAGAACTTCCGGATAACAAGTATTATATATTCGGACAGGATGGCGGGAAGAAACTGGCTGAGAAGTATGATGTTCCCTTATTAGGTCAGATTCCTATAGTACAGGGCATAAGAGAGAGTGGGGATAGCGGCTATCCAGCAGTCATGAAGGAAGGTATTACCGCCAATGCCTTCAATGAATTGGCTCAGGCTATGGCAAGGCAGATTGCCATAAGGAATTCAAAATTAGAAAAAACACAAAGAGTAGAACTTAAGGTATAATAATGGAAGCAACTTATTCGTTGTCAGACGCCGATATCATCCAAAAAGTAGAAACAGCCCTTGATGGTATCAGGCCTTACTTAGAGGCCGATGGTGGTAACGTAAAGATTTTAGAAATCACTGACGAATTTATAGTGAAACTGGAGTTTTTAGGTGCCTGCGGTTCTTGCCCTATGTCAAGCATGACTTTTAAAGCTGGTGTAGAAGAAGCAATCGTGAAATCAGTTCCAGAAATTAAGGGCGTAGAAGTAATCAATATTACTGCTCCGAATGATCCTAATGCCAAACTGCCGGGCCAGTAAATTGGTAAGCATGAAATAAACCTAAACTCTTTGAAAAAGCTTAAACTGCTCTTTAGTCATTCTGACTACTTCAAAAAACTAAAGCCCTATAATTGTCATTATAAGAAGATTGGTTTAGCTTTTTTTATTCTACTTTTTTTCCTCCAATACCCGGACGTAGCTTTATCCCAGGACAGATGTGGTACTGTACAGTATGAGCTCAATAGAAAACGTCATAATCCGTTTCTAGAAAAAGACGAAGATTTCGAGTCTTGGATGGCTCGTAATATTGCACTTCGTAGAGTAAGACAACGCTCAAATGGAACAGAAGGAACCGAATCAAGTATTGTTCAAATCCCTGTAGTTGTACACATTATACATAATGGCGAAGCCATTGGCACCGGGACAAATATTCCTGATGCCCAGGTGATTTCCCAAATCGAGGTATTGACAGAAGATTTTAGAAGGTTAAATACTGATGCTAATCAGACACCAGCAGACTTTCTACCTGTAGCCGTAGATGCTGAAATTGAATTTGTGCTTGCCAAAAGAGACCCGGAGGGCTTACCCACCAACGGGATTGTCCGGGTACAAGGTACTCAAAGCCTTTGGGATATGGCAGACAATAACAGATTCAAGTCTTTGAGCTATTGGCCTGCTGAAGACTATTTAAACATATGGGTGGTCGACTTAAGAGGAGGGCTTCTTGGTTACGCTCAATTTCCAGTCTCTAGCTTAGAAGGTTTAGAACAAGCGTCCGCGAATAGACTGACAGACGGCGCAGTAGTCGATTATCAGCATTTCGGATCAAACGCCAAAGGTACTTTCCCAGACTTAGACTCTAACTTTGACCGAGGTAGAACAACCACTCATGAAGTGGGGCACTTCTTTGGCTTACGGCATATCTGGGGAGATGGTGGATGTAGCCTGGATGACTTTGTCGACGATACACCGCTAGCTTCAGGAAGTACCTCAGGATGCCCTAGCCACCCTCAAACATCATGTGGTGGTACACAAATGTTCCAGAACTACATGGACTATACATATGACGAGTGTATGAATCTGTTCACTTCTGGTCAAAAACTAAGGATGCGCACCGTCTTGGATAATAGTCCTCGACGAGCTAGCCTACTGAATTCCAAAGGCGCAATTGCTCCATCTACGTTTGCTCTTGATTTGGGACTTCGCAATGTACTTGACCCTTCCAGCCAGGTATGCGCCGGAGAAGTAGCTCCTATTCTGGAGGTTAGAAATTATGGTACTGATCAACTCACTTCAACCAGAATCAGATTTTCTATGGATGGCTTTGAGCAGGAAACGCTGGACTTTAACTTCTCTTTGAACAACTTAGAGATTACCAATATCGCCTTCTCACCCGTCACGTTCCTTGACGGCGGAATACACGATTTACAATTTGAAATATTAGAAATCAACGGAACTGGCGACGAGAATGCTGATAATGATATGATCGACATTTCCGTTGATATACCTGCTTCATCTACCTTACCCCTTGCTGAAGAATTTGCAAACATTCCAATCGACTGGACGATCACTAATGTCGACCAAGGGTTCACTTGGGAATTGAAAAGTGCACCAAGCATTACTCCGGGTAATCAAGCGATGTTTATTAACTTTTTTGATTACGAAAATGTCGGTGAAGAAGACATCGTGGCTACACCGGTTTTTGATCTTACCTCCACACCTATTGTTCTTCTATCATTTGATTTAGCTTATGCTAAATTTCCTAACAGAGACAACGATGGACTAACCATAGCCGTATCTACTGACTGTGGATTGGATTATTCTACCAGCGATATCGTATATCAAAAATTCGGAGATGATTTGTCCACCACGAATGAAACGACTTTTCCCTATACCCCAGGAAGTAGGGATGATTGGAGATCCGAACTGATAGATCTTCAGCAATATGTGGGTGAAGAAAATGTAAGGCTTCTGTTCATTGCTCAAAATGGATTTGGTAATAATATCTATTTAGATAATGTTGCTATTTTAACGGACCCTGAAAATGATGTGGCTATCAGTGGTGTTGATTCGCCTTCCTTGATTTCTTGTACCGACGATTTCACACCTACTATCAGAGTTGAAAATACAGGTACGGTCGATCTGACATCATTTGATGTCGAATACACTTTAGATAACGTCGAAACTTCAAGTCTCTCATTTACAGATTTATTACTGACACCAGGACGGGATGCTACATTTATTCTCCCTGATTTTGGCAGCCTTAGTGAAGGCGGTCATGACCTGAGCATTACGCTTTCTAACCCAAATGGCAACGATGAGATCAACACCAGTAACAATACCCTGGACTACAGCTTTGTAATTGACAGAAGCGAAGATGTCATTCCGTTGAGAGAAACCTTCAATGACTTTAATACTTCCAGTTGGGCTGTTTTAAACCCAGATAATGATAGAGGATGGGAAATCTTAAACATTGGAGATGAGCCAGTCATTTATTTGAATGGGTTCGAATATGAGACGGTCGGCCAGGAAGATTGGCTGGTAAGCCCAACCTTGGATTTCAGTAATACAACAGAAGCTAGTTTATTCTTTGATGCTTCCTATGGTTATTCAGGCAGTGGTTCTACCGAATTTCTGAAGGTCTTGGTTTCAATAGATTGTGGTCAAACTTACGAAGCACCGATATATCAAAGGTTAGGTGGTCAAATAGCAGTAAATTCTAATGTAACAGGTGCTTGGTTCCCCAATCAAGATTCTGCCAATCATTGGAGACGCGAGTTTATCAACTTAAACGCTTATGCTGGTCAGGAAGAGGTGCGTGTCGCCTTCGTTGTTACGAATAGCAACAACAATAATCTTTTTCTGTATAATATAGAGTTCTTTGTATCTGACAACCCTTTTCCAGCGGATGTAAGCGATAGAAATTTCCTCGTTTTCCCGAACAACCCGCTCGGCAATAGATTCAACCCCGGCACACTAAACATAGCTTTTAGCTTACCCCAAAAAGAACGCGTGGAGTTAAGACTTATCGATCGTGTTGGTAATTTGATAGTAGATTCTACCATTGAGGATGTTCTCAACCAGACCTATGAATTCAAAGTGCCTACACTAAGCCATGGCATCTATATTCTACAAGTTAGAGGGGAGAGTTTCCTTGACGCCGAACGTGTATTTATCACGCAATAGTCCCTATCTCATTTTAATGTAGTATAAGAGTTTTTGTATGATGTAGCTATCTTTATCCGATTATTGAAAATCGTATGCTACTATGAATAAACTAAAGGTTGGCATTCTGTATGGAGGCCGGTCAGTGGAACATCAGGTTTCGATTAATTCTGCCCGAAACGTTTACGAATATCTTGATAGGAACGCTTATGAACCGTACTTGATTGCAGTTAGCAAACTTGGACGTTGGTATTTGAGCCCATCAATTGATGAGCCAATAGAATCTGGTGATCCTTTGTCCATTGTCCTTGATCCAGATAATTCAGCCTTCATCCAGGAAAAATCACAGCAAAAGTTAAATATAGATGTCATCTTTCCCGTACTACACGGCACTGATGGTGAAGATGGTAGCATACAAGGTTTACTTAAATCGCTTGATATACCTTGTGTTGGTACTGGGGTTTTAGGATCAGCTGTATCAATGGATAAGTTGACCACTAAGCAATTACTTAGTTCAGCAGCAATACCAACCAGCAAGTTTGTAAGCTTTAAAAAAACAGAGCAGAGCCACATAAAATTCGAGGAAATCGAGGCACAGTTAGGATTACCATTCATGGCTAAAGCCGGCGGCCTTGGGTCTTCTGTGGGTATATCTAAGGTTACGAATAAGGAGAAGTTTGAAGCAGCTGTTTCTGACTGTTTCAAGTATGATGACCTGATTATTTTCGAAGAATATATTAAAGGGCGAGAGTTAGAATGCGCCATTATTGGTAATGACACACCAGAAGCCTCCATGCCGGGTGAAATTGTGATCAGCGATAAGTATGATTTTTATACTTTCGACGCTAAATACGTTGACAAGTGTGCCGTACAAATAGTGGTACCGGCACAATTAGATGCTGAAGCTCAACAAACTATTCGAGCGTTGGCAGTCCGTTCTTATCAGGTATTGCGTTGCGAGGATTATGCCCGGGTTGACCTTTTCCTGACCGATGAGGGTGAGGTTTTTATCAATGAAATCAATACGCTCCCTGGCTTTACTAATTCTAGCATGTTTCCTATGATGTGGGCTGAAAGAGGTATTGCTTTCACTCCATTGATATCAAAACTGATCAACGCGGCGTTAGAAAGGTTTAAAAGGCAAAATGAGAAATCCACACGTTTCGAGTCTGCCCTTGATTCGTAGAAAAATATTGCCTCAGATGTATAGAAATACTTATGTTTGCCCTCGTTAGAAAAGATTATGATTAAGATTGGTTCTAAAAGTATAAAGGATCTGTTGATTCATCTCAGTCTCATGGTGAGCATCGGATTCATTCTACTATTGGTTTTCTTCAAGGGCTGCCTACCTAATTATACCTGCACAGATTGTACAGTCACTGTACCGCCATTAGTAGGCAGGTCTATGCAAGAGCTTGAAGATATTGTAATCAAAAGAAATCTGAGGTATGAAGTCAATGACTCGTCTTATGACGAATCATATCCTCCTCTTACGATCATTAAACAGTTTCCAAAACCAGGAGCGAAAGTCAAGGAGAATCGTAAAATATTAATCTCCGTTAATCGCGTCAACCCGCCTAGCGTACCGATGCCAAAGCTGTTGGAAGCAACTTACCAAAACGCACAACTCATTCTAAAAAGTAATGGTCTCAAGCTGGGTAACGTATCAAAAAGACCAGATCCTGATACCAAAGTATTAGATCAATTATACAATGGCGTCACCATAGAGGATGGGGAAAGAGTCCCTAAAGGCGCCAAGATTGATTTGGTTATCGGTAACGGAGATCCTAAAGGTCCTTTTGAATTGAGAGACGATCTAGTAGGGCTTCCGTACAGACAAGCCAGGTTCTATATCATTGGTCAAGACCTTAAGCTCGGTACCATTGACTTTTACGGAGATAGCAGTAGCAATGACCTTGTCGTACTGCAACACTTGCCATCAGCAGGGACCATGGTTTCACCAGGAGATAAGATCAATATTATTGTCGGCCCAAGTGAACATCTTGAACAAGAACTTGACAGCGCAATTTTAGTACCCAAAGTAAGTTTCGATGGTCCATTCAGGATTCTTTCTGTATTAGGTCAATCGCTAGAAGATGCTGAGGCTTCACTTCTACAGATGGGGCTTGAAACAGGAACTGTCTCTTATCGAGGAGATACTACAGGAGTCGATCTTATCGTTGTAGAACAAATACCAGCGGTTGGGGAATCTGTTGAACCAGGTGAGCTTATCGATTTGGTACTTGGACCTAAGAATTAAACAGCGTTTGATGTATCATCATCCTACCAAACTGCAAATCATTAGAGGTATACCGGCTATCATCATGATGATAGCTTTATTTATCACCATTCCTGAGGCAGAAGCACAGATTAAGCTTTATGACCTCAATAAACCTATACCATCAAAGTCGAGAACAAACCAAAGAACGGAAGGTGTTAACCCGTTATCACTTCCTTTTTGGGATGATTTCTCTTTTACCAAATTCCGACCAGATGACTCACTTTGGGTCAATAGTGCTAACGTCAGGGTTAGTCCAGGTTTGGGCATCAACGCTCCTACCATCAACGTGGCCACCTTCGATGGCCTTGATTCACTGGGCAGGCCCTATTCACAGGATCAATTCGCTGATGGCAGCACCGATATGCTGACCTCCTGCCCTATTGATATGTCAGGTATTGACGAAAACAACACTTCTGTTTTCATAAGCTTCTTTTATCAATTCAATGGCAATGGTGAGGTGCCTAATGCTAACGACTCCATCAGGCTTGAGTTCAAAAATCAAGATGATGAATGGATTAGGGTTTGGGGTGTAGATGGAAGGGAGTTGATCAATAGAACTACAGCGGTGGTTAACGGTAG
This sequence comes from Bacteroidota bacterium, assembly GCA_039819065.1. Taxonomy (GTDB): domain Bacteria; phylum Bacteroidota; class Bacteroidia; order Cytophagales; family Cyclobacteriaceae; genus JBCBSS01. The sequence goes on from JBCBSS010000005.1 coordinate 89,777, forward strand.
CACGATCCTTACCAACAGGCAGGATACGATATTTCACCAAGAGATTTTCCGCGTTATCAACGATTTCTACCATGATGATTTTCAGTTCAGGTTCACTAGTTTTGGCCGCCAGTCTGGCCCTTTCGATACCTGGAATTTAGATTATATTTACCTCGACGATCAAAGGTCTATTAGTGATGATGATTACCCTGACCGTGCTTTAAGTACAGCTCCTTCGTCTATCTTCTCTGATTATACCGCGATACCTTTGACGCACTTCGCATCAGCCGGAGCATCCAATTTGACTAGTGCCTCCATTGAATATAATAACCTCGATGATTCACTTCAAGTGATTGATTTTATCAACCGAGCCACTATTAGAAAAACTAATTCTGACACTACCATATTTTTTGCCACCCAAAATCTGGATTCGATATTTGGTTTTGTAACAGCACCTTTTGAACGCCGCGTTTTCCAGAATGTAGATTTTGCCGATATCACCGATATAGTGGCTGATACCATGACCTCTTTTGACATTCAATATGATTTCTACATCAGGTCGGGAGATAACATTCCATTAAACCTGGATGGAGATTATGAGGAACGCTATGAGCCCATCGATTTTAGGACCAATGATACGGTGAGTGTTTCGTATACTCTGGCAGACTTTTATGCTTATGATGATGGCGAGGCTGAATTTGGGGCTGGGTTGAACCAAGCAGGGGATGAAATAGCCTATTTGTTTGAAATGCGCACAGACGATCCTGATACACTGGTATCGGTAGATTTTCACTTCCCTTTTATCAGTAACAGTCCTGCAGGACGGCAAATCGATCTTATTGTATTAAGAAACTTGGACAACACCAGTAGTTCAATCTTGTTGGAAGAAACCATCACGCTTCCTCCGGCTGATTCTATCAATGCCTTTTTCGAATATCAATTGAGGCGTTCCATCGTTGTACAAGACTCATTCTTTATCGGCTGGCGTCAGGTTACTATTGGAGATCTTCCTATAGGACTGGATAGAAGTAATGATACCGGAGATAAGATCTATGTTAATCTGGGAGGTGGTTGGATGCAGAATACTTCTGTAATGGGTAGTCTCATGCTTAGGCCTCGGTTTGGTAAGCCAAGTACGGTTATCACCAACCTGGATGATCCTTTAAACAGACCAGAAATAAAACTGTATCCTAACCCTACTACAGGATCAGTTACCATTGAAGGTTCGTACGATCATTTATATATTTATAATGCCAATGGCAAGCAGGTCAAATATGGTTTTGAAGGCACGGGCACAAACCGTGTAAATCTATCCGATCTGCCGAATGGCTTATATGTATTTCAATTTATAGAAGACGATCAAATTCAGACCAAGAGAATCATTCTTAGACAATAAATTATGGAAGACATCAATGTACAAGAGCTAAAAGAAAGGCTCGATAACGGTGAAAAGATTGAAGTAGTTGACGTAAGAGAAGAGTGGGAATACGACGAAATAAACATGGGAGCCAAGAATATACCATTAGGTACCTTACCCCAAAGAATCAGTGAGCTTGAGCACCTTAAAGATACAGAGCTTGTGGTGCACTGTAAGAGTGGTAGAAGGAGCGATCAAGCTAAAAAATACATGCAAAGTCAAGGCTTCAACAAAGTGCGAAACTTGTTAGGTGGAATAGACGCCTATTCGCAGTTATAAGCCAACTGTACTTACCCAATCACTATCGGTGTTGGGCTGAAGGATAGAATTAGAATAATCAACGCCAGCCAGCCCAATATCTTCCTTTTCATATCCAGTGGTTTCTCTTCTACGGTTTTTGGGTGATATATACCTAGGAATCTGCTAATGATCAGACCAAACAATAGCCAGCCGTAGTATCCTTTCAAATCAGGGAGCCAATAGCCCAGCAAAAACTGAGATGTACAGATTATTACCGCAAACATGAGCGTATCTATTTGTGAGCGACCAAATCCTCTCAATACCATATACAGATAAGCGACGTAACACGGCACTATCCACAATAATTGATCAAAAGTATAGGCAGGACTTACCAGGCCAATCCCGGCATAGTATATGAAGCCTATAAAGACAATCGAAGCTACGATTTTATGTCCTTTCGAACCAAACAAGCCGTAAACCACATGCCCTCCGTCTAGTTGACCAATAGGAAGCAGGTTTAAGGCTGTGAAGAACAAAGCCAGGAAACCAGCGAGTAAATATGGGTAGTGGATCATTTCGTGGTGATTTGGCAGCCTAGACTTATCTTGAACCACATATTCTTCAAAGAATACGAAAAGCAAATTGGAGCCGAGTTGAAGATTGGGAAAGTAGCTTGGTCCCATTCTAATGGTATCTGGCAAGTGCTCAATACCTTCGAGTTGCTGGTCAAGTTCGGCTTTGGCAAAAACAGTATCTACGTCGTAAACATACTCAGCGTAGTCCAAGCCAAAATAGGTATACTCCGGGTGTATGTCGTAAATATGCTCCGGTTCTGGAAGATTGGTAAAACCGTAGAATAATATAGCGATAGCTGCTACAAAACCCGCTAACGGTCCGGCAATACCAATATCAAAGTTGACTTTAGTAGATTGGATTTTACTTTTCAAACGAATAACTGCTCCAAGTGTGCCGATTGCCAGCAATCCCGGGAAATACATCGGTATATAGTAAGGCAACGTAGCTTTGACTTTATAGTACATGGCCGTGAAATAATGACCGAATTCATGCACTGTAAGAATGAATAAGAATGGTATTGAGTAGCTGAAGCCAGCGTAAAAATCCTCCCATTTGAAGAATTCAGGACCAAAAAACAGGGAAGCCCCAGAGACCCATTCGGCTCCGGCCATTGTTGTAGTTAATAATGTAATTAAAAAAAGGCCTAAGTGTCTCAGGTAGGCCTTAGCTTTATTTTGCTCCATTGAAGTGATTAAAAATAATGGCGGGGTCAGTTATGTGTAATGTGTTAATTCCGATCTCCTCTGCGCTTAATAGATTCATTTTGTCATCATCTAAAAACAACGTTTCGGAAGCCTGAATGTTACTGTGGTGAACAACATGCTCATATATAGCCTTTTCCGGCTTCCTTAGGTTCACTTCATGTGAGTAGTAAACAAAATCAAAAAGAGCTGAAAAATCTGATACCCCACGCTCATTTAAAACACCTTTTGCATAGCGCATATGAATGCTATTGGTATTGCTTAAAACCAATAAGTTGTATTTTTCTTTAAGCTCCCGAAGTAGATTTATTCGATCCATGGGGATATCTATTATCATGGCATTCCAGGCGTTTTCAAGTGTCTCAAAAGACAATGGCTTCTCCATGTGCTGATCTAAGCCGGCATGGAATTCCTTTTCGGAAATCAAGCCTTTTTCGTAATCCAGGAAGAAGTCGGAAGTAAAGAACAGTTGTTCAAGCTCACTTGCTTTATCCCCTGCCAAGTCGGTGAATGCTTTGACTGTACGTTGTGGGTCTATATCTACGATCACACCCCCCAAGTCGAAGATCAGGTTTTTGATATTCAATTTTATCTAATTTTGAAATTAACTTTTTTGGCTATTTACGGGCAAATATGTAATATTGCACTCCCAATTTCAAGAGACTCTTCGACTATATGTAGAAACCTTGATCGGGCCTACAGATTAGTAGGTTAGAGCATCCCGATTATTATCGGGAGAGTCTCAATTTCGAGCTAACACTCGAATTAAAACAGAAATGTTGGGCCTATAGCTCAGCTGGTTAGAGCACTTGACTCATAATCAAGGGGTCCCTGGTTCGAGCCCAGGTGGGCCCACAAACACAAACCCTGACGATGACCGTCAGGGTTTTTCTTTTCAAATCAGTGTACTACGTCTACATAATACATTCTAAGTCTAACAATTCTTTTTACAAAGGTCAAACTAACGATTTAAAGAATCGCATTAGTAGGTATAATAATGGATACGAAAAAGCTACAAAGCCTTACGTTCCTTGGCTTTTAGTTTGGAACACGGTCAAGGCGAGTAGAGCCGATACACTGGCCATTCTACTATTTGATTGCTCGCGAGTGAAGACACTCACGAGGGCTCAGAAATCCGTTTTTACCAAGTCATTTCGATCCCGACAAGTTAAGAGAGAAATCTATCTCACTAAACAATCAATACCCTAATTTGAGATCACTTAGTAAAGGCTTAACCAAACGGCATTAAATGTGGGCTTAAGGTTAAAATGTATTAGGCTCATTTCTTACCAGATCAGTGCATTTTACCGCGAGTCTACACTTGCGAAATTATCGTATCCTCCGAAAGCGTGTGAAGGTATTGTTGTAGCAATTGGTAAAACTCATGATGGCGCTTGTAATCAACGCCTGACAGTTGCCCTGGGTTCAGTTCTATCAATACGAGACTGCCGTCTTTTCTTCGGGCGATATCAATGGTAAAAAAATTGGAATTAATATGCTTGGCGGCTTCTTGAAAAGGTTTAAGCTCATCCTTTTGAAGCTGATGTGAATAATCCGGCATTTCTTCCCAATAATTGACCACCATTAGTAAATCTTTATTGAAAAAGAGTAGGCGATATTCCTCATACATAGGCTGGTGAGTCAGAGGAAAAGGCTGGTCATGCACCAAACATAAGTCAGGTATAAATTCTGAAAATACAAATCCACCGTTGATCACTCCATTATGGTAGGCTTTGAACTTGGCCATAGCTTCGTGCACCTGGCTTATTTGCGTATGATCAGCTATATCATAGGGTTGCTCTCGTTCGTACTTGGCTGATCGCATGTAGTCTTTCATCATAAGGCGCTTACCTTGCTTACCGAAAGTACTCAGCTTAGCTTTTAACACCTCTTCATCCAGCGCCGACTCACCATCTATCCACGCTGTAGGTGGGCAAAGGTGACTTACTTTATCATAGTGATTGACTACCGAACATACCTCTAAATGTTGTTCCGGAGTATCTAGTAAGTAGATGTTTTTTTCATTGGCTAATTGCTCATAAATGGCGGTATAAGCTACCAGTGGCATGACAAAACCGCGCAATAGAGCTGGCGTTGGGTGGGTGCAGATTGGTATTTGCCCCAGCATCGATCTAACATCACCCAGAACAATATGCTCATACGAATAATAAAATGTTTGAAAGCCTTGCCTTTGCGCCCCTACTATTTCAGCCTTGTATTTTATCTCAATTGGGAAAATCAAGATCATTATTTACTCTTACTGTATTTTTAAAGCTTTAAAAAAACTATGTTACAAAATTTGAATATTAATACAAAAATATGAAAAAATTATATATTTCGTATTGATCATATTTAAGTCATTAAAGGAGCACTTGAATAAGTAGTTGGAATATAACCTATCCTTCCGTCAGGAAAGGTAATTTTCAGTATATGTGGATTAGCGTTATTAAAATAAAACCCATTTCCTAGCCCAGTAAAGTTCACCACCCCATTATACACCATACCACTGTCACTTCCTCGAGGCCCTTGGGGGCCGGTAGCTCCTGTAAAGCCTCTAGGTCCTTGTAGGCCAGTAGCACCCGTATTTCCTTTAGGACCAGTAGCTCCGGTGGCACCTGTGTTACCTGTGTTACCTTTAGGTCCTTGAATGCCCTGAATACCTTGTGGCCCCTGAGGTCCCGTATCCCCCTTTTCCCCTTTCAGGTCTATAAATGTTCCCCAACTACCATCCTTGTTTTCAAACCGCAGTTGGCTACCATTCCACTCATGGTGAGGCTTAGCTTCTATCTCCGTAATCAGCATTTTCTTACTGATGCCTTCAGCGGTAAAGGAGATGTATTCACCACTGGTAGGCTGGATAGCCGAAAGCTCTACAGCATGGTTCCTTCGGGTGTTCCAAGCTGGTACAATCCCTCCTCCTTTAGGCGTATCTTCTACCGGAGATCTGGCTATAAGGTATACTGATTTTCCAGCGCTTAAATCTATATTCGTCGCTCCGGCGAAACTCAAGATCAGACCATCCATGTATACTTTACCAGCCCCAATGGTGGCACTTTCCGGCAACGAGGCGTCTACTTCACATCCGGTCAGCACAAAAGCACCTCTACCGGCAAATATTGACTCCATTAGCTTGATCTGTTCTTGCAATACCTGGAAATCATCAGCGGTATACTCACGGCCCCCTGGGGCAAAAATCATTTCCTTATCCATAGGTTATATTCTTTATCTAAACTCTACATCAAATGTTTTAGCGGCAAATTTGTATTTCCTGACCACTGATTTAATTGCCTCTTCCCTACTGCTGGTATCCAAAGGTGCATTTACCCTAAAATCAACTCCGGCAGGTAATTCACTACTTTCTGTACTTAAATGCATGAACAGTCCGGAACTATTGTGACCTTCTTCGTCCAAATGTAGAATGTGTTGTGTCCGATCCTCCTTCATATCACTATCCAGGTATAATGTAGGTCCATCATTGAGTAATTCGTGCACAATTTGAAATCTTCGGCTTTCATGATCAAAGCTATCATTGAGCGCTTTCTCGATCAGACCGGCTTGGGCTGTAATCCCCGCCTCATAGGCTTGTCGCTTTTGGAAGATTTGAAACTCATCATAAAGCGTTTTCATCGGGGCAATACAAGCTTTGAGAAATGCAGTCAACTTAGGCTTGCGTAAAAACCCAGGCAAAAGGATGGCTACCAACTGGTCAAAATCAATTTGATAGTACTTTCGGTCTTGCATAAGTTCTTGATTTTATGTTTTCTGAATAAGTCATTATAGAGGCCTGTAAGTGAAGGTAGAATTAGATAGGTCGAATACGGCGTACCCCGCTGAAAGCTCCATGGCCCTATCAATCAATACCTCCTCATTATCTCCTTCTATTACTTTCAGTTCATCAATGATCAAATCATCAATCCCTTCCTCTTGTCTCACTCTACCAATCAGGTCGTTGCGGTTCAATTGCCCTCCAAAGTCAATGTTACTACAATAGTCATTCGCGGCTTGGATCAATCGCGCCGTAATCTCATCTTCAGCAAATAAAGGGTTGTAAAATACTTGAGCTACCAAACGTATCTGATCCGCCACTTCACTCGTCACCTCTATTTTCACTCCTGCGGGTTTTACTTTATTCATATAGGCTTCAAATTGTTGCCGCTCTTCCACTGTTAAAGGGGACAATTCACTTTGCGTTTTTCCCTTGGCAATTTTGATGGCGAGAGTAGAATCAGGCCTTTCTTTTACGGCCACCCGACTCACGATCTGTAGATCTGCATTGAGTGTATTGTACTTCAGCTCTTCGTTCAGGTTATCTCCTACCTGGAATTTTTGACATATTTGCGCATACCAGGGTAAAGAACCGATGCGATTGTTGGTAACCACTTCGGTAATATCTACCCTAAAAAGCGTAAAAAGTTGCTCCAGTGAATAGATCGCAAAGGCCATCACATATACTATAGCGCGCCACGGACTGAATCGTGATATAGTGTTGATCTCTTTCAGCACCAAGTCTTTATCTTTGGCCTCAAAAATTTCGCTTTCTATTTCTTCTATAGTTCTTGCCATCCACTTAGTCTGTTATGGGTATGATATCTTTTTCTTTTAAATAGTTCACCACTTTTGGGTCAATGGTTTGCTCGGTATCTACTTTGAGTACCTGACCTGCCTCTAACTGCTCAGTAATAGAAAGGTTATTGAGCTTAGCCAACAAAATACCTCCTGATGCATCTCCTAAATACTGGATAGCTACATCTAACATCGTTTGTCTATCTTGTACTTTGATATCTATGATTGCCACTTTGCTTCTACTTTAAAGGGTACACTACTAAAATCTGAGGCAGTAATTCTGGCGCCGTCTACTTCCAGTTCTAGTTTTATTCGCCCTTCAATGCCTCGGGAAAAGGTGCCTGATTTCATAAAATCCAGGGCATTTACCCCAATGGTGGGGTATTTTTTAAAGCTCCCTTTTTGACTCATCACCACTATTTCGGTAGTTTGGTTGGTAGCCTCTCCCAAATCATTGGTAATGTCAAAATTTTCGTCTAACAGTAAATCTTTCATAATTGTAAAATATTGTCAGTGTTTTACTTTGTCGTTTTCCAGATCTGCTACAAGTGTTTTAGTAAGGTTATCCAGATTTGGAATAGCTGCTAAGCCTGTAGTAACAGAAGGTGCTCCGTCGTCGGTATATTTATGGTCATGCCCTTTGTAATCATCTATCAAAGCATTGAGCTTCTCCTCTACTGCATTGAGCTTTTCTACCAGGCTCACTATTTTCACCATGCCCAGGTTCAGGCCTTGATGCAAAAGCAGGTTTCCATTTGTATCAATTTTGAGAATTTCATTGTTATTTTGAACAAACAATACCTCCTCGATGTCTGAATACATCGATACATAATGATCACCATCTGTATTTTCTATCAGGCTAATGAGTACAATGCTTCCTATTTTGGGAATTTGCACCAAGCCATTTTGAGTTCCATCAATTACTGCCTTTAGGTTTACCCCCTCAATTTCCAGTTCATCATTAGTTAAGGGCACTACAGTACATTCCAGCTTATCTTTGTCTACTGCTTTTACGGTGGCCATTTCGCTTTGCACCGGAACATTTTCGGTGATTACTTCTAACAATCTTTGATAAACTTGTTCTATCATAGCTTTAACTCATTTTTTTGCCCAACTTTAACTGTCTCCTAGAACCAGACGTACCAAAGGTGGTATTGACGCTGTCTATAAAAAAAGTTCCGTTTTTTCGGGGATACTTTTCGCTTTTGAGTTTGGCATATTGGCTATGTTTTACATAAGGCAAGCCAAAAGTTTCAATGCTCCCTTCCACAGTATCTTTCTTCAGTTTACCCAACTTGGTTTTCGCCAGGTTTCTCAAATGTTTTTCGTCATTGATGCCCCTAAAATGCATCACATACTCTGCTCCACTATCGTCTCCTTCCGTTGCCTCTATTTTTGTTCCGTCGGGCATTACTGAAATAATCTTTGCCCTTACTTTTACATTGTCTTTACTCTTGTAGGTCAAGTTATCCTTTACAATGTTTCCCTGGTCACCATCCAGCGCATATAATTTTGAGTCAGGATTTTTTTCTATTTCGTACTCGGTACCTACGTATAGTTTATCCCCTTTAAAATAGGCAGTCAAGGCATAGGCTTGTTTGAGCTTCAGCAATACCTCATAGGGTGTTTTTCGCTTGATGGTAAACTTTTGCAGGCTTAAATCCAACAGCGAATCGGCAAAGACTACCTGTGCTCCAAACAAATCTTTGAGTAGGTTTTTGAGGGTTACAAACCCATAAAACTTAGTAATGGCTTTTTTACGTTGCCATACATATGCTTCATTCTCACACTCTAGCACAATAGGGGTAGTGTACTTTATATTGGCTATATAGCCCGTAAACTCTTCCTGAAAATCGTCTTTGTAAGGGCTGGTAGACATGCTCAACTCTACTTTTACCTTATCTCCTTCTTTGATATCTCTGCCCAAAAACTTTTCAAGATCGGGCACCTCAATGCTACACGTTTCTTTGGTTTCACGCCAACTGGTATTGATTTTTACCGATTTTACCGCAGCCACCTGATACCTTTCTCCGATGATTAGTTTGACCTTATTGATATATGCCATATGCCCTCCGTCACCTTAATCATTTAAAATCAATATTTCCTGGTGTGCATCTGCCACCGCATTAAAGCTATAGGTAAAAGCCGTAGGGTAATAAGTAACCTCTGGCATACTCGTAATCACAATTCGGCTGATGTTGAACAATCGTAATAGCTCACATTCGGCAGTAAGGGCTTCGTTTTTGGAAAATATTTCGTATAACTTTTCAAGTTTCTCCGTCGGAAACACTTGATCACGTAGCGCCATCTCACTGGTAGTGGCAGGCTCTCTCCACCAGGCACCATCCTCTTGTTCGGTGAGGGCATGCTTCTGCACGTTTTCCATATACCCTTGAATTTTGATAGAAAATGTATCATAACCGATAATTTCTACTACCGGCGGGCGACTCGAGCCTGCAATTTTGGTGTTTACCACATTCTTTTTAAGGTTGACGGTAATCACTGGGGGAATCTCAAAAGTATACACATTTTCCGTTGCGGGTTGTGCGCTTCCTTGTTCACTACCCAGGGGTGTATCATTTCCCAAACTACCACCCTGCGCTGTGTCTCCCGCGTCCCATTTAAGCGTAAGATCGGTAATGGTTGGGCTTCCTTTGCGTCTTTCAAAAGGATTGCTTGGGCGGTTGTCTTGAGTAGCCCTCCCTGCTGGTTTCCTTACCGGAGGTTTGTTGGCATTTCCCCGAATGTGGTCTAAAGCATTGGGTACAAATCCATAAAAGTTTAAAAACTTAGTTGCATCAAATGTAGCCATGTTACTTGCTGTTTATCAGGTGAAATGTTGGTTATTTTGTTTGGTATTATTGAGCGTTTTATTGAGTACCGCTACTACCTTTTCTTCAATACCATCTTCTATGTCATTGATATTGTTTGCCGTAATATTGATCTCTCCTACCAGATTTTCCATGTTGTACTCTATGACCCTACCATTGCTGGCACTGGTATTCATTTGATTAATACCACTTTGGATTCCACCAAAGCCTAGCATACCCTTACCTCCATTAAAGAATTCAGGCATATCATACCCTCCTTTACCTTTGGGAATATCTATAGGCAAGGTGGGTACTCCTCCCCAGGAAGCAGGCAAAGTTGCGGCATTATCCTTTTTATTATTGATGTCCTCCCTTTGTTTTTTAGGCACCTTTTGCTCTACCTCGGTTGCCTTTCCTCCAATTCCTACCAAGCGTCCCATTCCTTTGATGTATTTCCAGGCAGATTTTAGTGGTGCTAAGAAAAAGTCCAGAATAGCGTTACCGATATTTTTGAAATATTTGACTGCTCCATCCCAACCACCATCAATCCAAGCTTTGATTCCAAGGAATAGGTTTCTCAATATTGTTACAGGCAATAATAAACCCTTCAGCCCCCAGCCGACCATTCTTAGGCCAAACTTGATATTATTCATCAGTACATTTACCGCTCCCCTTATGATCATTCCCACAATTTTAAAGGTAGTGCCAAAATCACTGGCCGACTTCCCTCCAAAACCAAAGGCATTGGAGATCGTTTGCCACATTTCGCCAAAGATCTGAGCGACTTCGGATCCAAATGCTTTCATATCTTGCCACAGACCATTCATTTGTTGCTTGAAGGTATCTACTTTTTGATAGAGATATACAATTCCCGCCACCAGAGTCATCACCCCGAGTAGTACCAGTCCCAATGGATTGGCCCACATGGCTATATTCACGGCAATCATCTTGATCGCCAATATGCCCAAGGCGACGCCTATGCCAATCAATATAGGTTGGATAGCACTCCAGTTGTTTTTAATAAATTGTGCGGCTTGATTCATTTTGGTAGACAACCACATAATCACAGGCTTGAGTTGGTTCCCCAAGGTGACCATAAGGCGAATTCCAGCTTTTTTCGCCTGATCCATAGAGCCACCCATTGACTCATTAGAAGCCTTATAAGCATCAGTCAAAGACCTAAGGTTCTTCGTTTTCTTTGCTATCTCACTTAGATGTCTTTCGTGTTCATCTTTGTTAGGCAAGGCCAATAATAAGTTAATAGCTTCGGTTGATCCCTTCCCCTTAAGTCCAAAATCATATAACTTACCAGCATCTCCCTTCGTACTCTCTTTTATTTTTCTTAATGCTTCTATTGGGTTTATCTTCAAAAGCTCTTGGAACTCTTTCACCCCCATCCCTACTGCCTTAGCCAAATGCACCGGATTAGTATTCATAACCTTTACTATTTTTTGTAAAGCAGTATTGGTAGTGGAAGCTTTTATTCCTGCATGACTTAATATAGCTTGCAGTTCCAAATACTGTTTAGGATCTATATTAGCTCCCTTCATTTGTTGTATATCTTGCAAGCCTTGGAATACATCTTTAACATTTGCACCTTGACTACCAAGTTGATGCACCTTGGACATAATATCCTCGGCATATTGCACAATATTTTTTCCACCAGTCTTACCCAGTTTTTCTGCATTTTTGTAAATACTTTGCATTCTGATCGCAAAAGCATTCGTATCAAGGTTCAATGATTCACCCATTACCACCTTTACTTTGTCCGCCACCTCCACAAAGTCTGCTCTCAAGTGTTTAGGGATAGCTTTCGATTGATTGTACATTTCGAGCAAGTCTATATATGAAGTACGGGTTTTAATGCCCTGTAAAGTTTTTTCTACTTGCTTTAGCTCATTATCAGTGATCGCTGTAGTATTCCGTATTTGAATTAACTTATCCTCAAACTTTGCTGCTTCTGTAACTGAGGACTTAATGAGCCCAAAACCTTTACCTACTAAGTCGTTTCCTAAATCACTTTTGGCTTTTGATTTGAGTCCTGCCTTGAACCTTTGGCCTCGTGAAGGGCCAGAAGTAGCAGATCCAAGTCCTTTCAAACGCGAAATACTCTTCTCTGTACTCGCTATTTGGCTATTAAAGCGTTTAATCTGTTCAGTAGAAAAGGCGTGCTTTCTCTTGAGATTAAGCTGCTCCAAATGTTTTTCGAGTTGATATATAGATTTTGTAGTTGTTTTTACACTAGAGTTAAATTGATTTGAATTGCCACTCCAAAACACTTTCTTCACCTTGCCACCAAGGTCTTGGATCGCAGATTTAGCTTTTTGAGCTCCACTTTTAAATTTATCAAACACCTGTTTAAAATAATCTGCTCTCAATTGCCTCTTAAGATTCACTATGTCTCTTGATAAGGCACTTACATCATCTCCTTTCTGCTTACCCGCCTGCCTTTGAGCCTTCAATTTCTCTAGTAATTCAAGTTTTGCTGCATCTTTTTCTATACCAGGGAATAATTTCATTCCTCTGAGCTTGCCTTTGATGTTATTTAGTCGTTGGTTAAAACTCTGCTCAACGCGAGCCCAGCGAGCAGCCGATTCTTGCTCTCTTTCTTTAGAATATTGGAGTTCTAAACGATACTGCTGCCAATAGTTTTTAATGCTCTGAAACGCATTTCCTATTGGCTTTCGAGCTTTTACTATAGGTTGGACAAACCTCTCCAATAGAGATATACCTGCACCTTTAAAATCTTCTTTCAATATATTGAGTTGATCTCCAAGATTCAGATATGCATTAGAAGAAGTAGCTACTCGATGCGCCAGTTTTATTCTTTCACTAAAAAAACCAGCGGTACCACCCGCAGTAGACATCGCACCCGATACCGTTAATAACCCTGCTGCCAAAGGTGTAGTAGCTGCTAATACTGTAGCTCCAACACCTGCAGTGATGGCCGCAATCTTGGCTGCATTCGCAGCAAACTCTTTTACTGATAAGGCTTGTTGAGCACCAGATGGTATACTAGGAAATCCCACAGAAAATTATTTCTTGTTGTCTTTATTTTCTTGTTCTAAAACCCAAACGGCTTGTTCGTATAAGATCCAAAAATCGTGGTCTTCGAGGGCATCCAAATCGGCTTGCTTATACGCACCCCGAAAGATGCGCATAATAATGGCCGAGGCCTGTAAATAAGGATTACTGGCTACGAGTCTTTTTGCCGCTTTCTGCGCTTTCCCACGGTAGCTTCCAGCGGGGTAATGATCATTTTCACCTTATCGTGAATGGCACGACGCACATCTTCGTTATCTTTAATGATATCTACCCCATTCAATGAGCAGTTATTCACAATTACGTCATTGTACTTTCCAATATCCTCGTCTTTGATGATTGCCTGATTGGCCATCTTAATCACAAAATTGGTAGGTGATTTAAACAAGAATTCTCCCACTTGCATCCCAGTTTCTGGATCGTTTACTATGATAGAAGTAATACGTCCATGCTTATCTTCCAATTCAAAATAAAGCTCATCACTGATTTCTACTACATCGTTTAGCTTTTGCTCTGCCTGGGTTGCTTTACTGTTCTTCGTCATGTTTCAAAAATTTTAAAAAAGTTTATGATGGTAGATACTAACTATTCAGCCGTATCTTTTCCTTATTTACAGGTGATTTGCCCCGTAAAACCAGGGAATTAAAAATTTATTTGTCAAAGTTTTAAAGAGGTCACAGTCCATCACTGGCCAGGACCCCTCTTATTAGTTGTTATACACCTTCTTGAATATCGGTCATGATTACTTCCATCTCGATGGACTCTACTCCATCGCCAGAAGCAAATTTTTTGGCGGTTTTGGTTACTTCTACTCTTAACCATTTGTCGGTCGTAGCCACCAAACCATTGCCCAGGTACACAATACTTACATCAAAGGGAGCCAAATCCAATACTGACAATCCTTTGGGTACTTTGGACTGAATCTTGGCCACAAACTCCGAGTGCAAGACAGTAATTTTACCTGAAAACTTCTTGTTTCCATATTGGGTAGTATGAGGCTGGGCTTTTCCCACTACATGCACATGGGTTTTCTCCTGCTCCATGTCATAGCTCATTTCTCGTATGCCATAAAAAGGGCTCTCGCCCAACATACTTACCTGAATTTGATTTACATTATATTCTGGCATGGTTCTAATTAATTAGGGTTGTCAAGTGAAATAATAGTTTCGATTACGTCTACACTACCGGTGGGCACAATAGATTGATTGATGATCACTTTTTTGGTAGACAACACATTTTGCGTAGGATCAATACTAATCTCTACACTTGAAATCTCTGGTAAACGAGCCGGATCAGGGTTCTCGAGCATTTCATCGGTAATGGCACGAGTAATCACATCCTTGAAACGTTCTACCACTGCAGGCAATAGTTGTCCGGTAGTGCCATCTACCTGAATGGTGACCTTCAAAAAGTTAAGGAAAGTAGAACGAGTAAGACGAGCCGCTTTGTTGGCTACGCGATTCAACGAAAGGCGACTGTTACTTTTGGTAGCATCTTCGCAGGTGTTATCGTTTACAAAATAGTATCCCGAATACCCCGCATAACGATCAATAAAAGTATAACCCTTGTCATGCAAAGCATCCAGTGAAGCTTTGTCAAAAGAGTTGAGGTCTTGTCCACCAGAAAACTCCGCAACCTCCACGGGTAGATTGTCTTTGGTTTGGAATAAAGGCGGAATGGTCAGCCGTCCTATGTTTTGATTGACCTGGACACTAGCCGCTTTACCCAATGCAAGCCCTACCGCTGCATAATTAGCCGCACCAGGAATAAATTCCTCTAACGCTTCTCGTCGTTTTTTATCACGACTAGAAACAACCATTACATTGCCACTATTTTTAGCTCGAAGATCAACGGCTTCGCTAGCAGTTCCTGAAAATTCACGATTCTCAAGTATAATCTCTACAGGACGGTACAATCCAAATTCATTGTCTGCGAAAGCGTGAGCCAGGGGAATGGCATCGCCCAGGTCAGTACTCACACTAGTGGTTGAAGACCCTTCCGATCCTTCAACGGGGTTAGCCGCTACTCCTATCAGTTTGATAGCTCCTCCTTGGGTTCGAAGGTAGTTGTTCAACGCTACGTGCGATGCATTGTTGGCTACATCATCAAATAGATCCATGAAGGTAGTATTGGCCGTGATATCGTCTCCGGAATCTACCAATAACACATGGAGGGTAGTGCCATTAGCCACAGAGAAGAAGTCTTTGACATGCTCCCAAACCAGTGCTCGGTAGGTAATATCATTGGCAGCTGTAATGCCTGCTGCTTCAGCTCCCTTGAGAGAAACAAATTCACTAGCACCGACAGCATTCATATAAGCAACAGGGGCAGATATCACCAAAAGGCTTATACCATCTTGTAAAGAGGCAGCGCTGATATTAGTGGCTTCTTTTTTTACAATTAAACTTGGTCTTTCCATTTTACATTTTTTGTATATAAAAAATCACATTATGTCCATCTCAGTATTAGGAGGAATTTCTCTTCCGCTGATGTATTCTTGCCGTTTGGAGTAGTCATAAAGTGTGACATTAAACTCAATCGGGTATATCAGTAGGTCATCTTGCACAATCACGTCACCTTCAACAGCTCGGGTAAATTCGAACGACGAATTACCGCCGCCTGATTTGTCTTGTAAGGCTAAGTAGATTTGATTTGGAAAATTCAACAGGCGGGTGACTACTTCATCTGCAATGTCACTTTGAACGTTTAAGGCATTATCCTGCTGTACTACACTGACGCGCACTTTGCAAATACCTTGTTGTGCCCCTTGACCATCATCTTTGTATTGCGTTTCTCCAAAATCCACTAAAGCGTACGGAAATAAGCCCACTTCACTAGATTGATCTAGTTGTCCCCTATTCAAATCGACCTTCCTGATTTCTGAAACCCTTCTTTTTATTTCGGTAGAAATAAACGCATACAAATCTCCTTTCATGGTTTTGCCATTATTCCCACGCCATTTCTCTTAATTTTCAGAGGCATTCAATCGAAAAGATCAAGCTTTGTATTACCGTGGTATGATTAATTAAAGACAACTTTCAATAAGAAAAAATAAAATCTTAATAATGCATTTATATCACTTATAAGCCTAGTAAGTAATGTTACACTATGATTATATTTTATTCTAAGGCGAAATTAGAAGCTACTTGTATGTAGGGCAAGTCCCCTAATTTGGTATTTTGTCTAAGTAAGTATCAGATTAATTACAAAGGTGGTTACTGAGAAACCCTCACACGTGTACATTGACTTTGGACAATGAAAACCACTATAAATACTGTTATTTGACCATCATAACACGATGTTCTAAGTGGCCAATAGGGTGTTGGGTTCAAACCCAAGTGAAGCTTTGAAGTTCTTCCTTTTTGTTTATAGAATGTTTCAAACCCCATTTTTTCCCGTAACTAACTATTGGTTTTATGAGAAGAAAAAACTGTTTTGAGTTATAACACCTCGACTCTCTCTGTAGCAATCCCAATAAAAGAGTATGTTAGTTATTTCGCCTAAAGAAATGCTTCAACAACGGGAGATACTTAAATACTATCAACTGTCATTATCGTTACTTTTCCTATCAGGCTTATTTGCTTAAATTATACTTCAGTGTTATTCTTTTCTAAAAATGGAAAAAATCAGTGCAGATAAGACCGTAGATACAAAGTTCAAATGCTGCTATTTTGGGGCTATGCGTGGTACAGGTAAAGATGGAAAGCCTGTAGCCATTGTCTCAGATGTGTATGTAGATGATCACAACTTCTCACACAAAAATTTCGAATGCTCATTCTATGATAGTATCGTAAACGATAGGGCGTCATTCTCAGATATCAACTTTGACGATCCAGAGATTTGGAAACTCTCTGAGCCCGGCCAGTCGTTCGAAAAACGTGAAAAAATAATAGATCAGTTAGTTGCTGAAAAACGTGAAATTCTTCACTGCGAGGTGAAAGAAAACCTAAACTGCTGATTCAGCAGGCCTACTTGGTTGATTTCTTATTCTTACTCTTTTTAAGCTTTAGATCAAACCCAAATTTAACAATCACCTTATTGGGGTAAGGCGAATCTATACCTGATCCAAAATTGTGCATAACCAACATAGTACCTCTGATTTGTTTGGCAAAGCTGTAAGATTTTCCTATGCCGACAAGTGGGCTAAATATCCATTTTCTTATAATTCTGTCATCTGGCCCAACAGCCAACGGATTAGGCACATCTGTACGTAGCGCATCGAACTCTCCATGTAAAAAGAAACCTTTAATCAGATTGAATTCTACATAATTTCTAAAACCATAAACATTCTGGTCATTACTCATATGGAAGCTTTCTCGATCGACATCAACCCGATAAGTACCCCCTACTCCTATTCTCCATCGATCGCTTAGCAGATAGGACACCTGCGGGGATAAGTCGAATGTGGCTTTTTCCCTTCGCAAAGCCTGTAATGTGAACCCTGGTACTACCCTTTCGATGAATGGCTTGCCCTTCAATGGATTAGGCCGTTTTTTCGGAAGATCTTTAGTACTTTGGATTCCGCCAGGGTATTTCTTTTTGTATTTACTCAGTTTATCCTGGGCAGCTTTAAGCTTATCTTGATGCTTGGCAAAGTGATCAGTTGCCAATTGTTTCGCTTTATTCTGGATTTGTTGTTTTACATAATCCTTATCTTGATACTTCTCCGCTTGTTGTTTATACTTCTCCTGTTCTTGCTTCAGTTTATCAAATTCCGCAGATTGCTTTTTCAACTCCTTTAATTCTTTGAGGTTGCCAGCCTTACCTTCTAAATCCTCTGGTAAGCTTTTTACCTCGTCCAACTTACCTTCAGTCACGTTCTTAATATCTTCCTGATAGCGGTTGGCCTTTTCTCCTACCTCGTTTATCTTATTCAATTGTCCCTGGGCATTTTTGAGCTGGTCAGTATTCTTCAATTTGTCCAACTGCTCTTTAGGTGCCGCCTTAAGCTTATCTAATTTATTTAGGCTCTTACCAGCATCTTCAATGGCGTCAATATCTTTAATCTCTTTGGTCAGACCGTCAGTAAGGCCTTCTATTTCCTGAGTAGGTAGGTCAGTGTTCAGTTTTCCATCCAGATTGGTTGCTTTATTAAGTCCATCTACCTGTCCATCCATTTCTGGCAATTCTAACTCAGGAGCGTCTAATTTATCCAGGGGTGAATTTTGAAGTTTTTCATCAATGACCTGATCGAGCTTGTTGAGTGTATCTAAATCATTCACCTTTTTCTGAAGCTTACTTTGAAGGCTGTCTAGTTTTCTTTGTGGAAGTTCTGATAGCTTTCTTATAGAATCGTTAGCTGCCTGAGTGGTGGAAGAAATTTTATTAGAAATGCTGTCTAGCGGGTTTTCAACATTTGTAATCTTACCAGCAACGCTATCTAATGGGTTTTTAATATTAGAAACTTTATCCGATAGACTGTCTAACGGATTTTTGGTATTTGAAACCTTATCTGTAAGGCTATCAAGGGCGTTTTTGGCTTGGGGTATTTTGATTAGGCTATCGGCTTTGTCCTCAACCGATGTTTTAAGGCTATCGATTTTCTGCTTCGTCTGTTTTGCCTTTTTTTCAGGTGCGTTTTGTGCTATTGCACCAAAGGCACAGATCAAAACCAATAGCAATGTTGACAGATATAGTCTCATGTCACAAGAAATGATTAATAGTTGTTGTTTGTTATTGTGTTACTCAAGCCACCTTTAAAAGTAAGCCTATTGAATGCAAAGTCAAAGACTTTTCTTGAGCTTCTTGGGTATACTTTCTAATATCTTTTGGTAACCCTTTGATAGATATAATAACTAACTTATGACGCCCAGCTTACCCGGTATAATGTACATGCACACTTTCATAAAAGCATTAGCGTTCTATACCTTAGTCTCATAATTAAGCAAAAGGTTATCACTTTTACCTAATTATTTTTCAAAAAAGTTGATACTGAGATTGGCTGTAAGTACCAGTCAACTAATGGTAGACTTCAGTTTCTCCACCACACCCTCGGAAAGAGGTTTAGATACAAACATTATTACGTTTGAATAAGAAGCTATCTGAGTTTTGTCTTTGTCGTTCTCCGAGCTGGTCAGAACGACAATCTTGCACTTGTTAAGTATGTCTGAAGGCATTTTAGCGAACTCGTCCAGAAATCCAAAACCATCCATTACTGGCATGTTCAAGTCTAGAAATAAGAGTTCTGGTATTTTTTCGAGATTGTCAATATTTTGCTCAATATACTCTAATGCACATTTTGCCGATTTCTCCACCACTATATTCGTGGAGAACCCTGTTAATTCAATAAGCTTTTGATTGATAAAATTATCTACAGAATTGTCGTCTACCAACATCACTAGACGATCTGATGCACCTTCACTAGAAGAATTCATTCACCCACAATTGTTTGACCCTAAAAAACCTCGGCGATATTAAACATATTCACGAATGATGCAATGCCTTCAATTGTAATTTATTCGGTTAAATAAAAATTGTACAAAAAAATGAATTTAAGGTTAAATTAACCTTCTGAACAATTGCACTTATTCAATGTAGGTTACAGCTCATCAGTCAGAAGAATCTCGATAAGCGATACATCAATATGTACCTTGATAGCATGTTTCAGGGGGAATTTGACGTATGTGACTAAATCAAAATTATGCTTCCTAAAATTTTTATTGATTGAAAAATTCCATAAAATTGGAGGATGTTTAATCTAACCATAAAAGCCATGCCGCAAAGAAAATTTGGTTCTATCTTTTTGATACTGCTGTTATTAGCAGGCGTTTTTGCTTGTGATTCCGGAGGTAAGAAAGATGCTGACAAGGAAGGTTTCGAAAAAGCAAAATCAGATGCTGACGCAGATATTAAGGACCAGGTTAAAGATGTAGTATATAATATACCTACTCCTTCTGAAATACCATATATACTAGAGAGCACTGGAGCCGAGTTCAACGAAGCATTGATCAATGATCACAACAATGCTGATAATTATCTCTCCACCAATGACAAAGCCAGTTTGAATTTAGGTGTATTCGCTACTGATGTTGGGTACTTGAGTTCTTATGGTAAAGTACAGGAGGCCATCAATTACCTGAATGCATCTAAAAAGCTGGCCGATTATTTAGGTGTTACCGGCTCTTTTGATGTTTCGCTGATCAACAAATTCGAGCAAAACTTGTCAGACAGAAAAGCATTGGCATCACTACTTGATAGTACCATTCAAAAAACTGATACGTATTTAAAAGACGAAAACAGAAGCAAACTAGCGGCTTTGATCATCACTGGAAGTTTCGTAGAAGGCCTATATGTTTCTACTAAGCTAGTTGAAACTTACCCGAAAGACATTCTAAGCGAAGAGCAGCGCAACTTGGTACTAACCAAAATCATCAGGGAAGTACTAAACCAAAAAGAGTCTGTAAAAGATGTAATTGGCATCCTTGAAGGGATTGAGCAAACTGAGGAAATCACTGCTTTGGTTAACAGTTTCAAGCAATTACAAACTGCTTATGATAGCTTAAACTTCGAAGAGCAGCTTCAAAATAGCGACGCTAGCACTATGCTATCTGACAAAAACCTGTTGGAAATCGGTAGAATAATCGATGAAGTAAGAACAGGTATTGTAGGTTAGTAGAAAAAGATATTGATCGATAAAGGGTTGAAGTTTTCAACCCTTTTTTTTTGGAAAAAAACAGCTCGTCCATCTTCATTTCGTACTGTTTTCAATAAATTAAAGTTTGCTTAAACCACTAAACACATGAGTGAGCTGCTACTTAAAGCTATCATTCAGCTTTTCGCCATTGTTGCCAAAGAAGATGACATCACAACTGACGAACGTGACCAGATCAGGGATTTTCTTCTAGACAACCTGAACGAAAAAAAAGTACCTGGTTATATGTCATTCTTCGATGACTACAGCACCTCGGTTGTAACTGCTGAGGGCATCACCATAGAAAAGGAGAATACTCTTTTAAAAGAAATATGTGATAAGATCAACCAGGAGCTGACGCAAAAGCAAAAGATCGTTATCATCATAGAACTCATGGTGATCATAACAGCCGATGAGCAAATATCTGTTCGCGAAGAGGAGCTATTTCATGAGATAGGGCAATCCTTTAATCTAACGGATGAGGAAATAAGCCTCATTCAACTTTTTGTCAAAGGTCAGGCACCAGAAGAACTACAACACAAAAACATACTGATTTTCGGCCCTGAACGAGAAAAAAACAATACAATATACCGCCATTGCTACCGGAAAGGCCTAATGGGGTTCATGGTAGTACTATTTCTGCAAAAGGAGGATATCTACTTTGTCAAATACCTTGGTGATTCGGAGCTCTATTTAAATGGTATCCCCTTAAAATTCAATAAGCCTCGTGTCTTTTCCACCGGCAGTTCCATTCGCAGTGATCGGGATATCATAAGGCCCATATATTTTGGAGATGCTGTCAGCAGATTAAGCTTGGCCGAAAATATCACTAAAATTGCTTTTCACGCCGAAGATATTTCTTACCGGTTTGGCAATGGTAAACTTGGCATACGCAACATCAATATTAGTGAAGAGCAAGGCAGATTAATAGGATTAATGGGAGCCAGTGGTGCTGGTAAGTCTACTTTGCTCAACGTACTCAACGGCACGGATAAACCTTCAAGCGGTACGGTCAAAATCAATGGTATTGACATCCATGAAGATAAAGATCAAGTGCAGGGTGTTATTGGCTTCGTCCCTCAGGACGACCTGCTGATAGAAGACCTGACCGTATATCAAAACCTTTACTACTCGGCTAAGCTTTGCTTTAGCAACCTGAGTGAAGAGGAAACCCAAAAACTGGTAGACAAAACCCTCTATAACTTAGGGCTCTTTCAAGCAAAAGATCTTAAAGTAGGTTCTCCACTAGAAAAAACTATAAGCGGCGGACAGAGGAAAAGATTGAATATCGGGTTAGAATTACTGAGAGAGCCTTCGGTATTGTTCGTAGATGAGCCGACTTCGGGTCTATCATCAAGAGACTCGGAGAATATCATGGATTTGCTGAAGGAGCTGACTTTAAAGGGCAAACTCATCTTTGTAGTTATCCATCAACCATCTTCCGACATTTTCAAAATGTTCAACAAACTGGTCGTACTTGACGTTGGTGGATACCAGATCTACTATGGCAACCCAATTGATGCGGTGATATACTTTAAGAAGGTAATCAACTTTCTAAATAGTGAATTGGGAGAGTGTACAGAATGTGGCAACATCAACCCAGAACAGATCTTCAACATCATTGAAACAAGGGTAGTCGATGAATTTGGGCGCTTTACTGCGGAACGAAAAATATCGCCGGAGCAGTGGCACAAATTATTCCTGGAGAATATAGACCCCAGTAAAACTCAACAACATCAAGATAAACCATCCACCACTTTAAGAATACCAAGTGAATTCAAGCAGTTTAAGATATTCTCCATCAGGGATGTCTTATCTAAACTGAGTAATCGTCAATATCTAATTATCAACTTTCTCGAAGGGCCATTGCTAGCAGCCATTCTAGCCTACATAGTGCGCTACTTTCACATGGAAGAAGGGATTGAGGTGAAATATCTCTTCAGCAAGAACATCAACATTCCAGCTTACTTTTTCATGAGCATTATCGTAGCACTTTTTATGGGTCTAACCGTTAGTGCAGAGGAGATATTTCGAGATCGGAAGATATTGAAAAGGGAGGTATTCCTGAATTTGAGCAGACGCAGTTATTTACTATCTAAGATCATCATACTATTTAGCTTATCAGCAGTACAAACACTGACCTTTGTACTAGTGGGCAACAGCATTCTAGGCGTCCCTGACATTTTCATTGGCCATTGGTTGATATTGTTCTCCGTTTCCTGCTTTGCCAATGTACTGGGTCTAAATATTTCTTCTGCCTTTAACTCAGCTGTGACCATATATATACTTATTCCAATTCTGCTCATTCCTCAATTAATTCTCAGCGGCGTTGTGGTACGGTTTGATCGGCTTAATCCTAATCTTAGCAGTACTGATAAGGTACCTGTGATAGGCGAGCTTATGGCTTCCAGGTGGGCGTTCGAAGGATTGATGGTCAGCCAGTTCAAGGATAATGATTTTGAAAGCCAGTTCTACGAATTCGATAAATCAATTGCCCAGTCAGAGTATAAGAGGCTTTACTACCTTCCTACTTTAGAATCAAAGCTTGACTTTTGCCTTAATCATCATGCGACCCAAGATGAGGAAATGAAGCAATTGACCGACTACAATCTTAATCTTTTGCAAACGGAACTGGATAAAGAGCTGGAGGTAGTAGGTGAAGAACAGTTTCCACAGATCGACATGCTGGCTATGGGGAAATTTGATTCTACCATATTTCAAACCACTTCGAGATTTCTGACCATACTCAAACAATACTATACCAATATCCAGACTACAGCGCAAAAGGATCGTGATGATTTACTGAACAGCCTGACCAGCACGGAAGAGACGACCGCAGCTTACGAAAAACTAAGAAAGCAACATTATAATGAAAGGATCGCAGAGATGGTTAAAAACCAGAATGATCCTCAACGTATCATAGAAATGGATGGAAGCTTGATCCGTAAAGTCTCTCCTATTTTCATGTACCCTGAACCGAAGCATCTACTTGACTTCAGAGCTCAGTTTTATGTTCCTACCAAACACTTTTTAGGGAATCAGTTTGATACACTTTGGTTTAACATAGGCATAATTTGGTTAATGACGCTAGTATTGATTGCTACCTTATATCTTGACCTGCTCAAAAAACTAGTAAATACAAGCATATTCAATAAGCAGTATAGAAAACTCAAGCGAACTTCTCCCTCTAAGTAGAGGCTTGATATCCACCTTTGATTCATCATGTTTTTCGTTTTATCTAAGATCCTATCATTTTTAATCCGACCGATTACTATCATCGTAGCTTGTTTCGTAGCGTCGTTAATTATCAAAAATGAAAAGAGGAAGAAGAAACTCAGGTTAGCAGGTATCATACTACTATTGTTCTTTTCCAACCAGTTTATTGTCAATGAGGTATTACTCTTCTGGGAGATTCCACCTACACCAATCAAAGAAATCAACCGGACATATAAGACTGGAATTATCTTAACAGGGGTTCTTAATTTGAAAAAACACCCAGAGGATAGGGCTTATTTCAATAAGGGGGCAGATAGGGTGATGCACACAGTACAATTATATAAGTCCGGTATTATAGAAAACATATTGGTCACTGGTGGTTCGGGGCATCTATTTGATGAGACCTTGAAAGAGGCTGATGTGATTAAGTCCGTGCTACTTATGAGTGGTGTGCCAGAAGATAAAATCATCATAGAAAACGAAGCCCGAAATACACATGAAAATGCGTTGTTCACGACCAGAATACTTCAAGAGAGATTTCCAAATGACAGACACCTTTTGATTACCTCAGCTTTTCATATGAGGCGCGCCAGTCTTTGTTTTGCTAAGGAAAACCTTGAATTCGATACCTTCAGTACAGACTTTTACACGCATGACCGCAGGTTCTCTCATGAAGAACTTATTATACCTAATGCAGATGCCCTCAATAAATGGAATATTATATTCAAAGAGCTGCTGGGGATAGTAGCCTACAAAGCGGCTGGATATATATGATTATATCAAGAATATATCAAATAATACTACAAGAAATTAGCATACTGTAAACAACAATAATAGTAGTT
The DNA here is from genome assembly GCA_039819065.1 of Bacteroidota bacterium. GTDB lineage: Bacteria > Bacteroidota > Bacteroidia > Cytophagales > Cyclobacteriaceae > JBCBSS01. The sequence continues at coordinate 114,793 of JBCBSS010000005.1, forward strand.
GAAGCCCACTTTCAAAACTTAAACAGTTTGTAAGCCATAGACATTTTGCCAATGCATGAGCTTATAAACTATTTAAAGTATGAGCCATAAAGACTGTTAAACGATAGAATTGATCGTTTTCAAAGCAAGAATAAATAAGCATATGTCAAGAGATTAAAAGAATAATTTACTGAGTTTCGGTTATAGTCCAAATAAAATGTTGCAATGCTAAAAAGACAGGAAATTTATTGAGTAGGTAAGAAATACACCCTTTAATAGAAATATGTGACACTTCAGAACAAATTGAAGAAGCCTGTATAGTAGACTATAGAATAGCTAAATGGTGTCAAAACCGCTTCAATTTTCGTTTAAGTTTTTAGCTCATACTTTAAATAGTTTATAAGCTCATGC
>JBCBSS010000006.1:0-100896 GCA_039819065.1 Bacteroidota bacterium
CTACTGTTGCGATGTTCTCAGCTTGATCGTCAGGAATAGATATATTAAATTCTTTTTCAAATTCCATTATAAGCTCAACAGTAGGCCAAGCCATTTCTTACTTAGAAGAAAACGTTAAATAGACATACTACTCCCACTTTTAATTCCTGTATGAATTTGAGAAGAGTTGTTGTAACTGGATTAGGTGCACTCACTCCCATAGGTAACAATGTCCAAGAATATTGGAGTGGCCTTTCCAACGGAGTGAGTGGAGCCGCCAGAATCACTAAATTTGATCCTGAAAAATTCAGAACAAAGTTTGCATGTGAAGTAAAGAATCTGGATGTAAAAGACTATCTGGATAGAAAGGAAGCCAGGAAAATGGATCCTTTCACACAATATGCAATGATAGTAGCACAGGAAGCTATCGAAGATGCAGATATCAATCTCGAAAAAATTGACGCCGACAGAGTTGGCGTAATATGGGGTTCAGGCATAGGAGGTTTAAAAACCTTTCAAGACGAAGTAGTCAACTATGTAAATCAGGATTATAACCCCAAATTCAATCCCTTCTTTATTCCGAAAATGATTCCCGATTTAAGCTCGGGACATATCTCCATTAAATACGGTTTCCGAGGCCCCAATTTTGTGACTGTTTCGGCATGCGCATCTGGTACGAATGCCATCATAGATGCTATGAACTACATCCGACTTGGTCATATGGATATGGCTGTAACGGGAGGCTCTGAAGCAGCTGTTACTGAAGCCGGAATGGGAGGTTTCAATGCCATGAAAGCTCTTTCAGAGCGTAATGACTCGCCTGAAACAGCATCTAGGCCATTTGATAAAGATCGAGACGGATTTGTTTTAGGTGAAGGTGCTGCCGGTATTATTCTAGAAGAATATGAGCATGCCAAGGCACGAGGTGCTAAAATATATGCTGAGCTTATCGGTGGAGGCATGTCAGCCGACGCTCACCACATCACCGCTCCACACCCCGAGGGCCTAGGAGCTAAAAACGTAATGAAGAATGCGCTTGCTGATGCAGGTATCAGCCGCGAAGATGTAGACTATATTAATGTACACGGCACATCTACTCCATTAGGTGATTTAAGTGAAGTGACCGCTATTAATGATATTTTTGGTGACCACGCATTCAAGCTTAATATCAGTTCTACCAAATCAATGACTGGGCACCTACTCGGCGCCGCAGGAGCCATCGAGGCAGTAGCATCCATACTGGCGATTCAAAATCAAATTGTACCACCTACTATCAATCACTTCACCGATGATGAGGTATTTGATTCCAGGTTTAATTTCACTTTTAACAAAGCTCAGGAAAGAGAAATAAAAGTAGCACAGAGCAACACATTTGGTTTCGGTGGTCACAACACTTCTATTATATTCAGAAAATTTGAGGAATAGTGAACCGTGTTTTGCGACGGTTAGTATCATCCATTTTATATCGATCTCAGAAAGATAGAAAACTTATTACCGCGATCAATACTATCGTTGGTAGCAAGCCATTCAACCTCAGACTTTACGAGTTAGCACTAAAACACAGGTCTATTGCTAGAGAAGGCAAAAAAGGCTTCCGCGAATCCAATGAAAGACTGGAGTACTTAGGTGATGCTATACTCGGCGCTGCGGTTGCTGATTACCTGTTCAAAAAATTTCCTTTCAAGGATGAAGGTTTTCTCACGGAAATACGAGCCCGAATAGTGAATAGGGAATCACTGAATGACTTGGGAAGAAAGGTAGGGATCAATAAAATAGTAGAGTACGACAACAGTAAGAAAAAAGGTTTAAGCCATAAATCTCTATATGGAGACACCCTGGAAGCCATAGTGGGGGCTGTCTATCTGGATAAAGGCTATCAATTCTGTAGGCGATTTATTATTGAGAAGTTAATCAACCCCTACTATAATATAGATGATCTGATCAACACCAACCCCAATCAAAAAAGCAAGGTCATCGAGTGGGCTCAGAAAGAAAATAAGGATGTCAGGTTTGAAATACTGGATGTCAAATCATCAAAAAACTTCAAAGAATTCACTGCTCAGGTTTTTGTAAATGACAAACCGCTTGGCAAGGGTTTCGGCCACAGCAAAAAAAAGGCAGAGCAAGACGCCGCCCAAAAGACCTGTGAACTGTTAAATATCTAAACAGACATTATCTACCTTATGCGGAAGATGAAAATAGGTGGCGCTACGCTCAACCAAATCCCAATGGACTGGGATAATAACATCAACAATATTCTTACAGCAATACGAAATGCAAGGCACGAAGGAGTTGAATTGCTTTGTTTGCCAGAGCTTTGCATTACCGGCTATGGCTGCGAAGATATGTTCCTTAGTAAATGGCTGCCTGAGAAGAGCCTTCAATTGCTTCCCCCGATCATTGAAGCCTGTGAAGACATCACAGTGTCGGTAGGCTTGCCCATTATATATGAGCATATTGTTTATAACTGTACATGCTTGATCAAAGATCAAGAGATTCTTGGGTTCAACGTCAAGCAATTACTGCCTTATGAAGGGGTACACTATGAACCAAGATGGTTCACCCCCTGGAAACCAGGCAGGTTAGAGGAAATATTATTTGAAAATCGAAAGTACCCATTCGGCGATCTGATTCATGACATCAATGGTGTTAAGGTTGGTTTCGAAATATGTGAAGACGCATGGAGGGAGAAAGAAAGGCCGGCGTGTAGATTGGTAGAAAGAGGTATTGACTTGATTCTCAACCCAAGTGCCAGCCATTTTGCTTTTGAAAAAGTAACGGTCAGGGAAGACATTGCGATCAATAGTTCGAAACGATTTGATTGCGTTTTTCTGCATACCAATATGCTCGGCAATGAAGCCGGTAGAATGGTTTATGATGGGGACGTTGTCATTGCTCAAAAAGGAATGCTACTAGAGCGCAACCCGCGTCTCTCCTATCAATCAGTTAACTTGGCCTTTACAGATGTCGATTTCGACGAACCTGCGGTTCAACAACCCAGTTTGAGGGATGATGTCAGAGATAGAAATACAGAATTCGCCAAGGCTGCGTCTCTGGCCTTGTTCGATTATTTAAGAAAAAGCCGAAGTAAAGGTTTTGTATTGTCTTTGAGTGGGGGTGCCGATTCTAGTTGCTGTGCTATTCTAGTAGCTGAAATGGTCAGAAGAGGACTGAGAGAACTTGGCACTGAAACATTTCTAATCAAATTAGGCAGAGAAGATATTATTGATTTGGTCAAAAATGAATCTAACCCTGATGAAGTAGCCAAGATCATAACAAATGGTATATTAACCTGTGCCTATCAAGCCACTAAAAATTCATCCGATGATACTTATGAATCTGCCAAAGCCCTGGCTGATTCTATCGGTGCGATTTTCTATTCATGGCACATCGATGAGCAAGTAACGGCTTACACGAAAGAGATTGAAGCTCAATTGCAAAGGTCACTGGAGTGGGAAACTGATGATATAGCCTTGCAAAATATTCAGGCCAGGGCCAGGTCTCCAATCATTTGGATGCTGGCCAATATCAAACAATCATTACTGATCACTACCTCCAACAGAAGTGAAGGAGACGTAGGGTATGCCACTATGGATGGAGACACAAGCGGAAGTATCGCACCCATAGCAGCGGTGGATAAACATTTCATCAAAGAATGGCTGGTTTGGGCTCAAGCTGAATTGGGCTATACGGCACTTGATCATGTCAATAACCTGCGGCCTTCGGCAGAATTAAGGCCTTTGGAACAGACCCAAACTGATGAAGACGATCTTATGCCCTATGCTGTGTTAGTGGAAATAGAAAAGCTTGCTATTCGTGACAAGAAATCTCCGGTCGAAGTATACAAAGTGCTATCTAAAATTGGGTTGGAAAATTCAGATGAACTGAAGTCCTACATCAGCAAATTCTTTAGACTGTGGGCACGCAACCAATGGAAACGAGAGCGCACAGCACCTGCATTTCACCTTGACGATTTCAACATCGATCCGCGTACCTGGTGCAGGTTTCCAATACTCTCGGGCAGCTTCAAGGAGGAGTTGGAAGAATTGAATCGACTTTAAATTATTCATTTATATTTGCCGCATGCAAACACTCAGCTACATCATTTGGAACGCCAATCCAAAGATTTTTCCAAATGGCCTTTTCGGCTGGCAACTACCTATTGTATGGTACGGGTTGCTATTCGCCTTCGGCTTTCTGTTGAGCCAACAAATTCTATTTTACATTCACAAAAAAGAAGGTAAGCCGGAAAAGGACGTAGAGACTTTGACCATCTACATGGTCGTTGCCACCATAATCGGAGCCAGACTCGGTCATGTGCTATTCTACGAGACTTCAACACTTTGGGAGAACCCACTTGATGTGATCAATTTTTGGGATGGAGGGTTCCGCGGATTAGCCAGCCATGGTGGTGCAATAGGCATTTTCATAGCCCTCTGGACATATGCCAACTACGAAATCAAGATTAAAGTATTAAGGCTAAAAGTCAGTATCAAAAAACAGAAGAGAAAAAACCAAAGCTTTCTTCAGGTACTGGATAGAATAGCCATTGTTACTGCTCTGACAGGCTGCCTGATTCGATTTGGTAACTTCACTAATTCCGAGATCATTGGTAAACCTATAGAAGGTAACTCGGGTGTCGTTTTTGCCAGAAGCTTTACCGATCATTTAAAACCGAGTAACAGAGCCATAGAAAGCATCACTTATGCTAGCAGGGAAGCTGATAATGATGAGAATGGCAATGTACCTATCAATATAAATGTGCAATTCAAAAGAGGTACGCAAGAAGCGGTAGTAAGAAGTACCATTGAAAATACCGCTAAGGGGACATTCAATCAATCATACATCCAAAGGCACTTTGCCCAAGATACTGGAAAACCATTAGACTATACGCTGTCCGAATCGGATGGCAAGACTATAGCCACCATAAGTACTTTCGCCATATCCAGGCACCCAGCGCAGTTGTACGAGTCCATATCATGCCTGGTTATTTTCCTGATTCTCATGTTCGTATGGTCGAGAAAAAAGCTAGAAACACCAAAAGGTTTACTTTTTGGACTATTTCTTACACTGATCTTTGGCCTTCGCTTTCTTTATGAATATATCAAAGAAAATCAAGTAGCTTTCGAAGATGATCTACCACTAAATATGGGACAGATTCTTAGCATTCCTCTTGTAATAGTCGGTCTGATCATTATATTCAGGGTTCGAAAACAGGCTACTCCTTCTTCGGAATAATGATAAGGGATAGCAAGTTTTTGAATTAAGGTGTAATTTTAAGAAGTGGGTGAATAAACCTTTATTCACTTATTGCTGTCTAATACAGTAAAAGCTTACATGTGGCGCTGAAGGCATAGTGTTGAATTACAGTCAAAGTATTTTCCATTTCGCTTTGTTGTAGTAACTTGATACTTGTCTCAAAACAGACGGGATAGATTAAATGCTGGCACTCATATTATCCTTTTTTGCAGGGGTTTCTCTACCAGCGGATTCACTCGATATGGAGTATTCTCAATACCGAAGCGATTCCGTCAAGGAGATTATTTTGCAAAAAGAGGACTCTTCTGCCAATCGTTACGTCAAGATAGATAAAGTGTTCATCATTGGTAATAAACGTACCAAAGATCGCATCATACTTCGGGAGCTCGACTTAAAAGCAGGTGACATCTTTAGTTTTGCTGATTTAGAGAGAATCATCAAGAACGACGAACAAAAAGTATTCAACACCCATCTTTTCAATGACGTAAGCATCAATACGCTCTTTCTGAATGACAACCTGGTTGACATTGTGGTGCAGGTATCTGAAAGGTGGTATATTTTCCCTTCCCCCATTTTTGAGATCGGTGGTCGTAACTTCAACGATTGGTGGGTCAATCAAAATCGGGATCTTAGCTTTGTCAACTATGGTTTAAAGCTATTTCAGCGCAACTTGAGAGGAAGGAATGAAACCATGCGGCTGACTGCGCAATTTGGTTTTACCCAAAGGTTTGAAATCAGGTATTCCATACCTTATATAGATAAGGCACAACGACATGGCTTATCCTTTTTATATAACTTCTCTGAAAATAAGAACGTAGCCTATACAACGGAAAACCATATCCAACTCTTTGCTGAGAGTGACAATGTCTTAAGGGTCAGGCGCAATGCGTTGGTGACATACACACATCGCAATTCTTTTTTCGATTTTCACTCTGTTGACCTGGGCTTCCGAAACAATAATATCGCTGATACATTGGCGTTCTTGAACCCCGATTATTATCTAGGCGGAAGGACTGAGCAAAAGTATTTATATGCAGGCTATCGCTACACGCGTGATAAGCGCGACATCAGATTTTATCCATTAGAAGGGTTCCAATATTTTGCACGCATTAACAAATATGGCTTCGGTATTTTTGATGACCTCGACCAGTTTGACATAACTCTCGGTTACGCTCGTTATCTCAATCTCAACAAAGGTTTTTACCTATCCAATTTCAGTTCAGGCTATGTCAGCGGGCCAGATCAACAGCCCTATGCTAATTTCGGAAGTTTGGGTAGTGGTAGGAATTTTGTGCGAGGATATGAGCTCTTTCTGATAGAAGGTCAAAGTTTTTTGCTTAATAAAACCAGTCTTAGAAAACGGATATTTTCAGGAGAGAAAGTACTGAAAAAGCTCTCGGCTGACCAGTTCAAGTCTATTCCATTCACTTTTTACTTGAAAACTTACTTTGATTTTGGGGTAGTACAGAATTTCCCGGATTATGAGAATAATCGACTCTTATCGAATAGATATCTGTTTGGAACAGGTGTAGGTATAGATATGGTCACCTTCTATGACTTGATATTTAAACTAGAATACTCGGTCAATCGTGAAGGCAACACCGGGTTATTCATTGGTTTAAAAAGCGATTTTTAGTTAGGGTCTATCTTCTTTCGTTTGCCTTTGGCATTCACATAATACCAGTCTCCAACCCTTTCTCCCTCCTCATATTCACCTTCGAATTCTAATTTACCTTCCTCCGTATAAAAGCGCCAATACCCGGTTTCTAGCCCTTTTTGATACTGTCCCTCTTGAATTAGCACGCCCTCTTCATTGTACACTTTCCACACACCTTCCGGAAGTCCCATTTCATAATTCACCGTTCTTTTTAAATTGCCGTTCTTATGATAGAAATTCCACAAGCCTTGATACAAACCATCTTCAAACCTACCAGCCTTTTCCATTTGTCCTGACCGATAATAGTAGCTTGAAGAGTCTTGGAGCAGTCCGGAAACCCAATTTTCTTTTCCTATCAACTTACCAGCAGGAGAGAAGTATTGTACTATACCATCCAGCTTACCTTTATGGTACTGCTCTATAGCGTTTCTGGTACCGTCAGGATAGTAATAATACCAGGTTCCCTGCTTCTTACCATTCTCAAGATGCCCCGAAGCTCTTATCTGACCATTCTCATAGCGCTCTTCAACCTGCCCGTATAGAAGATTCGTGAATAAGACCAGAAAAAGAACAAAAGTCACACGCGAAATGATACCGGTTAAATTCATATTAATGGTAACGATAATAAGGGCACAAATAGTGATCTAAATTAATATTATTGCGGGCTCAAAAAAAGTAGTGTTGAAGATGTCGTGTTGTTGGTTGAGATTACTTTTAGTGGTCTGTCTTTTCATTCCTAATTTCCTATTTGGACAAATAGGCGGTTTTAATATCAATCCTCATGCTATGGGCATGGGGAATACCACCATATTAGAAAACGATCCGTGGTCTACTTTCACCAACCCTGCTGGCATTAGTGGTATTCAAGCATTGACCCTCTCCACCGCCTACCATCAAACACCTGTCGAGGGCATCAAAAATGTAGGAGTCGCCACCGTTCTACCGGTAGAAAATGGCACCACTGCCCTATCAATATCCAGAGTTGGAGATGATCTCTTGAGCCTAAGTACCATTGGGTTCAACTATGCGAGTCACTTTGGGTTGGCCAAATTAGGCGCCAGAATTAAGTACGCTCAATATGTTGCAGAGTCAACAGGCACGAAGGGCACTTTCCAGTTAGACCTAGGTGGCATGGCCAGATTATCCAGGTCTTTTGTGGTCGGTGCATATATATTGAATGTCAACCAAACCCGGTTGAATGAATTTGAAGATGAGAGAGCCCCCACTATTCTCTCCGCAGGCTTTTCTTATCAAGCGTCGAAGGAGTTTACTATCAACGGTGAGGTAGAAAAAGATATTGCGTTTCCGGCTATCACCAAGGTGGGGATAGCTTACCAGCCTTTTGAGAAATTTGTATTCCGAGCGGGTTTTCATATCAATCCGCGTAACTCCTTTTTCGGATTGGGCTTTAAAAGAAAACGGTTAGCAATCGATTACGCCTTACAACACAATCCCGTACTTGGTATCTCCCATCAGACGGGTCTTATTTATAGCATTCCGCAAAAGCGCTCAGAATGAGGTGGTTTATTCTACTAATACTTTGCGCATGGCTGGGCTATGCCAAGGCACAAGTCTACGAGCGTCCTTCCATTGATATAGAAAGGTATATTGAACAAGTGTTGCCTTTACAGGAAGATGATTTGCCCTACGAAGAGATTTATGAGGTCTTATTGTCTTACTATCAAAGTCCACTAAACCTGAATAACGCTACTTCTGAAGAACTGGCCCAGCTTTACGTATTGGCGCAGCATCAAATTGACAGCCTTATATCTTACAGAAACAAGTTTGGTGCGTTGCTTTCAGTTTACGAACTCAAGGCCGTTCCAGGCTTTGATACGGAAGCTGTTCAAAGCATTTTACCATTTGTTGAAGTAAAACAATCCAAAATCGACCCCCGTCCGTTTTGGCAAAGGCTAGGCCAAGGAAAGAACAATTTTGTCATTACCCGATATGAGCGTACACTTGAGGAAAGACGAGGTTTTCAGCGATCCGAAAGCACCAACACTAATACAAATAGTGGTTTTGCTGGATCGCCAGGGAAGTTCTATCAAAGATATAAATTCAGCAACCCAGGGGATTATAGCATTGGACTGACGCTGGAAAAGGATGCGGGGGAAACACTCGGGTTCAATAGCACACAATCATTATACCTGGCTGATTTTCAATCATTTCATCTACAAATCCAGAATAGAGGGAAACTCGATAACCTCGTAATCGGCGATTATCAATTAAATTCTAACCAAAGCTTGATCTTCGGAGGTGGCTTTAACATAGGTAAAGGAGCCGAAACCGTAGCTACCATTGGGCACGGCATCAATATGATTAGGCCCTATACTTCAGTGGGAGAATTCGGGTTCTTTAGGGGAGCCGCTGCAACCTATAAAACCAATCGCCTGGCTTTTACCGGTTTTTTATCAAATAAGAAGCTGGATGCAAACGTGAGAGTCGACAGTTCCAGTTCTACCCCCATCTTTTTCACATCATTACCAATCAGCGGGCTTCATCGTACTACTACTGAAATACGTCGTAAACATCAAATCAGAGAAACTGTAGCAGGCGGTATTATAGCCTATAAAAGCGCTACGGGTAATTTCAAATCCGGTCTTTCGTTGGCCTACACCAAGTTCTCTGAACCATATTTACGAGAGCCTAATAACTTCAATCAGTTTGAATTTAACGGAGATCAAAATCATGTAGGCGGGCTATTCTTCAATTATAAATGGAAAAGGATTTTCCTATTCGGTCAAGCAGCACAATCGAGCAGTGGGGGTCGAGCCCTATCTGGAGGAGCTAATTTGCACATCTCAGCACAATTGCAAATGGCTGTTCTACTCAGAAAATATGACCGTGACTTTCATAGTTTCTATGGCAATGCATTCGGCGAAAACACCAGAAACATTAATGAACAAGGTATTTATTGGGGTCTAAAATACAAGCTCAACCGTTCTATTTGGTTTACCGGATACTATGATAAATTCAGTTTCCCTTGGGTGCGCTCCAGAGTAAACGCACCATCAGAAGGTCATGAATATTTGATAAGAGGCAATTACCAGCCTTCAAGATCCGTACTAGTCTACTGGCAAATCCGGGAAGAGGTCAAGGATCGTAACTTGTCTGATGACCCTGCAACGGTGAGAACTCCCGAAACCGGGACTAAACAGAACTTCCTCCTCAACATGGATTATCAGCTCAATGATCCTATATCGTTTAAGACCAGAATACAATTCAGCCGTTTTGAAATCAATGAACAGATTACCACAGGAGAGGCTATCATTCAGGACGTCAATATTAAATATGGCAAATTCAAGCTGAGTACTCGATATGCCATATTCTCCACTGATGACTTTGAAAACCGGCAATACGCTTACGAGAGGGATGTACTTTATGCTTTCTCGGTACCTGCCTATCAGGGCCAAGGCATCAGAACCTATCTGCTACTGCAATACCGGCTGAGTAGGAAAGTAAGCTTGTGGGCAAGATATGCCCGAACGCGTTTTACAGATAGAGATGAAATTGGATCAGGGCTGGATACGATTGATGGAAATACCAGAACGGATGTTAAATTGCAGGCTCTAATCAAACTCTGAGATATGCACGCTGTAGAATTGATTGACTCGTCCGTATTACTCATCATCATCATTGGCTGTATTATATGGCTGGTGGTTTTTATGTTAATTTTCAGAAAAAAAAGATAGTTTTACCCTAAACCCGCACTTATGAACCTCCAAGGTAAAATCGTAGAGATATTCGACACACAACAAGTAAAAGATACTTTCAAGAAAAGGGAATTTGTAGTAGAATATGCTGAAAACCCTCAGTACCCTGAAGTGATCAAATTTGAGCTCATACAAGACAGATGCGGCTTGGTTGATAACTTCAAGAAAGGTGATGATGTGGATGTTCATTTCAATATCAAGGGAAGGAAATGGACCGATCCTAAGGGTGAAGCCAAATACTTTGTTTCTCTACAAGCCTGGAAGCTGGACGCTGTACAAACTGGCGCTCCCCAAAACACAGATGAAGGTCCTAGGCCATTCGAAGGTGGTGTACCCACCGAGGAGCCAGGGGGTATCAGCAGTATGGAAGAGGATGACCTACCCTTCTAGAAAGTAAGACCCAATGACCTTAATTGGTTTCAACCGATTAGCCAGCTTTCTCATCCTGGCAATGTGCGGAATTGTTTTTAGCAGTTACTCATTTTTGCCTGAGGAAGGTGTAGTCAGAATTATCAATTATAACGGGAAAGATGTCCGTACGACCTATAGTGTTGATAGCGCCTTCCTTGGTACCTATAAAGGTAGAAAGTCTGGTTACCTAAAACTCAATGAAGATGGTACGGGAGAATACCGCTATGACATTTTTGGGCCTGCGCCGGTCGATTGCCTAAAGCAAAGCATTACGATAGAATGGGGATTTCTGCTGGATGAAAATAACAAAGTAGTCAAATTCAAAAGGGGATATGGTTTCTCTTACCCTATTCTTTATAAGAGTACCGGTAGTACCAAATTCCAAGGTTGTAGAGAAGAAGTGATGCTGGATTTCATTCTTGAAACCGACAAAGGCGCCCTCAAAATTTCCTCCTCCGACGACTGGAAAAAAGTTAAATAACTTGATTATCAATTGATTAGGATTTGCTCGCGAACCTTATATCCGAAATCACAGTTATTAATTGTAACAAATAAAGTTATATAAGCGATGCAAACCAATGGTAAATTTACAGTAGCTATACACATATGTACTTACATGCACTATAGCGGCAAGGAATTAGTTACCTCCCAGCAAATAGCAGATAGCGTGAAGACCAATCCCGTGGTTATACGCAGAATCATAGCTAAGTTAAGAGAGGCTGGTATTATTGGTAGCATTGCCGGTGCCAAAGGGGGCTTCTTCCTTAACAAGCCCGTGGAGCAGATCACACTTTGGGACATTTACCTGGCTGTTAAAGAGAATGACCTTTTCTACAAACCTAAGCCAAACCCTGATTGTGCCGTAGGGAGCAACCTCGCCTCCTTAGTAGATGACAGTTTCGAAGCAGCTGAATTATCTATGAAAGGTGCGCTTTCCAATACAAACATCTCTATGCTCAATGAGCGGTTAGAAAAAATCCTCAACACTGAGGATATGCTATCCTGCTGATAATCTGATCTTTAGTTCTACTAAATAGTATTCTCGAAACAAATTCAAAATTAATTGTAACTTTTTTTGTTCTATTTAAGTTTATAATACATAATCGTAACATTAAGAATTACATATAAACATTTGCGTGATGAAAAACTTAGATAAAATAACTTACGAACAAGCTGCTACTGAAACTCAAGGAGTTTATGATGCACTCAAAAGCAAAGTCGGTATGGTACCTAACCTTTATGCTACCGTCGCTAATTCCCACAAAGCACTTACTGCCATGCTACAATTAGGCGAAACACTCGGCGGTGGTGAATTCAATAGCAAAGAAGTAGAAACCATCGCACTGGCAGTGGGTGAAGCCAACAGTTGTGATTACTGTCTTTCTGCCCATACTACAGTAGGTAAAATGGTGGGACTAACAGAAGAACAAACGGTAGCCATCAGAAAAGGTGAAGTAGAAGATGATAAACTAAGGGCATTGGCTCAACTGGCAAGAGAGATAACTATCACCAGAGGTAAACCTGCACAGGAATTTGTTGACAGCTTCTTCAACGCTGGATACAGCAAAGCAGCATTGGCAGAGATTATTGGATTCGTAGCCCTCAACACCTTCACCAACTATGTAAACCACATAGCAGATACCGAGATAGATTTCCCTAAAGCTAAAGCGCTTACACAATTGGCTTAACATACTAGGTTTTAGAACCTGAATTACTTACAATCCTCTTATTTTGCGGTCAGGGGATTTTTTTGTTTGAATGAATTTAGGATTGCCCTTATCTAACTAGAAAGAAGTTCAAGGTAATCTGTTAGGTAAAAAAGCGTGGGAAAAATAAAAGGCAGAAGATATCTTCTGCCTCTTACAAATTTTAGAAAAATCTCAGGAATTGATGCAAAGATAAAAGACCTTTTCAAATCTCCTAATTTACTCTTCTAAATATACCGGAACCGACATAGTTATCATTTCCACGCCATTCTGGCCTCCAAAAAATAGTCGATTGATGGTTCTTGTCATTGTCATAATCTGTCACTGAGATATTCAGCCTTACTGTCTCCCAATCCGCACCTTGCTTTTCTTTGATGTATTCTACCGGAATAGCCACTTCGGTGATATAGCCATCTTTGGTCTTTACGGTAACTGCCATGGTGCCTTCAGGCAGGCTTTTTGGCCGGAATAGTTGGTCTTCTTTCTCTGAAGAGGACGAAGGGCTCTGGCCAAGATAGAGCGTCTGCCCCCATTCACCGCGGCCTGTAGCAGCTACTTGTGCAGTTCTTGCATCAAGGTTGATGTGAAAGCCATCCTGGCGATAAGGTCTTGTACCATCATTAACTAGAATTTCGTCATCAGTTACTTGCGCTGCTACATATAAATATTTTTCGTCATAGGCTACTGAAAACTTAAAAGAGCCGTCTTTGGGACCGTTGTGTGAAAAAGGATCCGATACTAAATAGTCATCTTGATCTACTATATGGTTGAGTGATTTCCATTCATTGAGTTTACCATCTATTTTGACCTTCTTATCAACTTGCTTGATAAACTCGATTTGCTCAGGTCGAATAGTCTGTTTCACCTCAAACTTTACTTCAGGGAGGTTTTCCGGATGATAGCTTACTTGAGCGATCATTTTCAAGTCTTCAATGTTGGATAATGACGTCTCATTTCTGGCATTAACCTTCAAATCGACTATTTCAACAGAGTTTGGTTGTATCTCGTAAATGTTACTGGCAATGTTAGTTGAGAGTGTCGTGTTAGCTTTAAGCTCCAATGCCACCTTCATAGGTACATTACTATCATTAGTCAATTTCAACTGCGAAGTGGCTTGGTTGAACTTGTCCTTCTCCAGCAAAATAGGTTGTACTGTAATAGGCCTGCCATTGACCAATGGCACGAAAAACTCCTTCATTTCTTCAGTAACCACATTCTCATCCCAAATGCCTTCGAGCATAAGGTTGGCCATGATAGGGCCATTATCGGTCATGGTTACCCACATGACATGGTCAAATTCACCTAGCCTTGGTCCCCTTAAGCCACTCCCTCCACCTGTAGTGGCTAGAATGAAATACTTTCCGTTGTTCCGCTCATACTTGACATACCGGTGGTGGTGTCCTACATAAACTGTATGCTTTCTATCGGCCAATAGCTTTTCTACATCATTCCACCTCAGTGTTTCTGCTTCTTGGTTCCACAGCGGTTGGTGCATGAATACCAGCGTCCAGCGTACGTCCGGGTTTTCCGCCAGTGCCTGTTTAATGTATTCGTATTGCTCATCCCCTATCGTACCTCTACGAGAACCACGATAGTTGTCCTCGGTATTCAAGCAAAGAAACAAGACATCCTGATAGACAAAGTGGTAGTAGGTTTTACCGTATAATTCTTTCCACTTCTCTTCCATCACCTTGTTGGTGATATCATGATTACCGGGTACATAGAAGAACGGCACATCAAGTTGGTCAATGAATCCGTTGAATTCTTTCCATTGACGATCAAGCTCTTTCTCGTTTTCTGTATAACCTTCGATCAGGTCACCTACGCTCATCACAAACTCTGGCTGTAGCAGGTTGAGTTTCTTGACACCGTCCAGAAATACGCCGGGTCTATGGCCTCCTGTACGGTCTGTTACGATCGCAAATTGGAAATTGCCAGGGTCGTTATTCAGGTCAAGGTTGGTGTAAGGCTTCGGGCCTTCTATTTGCTCAATGGTAATACTCGCTTTTTTTTGTTCTTGAGCAAAAAGCATTTGTGCCATGACGCAAAGCGCCACAAGGCATGTGGTTTTTTTCATCGTTTCTATAGTTGGGTTGAAGAGGTAAATAAAAAGCGCCCTTGTCACTCAGAGGTTAACCCAATGTTAAGATTACATTATGTCAACTTAGTGGTTTTCGATACGCCTTGATTGATGAGAAAATCTTGGATGATCTGGTTGACTTCTTTCGGTTTTTCAAAAGGCATGAAATGACCACACTCCGGTAACATGATCAATTGACCGTTCTTCAATTCATTGGTACCGGCCTCAGCAATACTTAATGTAGTGGATTCGGGATGAAGTATTCTATTGGGTATGAGCCGATCGTTTTCACCAAATACAACTTGCGTGGGGATGTCAATTTGATTGAGATGCTTAAAAACTGGTCTTACCAACATGCCAGAGACGTTGGTAGAAATGGTTTGACAGTAGGTCTGGTAATCATCGGCATGGCGCATATTGAGACGATCCGCGATCAGGGGTTCTATATCCTCGGGCATAGCATAGAAATTCTGAGCATAATTCGACCTGATGAGATCTTCTTCTGCTGCCATTAGGTTCTCTGCGGAAAAAACGGACTTAATCCATTTCACCTCATCCTCGGTAAAGGTCTCGAAACCGGCAGGTGCCAGTAAGATCATGTTTTCTACCAAATCAGGATAATCCAGCGCATAGGTCATAGCAATATGCGCACCCATAGAATTCCCCACTAAAATCACTTTTTCGAGGCCTAACTTAGCCGTAAACTCGGCGATGACTTTAGCATAAAAGGTCATGCTATCCTCGTAATATCCGCTATTAGACTTGCCGTAACCCGGGAGATCCAGTGCTACACAACGGTAGTGCTTTTGTAGCTCGGCTATGTTCTTATACCATGCTGGAATATAAGTAGCCAGCCCGTGGATCATAATGATTACTTGGTCTCCCTCTCCCTCATCCAGGTAAGCTATCTCTAAGCCTTCATTGATACTAACGTATCGCTCAGTATATCGGTAAGGGGCAATTAACTCCTTTATTGTTGCCATGCAATCAAAACTGTCATTCTAAGAATCGGGATACAACTATTCCATTTCTATCACTAGATCATCTTGCTCCACCATTTCGCCTACCGGTAAGTGAATTTGCTTCACCTTGCCTTTAGCTGGTGCTGCGACGGTGGTTTCCATCTTCATGGCTTCGATAATGAACAAAGGTGTGTTTTCATCAACCTCTTGTCCGACTTCCACCTTCACATCAGCGATTCTACCTTGCAATGGCGCACCAATCTCAGAATCCGATTCAGCCTTACGGTGGGCTTTCTTATCTGATTTGAAGCTTCTGTCTTTTACTTCTATCACACGCTGCTGGCCGTTGAGATCAAAAGAAACAAAACGCATACCGTCTTCATTTGGAGAAGAGACATAGATCTGCCGAATGATAATGGCTTTACCATCACCTATTTCTACAAATATCTCTTCGTTTTCCTTGAGCCCGTAGAAGAAAGCCAGGGTTGGTAGCCTCCATACGTCGCCATATTCTTGCCAGTGATCGTAGAAGTCTGCGAAAACTTTCGGGTAAAGTTTGTAAGAGAGGAAGTCGAATTCGTCACAGTATTGATCAAATTCCTGCTGAAATTGCTGGAATTCGCTATCAAAATCTATGGGTTCAAGGTGTGCGTTGGGTCGGTCTGTGAAAGGCTGCTCACCTTTCAATATGATCTTACTGAGCGTCTCAGGGAATCCTCCGTAAGCTTGTCCCAGTTCTCCTTTGAAAAGACTGACGACAGACTCCGGAAATGAAAGTGTATGTCCCTTTTCGGTAATATCTTCTGCAGTGAGGTTATTCGATGTCATAAAGAGTGCCATGTCACCCACCACTTTAGAGGATGGTGTCACTTTGACTATATCTCCGAAAAGCTTGTTGACTACTGCGTAATTTTCTTTGATGGTTTCGAATTTCTCTTCCAATCCAAGCCCTCTGGCTTGAGGCCGAAGATTTGAGTATTGCCCTCCGGGTATTTCGTGCTCATAGACTTCTGCGGTACCGGCCTTCAGACCAGATTCAAATGGGTAGTAGAATTCACGAACATCCTCCCAATAGTTGGCATACTCATTCAGCGACTTCAAATCAAATACCCTCTCTCTTTCATGTCCTTCTAAAGCAGCTAGTAATGAATTGAAGTTAGGCTGAGATGTCAGCCCTGACATAGAGCTCAAAGCCACATCCACAACATCTACACCAGCGTTAATGGCCTCGAAATAGGTAGTTGATTGAATAGAAGACGTATCGTGGGTATGCAGGTGAATAGGAATATCAATGGCTTTCTTTAATTCTTCTACCAGTACCCTAGCACTCTTAGGCTTCAACAAACCTGCCATGTCTTTTATGGCTAGAATATGGGCACCTTCATCCTCTAACTGTCGAGCTAAATCCAGATAGTATTGCAGTGTATATTTTTGATTTTCCTTCAGGAAATCCCCGGTATAACAGATACATGCTTCTGCCAGGCTGCCGGTTCTTTCCCTAACCGCTTTTATGCTCACTTTCATGGCTTCCACCCAGTTGAGAGAATCGAATATCCTGAATATATCAATACCAGCTTCGGCTGCTTTTTCTACAAACTTCTCGATCAAGTTATCGGGATAAGCCTTATAACCTACTGCATTCGAACCTCTGAGTAGCATTTGCAGCAGAATGTTGGGAACGGCTTCTCGAATGAGTCTCAATCTTTCCCAGGGATTTTCGTTAAGAAAACGCATGCAAACATCGAAAGTAGCACCTCCCCATACCTCCATAGAAAATATATCAGGATGGTTTTTGGCAAACCCTTCGGCTACTTTGATCATATCCAACGTCCTCATTCTGGTAGCCAATAAAGACTGGTGAGCATCCCTAAAAGTAGTGTCGGTAAAATGTATTCTATCTTCCTGCTTCAACCATTTCGCAAACCCCTCAGGACTTAATTCGGTCAGCTTGTCCTTGGTTCCTTTAGGATAGTCTTCGAGCCTGTCAAAGGTAGGTATCTTAGGTTCTTGGAAGGTTTTGTTAGTGTCAATGTATTTTACATCCGGGTTGCCGTTCACGGCTACATCGGCCAGGTAATTTAATAGACGCGTACCTCGATTCAAATACCGGTCAAACTTGAATAGCTCGGGGTGGTTTTCTATGAAACTGACTGTTGCCTCACCTTTGTAAAAAGTAGGGTGGGTGATGACATTTTCCAGAAAGTTCTTATTGGTCTTCACCCCTCTGATTCTGAACTCAGTCAGTGCGCGATGCAACCTTTCTGACGCTCCCTTTAAAGTCCTGCCCCAGGACGAGACTTTCACCAGCATAGAGTCGAAGAAGGGGGAAATATTCACTCCTGCATAACAATTACCGGCATCGAGGCGAATACCAAAACCACCAGCACTTCTGTAGGCGATAATGGTACCATAATCAGGGCGGAAGTTGCTTTGTGGATCTTCAGTGGTTAGTCGGCATTGAATGGCAAAACCATTGCACTTCACATCATCCTGGCTGTGAATGTATATTCTAGGGTCTTGCAATCCATAACCTTTGGCTATTAGAATTTGAGATCGTACGATGTCGATTCCGGTAACTTCTTCCGTGATGGTGTGTTCAACCTGAACTCTTGGGTTCACTTCGATGAAGTATATCTCTTCATCTCTATCAACCAGAAATTCTACTGTACCGGCGTTATTATAGTTGACATTACGGGCAATGGATAGTGCGTAGCCATAAAGTTTGTCCTTAGTTTCCTGCTTGATAGAAATACAAGGTGCCACCTCAACCACTTTCTGGAACCTCCTTTGTACCGAACAATCACGCTCGAAGAGGTGTACGATATTGCCGTAATTATCTCCTAGGATTTGGACTTCTATATGCTTGGGAGAGTCTATGAATTTTTCGAGAAAGACCGTATCATCGCCAAAAGCATTACCCGCTTCGTTCTTGGCTTCGTCGAACGATCTTTCCAGTTCCTGATCGTTTCTAACTACACGCATACCACGACCACCACCACCAGCCGCTGCCTTGATCATCACAGGATATCCGATGCGATTGGCTTCGCTTTTCGCTACTTCAAAGTCAACCAGTTTTTCTTTGCTATCTTCTATTAGCGGCACATTAGCCTCCTTGGCGATTACTTTAGCAGCGACCTTATCACCCAGCTTCTCCATCACCTCCGGCTCAGGCCCGACAAAGATGATCCCTTCCTCCTTACAACGACGTGCGAATTGTACATTTTCAGATAGAAAGCCGTAGCCGGGATGAATGGCATCCACCTTCTTCAGCTTGGCTACTCGGATGATTTCTTCAATATCCAGATAAGGTTTTAGGGGATCGTCGTCGCTACCGATTTGATAAGCTTCATCTGCCTTATATCGGTGGAGTGAATAACGGTCTTCGTAAGTGTATACGGCTACAGTTCTAAGCTTGAGTTCAGAACCGGCGCGAAAAATTCTGATAGCGATTTCACCTCGATTAGCCACTAAGAGCTTCTCGATCTTTCTCAGTTCCTGGGACATGGGTTCATGGTTTTCGTGTCTCAGTAAAAGTATAAAGAACTGATATAATTGCTCGGCTAACCGCTCAAATTCTTGATGGACAATTGAAAAAAGTTTGGGTGAAATGAGAGGCGACTACTGACTGCTCCTATATAAGAGAGAAACTCATTCAATATGAGTAAAGTGCTGAATACTAATTATTTGTAATTGATTATTGGAAGAAAGACAAGATCTGTGCTTACTGGAAATACCTAAGGCGATATTCAGTTTTTTCTTGGGCTGACTCTGGTGAGGTACAATGTCTCGAATTGAGGCAATTCGATTTCCATATTATTTTCATCCAGCAGGGTAATAGTCCCATTTCGATAATATGATTCTACACAACTCTCTGTTTCTACTACCACATAATGGCATGACCATCTGTCATTACCTTTGTATTGGATCTTAGTATAGAATGGGTTTTCTGGTAAGGAGCAAGGAAATACCCAATCTGATGGGTCTTGTACAGTGGTTGTACCTCCTGCTTTTCGGGTTGACACTTTAGTAAACTCTATGACCAAACGGTCTTTTTGCCTTCTCCAGGTACCGTTAACCATATCCTCTTCCAAAACCCTGTCAGGCGTTCCGGAAAAAAGTGTCAGTAGGGCTAGTGACGCTAGGGCAATGAGTTTCATGTTTTTAGGGTTATATGGATAGTACTAGTACCTGGGTCTGATTCGGCTAAAATAGAGTGTCTCAACGCCAGGGCAACGAATCAGCATACGGCTGTCATCAAGTAACGTAATAATGCCGTTAACATTGAAGGCCTCTGAGCAAGACACGATATCAACAGTCATATAGTGGCATGTCCATTTGTTTTCGCCAGCGAATTTCACCTCGCTGTAAACCGGGTTTTTCAGTAGCTCGCAATGTAGCTCTGAAATAGCCGGGTTAACAATGAAAGCGTTACCCCCGACAGTTTTGCGGGTCACTTTTGAGAAAGATATGATCAATTCATCACCGTCTCTCTTCCAAAGTCCTTCTATTTCATCCGGAGTAAATTTATCTGCTTTAGGGGTTGCCGACATAAGCACTGGCATAATGGCAATGCATAAAAGTGTGGCTATCTTGTTCATATTCAGTATGATTAAAGTCCTTCTTGTTTAAGCCGTGAGGAAGTCTAACTCAGCTAAATACTTAAAAAATGAACTAAGCGACTTAACCTATTAACTACAACAGCAAATTACAGAAAATCGTCCAGCAAGACTTTCTTAAGTACTCCATTTTTACCCTCATGTAATATCAATGATCTAATTGGTCAAAAATGTTATCTGCATTTATTACTGGGTATTCAGCCAGTTTTTGGCTTTATCAAGGCTATCGAAAAACACGGTTTCCGAAATCGAATCTGTTTTGCTCGAGATGTTCTTCACCGCGAAGTTGGCAAAGACATCATCACTTACCACCAATGCGATCTTGGCTTTAGGATATGAGCCCTTCGCTTGTATCTTAGGCACTACATTTTCCGCTACCCAAGCCTGAGCTTCGAGAGAAACAGCACTTATTTTACTTGTATCGACGTAGTGTTTACCGGTGGATTTGTCCATGCCATCAAGCATCGTCACTACTTCTTTGTGGACGTCTATGAATTCCTGGGTATTTACCTCCTTCTTGAAGATCATGAAGGTAGCCTCGATTTCATTATCAAAGCCAATTTGAGCAAGCTCACTATCCAAATGTACCATGTGTGTTCTAAGGGATAACTTTTATTAAAAAATAAGATAGTAAATAATACTTAATTAAGAACGTTTAATTGAACTGGGGACAGCTTAGCTATCATTATTCTAGCTTGGCTAACGCCGAGTAAATCAATATATTTCAGTTTGAGTTCCTGAGCATAGACATAACATGGATGTATGTAAATCCCTAACAATTGCGTGGCTGGCCATTACGCTTTTCAGCTACCATAAAGGCATCTCTAACCATAAACTTGAAAACGAACGGTCTGATCAAATTATCTCAGTCCATGTTGGTCTAGATTCGCTAGGCGAAGTTAGAATCATCGATGAGCGTTTTGAAATACCACAATTGAATCGGGAAAGGCGTATCTGGATTTACCTACCTCCAAATTATGAACAGGGAGACAAGCGTTACCCAGTAGTCTATATGCACGATGGTCAAAATCTGTTTGATGCCAAAACTGCATTTGCAGGGGAATGGGGAATTGACGAGAGTATGAACCAGTTATTTGGAGAGGGGCAAAAGTCGGCCATTATCGTAGGTATTGATAACGGCGGTGATCGTAGAATGCATGAATATTCTCCTTGGGTCAACAGTCAATACGGAGGTGGCGAAGGTGAACAATATGGAAAGTTTATTGTGGAAACGCTCAAACCTTACATTGATGAACATTTTAGAACGCTGCCAGACCGTGAGCATACCGGCATTATGGGGAGTTCCATGGGTGGTTTGATCTCTTACTACATCGGATTGCAGTACCAGGACACCTTCAGCAGGTTGGGCATTTTTTCGCCGTCATTCTGGTTCGGTCAAGAACTGCATGATTTTGCGCTTGACTTCAAGCCTACACACGATTTTAAGATCTACTTTCTGATGGGTGCTAAAGAGGGTAAAGTCATGGTCAATAACATGAAAAAAGTCTACAACGAGTTACTTCAAGCTGGTATTCCCAAAGAGCAGATGTTCTATTTGATAGCAAAAGACGGTGAGCACCGTGAGTGGTTTTGGCAACGTGAATTCCCTAAAGCCTATACTTGGATGTTTGCGGAATAATTCAACGGCTTCAACTCATTCCTCTGCTTTATCTGTCACACCTGCGCTTTCGAAACTAGCCATTTCGTTCAAAAAATTTACCGCCGATACGAGTATTGGATAAGCTACTGCACAGCCGGTTCCCTCTCCCAACCTCATGCCTAGATTCAAGATTGGCTCAGCATCCAAATAGTCCAACAGCTTTCGATGTCCTTGTTCTTCAGATTGGTGGCAGAATATAGCGTAGTCTTTCACGTTTTTATCCAAGTGAAAAGCGCATAGAAATGCTGATGAGGCTATGAACCCATCTACCAAAATGATCATCCCCAGTTCTGCCGCTTGCAACATGCCTCCGCAGATCATGGCTATTTCAAAGCCACCAAAAGTCGTTAATACATCAATTACGTCATGCTTGTCCAGTTGATGCAGATTTTTCGCATTCTGTAAAATAGATAGCTTATGATGATACTGTTCATCGGTCAAGCCTGTGCCTCGACCAACGCATTCGATCAGGTGCATATCGCATAACGTACTCATGATCAAGGCTGAAGCAGATGTATTGCCGATACCCATTTCGCCAAAACCAATCACGTTAGTACCTTCTTCATGGAGCTGCTTAACTACCTTAGCGCCGGCT
The DNA here is from genome assembly GCA_039819065.1 of Bacteroidota bacterium. GTDB lineage: Bacteria > Bacteroidota > Bacteroidia > Cytophagales > Cyclobacteriaceae > JBCBSS01. The sequence goes on from JBCBSS010000006.1 coordinate 22,642, forward strand.
GATATTGCCATTTGGCATGCTTCATCAGTCATAGCCTTGTCCGAGAGGAAACTACGGGTTCCCTTAGCAATTTTAGCATGTAGAATAGGTAGATCTTCAGTAAAGTCGTGATTGACTCCTGCATCTACCACTTTCAGTTTAATATTATGCTGTCGGGCAAAAACGTTAATGGCGGCTCCTCCATGGATGAAGTTCAATACCATTTGGTGGGTAACCTCTTGCGGATAGGCACTAACACCTTCCTTCGCTACACCATGGTCACCAGCGAAAACCGCTATCGCTGGATTAGACAGTTTTGGTGTTAATGTACCCTGTATTTGGGCTATTTTAGCAGCCAGCTTTTCTAACTGCCCAAGAGCGCCCAAAGGCTTTGTCTTATGATCTATTTTGCTTTTGATATCGGCCACCAACCGATCATCCAATGCTGCGATATTAAAGTTCATTGCTATTTCTTCTTGTATCCATAAGGGCAGTGACGGCAGCCACTTTGACAACAGTACCCTCTTTTCAAATGGTATTTTTCAGTAAATACGTAAAACCCATTTTCCATATAAAATTCGACTGTCTCTCTCGCTTTCTTATCTCTCTTGTAATTCAATTTCCTTGTGATTTTTTCATTTCAATTTCATAGGCAAGCCTGACACCATAAAATAGGCTTCATCTGATTTCCTGGCTATCAGTTGATTCGTCCAACCCTGCAATTCTACAAAGTCACGGCCCATTTTCGAGTCGGCATGTAATCCCATTCCAATTTCATTGGAAACGAAAATGAGCTTACTGTCAATAGGCCAGAGTTTCTCCAGTTCTTCTTTGGCTGCTGTGAATGATTGATCTCGATCGCTCTTGTGAGCCATAAATATGTTAGTCAACCAAAGGGTAACACAATCGATAAGCACTACCTCCCCTGGTGAGATAGCAGTACTTAAAGCAATTTCCTCCTCAACGTTTTTCCATCTTCCATCCCTATCGTGCTGATGCCTGGCTACTCGCTCGGCAAAGTCATTATCCCAAATGCGCGCAGTAGCCAAGTAGACTGGATTATCACTAAGTGATAAAGCCAGACGTTCGGCGTAGCTGCTCTTGCCGGAACGTTCACCTCCAGAGATATAATATATTCGGCTACTGCTGCTCAATTGAAATGCTTATCTAAATGCACATCCGTTAGGCGCTACTCCAGATGTATGCTCTGAAATCATAGCACCTGAATCATCAAATATTTGAATATTACCTGCAGTTGTAAAGTTACCCGCATCAGCACCAATAATATTACCTGTAGAAGGGTCCAATGATATACCGTAGAATCCTGTATTGATGAAGGGCGTAGATGGTGCTTCAGTATCTGTATTTTTTATACTGTATACTGCACCATTGTAGATGTAGTAGAATGTTGAAGTGATAATGTCTACAAGTAAGTTGTCCGGACCAGCAAAGAATGTAACTTCAGGCATTTGGATTCGGGTGATAATGTTACCATCGACATCCATTTCAATGATAGACCCGAGCGTACTATTGTCTTGATCCCAATTGAAATCCTGATCTACTGCTGTATGTCCAAAACAGGCTAACCATATATTTCCACTGCCTGCTACTTGCAAGCTTCTTGGGTTGTCATCAACTTCTATGTTGGAAATGACTTGATCTGTGGTCGTATTGATTACGGTTACAGTATTTGCACGTCCAAAACCCCCGGAGTTGGCAACAAATACGCGATCTCCCACCATAATCATTCTATTAGGTCCCGAACCCGTAGGAATACTCTTAGTGATCTCGAAAGTATTAAGATCCATTACTAGTACGGATGTAGTACCCCAATCGGTGATATATCCTTTATCTGCAGAGACACCTAGAAAATATCTCGGAGAAATAATGCCATCTTGGGCTGTAATCGTCTGAATAGACTCGAAAGTATCCGGATCAATTATCTCAATTGTGGCCGAGTTTTGCACCACGATATAGCCTCGTTCATTGAATACTTCCATTGATTGGGCCTGATCTCCCAATGGTCTGTCATTTGCCGCAGCAAAAACGTTATTGCTTAAAGTATTAGTCTCTTTATCAAAGAAGGACAGCGAGGCATTACCTGATCCGAAAAGCCCTTCATTAACCACGAAAAAGCCTTCAGTACCAGGTGCAATCGGTGCTACATCATCATCCCCACATGAGGATAGGCATAGTACACTTCCAACAAAAAGGATGAAATAAAAAAAAGCGGATCTTAAGATTTTCATTATGGTGAGTATGTTAGTTAGGTTTCGTTTTAAACTGTAGAATAAGTGATAATTGATAGTTTCTTAATGGCATGTGTCGGGCACTTCGCACCTGATAGTTCTCGTTCCAAATATTGTTGATAAGCCCCTTTACCAACCATCTCATTCCGCCTGTATTAAATGGATAACTCAAAGCGACGTTTCCTACTTGATAACCATCCAGTGCATAGACCTCCAGATTGTCAGCGGTGGTGTATTGCTTGCCGAACCAGTTATGTGCATAATTGAAGCTCACACGATTCCAGGTGGCATTTAAGTTCACATTGCCAGAATGCAAAGGCACATAGATCAATTGTTTACCAACTTGCTCTTCGCTTGCATTTTCAGCTACTTCCTCGTTGGTCGTTCTGGTGTAGTTATAATTAGCCGTGACATCTAGCGTCATGCCCTTCGTACGATAGGCTGTTTTGAGCACTGTTTCAACCCCTCTAGACCACACCGAAATAAGGTTTTGAGGAGACCAGTCCGAACCACTGATAGGTGCCCATAAAATCCAGTCGGTGATGTTACTATTGTAGTAGGTCAAATCAGCTTCAAAGCTCAATCCATCACCCCATAACCCTTCACGAGGAAAATAACCAAGGCCTATTTCCTGGCTCCAACCCGTTTCAGGGCGCAAGTTTGGATTTCCTACCCCACCTACTCCTGCCCAATGCAATTGGTTAAAGGTGGGTATGTTGTAATTGCGTGCTATATTGCCTCGTAATGACATGCCATCCACAGGGAAAAATTCAAAGCCAAAGGATGGAACAAATGGCGTTAGGTCGCCATCTACTTGTTCTACCCTACCCGACAGGACTGAGTTAAATCTTTGATTGGGTGATTTGAATTTAGCAGAGGAGAACAAAGCTGTTCTGTTTCTATCCGGCTCAAAAGTGCCGAACCCATCGCTTGAAGACTGGTCGTAAGTATTGTTTATACCGACATTAATGGCCGTTCTGCCCAAAGCCACCCTTGATTCTACCTCAGATATAAAAGAAGATACCTGGCTATTGGAAATAAGGTCTATCAACGGGTCTTCATAACGCAGGTCATGCTTCAAATAGGCTGTTCTGGCGATCACGCTTACTCGCTCGCCATTGTGTTCCCATTCTGCATTCAACCTCAGGAATTCGTCCATCTGGACAGCCTCAGATACACGGCTGACCGAGGAAGGGCTAGGGATCTGAACTTCATTATCCTGATACCACCATCTCAGTTTTAGGGTATTGTTTTCATTAAGTTTGAAATAATTTTCCTGTAGTATGCCAAATTGATCTATGCCAGCATGCTGAGTGTGTTGCTCAGGTCGCCCGGCAACAAAGTCATTGATAAAGGTGAAATCATTATCAGCGGTGTTTCTGAATAGCTTAACACTACTAATTACCTTATCCATACTGACTTTAGCGCTTACCCGACTATAATTTGTTCCGAAGCTGCCAATGGTTTGATTAACCCCTAAAGTCAACCCATCACCAAAATTGGAATCATCGTTATTGAGGTGTATAGTACCACCTATCGCACCAGAGCCATATAGCGTGGAAGAGCCGCCCAACTGAACAGAGACATCGTCAATAAATGCTGAGGGAATTAATGTGAGATCAAGCTCTCCTGATGCAGGGCTCTGTAAACTAATACCATTCCAGAGTACCGTAGTATGGCTGGCACCGGCACCACGCAAAGAGGCGGTTGATAAGCCACTGATGCCATAAGAGCGGATGTTAGCAGAAGAATATCTACTCAGCACATTGCCCAGGTTACTGTGCTCAAGTATACCAACCAGACTGGAATCTATCCTTTCTACCCTGTTACCGACAGAGAAAGTAGCCAACCGGTCACCAGTTATCACCACTCCATCCAGCCTACGCAAGCTATCAGTCTGCGCAGAGGCCAGATTGGCAATAAAGCCAGTAATGACTACTAGTATTAAGGATCTTATTGTCATTCTCAGTTGAATTAATAAGTATCCAAAGCTGTCTTGCGATGAACAAAATAAGCTTAAAGTGAATGATAAGTTTATTTCGATCGAAGCCTTTATTCCCGAAAGCTTTGAACTTACAATTGAATCTGGCAGGTCTCCTGGCTCTCCTTTTTCTGACGGCCTTCCCGTTCCGACGAGTCGGAGCAGTGACATAGTAGATCAGAAAATTACGTTCCGGTCTTTACCGGAATCAGGATTACAGTTGCGGGTACAGCTTTCGGTTACTTCTCATAGAATTCACGAAATTCCCTTTTAATCATCAAAGCTCGTATTAGCTCTTCAGAACCATAATTCTTGCGCAAAAATACCCAAATAATTCATCTCGCCAAAGCGGTAAACTAAAAGAGGACAAGCCTCTCTTAAGTCATTTGCAAAAGGAATTAATTTAAATGCTAATATTGAGGCTCTAAAACATGCTGCCAATGGGTATTAAAAAAAGTAATCTATACATCAAATCTATATTTTGGATACTCATGGCCTTTAGCCTGTACGGTTGTAATACCAAAAGAAATATTGATGAGTCTGAATCTGCGCCCAGCAATACGGCCTTCGAAGATCGAATTATTCCAAAATACGCCTCGAAGTTCCATGTGACTTATGGAAAGGGCTTTAAGTATGTCGAAATTCCAGAACCGTATAAGGGTGCTGGTCAAGGCCTAAAATACCTACTTGTACCGAAAGGTACAGAAGCACCGGACAGCATTACCACCATTAAGATCCCAATAGAAACAATGGTGTGTACTTCGACTACACATATCCCATTCCTGGACATGTTGGAGGAAGTCGGGAAGCTAACGGGCTTTCCGAATACTGGCCTTGTATCGAATGAAAAGGTCAATAATGGCGTCGAAAAAGGCGAGATAGTCGAGCTTGGCCTCAAAGACCAGCTCAATGTAGAAACCTTGCTTAACCTTGCCCCCTCTACAGTTTTTGCCTACACTTATAATGCACAAAATCAAAACCTCGACAATATTACCAAGGCCGGTATTCCGGTTGTTTTCACTGCTGAATACCTGGAAGAAACACCGTTAGGCCGAGCAGAATGGATCAAGTTCATCTCTCTTTTTTTCAACAAGGAAAAAGAAGCCGATTCTATTTTTACCGCGGTTGAAGAAAAGTATTTGAACCTTCAATCAATAGCCACAGCAGTGGAAAAGAAACCGACTGTTTTTACCGGTATAGATTACAACGGCACCTGGTATATGCCGGGTGGCAATAGCTTTATTGGCAATTGGTTAGCGGATGCTGGAGCGCAATACTTATGGCATTCAGACCAACAATCCGGTAGCTTACCATTGAGCTTCGAAACGGTCTATGATCGTGCTTATCAAGCCGATTATTGGTTAAACATATCTACTTTCAACACGCGAGAAGAACTATCTCAGAGTGACGATCGCTATCAAAAATTCAAAGCTTTCGAAACCGGCCAGTTGTATAATTATAGTGTCCGGATAAATGAAAATGGTGGAAATGATTACTTTGAAGCCGGTGTAGCCAGACCAGATATTGTGCTCAAAGATCTGATTAAGATATTTCACCCGGATTTATTACCCGATCACAAACTGTACTTTTACCAAAAGTTGAAATAAGGGTATGGCAACCGCTGGCAATAGGTATCGGTTGAAGTTTTTGGTAGTCTTACCAATCATCGTCCTGATCCTATTCTTGCTTGATATCTCTCTAGGCAGTGTTCATATTCCTCCTGGCGATATCATTAATATCCTCACCGGAGGTGAGGGTGAGAAGCCGACATGGTCGGCCATTATTCTACAATTCAGGCTTCCCAAGGCATTAACGGCCATTCTGGCTGGTGCTGCTCTTTCTATCAGCGGACTTCAAATGCAAACGCTTTTTCGGAATCCTCTGGCCGGTCCATTCGTCTTAGGCATCAGTTCCGGAGCGAGTTTAGGCGTTGCTATCGTTGTACTGGCTGGCGCGGCTATTGGTGGTGTTTTTCTACAGTCAGGTTTGAATCATTGGATACTCATTCTGGCTGCTACGGCTGGCTCATCTGCTGTTTTATTCCTGGTCGTATTGGTTTCTTTACGCATTCAAGATAGTATGGGACTATTGATCATCGGTCTGATGTTCGGAAGTGCAACGGGTGCTATTGTGAGCATGCTACAGTTTTTTAGCAGCGCGGAACAGATACAGGTTTACCTCATCTGGACTTTTGGCAGTTTGGGAGGGCTGGACTGGAGTGAACTCTACATGCTCTTACCAGTGGTGATCATTGGAATAGCTATTGCCGTGTCATTGATTAAACCGCTCAATGCCTTTTTACTTGGAGAGCATTATGCGCAAAGCTTGGGTTTGAATATCCGAAAGTCGCGTAACTGGATCATTATCAGTACTAGCTTGTTGGCTGGGTCAGTAACTGCATTCTGTGGCCCTATCGCTTTCATCGGGCTCGCGGTACCACACCTTGGAAGAATGCTTTTCAGCACATCAGACCATAAAGTACTGCTACCGGCTACTGTCTTCATAGGTATGATCATTATGCTGGGTTGTGATATTGTTTCGCAGCTTCCTGGTAGTCAGCAAGTGCTGCCAATTAATGCTGTAACTTCTTTGTTAGGAGCACCAGTGGTAATATGGGTGATCCTAAGAAGAAGAAGTGTGAAAGGAGCTTTCGGTGGATAGTAATAACCTCGATATTGTCCTTAATACTGCCGATCTGGCGATTGGGTATAAGCAAGCTAAACGAGAAAAACTCATTCTTGATGGCATTAATGTATCTCTATGCAAAGGAGAATTAGTATGTTTTATGGGCCAGAATGGCGTGGGCAAATCCACATTGCTCAGAACCATTGCCGGGCTTCAAAAACCGATTTCAGGTGATGTGTTCATCGACGGTGATTTGCTATCATCTATTTCCAGACCTATTCTAGCCAAGAAAATAAGCCTGGTACTGACCGAACGAGCCATTGCCGGCAATATGACAGTGCAGGAATTGGTTGCTTATGGCAGGTATCCATACACCAACTGGAATGTTTCGCTCAGTAAAGAGGATGTTGACAAAATAGAATGGGCTATTGCTATGACTAAAATTAGTGAGCTGGCCGATAGGAGTGTTCACGAACTAAGTGATGGTCAATTGCAAAAAGTGATGATTGCCAGAGCCTTGGCGCAGGATGGGGGTATCATGATCTTAGATGAGCCCACTGCACACCTGGATTTGAACAATCGCGTCGAGATTATCAACCTACTTAAATCCTTGGCCCAGGAAACCCAGAAAGCCATTCTAATGGCTACCCATGAGTTGGACCTGGCCTTACAAACAGCAGACCGGCTATGGTTGATGCCCGGCAACAGCGCGATCTTAACTGGCATCCCGGAAGATCTTGTACTCAACGGTGCTTTGGATAACGTTTTCCCGATGAAAGGCTATAACCTGAAAACCGGTAAGGTGCTACACGCTCAAAAGCATACACAAGTCATTCAACTGGAAGGCGAAGGACATGAATATCTATGGACTAAGAATGCTTTAGAGAGATTAGGTTATAAAGTGAGTATCAGTGAATCGGACGTGATTATCCGTATTAGTGCTAAAGAAAATGGGCTAGAATGGATACTACAAGAAAACACTTTTCTTTCCATTAATGAATTGATCCAGGCACTCAAGAAAATAACTGATAAGACCGAATAGGTGATGAGGTATAAAGGGTTCTTTTGAAACTAAAACAACCCTTTATGTTATAGCTTTACCATCGCTTTGGTGATAAGTTAAATTGCTATAAAGCAACTATATATCTTCATTGGTCGCTTCTAAATAGGGTGTCCGTGATAATTTCTTTCCATAAAAAAACGGTATTCAGCGCCTTGTAAAGTATTTATTTGACATTTTATACTAGCTTTTAAATCCCGGAATCTTCACTTTTGATCTGTTTTTGGGATTCCTCACTCATGATCACCAGTATTTGACCAAACAAAATTTGGATACCTTGATCATCAGATAGCCTTCATTTCTTTTCCTTAGATGAAAAGAAACGGAAGCAAAGAAAAATCAAGCCAAAATTTAACCTTCAGCCCGCAGGCTCACGCTGGCCCGGAATTTTGGCAACCAACCGCACTCGTACTAGCCAAATAATCTTTCGCAAGCACATCTTGAAGCAACTATGAAGGATACTCGATAATGAAGTTAGGAAGTTTGATTTCGCCTGAAAGTCTAACTCATGAAGTGAATGCTTAGCGCCTCATCTGCCAATAAGCAGATATAGCTCCTGATTAGAAGCTATATCTCAATCCGATATTGTAATTTCTTTCTGCCGTTGCAAATCCAAAACGATCTATATAATCCGCATCGAAGATATTGTTTATACTCCCTGAAACTGTCAGCTGATTATTAAGGGCATAAGACGTGAAAAGATCAAAAAGATCGTAGGCATCTAATGTTACGTTATTATTTTCAGGAACTTCCCCTACATGCAAGTGGGTCAACTTCACCAAGAAGTTTTCGATAGGAATAGCCGATAGTGTGAAACCAAATTTATTCTCCGGTACTCTTCTCAAAATAACATCTTCCGTCAGTGAGTTGGTATAGGTGTAATGTCCCGCTAGAGTGAGTTGCGGTAGAAAGGCATAGCTAGCGTTAAGTTCTACACCATCAACTTCAATCTCACCTTCGATATTTACGTAAGTACCGATGGTGAAATCATCGTTAAAGACAAAATCAATCAGATCCTGATCTTTTCGGTAAAAATAAACCGCACCAAATTGAAATCTTTCATTGGATATCCATTCAAACCCAGCTTCGGCTGTCTCCGATTCTTGTGGATCAAGGTCAGGGTTGCCAGCATCTTGAGCTAGAAAGCCAAAATCTCCGGCAAACAATTGATTGAGAGAGGGAGAAAGAAAAGAGGTAGCATAAGAACCCAAAATCTTAAGCTTATTCGAACCTAAGTCTAACCTGTAACTTGGATTCACATTCCATACAAAATTAGTCCCGTACAAACTGTGGTTATTCAAGCGACCTCCAAGTTGGAAGTTGAAATTTTTGTAGTCATGAATAATGGATACGTAAGGATCAACTATGGTAAAACTTTCGCTATCAGCATCCTCGGGTTCCCAAACAGGCCGCTGAAGATTGACACCTCCAATCAGTTTTATTTCGTCTGTGAGGATTTGGTCTATAATGATATCAGCTTGAAGCGTATTCCCGTTAAACTCACTGATGTCTCTGATGCCTGGTTCACCTTGCGGTTCGTTAAAAACCCGCTCGTTGGTGTGATAGGAAAAGTTGCCCTTCAAACTACCTCGATCCCATTTGTAAGTAGGGGATATGGCAAATTTTAGCAATGTCTGGTCTAATTCTGAGTCATTGTCCCTGAAGGTTCCCCGGTCAAAATCGCTTTTTATATCATCATAAGCTGCCAATACTCCTACTGAAAATTGTTCGTTGAATTGATAACCTAATCTTCCCAGAAAATTCAAGCTCCTGATGCCGTCATCGTCAAAACTTTCCGTACCCAGTGTATCAAGTGCTGCCGAAAATCCATCAGATATTCGGTAAGAGCCACTGATCATGTAATTGAGTCTATCTACCCTGCCGGAAAGATTAGCATTGGAAGTAAAGGTGTTGAAACTGCCATATTCAGCATTTAAAGTGGTTTTGATATTATCCTTTGCTGTATGTGTTTCTGTTTTTTTCAAAGTGATATTGATCACTCCTGCTGTTGCCCCGGTACCATACAAGGAACTCAGTCCTCCTTTCAAAACCTCAACAGATTCTACCTGCTCTAAATCCAGCATACGAAGATCGAAGGTTTGAGCGAGACCAGACGGGTCGTTAAACGGTATGCCATCGATCAGTATCAACGTTTGTTCACTTTGAGCTCCTCTAACCCGGTAGTTAATATTTGTACCAGGCGTGCCGAAGTTTCCGTCTATTTGAACACCGGGAATTTCATTGAGCAGATCGGTAATATCCTTGCCCCGATTGGCCTCAATGTCTTTCCTATCTAGTTTAAATATTGTTTTCCCGGATTTTTCAATTGAAGTCTCTGTCTTGTTTCCAGTGATGACAACATCATCTAATTGGACTACTTTTAAAGAGTCTTGCGATTTTGCAACTGTACTATAGCATATAGCAGCTACAACAAGTAAATACTTTCCCATCTTTTGGTTATAATAGTTTTAAGTAACGCTACTTCTATTATGAAGTAAGCAAGTCATTTCACGTGAAGCTTTCACCCGAAGCTTACCATTATTAGCTTTTTACCCGGCAGGTCTCCTGACTTGTTCAACTTAGGCTTCCTTCCCGTCCTTCCAATAGCGATTGGGATTTAGACAGTGGAATTCGATGTGGCCTAAGCTTACTGAACTTACAGTTGCGGGGACAGTTCTTGATTCGCACAAGATTCCCTTTTAAGCCCATGTTTCAAAGATTTTACACATGGACACCGAATTGGACGTAAATATAGACTTATTGGGATATTAAAAAGCAAAAGGAGCATATTTAACTTTTAGGGGATAGAATTAAGGCCGATTAGTAGAGGTATGATTTTATCAAATGAGGGGATTCCCTAACAAATAGGTAGAAAATTCTATTTTTACGTTTGAATACGGTGCGAAAGCATAAAAGGGAATCCGGTGAGCTGCCAATTGGTGGTAACTCCGGAGCTGCCCCCGCAGCTGTAAGCCAAAACTCAGATTTTCTGAGGGGTTTTATATTCAAGCCACTGCCTTGTCCCGATAGCTATCGGGAGGGTGGGAAGGCGTAAAACCCGGTAAGCCAGAAGACCTACCTATTCATTCTAAAAATTCGACACTTAGGGGATGAAGTTATCGAATGCGAACGACATGTTGGGATACCTATGTTCCATTCATTTACAACCTACGGTGTGAGTTGAAATTACCTTCGGGGTGCATTAAGGTTTACCGTTGAATAATAAATGAATGAGAACAAATTGGATTACTGCAATACTAGGGTTATTGATGATGGCTTGTTACAACCCCCAGCATCAAGAGCAAGTTGATGAAGCTAATTCCCCTACAGAAACAAAACCATCATTCAAGCCTGAGATCACACATGCCCGGTACTTTTCGATAGATGTAAACGAAAACTTCAAGACCATCATTGTCAAAAACCCATGGGAAGAGGGTGATACGTTGGTGTCTTACCTTTTATATCCTAAGGGAACGGAAGAACCGACTGCAGAATGGGCGGAGTTTAAAATTCCAGTGCCCATCGATGAAGTAGTGGCTACATCCAGCCCCCACATTGGGTTTATTGGGCTACTTGATGAATTGGATAAAATCACAGGAGTCGCAGATGATCGATACCTGTATAATGCTTACATCTCTGAAAATGTGAAGAAAGGAAAAATATCCCAAGTAGGCTCTTTGAAAGACAGTAACCTGGAGGTTTTATTGAACGTATCTCCCGACCTGGTCATGAAAACGGGCGTTGACAATGTGAGAAATGAGGATGTCCGTTTAACTGAGGCTGGAATACCAATTTCCTATAACGTGGAGTGGATGGAAACCAGCATGCTTGCCAGAGCGGAATGGATCAAATTTGTAGGCGCTTTTTTTAATAAAGATGCAAAAGCGGATTCGGTCTTCAGGAATGTGGAAAAGGAGTATCTGAAAGCCTTATCAGTTACATCCAATATTGATAATAGACCCTCCATCATGACTGGTAATAACTTTAAGGGTACCTGGTATATGCCTAGCGCAAATAGCTATTTGACCAAGCTGATTTATGATGCAGGTGGAGCGTATCATTACAAGAATGAAAAGTCGACAGGTAGTCTCCCACTCAGCTTCGAAGTAGTCCTTGATGACTTGATAGAGGCCGATTACTGGATTGGCCCCAGGGCAGAATCCTTGAAAGAATTGGAGATGATGGATGAACGATATACGCTTTTCAAAGCATTCAGAGAGGGCAACGTCTATACCAACAATAACAGGATAAGCGAAAATGGTGGCAATGACTACTGGGAAAGCGGTATGACACGGCCTGACCTCATTCTTAAAGATGTCATCAAGATCTTCCACCCTGATCTACTTCCCGATCATCAACTGTACTATTATAAAAAGCTGCAATAACCGTTTTAGCCATTGACTGAAAGTGATAATTACATACTGAAACCCTGGCTGGTCACAGTTATTGGCATTGGGTTGATCATAGGTTTGTTCCTGCTTGATTTGAGCTTGGGCAGTGTGAAAATATCGGTGGGGGAATTACTCAACATTATTTCAGGAAATGCCTCTAAAAAGTCATGGGAATACATCTTTTTTAATTTCCGGCTTCCCAAAGCCATTACGGCTGTCTTAACAGGAGCTGGCATTTCCTTGGCGGGATTACAGATGCAAACACTCTTCAAAAACCCGTTGGCTGGCCCATCTGTATTAGGCATTAGTCATGGAGCAAGCTTGGGTGTAGCTGTCTTTGTACTTTCTTCGACAGCGATTTTTGGGGTGACCACTAACTTTCAAGAAACACTGGGTAGTTGGGGGCTTGTTCTTTTTGCCATAGCTGGATCATTTCTAGTGCTTTTGAGCGTCTTATTTGCATCGGCTAGTATATCAGATAGCGTTACCATTTTAATTGTGGGGTTGATGTTTGGATTTATCACCGGTGCGGTAGTGAATATCTTACAGTACTTCAGTGATCCTGAGTTGATCCAAAACTTCATTGTCTGGACGTTTGGTAGTCTCTCCGGAGTGGCCTGGTCTCAATTGAAGGTAATGGGGCCAATCATCTTATTTACACTCCTGCTATCCCTACTGTATTCCAAGCAGATGAATGCCTTGCTTTTAGGTGAGAATTATGCCACCGGCGTTGGTGTGAATGTTTCCCGAATCAGGGTAAAGCTGATCCTAACCACCAGTATCATGGCAGGTACCATCACAGCGTTTACGGGGCCTATTGCTTTCATAGGTGTTGCGGTACCCCACTTAGCCCGTTTACTTTTCCGTACTTCCAATCATAAAGTGCTGATTCCGGCAACGATGATGTGTGGCGTGGTAATCATGCTCATTTGCGATATTGTATCACAAGTACCAGGTTCTCAAACCACACTTCCACTCAACTCAGTTACTGCACTCTTTGGCGCACCCGTCATTTTAGCGATCATCATCAAAAGCAAAAAAATGAAAGGAGCATTCTGATGAAACAGGCAACGATGATAGCCAAAGACACTGCTCATTTCTCCATACCCATCCTCCATACGCGTGGACTGACGATAGGTTACAAAACCAAGCAAGGTGTACTCGAACTTGAAAAAGATCTAAATATAAAAATCTACAATGGCGAATTGGTAAGTCTGATCGGCCCAAATGGTTGTGGTAAATCTACGCTGATGCGCACCATTGCCGGACTGCAAAAACCACTGAATGGAGACACCTTTATTTCAGACGTTGATGTAAAAAAGATCAAGCCACATCAATATGCGAAGCTATTAAGTTTGGTTCTAACCGATAAAATAAGTGTGGGAGGCATGAAAGTGATGGACATAGTTTCCATAGGTCGTTATCCTTACACTAACTACTTTGCCAAGCTGGAATCGAATGATCATGAAATCATTGAGCGTTCGTTGGATAATGTTCATTTAAACGATTACAAACATCGGTTTTTCAATGAATTGAGTGATGGGGAAAAGCAGCGGGTGCTCATTGCTAAAGCACTAGCTCAAGACACCCCTCTCATCATGTTGGATGAGCCGACCGCTCATCTTGATTTGCCAAACCGTGTAGAAATCATGAATATCCTTAAACGGTTGGCTAAAGAAACCAATAAGGCCATATTTCTGTCTACTCACGAGCTAGACCTTGCACTGCAAACAGCAGATACCATATGGTTAATGAATAGGGACGATAATCTGAGAAGTGGTACTCCTGAAGATCTGGTTCTATCCGGTATGTTTGAGCAGGTATTTAAAAGCAAAGCGTTTGAATTTGATAAGCTTTCCGGCGCTTTCAAAGTAGTACATGCCGTAAAAGGAAAAGTAGCGTTATCCGGAAATGACGTTCACAGCATCTGGGCCAGACGAGCATTAGAAAGGGAAGGGTATCAGGTAGTAGATGATCCAGATTATCCCATTAGCATCCTTCACGAAAATGACCATTGGAAGCTGGAAATACCGGGTGAGACATTTCAATGTAAAGATATTAGTGAGCTTCTACATACTTTACGTAAGGAGGCGTTGTCTATCAATGGATTAAATAAAACCCTTGATTCGGGGAGATAGAAAAAGACTACGCTTCTGTTGGTCTTTTGACCAACAGCTGGCTCTGAAGTAAGAAGCTATACATTTAGGTTCTTTGATATTTGTTTTTCCATAAAAAGCCACGTTCAACTTCTTGTAAAGTGCTTCTCCGACATTCTGTGATAAATTTTGAATCTAGAAATTTTCACTTTTGTTGAGCTTTCAAGTTTTGGGAGATTTGATGACCAACATTCGACCAAACGGCATTTGGATACTCTGACTTTCATTTAGCCTTCATTTCTTTTCCTTAGATGAAAAGAAACGAAGCAAAGAAAAATCAAGCCAAAATTTAACCTTCAGCCCACACCCCCAAGCTGGCCCGGAATTTTGGCAGCCAGCCGCACTCGTACTAGCCCAAATAGTCTCTAGCCATCAAATTTTGAATCAATCATCCAGAACGATATACATTAACCATTGATAGCTGATTCCGTTTTGTTGGAATACTTTCTTTCAATGTCTATACTTTTCTATTTTCTTTTCAGACTTCTTTTGGTTGTAGATATGTTTCTCTTCTATCATACAGGATGCACAGAGACAGTCCGAGTACTGTTCTCTTAAGTGTTGCCTTTCTTCATCATTGAGTTGAACATGCGCACACTGACACAAGGAAATAGCGCCCACTTTACATTCAAATGGTTTTCCGCACCTCGGGCATTTCTTTACTTCATGTTCAGGCATAGTGTGATAATTTAAGGGCAGGTCATGGATGGCCTGCTGTTATGCTTAAAAGGCACAAAGGCATAAAACCTCAGCAATCAGATACTATGACAACTAGAATTCCTATTTCTTTTGTCTAACTTCCTACGTCTCTCAACTAGATTCCTAAGTCTCTCAAGCTACGCAAGATCGCAAGGGAATGACGCCAGATGCTCATTCATACATTTATTTTTACCTAATTCTAAGTAATTTCATCTATCTCTTGTATCGGTTTACCCTGATAAGTTGCTTCCCGGAAAGGCATAGCCGGTTAAAAGTAGGCAAATTTGCTTACTGTTAATTGTTAACTGCCTTACGCCCCTGTTGGTCTTGTGACCAACAGCTTGTAGTGAAGTGAGAAGTTACATATTTAGGTTCTATGATAGCATGTTTGTTGGTGAAAACACCAACAAAGGCGTTAAACCTAAGAAAGCCTTAACTTTTCTTCTTCCGCTTGTACAAGAAAAGATTCCATTTTTCTTCTGCCACGCCATGCTTGTCCATTTCAGCGCGCGCCATGGTGAAGAAGAGATCTGACAAACGGTTGATGTAGGCAGTAACATACTCTTCTACACAATCTGGGTCTTCATCTACGAGGCTAAATAAGGCGCGTTCCCCACGTCGCACTTGGGTTCTGCAGACGTGACATAAAGCGGATACTTCGTTGCCTCCTGGGAGTAGAAAATAATCAGAAGGGCTACTCATTGCGCCTTCCAATTCATCAATCCATTCTTCACAGAAAGTGGCTCCGTCTACCGGTCGAGGATTAGGGTTTTCTTTGTTGGAATCGGAGGGTCGTGCCAGATGCGACATCATATCCATGAAGTCCTTTTGAATGCGGTGCAGATTCCCTTGCCATTCGTGGTCTGGCCCAAGCTTGGCACGAAGCAAACCGATGGTGCTATTTACCTCATCCAGAGTCCCGATGCATTCTATTCTTGCACTATTTTTAGATTCCCTCTTTCCTCCGAATACTCCCGTAGTTCCTTTATCTCCTTTTCTTGTGTAGATTTTCATATCTATTGTAGCTTATTGGTTTATCCTACTTGGTCAAACTAAGACCCGCCGCCATTGATGGATATTTTTCGCCAGCAATTCAACGACTTTTTGATCCGGTATAGAAAACAAATCACTCAAAGTGATTCGCTATTCGGATCGCTCGAAAATACTATGTTTTTGATAAACTCAACCCTATTTAAGACACTATCCTTAGGGAGTACGATAATTTCGAATCCCTTTTCGCGATAGTTTTTCTCCAGTACTTTTTCCAATTCTATACAGTAGTCAAACTCTTGTTGCCGCTGTTCATCTTTATGAAAAATAGCTCCCCAGGTGGGAGCGAAAAATACGGTTTTACGAAATTTATCATGGTACGGAAAATGGTCGAGTGATGATGGTACAGGTTTACCTTCTACATGGAGATAAGCGATCAGATCTAGCATGGAGCGATCGGTAAATAAGGCTTGAGGGTTTGAGTCAAGTTCAGTGATAGATACTTCATAGACCAATTCAGTGAACTTATTCAAGTCTTGCCATGGCATTCCCTTTCCACCTTTTTCTTGCTCACTGACAATAACCTTTCTGGAAACCTCATGTATGCAAGGATATTCCTTTTCAAGGGCGTTGATCAGCGTGGTTTTTCCTGTGCCCGGAGCACCCGTAATGACATATTTCTTAGTGTATGGAGTCATTCAGAAAGTAAAAAATCGTGCAATATAAAAGGATAACGAGGATGCTACTGGCCCAATTTGCGTAAGAGGCTGTTTTCAAGTCGTGATCGGTAAGGGTACGAGCATTATTCCCGATGTATGGTTTTTCCACCAGTTTCCCATGGTAGTAATTAGGGCCTCCAAATTGGCAGTTGAGAATATAGGCCAAAGCTGCCTCAGGATATCCTGCATTGGGGCTTGAGTGCTTCCTACCTTCTCGAAAGACAAAACTTAAACCCTTAGGCTTACCGGTAACGATCAACATCAAGATGGCGGTGATTCTGGCCGGGATGAAGTTGGCTACATCATCAAGCTTGGCGGCAAACTTTCCAAACGCCTTGTACCGGTCGGATTTGTAGCCGATCATAGAATCTAAGGTATTGATCATCTTATAAGCTGCGGCTCCAGGCACGCCTAGAATGAAATAGTAAAAAAGGGGGGCGATCACTCCATCGCTCAAGTTCTCTGAAAGGGTCTCCATGGTAGCCGTGCGTATCTGCTGTTCATTGAGGTTTGAAGTATCCCTGCCTACAATCCATGATAGCCGTTTTCTTCCTGCCTCCAATCCTTCTTTTCTCAGGACATTAAATACCGCTTGTCCCTCTTTGATCAGGGTTCGATTAGCGAGACAGTAGAACAAAATCACAACAGCCAATACTTCGGCAAGGACTGTATTGATCATTCGCAACCCTATAAGCAGGAAATAAGTCAGGGTATAGGCCATAGCCACAAGAAAAACGGCTAAAATCAGTCCCTTTATAAATTTATTTTGGCCTTTGTTCAGTGCCTTCTCACCTGCAGAAATAGCATTTCCAAAAAGCACAATCAAATGAGGTAGCCAACGGGGATCACCCAGTAAGGAGTCCAATACAAAAGCAGTCAACAAGATATAGATTGGCGCTATTTCCAATGTTGAAGAGCTTTTATGAGGCTGGCATTTGCCACCGGACTTTGTGTAGCCAATCGTATACATTCACCTTCTAGGCGTTTGAAATTGGTCGCATCACGAATCAGCATACCATGTTGTGTAGCCAAATATTCTTTCAGTGAAGCGGCAGTACCTTTTTTCAATTCGGCTAGAAAATAGCTGGTGTGGCTCGGTTTTACTTCCAACCAACTGATAGCTGAAAGGTCTTGAACGAATTTTCTAGTTTCTTCGAGCAGTTTATCAACATTGAAGCGCCAACGGTCGTAATACTCAAACAATTGCAATCCAGCTTGAATGGCTAATGCATTTACGCTCCAAGGCATTTTTTTAATCAGAAGCCGCTCAATAACCCTTGAGGGAGCAACAACATAGCCAAGCCGTATCCCGGGAATGGTGAAAGTCTTGGTCAAAGAGCGAACAACAATTAGATTATCAAAGCGCTGAACCAAAGGTACAACAGACTCAATTTGATTGGTGAATTCAATGTAGGCTTCGTCTATCACAAATGTCGTGGAAGGTGCCGCTTCAATAAGTCGAGTTAACTCTGGTGTTGGTATAATACTGCCATCCGGGTTATTGGGGTTACAAATGAAAACGAGTTGATAATTGCCGGGTGTCCGCGCTGCTTTATCAACCAATTGGTAGTCTAACCCATGGATTCTGCAGGCGTCTTCGTATTCCGAGAAGGTAGGTGCAACGATTGCCGCAGAACCGCCTGAAAATACATGTGCGATTAAATAAAATGCTTCCGTAGCTCCATTAGTAAATAAGAATTGGTTACGGTCTAGCTGAAATTTATTGGATGCAGCTTCATTCAGCTCTTCCGCAGCCGGAGAAGGGTAGTTTTGAATCGTATGTGCAGCAGATGAAATTTCGGCTAACAGTTCAGGTGGGCACCCCCTGTAATACACATTAGAACTGAAGTTGTGCTTTATTTCAGCATGATAAAGATGACGATCGTCTCCGTGTCCGTTGATCATCCTTCTTCACTGTTTTTGATAATGGCATGCATATCCAGGTGCTGATCAACCCAATCTGCCAGCTTATCGTATTGTTCTTCCTTGAAGGATAAATAGTCTTTCGCTTGTGCCTTCTCATCTTTTAAACGGAGCAATTCATTCACAACCACCGGATTGTCCAAGATGCCATGAAGATAAGTCCCCCAGCTCTTGTCGCCATCAAAGTAGCCTTCCGGCGAGCCATCTATTAAATTGAGATGTTGACCATCAGAAACATCTGTTTCTCCCATATGGATTTCGTACCCCACGCAGGTGGTATCGTAATGCTTAAAAGTAAAGCGCTGCTGGGTTACGGTTTTTTCTTTGGTCAGTGTGGTGGTAATATCGAATAAGCCCATGCCCTTTTCTTTACCTCGATTGCTCTCCACATTGGAAGGGTCAGCAATCCATTGACCCATCATTTGATACCCGCCACAAATGCCAATGATGGGTATTTTTCGATACAATTCTTGGATGGTTTCGCTGATGCCATCCTCTTTCAAGCCCACTAAGTCTTCAATGGTATTTTTAGTACCGGGTATGATAAGCACATCGGCCTTCTTCAACTCTTCCTTATCTCTGGTGAAATATAGGTTGATCAATGGCTCTTGTTCTATCGCCTGAAAGTCAGTATAGTTTGACATATAATTCAGGTGTACAACCGCTACATTCAGCTTATCTTCTTGAGCGGTGGTTTTCCTTTGACTGAGAGCCACCGAGTCTTCCTCTTCCAGTACAATATCAAAAGCAAAAGGTAACACCCCGAGTACCGGTGTCTCTGTTAAATCTTCCATCATTTTTCTACCTTCTTCAAAAAGGGTGTAGTCTCCTCGAAATTTATTGATGATAATCCCCTTTACCAGCTTGCGTTCCCATTCTTCAAGCAGTGCGATCGTGCCATAGACACTTCCAAATACACCGCCTTTGTCGATATCAGCCACAAGATAAACGCAGGCATTGGCCGCTCGAGCCATGCGCATATTGACAATATCCCGGTGCTTCAAATTCAGTTCGCTGATACTGCCTGCTCCTTCCATTACTACCGGACTAAAGGTGTTATCGAGGGTGTGGAAAGCGGTTTGTGCTTCCTCAAAGAGCTCACTTTTGTTGTTAGAAAAGTATTCCTTGGCCGTCTGATTGCCCACAGGCTTGCCATACAATATGACTTGGGACATATTGGTAGTTGATGGTTTTAACAAAATGGGATTCATTTCTACCATCGGCGCCAGTTTACTGGCCTCTGCTTGAACTGCCTGCGCTCGGCCAATTTCTAACCCATCTGGGGTAGAAAAACTGTTGAGCGACATGTTTTGTGCTTTGAAAGGCGCAGGGTTAAAACCATTGTTTTTCAGCCATCTACAGATTCCGGTCGTTATCCAGCTCTTTCCCACGTCAGATCCGGTTCCCACAATCATAATTGGCCTTAGTTTTCCCATTAAATAGCAGTTTGTCTTACACTAAGAATAAAGTCATACTGAAACATGTGTCGAAATTAGATGAAATGTAAAAGAAATACATAATTCAAGACCTTTTGAGTTAAGCATTACTTGACCCTCCTTCGCATTCGCTTCGGTAGACAAGAAGGTGATGTTTAACTTCCTGATTCTCAGTGCCGAAAATATGCGTCTAGGGTTCTACCCAGGGATTTGATGCCATTTATTAGTATTCGACACAAGCGTTCGTATTGACTAGGGGTTAGAAATTTTACAGTTTTTTAGGCTATTCGATGACCTCATTGCAGGACACATTATTCAAAGTCGTGAATAAATACTACTTTCGTATCGGTTTGGTGGACTTTCTTCTTATCTGAAGAAAGCCTTAAAATGGGAATCCGGTGGACTGTCGATCGGCGGTAAATCCGGAGCTGTACCCGCAACTGTGAATCCTATATAAATTCTGAAAACTCATTCGCCACTGTTCAAATCCCGATAGCTATCGGGAGGATGGGAAGGCTTCAGAATATGGATAAGCCAGGAGACCTGCCAAAACATACCTACATCACGGCTTTCGGGATTAAAAGCAAGTGATACATGCTGTTAGATCACATACTTCATAGTTTTTCATGAAGATGGTGTGTATTGCTTAATGCCATAAGTCTGGATTTCGGAATTGAATAAATGGTATTAATACTAAGGTAATACCCTGTATCCGAGCTTCCGGGGCAAAGCCCTAAGGAATTAAACCGCAACCTTCTTGTCTGCCATAGCAGTCGCGAAGGCAGATTAAGTGTTGATGAAAATGGCATTTAAGGAATGACTATCGACTTTACTCTTGTATGTCTGCAAACGATTTTTCTCATGCTCTATGGGATGAATGGCATGGTTGAGTCCATTGCTAATGACAAAAGGCGTTGGATAGCGACTTTTGCCGCTTTTTTGATGGGTTCCATGTTTTGTATTTTTCTAGAGAACCATGTAAAAAGCAATATTCAATTGATTTTACTATTGCTTTTGGGGTTGGATTACCTAATCCACTTACGAGTTTCTGATGCTCGCAGCCCAGGAAAAACACTAGTCTCAGCCTTGATAGCTTTTATGGCTTATAGCTCGATGCATTTTCAACTAGAACTGAACATGGTATGGCTAGTCGTTCCGTTTTTCTTGGTGGCTAACATTGGGATAATCAATAAGTGGCCTGACTTTCTTACGAACTTACAAGAGTATTTTCTAAAAGCCGGAGCACTAATCACCTTACTCTTTATGCTGGAACCTGTGGCTATAAGCGTGCAGCAAAACCTAAAACCAGTGGCTACTATTCCTATATCCTCCATTATCAATACACAAAACTTCTTGCTGCTAGGTGCACTATTGGTGCTGGTGCTGGGAGGCTTTTTGTGGAAAGAAAAATTAAGACCTTGAACATATGAATATTCTAGAATCGACCTTACTGGCCATTGCCAACCTGCTTTACTATCCCGTCATTGGAGGTGTGCTGTTTGTATTGGCGCATCAAGCAGTTGCGGTGGGCAAGTTGATGAGCGAACTGAAGCAGAGACGCAGCCAAAATTTTAAAAGGGTCAAAGCTTTTGAAGCAGAATGCAAAGATTATTTCAATGCACCTGCGTCGACCTACAAAGCCATCGAGTCAGACCTTATCTACAAGCTTCGCAAGTGGCATCAAAGCTACGGCAAGTCGCTCAGCGCGAACCGCTTAATGATCAAGGTGGGGCCTTCTTTGGGGCTTATGGGTACGTTGATCCCCATGGGAACGGCGCTCGCATCCCTGTCTCAAGGTGACCTCATGATTATGTCCGCCAATATGGTAACTGCATTTACTACCACGGTAGTCGGTATGGCTTGCGGGCTGACCGCTTTTCTGATGCATTTCAAGCAAAACGAATGGATGAAAAGAGACCTACTAGAATGTGAGTCCTTTTGTGAAAGGAGTCTAGTAGAATGGGAAACTGCGGAAGCACAAACAGAAAAACTAATCAACAGTTAAAACACGGGATGATGAGTATACTTAGAAAACGTTCGTTGATCAATGAAGAATTTACGACAGAAGAAGACCCCATCAGCGGTATGGCTAATCTCTTCGATGTGAGTATGGTATTCATTGTAGCACTATTCTTTGCCCTTTTCATGGCGTACAGCACCCTCGATCTATTCAACCCCGATTCTGAATTGGTCATCACTAAAACTTTGCCCAATGGCGAAATTCAAATCATTACCAAAAAGGGGAAAGATGTCAAAATTGAAAAAGTGACTGAGACCAGTGAATCGGGAAGAGGGGTAAAACTTGGAACCGCTTACAAGCTCGAAGATGGGCGGGTTATCTACATACCAGAAGAATGAAGCTGTCTCAAAAGCTGTCTTTTCGACCATCGGGAGAAATCTTACTCGAATCAAAGTATTGATTATCAGGAGAGTAAGATTTCTCATCCCGATTAATCGGGATGACACTACAACGGGCTTTTGAAACACCCTCATTTATGAATTCAATATTTAGCTCAATATCAATTACTCCAGACGCTGACATCTTGACCAAAATATGAACCTTTACCAGGAAATGATGAAATCTATACTTCCGTTACTCTGTCTAGTCTTCCTTTTGCCAGTTGGGTATGCAAATGGTCAAAGCGACGATCAAAAAATAGATGTCGCTCTGATTCTAACCGACTCCTACCGTCTTTTAGGTGCGGGCACCGTCAAAGACGCACAGAAAGCTTTAACCTCTTACGGTGTAGAAGCACGCGTTAAGAGCTATTATCATTCAGACCTTGATCAACTCACTTACGAAACATTACGTGGTAATCAGTTGATATTCATCGATATCATCAATACCGCGAAGGTGGAGAATGTACTCCCACTTTTGAACAAAATGGCAAAAAGTGGAACAAAAGTATTTGCCATAGGCTCTAGTGAAACTTCGGGTCTTGCAGCGTACACAGCCATCCAAATGGATGCAAAAACGATCGAATTCTACGAGCAGTCGGGACGTGATAACCTGGTAGGTATGATACTGGATCAATGCCAGCGATCATTTGGTTTCGACATTCCCCAACAAACTCCCACCACTATGCCTGAATTTGCCTTGTGCAATATTCAAAACAAAAAGGTCTATGAGGATTTTGAATCCTATCGAAAGGATTATGCCGCTTACATGCGAGGTAATCCATGGATAGCCATAAACATGTGGCGCAGCGATTTCTTATCCGAGCAATTGATTCACTTTCAGGAGTACGCTTCACAGTTTGAAGATAATGGGTTTAATGTCCTTTTCTACTATGGTTATCCTACCAAAGAAGAGGCCGAAAAACTGTTCTACAACAAAAACAAACAACTCATACCGGAAGTAATCCTGGCACAAGCAGCCTGGCTTGGTGCCAATCCACGTGCCAACCGGGAGCTATTTGAAAAGCTGGGCATTCCTGTCATCAATATGATCCATGTGAATCAGACTGCCGAGGAATGGATGGAAAATGATGAGGGAATTAAAATTTACAAGCGCACTAGCTCTTTGAATATTCCTGAACAAATGGGAATGGTACAGCCCATTGTGACGAGCAGCAAGGAGATAGCGAATCCTGATGCGCAGTGGACTGAAAAACGTTCTGTCTTATTCCAGGTGCAACGATTGCTCAAGCGGGTACAGAAAATGCATGTACTGCAAAACAAGCCCAATCGAGAGAAGCAAATTGCACTGATTTATTATAGCCACCCCCCGGGCAAAGAACTCTTGGGTGCCAGCTACCTCAACGTCGTACCCAATAGCCTGTATTCCATTCTTTCCAGGTTAAAAAAAGAAGGGTATAACCTGGGTACCGATCCACTTACTGAAAATGACGTTTTTGAAAAGGTCTCTACCTATGGACTTAATATCGGACAATGGGCACCGAAAGAAATAGATAAGCTGGTAGCAAAAGGAAATGCGACGCTCGTTCCGATGGATTTGTATTTGAAATGGTATGCAAAACTGTCTCGTCCATTAAGGGAAGAAATCGAGCAACAATGGGGGAAACCGGAAGAAAGCTCCATTATGATTTGGAGGGATAAGAATAGAAAAAAATATTTTGTGATTCCATCGGTCAAATACGGCAATGTGCTGCTCACTCCCCAGCCCGTTCGTGGTTGGTCGCAAGACCTGGATGTGATGCACCATGATATCTCCGTGCCACCGCATCACCAGTACGTGGCTTTTTATCTCTATCTGCAATTTGGCTACGATGCCGATGCTGTCGTGCATCTCGGTACACATAGCACGCTAGAATGGCTGCCCGGAAAAGAATCGGGTCTTAATCACCATGATGCCTCGGAAGCGCTCATCGGGGATTTGGTAAATGTCTATCCCTACATTGTTGATGATGTAGGTGAGGGGCTGCAGGCCAAGCGTAGATCGGGCGCCATTATCATCGACCACATGACACCTCCGTTCGATAAAATCGGCGTCAATCCGGTTTTAGACAAACTGGAACAGCTTATTTCGGAGCATGAGATTGCGGAGGCGAAGAGTACGGCATTGGCAACAGCCAAGTTCAACGAAATATACAAGTACGCGCAGCAGTCTGGCATTCTAGCCGATTTAAAAATGGACACCATCGTTGATGATGAGGAATTACACTACATAGAGCACTACATTGAAGAGATTCAAGAGCAACATTCTCCACTTGGCCTTCATACTTTCGGAAAACTGCCTAAGCCGGATTATATCGAAAAAAATGTGGAGGCTATCGTCTCTCAGAAAAGCGGTCTTAACCAAAAGCAGCGAAAAGCTTACGCAGACGATATCAGGCAGCGCATCATTGCCAGTGCAGAAGCCGAACTCGGTGCTTTAGTGGATGCTTTAAGCGGTAAATACATCCCGGCAAGCACGGGTAACGACCCACTCAGAAATCCTAATTCTCTACCGACCGGTAAAAACTTTTACGCTTTCGATGCGGATTACCTTCCTTCACCAGATGTCTACAAAGCTGGTGAACGATTGGCTAACGAACTTATTCAAACTTATAAGGAAGAACACAGCGGGGGTTTTCCGGATAAAGTGACCTTTAATCTATGGTCGACAGAATGTATTCGGAATGAAGGCATCATGGAATCGAAGATCTTAAATCTGTTGGGCGTAAAGCCAGTCTATGACGGGTATGGTAAAGTAGTCGATCTAGAAGTGATACCACGCCGGGTGTTGCAAAGGCCACGAGTGGATGTTGTGTTGGTTCCTTCAGGGCTATATCGGGATATTTTCCCTCAATTGGTGCTACTGCTTGATAAAGCGGTGAAGCTGGCATCCAAGCAAGACGAGGTGGATAACTACGTACGGAAAAATACAGCTCGTCATTACAACATGTTGGTTGACAGAGGCGTGAAGAAAAGCCTGGCTACAAAGCTTTCGGAAGTACGGATTTTTTCTACACCGGATGGTGCCTACGGCACTGGAACCAACACGGTAATTGATGCCTCCGGTAGTTGGGAGGATGATAAAGAAGTGGCGGATGTTTTTATGAACCGTATGCACTTCCCCTACAGTGATGGCTTCTGGGGAGATCAACCTGCTAACGATTCATTGCTGATCGCTCTTTTTGAGGAAAATCTGTCTGGCACAAAAGCTGTATTGCACAGCCGAACCTCTCACTTGTATGCGAGCCTTGATAATGATGATTTCTTCCAGTATCTAGGGGGTACGGCCTTAGCCATTCGTGCCATCGACGGCCAATCTCCCGACGTGATTGTGTCCAACCTGACCAATCAAGGTCAGATGAAAAACGAGAAGTTGAGCTATTTCCTTAGTAAGGAGCTACAAGCGCGCTACTTCAACCCTACCTGGATCAATTCCATGCTTGACGAAGGGTACTCCGGCGGGCGATTTGTAAGGCAGGTCACCTCTAACCTATGGGGTTGGCAAGTAACTGTTCCCGATGCTGTCGGTGAAAACAAATGGGACAACTTCTACGATGTCTACGTGGAAGATTCTTATGACTTAGACATTGCTAAGCGTTTCGAAGAGTCGAAAAACCTGTACGCCTATCAGGTAATGATTTCTCGCATGTACGAAGCAATCAGGAAATCCTACTGGACACCTGATGCAGAAGTAAAGCAAAAGCTATTATCGGAATTTCTGGAAACGGTAGATAAAGTAGGCCTATCCTGTAATCTGAACGTTTGCAATAACCCAAAATTGGCGAACTTCCTTGACAAGGAATTTGAGGAAGTGGAAGGTATTTCTTCCGAAAGTATAGAAAACTATCGCCAGCAATTGCGGGAAATACGCGAACGACTAGCAGCCGATGGCTTACCAAACAGCGACCAATTGGCACTGGATGCCGGAAACTCGACGGACTACTTACCCAAGAAAAACGTCAAAGGCTATAAAATCGAAGAGGTCAATGCAAAAGGTGAACCCCAATCCATCATCAACCCCTCCATTTGGAAATGGGTGGTATTAGCTCTAATCGTGTTGTATTCTATCTTTTACTTTGTCAGGAAACGTAGAAAAGCTTAAATAAAAATCTTATTAGCTGTATAACGACTTAGGGCCATCTAAAAGCTCCATTTACTATATCAATCTATGAACAAGCAATACATCACTAAAGGAGAAGGTCTGCCACAATGGTCAAACCCAATCAGTCATGCTGTGGTGGTCAACAACATGTGCTTTGTAAGCGGTCAATTATCAGTCAGCATCGATGGAGAGTACATTTCCGGAACGGCATTAGAAGAAGGAAGGCTGGCATTTTCTAATTTTTTTTCTGCCCTGAAAGCTGCTGGATTTGAAAAAGATGATATTGTCTTTATTGATATCGCATTTGATGACCTAAAAGACTTACCTGAAATCAATGCATTGTACATGGAGTTATTCCCTGAAGACAAAAGACCAGCACGAACTATATATCAGGCTGAGGCTTTGCCGTTCGGAGGGAAAATCAAAATAACCGGAACTGCAGTGAAGACCCTGCCCTGAACATTACTAAGGCACCCAAAGCCAAGGTTTGTGGGGTAGTCGGGAGAGTTCTTGTATGCTCTTCCTTATTTTATGAGAAAGTGTATGAAAAAAGACTGGATGATTTAATCTAACATGAATACCAGATGAGAAGCAAAAAAAACTGTCATAATTCACCTTATTCGGTATGACAGTTCTTTTTGCTCAATTTGGTCGTTTGTGAAGACCTGCCTATGCCGGTCAGGCAGGCACAAGCGGCGGCGAAGTTTACTTAGGCTACGTTCACACTGACTTAAATGAATGAATAGGTTAGAAAACAAAAAGGGCTCTTTTGAAACTCAAAGAACCCTTTTTTTATATCATTAACAATCAAATCATTAGGCGCTGGCTGGTTCTCTAAAGCCAACCCAGGTAAATCTCTTGATTACATATTCAGGGTTAGTGAAAGAAGCGTTACCGGCAGGATTTCCTCCCGTAACGTGGAAATCCGAGAATGTCGCATGCTGATTCAAATAGATGCCTCCTACCAGATTGAAAGAAACCGGCGTAGCGGCTAACGACATTTCGTCAGCGATCTTTTCTTTTGTTTCAGCATCAGTAGTGTATGCTCCACATGATAAGGCACCATATTTTGCCGCCATTTCTTTAGCGATAGCAATAGACTGATCGGTATCCTTGGTCTTGATCAAAAGAGCGATCGGGCCAAACAATTCCTTGCTGAAAATGTCCTTTTTGGAAGCATCAACTTCTATGACTACCGGAGTAGCGATTCGCGCATTTTTGAACATGGGGTTCTCAATAGTACGCGAACTCAACCATACTTTTCCATCTAGCTTTTCTGCATCTTCTATACGGTCGCAAGTATTCTTATTCTGAATAGTACCTAGTACAAAAGGTCCGGCTTTAGGATTATCAACTAAACCATTGATATTATCGACAAACTTCTGGGCAAACTCATCAAAGCTTACTGTTCCTTCAGGGGTTTTGATGCCAGATTCGGGAATATAGAAGTTCTGCGGGGCAGTACACATCTGACCAGAGTACAATGCCACAGAAAAGGCCAGATTAGCCGCCACTTTATCGACATTGACAGCAGAATCTATAATAGCCGAATTAACTCCTGTCTTCTCAGTAAATACAGCCTTTCCTTCTAATCCTTCCAGGTAAGAACCAAAAGCAGAGTTACCGGTGTAATCAATCACCTTGATATCATTATGTTCAGCCAATTCTTTGGTGACTGGACTGTCTACCGTGTCTACTGCCAATTGGCAGATGTTAGGATCAAGTCCTTCTTCGGCCAGTACGTTTTGTATCTCAGCAACAGTGATGGCTATAGGTAGAATAGCACCAGGATGTGGTTTTACGATGGCTGAATTACCCGTCACCAACGTAGCATACAAGCCCGGTACAGAATTCCAGGTTGGGAAGGTAGAACATCCGACGACCAGACCAATACCTTTAGGTACAGCTCTCCACTCTTTATCTAATTGAATGTTGTATTTGCCGGCAGGCTTGTCCCAGAAAGCACTACCGGGGAATCTCTTCAATTCTTCATACCCGGCAGCCACTGCCTCCAAAGCGCGGTCTGCGGCGTGAGGGCCTGAGGCTTGAAATGCCATCATGTATCCTTGTCCAGTGGTGTGCATAGTAGCGTAAGCCACTTCGAAGAACCTCGTCTTTACTCTTTCTAGTGATTCGATTAGAATACCAGCTCGTTGTTCTGCACTGATCTTCCTCCAGCTATGAAATGCCTGATTCCCTCTTTCAATAAGTGTGTCAATAGAGAAGGTTGGATATGTAACTCCCAAAGGTTCTTGGGTATATGGAGATTCTTCAGTTCCCAACCAACCGGATGGGTTATCTTGACGCAATTCTTCAAAAGGCTTGCCTAATCCTTCCTGAAATTTGGTACGACCGTCAGCATCCGCAGTTTCACCGTAAATCTTTGGTGAAGGGTGCTCGGGATACTGAGCGAAGAACGTCCTTTCATGAATGGCGTTTATGGCGTTATCGAGAACTTCTTTATGTTTATCGAATAAACTCATGGCATCTAATTTTAGTTTTTTATCCTTGAGTGCTAAATTATCTTATTCTGTTTAAAGAATCGAATAAATAACAAACGATTGCAGACAGATCAAAGGAAGTGTTGGACGGCCGACCAAGAAGTGGGAAGCCTAAACTTTTTTCAGCATTTACCTATTTAATATTCAAAGGATTAAGACATAAAGTGGGGACAGTTGGCTAATAGATTTATCATAATTCTTGTCATTTTTTTCGTCGGTTTTCAAGGGGCTTTGGCACAACAAAAATTCTTTGAATGGCCGAAAGACATCAGCGAGTCTGACTATTTACCGAATACGGTCATCGTTAAAGTAAAGTCATCGCTGACACCTTCTACTACAAGTTCCATTCAAAGTCATTCAGCTAGAACGTCATGGAGTACTGCCATAAGCAGTGTGCAAATCGCTCCCATGTTTGGAAGTGGTAAGCATGGCTCACTAACCAGCAGGGCACAGCAAAGTCCATATTTGAGCAACCTTTACAAGGTAAAGCTGCAAGCTGGATCAGACGTAAAAGAGGTTATCAATACCTTACTTCAATATCCTGAGGTACTATATGCAGAGCCTTATTATATGATGAAACCACTGGTCATTCCTAATGACCCGGGTGCCAATCCTACTTCTGGTAGCCAGTCTTATCTGGATGTGATCAAAGCTTATGATGCGTGGAACCTTGAACGCGGAGATACGACCATTATCATAGGCATGCTAGACACAGGAAGTGATATTGATCACATTGACCTGGCAGATAATCTTTACATCAACCACGACGATCCTATCAATGGAATAGATGATGATAATGATGGTCTGGTGGATAACTATAGGGGTTGGGATATCGCAGATAACGATAACGATGCTTCTTCAGATACTGATAGTCACGGCGCTATGGTAGCCGGTGTCGGTGCGGCATCTACCAACAATGGTGTTGGTATCGCTGGCGTCGGTTTTGATTCGCGTTTTCTACCCATAAAAATATTCGAGTCAGGTACTAACTTTTTCAACAATGGCTACGAGGCCATTGCGCTAGCCGCGGACTTAGGTTGTAAGGTGATTAACCTATCCTGGGGAAGTGCTAATAGCTTCTCTCAATTCGGACAGGACATGATCAATTATGCGGTACTGGAAAAGGACGCCGTAGTCATTGCTGCAGCGGGCAATACCAATGCCGACTTAGATTTCTATCCTGCCTCGTTTGACAATGTACTTTCGGTCAGTGCGACGAATATCAACGATACAAAATCAAACTTTGGTACTTACAGCCATAAAGTTGACTTAGTGGCCCCGGGAGTATCCATTCTTTCTACATCGAATGATGATCAATATAAAGTAGACCAAGGGACGTCATTCTCCTCTCCGATGGTAGCCGGTGCAGCCGCATTAGTGCGCGCACGTTTCCCTAACCTTAATGCACAGCAGGTAATGGAGAAGTTGAGGGTTACCACCGATGACATTTATAACCTGCCAGCCAACGATTCTTTTTTCGAAATGCTGGGTAAGGGAAGATTGAACATATTTAGAGCCCTGACCGATAATAGCACGCCATCCCTAAGAGCTACTACATTTACTTATGATAATGGCTCAGGACAACATGCATTCTTTGGAGATACGTTGAGTATCACCAATATCTTTAGAAACTTCCTGGCACCGACACAAAATGCCACGGTACATATCTCTTCTACATCTCCTTACGTGACGGTTATAGATTCTGTATTTGAGATTGGCCCGTTAGGCACACTTTCTACTGCTCAAAATACTGGTAGCCCATTCCTGGTTTACTTGCACGAAGACCTCCCTCCCAACGAGCAGATCACTTTTAGAATTGGGTATGAAGATGGCATTTACGATGACTATCAATATTTTGATATTGTCAGTTCTGCAGAATACCTGGCCGTGGATAATAATGAAATGAGCTTAACCCTCTCTGGCAATGGCAACCTGGGTTTTCACCTGGATGGTTACTTCGAGGGCACAGGTGTACAATATTTGGGTGACACCATTCTAGAACACCTTGGTCTAATCATCGCCAAGGCACCGGATAGCGTGTATGACAATGCGGTAAGGGACTTAGCCAACAACTTCAGAAATCAAGATTTCGCTGTTGAAGAGAATATCAAGTTCTACCGAAATTCTGTAGCCGATATTGATGCTCGATCGGTATTTACTGAGAGTAATACGGTACCTAATCCACTGGGATTGAGAATTGAGCAAAAGGCTTTGGCTTGGGAATCAACCGAAGACCAACAGTTTGTCATCATGGAGTATCGGCTTGTTAATACGAGTAATGACGATATCAACCAGTTGCATGTCGGGCTATTTGCCGATTGGGATCTCAATGATGCCACCAAAAACAGGGCAGACTGGCAAGCTGATGATGAGTTTGGCTATGTCTTTGATCCTGTATCACAGACTTATGCCGGTATAGCATTACTTACTAACCAGGATAAGGCTTACTACGCTATCGACAACGCTTCTCTGGACGGTAATATTCCTGATATTAGCAGCACACTAAGTAGAAATCAAAAATATAATTTCTTGTCTCAGGCGATCGGTCAAACCACAGCAGGGACAAACGGGCAAGGAAATGACGTGTCGCATTTTGTGGGTGGCACGACCAGTCTATTATCATCTAAAGCGAGTCAAAAAGTGGCATTTGCTCTAATTACTGGTCGGTCATTAGCTGACCTGCAAGAAGCCGCATCGCGGGCTAAATTGAGATATGCTGAACATGTCAATAACCCTCCTATTCTACATCAGGAATTGACCTGCTTCGATACACCGGCCAACATCAACCCTCCACAGGGTACAGCTTTCGATTTCTATGAAGACCTAGCCTTGATGAATTTGGTTCAAAGTGGTGCGTCTTTCACTACGTCTAACGTCACAACGGCTCAGACCTATTATGTGGTCAATAAAGACAATGATTTTGACGGCGACGTCTTTAGAGTTATTGCAGACTATAAAGCGATTGATGCTGGCTTTTCTACCGGTATGGATACGCTATTCTTGAATGAGTCGGGCAATACCACTGTGAGTTTCCAGGACTTGAGTATCGACGGTACAAGTTGGTCATGGGATTTCGGTAACGGCTTTACCAGTTCTCTCCAAAACCCGGTAATGAACTTCCCTGCCACCGGTAATTACACGGTCAGGCTTACTGTTGAGAGCGACATAGGTTGTGTTGACAGCGTGAGTAAACAATTGGTTGTCGTGAAGGCCAGCCCAAGGCCGGCTATCGATGATCGTTTTGCATGCCAGAGCGAGCTTATCAATATTTCAGCTTCCAATGCTTCCGCTTTAAGATTCTATGATTCGCCAACGTTGGATAACCTGATCGGCCAAGGCGAATCCTTATTAGTCGGCCCTTTCTATGCTGATACGACTTTCTATGTCACTAGTGTTGATTCTACTTTTGAAAGTCTGGCAGAGACAGTTTCGATAGAAGTGAGTCGTCTGGAGGTTGGTTTTACGGAGCAAATTGACACCACTGATTTGAACCAAAAATATCTTCTCCATTTGAATGCCACTGGCGTTGAACTTGATTCTTTTAGGTGGGTTATCAATGGCACACCTTCCGGGGTCAATAAGGACATCAGTCTGGATTATACCGGCCAGTCTCAATTCGAAGTGACCATCGAGGGTTTCGATACCAACGGCTGTATGACCAACACAAGCCGTTTATATATGCCGGAAACCAGCGATACGCCAACATTATCACCAACCAAGATTTGTCAAGGTGATAGCATCGAACTGATTCCACAAAATGGATCTACCTTCTTATTCTATAGTGATGCTTCCTTGGAAAATCTGCTGCATAAAGGGTCTTCTTTTACTACCTCCGCCCTAAGCACATCTACCAACTTCTACATTACATCTATTGATCATCTGCTGGAAGGGGACGCGTTTGAAGCCACGGTAGAAGTAAGTGACGTGAGTGCTGATTTTAGTCTATCTCAAGATACGCTCAATCTTAGCGAAGGTGCAGTTGTAGAAGCGACTGCCTTGAATAACACGGTTACTAATTGGTCATGGTCTATTAATGGGCAAGACATGGCTTCTGGTCAGAATGCTTCTTTTTCGTTTACAGATATTGGCAGTTTTGTAGTTGAACTCACGGTAACAGACGAAATAGGATGTACTGCTAGTGAGACACAAGCACTGGTCGTCCAGCAAATCACATCTACGGAATCTGTTTCTTTCAATACCGATATTCATATCTTCCCCAATCCAACCGAAGGCCAATTGATCCTCGATCTGGGAGAAGTTTTCGAGAATAATACTGCTATCACTTTGTATGACCTGCGAGGCAAGCAAGTATATACCACCAATCGAGCCTATGAGAATGAACCCATCAGGCTTGATTTAAGCACGGTTCTACCCGGAACCTATTGGATCAAAGTAGAGAGTGATAAGCAGCTTCACCAGCAACGCCTTATCATAAAATAATCAAGAATTAGTTTCTCTGGACTTTATCTGTCACATCATGGACAGACCTATTGAAGTAAAATCACCAACTTGATATTCTACCTGAATTAGAATTATAAAGTCATTGTCAAGTTGAGAGAGAGGCCAGAAGATCATAGACATGTAGCACTCATTAACGCCAACGGTGATATCATCAGTGTTAACAAAGCGTGGGAAAAGTTTGCTATTCAGAATAATGGCGATTCATCAAGAATCGGCATTGGCGTAAATTATTTGGACATCTGTAAACGCTCCAAGGGCAGGTATAGCAGCGGGGCTTATACTGTTTTCGAGGGCATTCAAACCGTTATAGAAGGACGGAGCCAATCATTTGGACATCAATATCCATGTCATTCGCCGGAAGAGCGCCGCTGGTTTAGTATGGAAGTGGTAAAAATGCAGGAGGACAAGGATATTTTTTCTGTCATACATAGCAATGTCACCAACCAGAAGCGTTTAGAACTACTGATAAAAGGAGGGGATATGTACCGCACTAGGACTAACAGAACATCTGTAGCCTCTTTCAACTACGTCCAATACGCCGATGGAAATACATCCTTTCAAATGACGGAAAGCTCGATGGAGCTGGCACCTTATTATTCAAAAGATATGTATGAGGGCCTTGTGGCTGATGATGGGTTGAATATCCAGCATATCATTATGCCGTTGATCAAATCAATGATATTCGATAATGGCAAGTTGAAGCCCATGAAGTTTGAGTTTCCTATGAAAAGTGGGAGTCAACTGCGATGGTTCTTAAGCGAAATGTCACCAAAGAAAACCCAGATCAACGGCATGGATGCCATTACGTGGTTAGGGCAATTGAAGGACATCACCGAACCCTTACGGGTAATCAATTAACACATACTATTTCGTACGGCGCCCTGGCACACCAACGTCGCCAAGATCAGTCTTGTTGAGCAAAAACTTTCTTTAACAACTCGGTCGTCCTGGCTATAGGATCTTCCCGTATCTTTCCCTCTTCCTTAGCTACTAAAAAGAAGAGCCCTTCGATGGCCTTATCCGTAGCATAATCGTCAAGATCTGGATTCACTTTTTCAACAAAAGGAATCTTATTGTACGTAGTCACGATATCGCCATAGTATTTGGTAGCATTGACCTCATCCAATGAGGTTTTGATCACAGGCTTGAATTTGACTTTTAACTGATCTGAGGTAACCCTTTTCAGATACTGCGTGGCTGCGTCATCTTCTCCTTTTAGAATACCCCATGCATCTTCTATGGTCATCGATTTGATAGCGGCAACGAAAATAGGTTTTGCTTCCTTAGCCGCTTTCTCAGCGCCCCTGTTTAGTGTCATCACAAACTTATCTACTTGCTTGTCCAGACCGATCTGTCTTAGTTTGGTCTCTACTTTCTGCACATCCGGTGGGAAGGGTATTTTTATGTTCGGGTTCTTGAAATAGCCGTCGACCTTGGAGGCTTGGGCAGAACCATTGGAAATACCATTGACAAGTGCCTCTTTGAGACCTTGTGCCACATCCGCGGAGGTTAATTGTCCACTGCCCAAAGCGTCATTGATCCCACTTAAGGTCTGATTGATCTGAGCGGAAGTACAGGCCAATAATAGCACGGTAATTAACGGAAAGAGAATTGATGACTTGCGCATGTTGAGTGAATTGTTACGCAGATAATGTTAGACAAAATACCGACAAACTCATAGTTTTTAAGATCAAAATTCCATGAGCTTATCGTTGAAAAGATTGGTAAGTGATACCTTTAGCGTTGAATAAATGCTAAAGCAAAAACATGGATTTGATCAATGCGGAAATCCTCACCATAGGTGACGAAATTCTTTACGGGCAGATTACGGATACCAACTCTCAGTGGATGAGTGGTGAATTGGATAAAGTGGGTATCAAAGTAGTTCGTAAAACGACGGTAGGAGATATTGAAGAGGATATCATGACCGCTTTCGAGGAAGCAGAAAGCAGGGCCGATATTGTGCTCATCACCGGTGGACTAGGTCCCACCAACGACGACCTTACCAAACCTTGCCTCGCCAAGTATTTTGATTGTGAGATAGCCATACACGATGGCGCCTTACAAGAGATAACCGACCTTTTCAATCGTATTGGGAGAGAATTAACGCCTTTGAATAGGATGCAAGCTGCATTACCTGTTTGCTGCGATATGATTAGCAACAAATCAGGCACCGCCCCCGGCATGTGGTTTCAGCGTAACGGGAAAGTATTTGTCTCCATGCCGGGCGTTCCTTACGAAATGAAAGAAATGATGACCAATACCATCATTCCTCGATTACAGACTGTCTTCAAAACACCGGTTATCTATCATAAAATCGTAAAGACGGTCGGTATTGGTGAATCGTGGCTGGCTGACAAGATCAAAGACTGGGAAGATGCACTCCCTGAGCACATTAAACTGGCCTATCTGCCTAGTCTGGGTCAGGTTCGTTTGAGGTTAACTGCCAAAGGGGATGACGAGGAGCAACTTAAGATAGAAGTTGATGAGTTGATCGCAGACCTTATGAAATATGCCAAGAAGTATGTCTTTGGCTATGGTAATGATAAGCTGGAAGAGGTAGTAGGACGATTACTACGTGATCGTAGCCTAACCATCTCTACTGCTGAAAGTTGTACAGGGGGCAATATCGCTCAAATGATTACCAGCATAGCCGGTAGCTCAGATTATTTTCTCGGGTCTGTGGTAGCCTATCACAACGATATCAAAAAACTGGCGCTAGGAGTAAAAGAAGAAACATTGATGCACCATGGTGCGGTAAGTGAAGAAACCATTCGGGAAATGGCAGAAGGGGTACGAAATAGGTTCGGTACCGACATTGGCGTGGCAACCAGTGGCATTGCGGGCCCGGGAGGAGGTACTCCTGACAAACCGGTGGGTACGGTTTGGATTGCTTATGCAGACGGTAATGAGACAGTAGCCAAGAAATTACAATTATGGAAAGACCGCACCTTAAATATCAGATCTTCATCTGTTGCTACACTTAATCTGGTCAGGCAAAGATTGACCGAAAACGATTGAGATAAAATCGTAATGCACTAACTTTGCAGCAAATTTTGAAAAGTAACCAATCTTTTTGATCCACAAATAAAGCAGATACATGGCGTTAGTTGAACTTTTGATGCCCAAGATGGGTGAGAGTATCATGGAGGCAACCATTCTCACATGGTTGAAAAGTGAGGGAGATACCATCGAACAAGATGAATCAGTTTTGGAAGTAGCTACTGACAAAGTAGATACGGAAGTACCCTCAACTCATGCAGGTGTACTTAAAGAAATATTGGCTAAGGACGGTGATGTAATACAGGTTGGAAAACCTATTGCTATTATAGCCACCGATGGAGATGAAAGCACAGATAGTGCTGCTCCAGCCGCCACAGCCGCTGAATCAAAGCCTGAGCCAGTAGCTGAAGTTGCCGCTACTACAGCTGCGCCGGTAGCGGTAAGCAACGGCACCACGCAACTGGCAGAACCTGTTTCAGGGAGATTCTACTCTCCTTTGGTTAAAAACATAGCCAAGCAGGAGAATATCGGGGTAGCTGAATTGGAAACTATCCCTGGTACAGGCAAAGAAGGTAGGGTAACCAAGCATGACATGCTGTCTTATTTGAAGACACGTTCTACCCAAGCCGCACCAGTAGCACAACCACAAACTTCGCAGCCAGCAAGGGTTTCTACTCCGATTGCGCCTTCGCTTAATGGTAATGAAGAGATCATTGAGATGGATCGTATGCGTAAGATGATCGCTGAGCGAATGGTAGATTCTAAGCGTATATCACCGCATGTTACCTCATTCGTAGAAGCTGATGTTACCAATATCGTATATTGGAGAAATCGCGTTAAAAACGAATTCAAAGAAAAAGAGGGCGACAGTCTTACATTCACACCAATCTTCATTGAGGCCATCGTTAAATCAATCAAAGATTATCCGATGATCAATGTCTCTGTAGATGGTGATAGAATTATCAGACACAAAGACATCAACATAGGCTTGGCGGTAGCGCTACCTTCAGGTAACTTAATTGTACCTGTGATTAGAAATGCAGATCAGTTGAATATCACCGGTTTGACCAAAAGGGTAAATGACCTGGCGAGAAGAGCAAGGGATAACAAACTCAAACCAGATGAATTATCCGGCGGTACATACACTGTTTCTAATGTCGGGTCTTTCGGCAACGTAATGGGTACCCCGATCATTATGCAACCGCAAGTGGCTATCATGGCGCTTGGAGCGGTTCAGAAGAAGCCAGCCGTGATCGAAACACCGCTAGGTGATACTTTAGGCATAAGACATAAAATGTTCTTATCGCACTCTTATGATCACCGCGTTGTAGATGGAGCCCTAGGCGGTATGTTCGTAAGGCGAGTAGCCGATCATTTGGAAAGATTCGATTTGAATAGGTCGATCCACTAAGGAATTACACAACTAAAAATAAAAAGAGTTGTCTCAAAAGCCGTTCTGAACGGTCATCCCGACTTGTCGGGACGAGAAATCTATCTCCTTGATGATTAATACTTTAAATCGAGATAGATTTCTCCTAGCGTCGAAATGACTGGTTTTTGAAAGCCACTTTTTTATTTTCTTTCCTTTCCTGCGCAAGTTTTCATAGAGGCCTGGCATCTAATATGCAAAAGGTCAAAAACTATAAAACAGTTTATTATGAAAACGAGCATCAAATTCTCTTACATCTTCATGGCGTTGTTCTTTGTAGCCATGAGTAATTTGGCTTTCGCCCAGCAGGAGGAAGCCAGAAACAGAAGGCCCCATCACAGAATGGAAAGAGGTCAGGAAGGTCGCATGATACAAATCCCTAACCTTAGCGACACTCAGCAGGAGCAGATCAAAAAGCTCATGACAGCGCATCAAAAAGAAGTACTTCCCCTAAGAAATGAAATGGGTGAAAAGAGGGCACGCCTCAAAACATTATCAACAGCTCAGGACGCTGATATGAAGTCCATCAATAAGGTAATCGATGAAATCGGAGCATTGCAAACCAAGTTGATGAAAAGTAAAGCCGCGCATCATCAGGAAGTGAGAAAGGTATTGGATGACGAGCAGCGACTTTGGTTCGACACGCATCAACGTGAGGGAAGAAGACACAGAAGGCAGCATAGAGGTTAATCGGGACAGTGGGGCAACCCATATCTTTTATATCAACTGAGTATATTTATCCTATTATCACCATTACGGCAGACATACCGAAAGATGATGACTTGGTCACTCTTTTAATAAAGGGTGATCAAGCTGCATTTAAGCAGTTGGTAGAACGATTTCAGAACATTGTCTTTAACACTTGTCTCAACTTCCTGACAAACCAGGAAGATGCTGAAGACGCGACACAGGAAGTGTTTATTGAGGTTTTCAATGCCATCGATCAGTTTAAAGGGCAATCGAAGCTTTCTACATGGATATACAGAATAGCCGTCACCAAATCTTTGGAGCACATTAGGAGGAGAAAGAGTAAAAAGAGATGGGCTTTTATGCAATCCTTGTTTGGCAACGAAGACCAGATATGGGCACCTTCGCGAGATGCCAATGACCACCCAGGCGCAATGATGGAAAACAAAGAGCGCTCGAAAGTACTGTTCTCTGCCATTGATCAATTACCTGATAATCAACGTGTGGCGTTTACATTGCACAAAATAGATGGGCAAAGCTATCAGGAAGTATCTCAAATCATGGAGTTATCCGTGTCATCGGTTGAATCGCTGATGTTCAGGGCAAAAAAGAACCTGCAGAAGAAGTTGACCGGTTATTATAAAAAGAACTTATAGCAAGTTTTAGTTGTGAAATGCATCTAATAGAAAAGAGATGAAAAGTAAGAAGGAAATAGATAAGGCGGTACAGCGCACACTGGATGTGGCAGACAACTTAAAAAAGGTGTCGTCAAACCCATTCTTGTACGAGAAGATCATTCATAGCATGAGTGAATCTGAAACTAAAAATCAAGGTGTTCCATTGATTAATAGCTTGGCTTTTAAACTGGCCGCTTTTGCTGTGGTGCTAGTACTTAATATAACGACGCTGTATCTGGTTACATCTGATAGCGCTACCATTACGGAGAGTAGTGACCCGATAGAATCGCTAGCTGAGGAATATTATTTGACCACCTCCGATTACGATTATTAGTTGATAAAGCAATGAGTACTACTACAAAAAATAAGCGTGTTAATTGGATCGTCATCACTTTGATCATCTTGAATCTGGTGACTTTATCCTTTTTCTGGATAGATCGCAAGCCGCATCAAAAACCGCCCAATAAGGAGAAAAGAATCTCTCGCCATTTTCTGGAAAGAAGGCTTGATTTTACAGAAGAACAACGTAAAGCCTTTCGAGATTTGCGGAAAGAGCATTTTAAGGCGGCCAAAGAAAAGGTCGAGGGGTTGAGAGAGGCAAAAAACAGCTTCTATGAATTGCTGTCCCAACCTGATGTTGATTCTATTGAGTATCAGAATAGATTAGACCGCATTGATCAACAGCATTCACAGCTGAACGAAATTACCTTTCAGCATTTTCAGAAGGTGAGAGCCATTTGTGACGACCAACAAAAGGTGAAATTCGATTCTGTATATCTCAAAGTTCTCGATAGAATGAGCCCTTTCTCCGGAGGTAAAATGAGAAAGAGAATGAGGCACAACAGACGAGGTGGTGACCGTTGATGTAACTATTACCGCATCACTAACCGGGTATTGACCAACAAGAAATATAGTAAAACGAACAATCCTGTTCGTTTCAGTAAGCGAACAGGATTGTTCGCTTTACAAAACAGATAGCATCAATTGATGATATCAAAGCGAAACACGACCACCTTACCCAATACATCAAACACTCATTTCAAGCACCAAAAATCACCTCACAAATCGAAGGTAACTCCTACCTGTACAAGCACTAATCTGCGATAATTTTAATATCATTGCCCTTTCAAAAAATCGCTACATTACCTACATGTCAATAGTCATCATCAGCGGCACCAATAGAAACGAATCGGTGTCAGGTTCTCTTGCCCAATTCTACAAAGGCATTCTAAACGGTCAAGGCGTTGACAGCCAAGTAATTGATCTATCACGCTTACCTCACGACTTCGCTTTTTCAGCGCTTTATGAGAACTCTGGCCGCAATGAAGCTTTCAATGAATTCAGAGAGATCATGGCTAAGGCTCAAAAATTTGTATTCATCGTAGCAGAATATAATGGTTCATTCCCCGGCGTGCTGAAGACTTTTATTGACGGCTTGAAATTCCCGGATAGTTTTAAGGGCAAAAAATGTGCACTGGTAGGCCTTTCCTCCGGTGTACAGGGAGCAGGATTAGCACTTAGTCATTTAACCGATATCTTTCACTATTGTGGCATGAACGTGCTTGCATTGAAGCCCAAACTATCCCGAATCGAGGAAAATATGACTGACGGCGCTATCACCAATCACTTATACAAGGAGTTATTAGAAGAGCAAGCCGCTGCGCTGATTGAATTCTAATACTTACAGTATTTTACGTAAGTCTACTACCCTGGAAAGCTTGCCACCTTCGCTTCTCGGTATTTTATCATAGCCATACAAACTGACCTTCATAGAAAGGCCAATGTTGCGCTTGATCTTTTCCCTGAAAGCTTGTGCTAGGTGCATTGCCCGCTCATTATTTTGAATGACTATCTGGCCTTGATCATCAGCTTGAAATTCGTGACTGCGTGATTGACTCACTTCGATACGCAATTCTACCTCATCCATAGTACCCTCTCTGGTGAGAATCACCTGGTAAAAAGGGGTAAGATTATCTGCTCCATCAATGAGGCTTTCTATCTGTGTGTGAAAGAAGTTAACGCCACGGATGATTATCATATCATCTGCCCGGCCTTTAATCTGGCTCATTTTGATATGTGTCCGCTTAGAATCAGTATCATAATGAAGGCTGCAAATATCATTAGTCCGGTATCTCAGTAGTGGAAGGGCTTCCTTGGTCAAGGTGGTAAAGACCAAAACACCGTCCTTCCCTTCAGGCAAAGGTTCTCCAGAATCGGGATCAATTACCTCCGGAAAGAAATGGTCTTCCCAAACATGGCTGCCAGTACCTTTCTCTTCATAATCTTCCTGGGAAACCCCTGGGCCGATGATTTCACTGAGTCCATAAATGTTGGTAGCCTCGACTCCCAAACCCTGTTCTACCTGGCTTCTAATGGTTTCCGTCCAGGGCTCCGCCCCTAATACGGCGTATTTTAAGCCAAAATCAGCTCTGTCAAGATTACGCTTACTGATTTCTTCAGCTAGCGTTTGCGCATAAGACGGTGTGCAGCATATCACCTCTGATTTAAAATCCTGCAACAACATCAATTGTCTGTCAGTCATGCCACCTGAAACAGGGATTACTGCCATACCCAGATGTTCTGCACCATAATGCAACCCGAGGCCACCGGTAAAGAGCCCGTAACCATAGGCATTATGCAATTTCATTCCAGGTGTAGCACCTGCCGCCGCCAATGATCTTGCATTGACTTCTGAAAATATGTTCAGGTCGTTTTGCGTGTACCCTACTACAGTCGGTTTACCAGTGGTTCCACTAGAACAGTGTATTCTACTCACTTTATCCTGAGACACGGCAAATAGACCAAAGGGGTAGTTGTCCCTTAAATCATCTTTAGTGGTAAATGGCAGTTTTGGTAAGTCGGCCATAGTTTTGATATCGCCGGGCTTTACACCTGCATCATCTAATTTCTGCTTGTAGAAAGGTACTTTTTGATACACATAAGCAACGATATCTCTGAGGCGATCGCCTTGCAACTTGCGTAGCTTAGGCAATGGCATGGTTTCTATTTCGGGCTGATAGATCATAGTGGAGTAGAACAGTAATACCTGAATTAAAGAAAATCGGCGCAATCGATCAAAGAATTAGATAAGTCAGGCTGAAATTCTGGATTTGACTACGGTAGGTAGGGCTCCGGAGTACGAGTTTACAGGCTTATGTCATTTGGTAGAATAATCAGAATAAATAATATCTTTATGATTAGCATTTGTCAGATGACAACAATCATTAAGCAAACTTCAAAAGCTCAATTTGAGCGGCCTCTCTTAACGGTCTGATGATGGAGATAGAAATTATACAAAAGACCTTTCTTC
Source organism: Bacteroidota bacterium (assembly GCA_039819065.1). Classification (GTDB taxonomy): domain Bacteria; phylum Bacteroidota; class Bacteroidia; order Cytophagales; family Cyclobacteriaceae; genus JBCBSS01. Next base: position 65,417 of record JBCBSS010000006.1, read on the forward strand.
GCACCAGTAGGATTGAGCATCCGATTGGACATATTTGGTTCATTCATCCTTTCGGAGAATCGGGGCTTTGCTACAAAGAAGCATTTCATTCTCGCTTGGTGGAGAAGTTCAATTTATACGTCCCTGACCTGCCTGGCTTCGGTGCGAGTCCCAATTATGGCAGAGCAAGGACGATGGAAGAGCTTGTGTCATGTCTGGTTGGTTTGATTGATGAAATATCTGCCCATGCCAATTTGTTCATCGTAGCTCATTCGGTATCCGGGCTGATTGGAACCGAGTTATGTAAGCACTACAAGGATAAAGTGAAGGGGTTTATAAGTGTTGAGGGTAATTTGCTTGAAATCGATAGCTACTATTCTTCTTTGCCGATTAACCATTCTGAAAACGATTTCCATAAAATATACACAGATTCTGTATTTGAAAAAGCCGCCTCCAGAATAGATTTCAGAAGGTACTTGAGCAGCATATACTTTGCTGAAATTGATTCTCTGGTACAATGGGGGAAATCAACCGAAAAGTATATTTCCGGAGATAAGCCCGGGGTAGAATTCATGCACCTGACCTGCCCGAAGAGATATGTTTGGGGAGATAAAGACACTCCAGCGGAAACTCAGGAGTTCATTGAAAAGAATAGAATACCCAACATATATTTCGAAGGTATTGGACATTGGCCCATGATCGAAGTACCTGAAAAGTTCTACAACGCAGTGGGCGATTTTTTCAGTAAAACCACATTAGAATACTCAGCAAGTGAATAATGGCTTGCCATTTTTGAATCACTAGAATAAGCTTACGTTACCTTATGACCCATACCAAAATTGAAAATATTGCCATCATCAGTCTCATCCTTATCGGAATAGGCAGTGGCATTCTATTCTATCTACAGGGTTACAAGGACTTAAGTGGAGTGATGCTATCGATATCACTGGCTAGTATATTATATAAGTTTCTGGGAGGCATCGATGCCAAAAATACTTTTACGCTGGGGGCTATTAAGTTTGGAGGGTCGACCGCCGTTCTAGCCGGGTTTATCTACTTCCTGGTCAAGGTAATCTTCGTAGCAGAGCCCACAGTTCAAAAAGTTGATATCTCACCAGCAGATCGATGGATTCCTATTGATGCTTACACCGGGGAAAGCATTGAAGTGACAATCTCTTCGGCAGATCAGGAGCCTGTAAAATACCCGGTTTCACCTGACGAAATAGCCCAAAGGAAACAGCACCGATACCAGATTATCCAGAACGGCGATGATGCTGATCAAATGTATGTGGTGCTCAACAGCAATCAGCAAAACCCCGAGACGATCGGATATGTAGAATTCAGGGACATTCAATCAGATAAATTGTTCAGCCGGGTATCGGTCAATGATGATGATGAAATGGAGGTATTCACACTCTACCCTTACGGAGACATGAATTCTACCAACAAGCTCAATCTTGACTTACCATTTGAAATCAAAGTATTTGGGACGCGTTTTAGCATTGTCTATGAAGGGCAGGAAACGCCATTGGTATCAAGAAAGGAAGTGAGAAGGCGCACCACACGGCTGGTACCAGGGTCAGATAAGGGCACGCATTATTTAGTAATAACCGAGCAGGCAAATCACCAATATAGAGGAGAGGAAAGGGATAAGAACTTTTCTAAGTGGATTGTGATGAAAATGAAAACCAACTTGCAGTAGTTGGAAAAGACCCTCTTCAAAGCCGCTTTAAAAGTCATTGCTCACTACGTTTGAAATCTCTCTTAATTTAAAATACTGATTATTAAAGAGAGGGATTTCTAGTACTACCTAAATCAAATAACAAGACGGCTGAGGGCCGTAGATTTGATTCCGCCTACAGGCGGCTAAAGTTGATGAGCAAACGAAAATTTTGCTGTTTGAGTCCCGACCCAAGTCGGGATGAGTTTCAAAATTTTCTAGAGTTTTTGTCTACTTTTTCATCAATGGAAAAAGTAGAAGCCATCCGGCCTGAGGGAAAAAAACTAAAGTCTTGCCCTAAAGAAGAGAAATTTTCTCCCATTCCCAGATGGTGACATTAAAAAGGCACCTTAGGGAATACTAACCAAAACACTTCTACTTCTACCTCCCCAAGGTGCCGGACAAGCTATCTAAGCAGTTACCAGATTTTTCTGTCGGTACGCCTTGATTTCTTCTTCAATTTCTTCCGTGGTAAACACGTGACTGGCGATCATTCTAAAATTGATCAGGGCTGCCTCGAAAGAATCTATACCCGGTAGAATGGCACTGGCAGTAGCATCCGCTACTACGCATACGTCAAAACCGACTTCTATCAATTCTCGCATATGTGCTTCTACACATAGGTTAGAAGACATGCCTGCCAATATCACTTTATCCACTTTTCTTTTTCTAAGTTGAAGGGCCAAGTCATTGTTTTCAGGGCCATATACTTTATGCGGGCTACAGACGACCACTTTCCCGCTGTTGATGTACTTTTTGTATTGGTCTAACCAATCAGCACCTGAGCCTTCGAAGCCATCTAACGTAAGTGCTCCTTTTCTATCGAACATATTGATAGCGTGCATCAACTTCTCCAAAGCACCTTCGAGTTTCCATCCATGGTCTGTCGGATAGTAGTAGTGAGGAGAAACAAAAATAGGAATATCGTTCTCCGTTCCCACCTTAAATAAAGTCTCAAGGTTATCTACGGTGTTATTCTTAACAACACTTTCACCTACTACTCCCCATGCTACACCACTTTCATGTAAAAAGTCATTCTGAGGATCAATGATAACAATGGCTGTGGTTTCGTCAATTTCAAACCCAGGATCGGGTAATTCGGCTTCCTTAGCAGCCTTCAAGATTTTCAATTCGTCGCTTTTCATACCTCGATTATTTAGTTGTAAAGAGAATTTGATTGGTTGTGTATGATCGTAGCTGATCATATAGCTCTACTACTAAATTACTTATTCAAGTATTCACTTATACAGCGAAAAAATTGGATTTGTTGGTTGTTTTGAATCCTTGAATGGGCTGAAGAAATCAAGGTTTAAATGCGGGCTCACTTACAGAGTTGCTGGGGAATTAATCATAAAAAAATCCGGTCCCCACTACCCAAAATAAGGTATTGAAAACCGGATTGAATTTATGAGGATGTATCAAAAGCCGATTTTAATGTCATCCCGATTAATCGGGATGAGAAATCTTACTCCATTGATAGTCAATACTTTAAATCGAGTAAGATTTCTCCCGATGGTCGAAAAGACAGCTTTTGAGACAGCCCCTATTTTTTAGATCTTTTTCTATCAGTTTCGTTGAGTAAAACTTTCCTTAACCTGATAGTCTGGGGAGTAACTTCTACATACTCATCACTCTGGATATATTCCAAAGCTTCTTCCAATGAGAACTTAATAGGAGGAGCAATCCTCATCTTGTCATCAGAGCCAGCCGCTCGCATATTGGTCAGCTTTTTAGTCTTGGTAACATTGACTACCAAGTCACCCGGCCTGTTGTTCTCACCTATCACCTGCCCTTCATACACCGGTGTGTTAGGCTCGATGAAGAATTTACCCCTATCCTGAAGGTTATTCAAACTGTAAGGGATTGAATCTCCATTTTCCATACTGATCAGGGAGCCGTTTTGACGTCCTGGAATATCACCTCTTAAAGGCTGGAATTCTTTGAATCGGTGCGACATAATGGCTTCACCGGCAGTGGCGTTCATCAGGTAATTTCTCAACCCAATAATACCACGGGATGGGATTTCGAACTGTAGGATCATTCTATCTCCCTTAGGCTCCATGCTCAGCATTTCACCTTTTCTAAGGGTAACAGATTCGATGGCCTTACCTGATACGTCTTCTGGCAAGTCAATGGTAAGCTCTTCTATCGGCTCACTTTTGACACCATCTATCTCTTTGATGATTACCTGAGGCTGTCCGATTTGAATTTCAAAACCTTCCCTCCTCATGGTCTCGATCAATACTGATAAGTGAAGTACACCTCTTCCAAATACATTAAAGCTATCGGCAGAATCTGTTTCTTCGACCCGTAGCGCCAGGTTCTTCTCCAGCTCTTTTTCCAAACGATCCTTTACGTGACGTGAGGTTACATATTTACCTTCTTTACCGAAGAACGGAGAATCGTTAATGGTAAAGAGCATACTCATGGTAGGCTCGTCGATGGTGATACTCTCCATCGCTTCGGGGTTTTCTGCATCAGCTATGGTATCGCCAATATCGAACCCTTCTAGCCCTACTACAGCACAGATATCCCCTGCTTGCACACTTTCTACTTTTCTTCTCTCTAACCCTTCAAACAAGAGCAGTTCTTTGATTCTACTTTTGACTATGCCTCCTTCTCTTTTTACCAATGCAATTGGCTGTCCGGCTTTCAAAGTACCTCGATGCAGGCGGCCAATCGCTATACGACCAACATATGACGAGTAATCCAATGACGTGATCAACATTTGGGAAGTTCCTTCTTCTACCTTAGGAGCAGGAATATGCTCGATGATCTTATCGAAGAGGATAGTAATATTATCTGTAGGCTTTTTCCAATCGTCACTCATCCACCCTTGCTTGGCTGAGCCGTAAGCAGCAGGGAAATCAAGTTGGTCTTCAGTGGCGTCCAGATTGAACATCAAATCGAAGACTGCTTCGTGTACTTCGTCTGGCGTACAATTCTGCTTGTCTACTTTATTGATGACCACAATGGGCTTCAAGTTCATTTCTATGGCCTTTTGCAGCACGAAACGCGTTTGAGGCATCGGCCCTTCAAAGGCATCAACGAGCAACAATACGCCATCCGCCATGTTCAGTACCCTTTCTACTTCTCCTCCAAAGTCACTGTGACCAGGAGTGTCTATGATGTTGATCTTCACATCATTGTAAGTCACGGATACGTTTTTGGCTAGAATGGTAATGCCTCGTTCCCTTTCGAGGTCATTGTTGTCCATGATCAACTCACCAGGCGTCTCATGATCCTGAAATAGTTGAGCTGCTACCAACATTTTGTCAACCAACGTAGTCTTACCGTGGTCAACGTGAGCGATAATGGCAATATTTCTTATTTCTTTCATTCTGTATGCACTAAATTGGCCGCAAAGGTATGGTTATTAATTGATAATGCCTTGCAGAGCAAATTGTTTAAATGTTAAGAGATGGCTAAACCCATATCTTCTAATGACTTAATGGATGCTTTCAAGTAATCTAGAATATGATGTTGTCATCGTAGGCGCTGGCCCTGCCGGCGTCGCATGTGCTATCATGTTGGCTCAAACACACTTGAAAGTGGCGATCCTTGACAAGTCCACTTTTCCAAGAGACAAGATTTGTGGCGATGCGTTGAGCCTTGACGTCATCAATCAATTGTCCATGCTGTCCCCCGCACTGGCTGCTAAGTTTGATCAATTTGCTCAAAAGGTGCCTTCATATGGTGTCAAAATCATTGCCCCAGCCGGAAATGACATCGATATTCCTTTTATCAACAAGTGTAAAAAGGACTGCGGATATGTTTGTACCAGAACAGATTTTGATAATCTGCTGGTTGAGCATTTGAAGGAATTGCAACAGGTTGAGCTAATCGAGGCTTGTGAAGTAAAAGGGATAGAAAGAAATGACAACGGTATTCTAATACAAACTAACAAAGGAGAAATTAAGTCACGTTTTGTGGTTGGTGCTGATGGTGCCCACTCGGTAGTAAACAGGCACTTGGGCAACATAGAAGTAGATAAAAACCATTATTCTGCTGGGCTGAGAATGTACTTCGATGGCGTATCCGGGTTTCATGATCAAGGCTACATCGAACTGTATTTTTTCAAAAACATTTTGCCGGGGTATTTATGGGTTTTCCCCTTACCGGACGGCAAGGCCAATGTGGGTATCGGCATGTTATCGTCGGCTGTGATGAGCAAAAAAGTCAATCTGAAAAAGGCTTTTAGGATACTGTTGGATGAACACCCCAAACTAAAAGCTCGGTTTGAGCATGCTACTGCTTTGGAAACCGTCAAGGGTTTTGGCCTTCCCCTGGGTTCTAAAAAAAGAAAGCTATCAGGAGATCATTTTCTACTGACAGGTGATGCGGCCTCGTTGATCGACCCTTTCACCGGAGAGGGCATTGGCAACGCCATAAGAAGCGGCAGAGTGGCTGCCATGCATATCGAAAAGTCTTTTGAGCAACAGGATTTTTCGGCCAGATTCAATCAAGCTTACGATCGTGAGATTTACGATAGAATGTGGAAAGAGCTGAAGTTGAGTAGATCTTTACAAAAGCTGTGTAAGTATCCGTGGCTATTCAACTTCATTGTAAAAAAGTCCAATCAAAGCCGCCAGGTGCATGAATACCTGATAGAATCACTGGCCAACATCAATAAGAAAAAATACCTCGTACGTCCCGATTTTCTATTCAAGCTATTGACCAGAAAGAATGGTATGAATTAGCATTAAGAAAAATCGGCTCTTCAATGAACTTCCCTTCATTTTATCTAACATTGCAAATTCAAAGAAAGCAAGTCGATCATGTCAGACGAAAAGAAACCGGAATCGCTCAATTTTATCGAGCAAATTGTTGATGAAGACCTCAAATCAAACAAGAACAATGGTCAGTTGGTAACAAGGTTCCCGCCTGAACCTAATGGCTACTTGCATATCGGTCATGCTAAATCCATTTGCCTCAACTTCGGTCTTGCAGAAGCCTATGGTGGAAAATGCAACCTGAGATTCGATGATACTAACCCTGAAAAAGAAGATACCGAATACGTCGATTCTATCAAAGAGGATGTCAAATGGCTGGGTTTCGACTGGGAAGACAGGGAATATTTTGCTTCTGACTATTTCGACAAACTATATGCATTCGCTCAACAGTTGATCAAAGCAGGAAAAGCTTATGTGGACGATCAGACGGCAGAGCAGATCAGTGCCTCCAGAGGTACGCCTACACAACCGGGAGATGAAAGTCCTTATCGCAACAGAACAGTGGAAGAGAACCTCGAGCTACTGGATGGCATGAAAGCCGGTAAGTTCAAAGAAGGTGAGAAAGTATTGAGGGCCAAAATTGATATGACGTCTCCCAATATGCACATGCGTGATCCTATTCTATATAGAATCAGATATGCTACTCATCATAGAACAGGAGACAAATGGTGCATATACCCGACCTACGACTTCGCCCATGGTCAGTCTGACAGCATGGAAGGAGTTACGCATTCACTCTGTACTTTAGAGTTTGAGGTACATCGCCCATTGTACGAATGGTTGATCCAAGCGCTTGATATATTTCCATCGCGACAAATCGAGTTCGCCAGACTCAATCTAAGCTACACTATCGTAAGCAAGAGAAAACTGCTAGAATTGGTAGAAGGCAATTATGTTTCGGGATGGGATGATCCTAGAATGCCGACCATTTCTGGTATAAGGCGAAGAGGCTACACACCAGAGTCCATCAGGAATTTTGCTGATAAAATTGGTGTGGCAAAAAGGGATGGCATTATTGACGTAGCGCTATTAGAACACAGCGTCCGTGAAGACCTAAACAAAAAAGCCAATAGGGTGATGGGGATTTTGAATCCAGTTAAATTGATCATCACCAACTACCCTGAAGGTGAAGAAGAATTGCTCAAAGCCGTGAATAACCCTGAGGACGAATCTGCAGGCAAAAGAGATATGCCATTTTCCAGAGAGGTATATATCGACAGAGCCGACTTTATGGAAGATCCTCCAAGGAAGTTCTTTAGGTTAGGCCCTGGCCGCGAGGTAAGGCTCAAATACGCTTACATCGTGAAATGCGAGGATTACAAAAAAGATCCTGAGACAGGAGAAATTACTGAAATACATTGCACTTACGACCCTAACACCAAAAGTGGTCAAGATACCACGGGCAAGAAGGTAAAGGGCACTTTAGGATGGGTTTCAGCCAAACACGCACTCAATGTGGGGGTTAGACTCTACGATAGGTTGTTCAAAACCGAAAACCTCAATACCATAGAGGATGATTTCAAAAATCACCTCAACCCAGATTCATTAACTGTCAATAACAAAGCGGTTGTAGAACCTTCGTTGGCTCAGGCCAAGGCTGGAGATCAGATGCAATTCGAGAGAATCGGTTATTTCATTGTAGATCCTGAAAGTACTGACCAAAAGTTGGTTTTCAACAGAACAGTTACACTAAGAGACAACTGGGCAAAGGCTAATAAATAAACCATCATCAGGCCCGAGGATGCCTTAAAGGTTCTTTTAAGTTAGGCTGTCAAAAGCCTTTCTGAGCGATCATTTTACATTGCATCCGAAATGACTGGCTTTTAAGACAACCTCTCTTCAGTATGGCTGTTGAAATAGCCAACCGCCTAGCTCTCAATGGCTTATTTTCATTTCTAGGCCAAAAAAACTATATTCAGTAAGCGCTTGGCTTACCAAATTGGTCTTTTTTAGTCTTTAATGAAATGATGTCATGAAAAAACTCATCCTCTGTTTCAGCTTGGTTTTCTTTTCAATTTCTATTGGGCTAGCCCAGCAAAAAACCTATATCGTCAAAAGGATAATTGACCTTCGCCAAAAGGCAAATGTCGACTTGATGGAATCGGCTAAGCTAACCGATGCCATCTACCAAGCTGGCACCTCAGGAGATGTCAAAGCTTATTATCACAAGGACAGACTGTGGAAGGACATGACTCTTCTGGATAAGGTAAAGTATGATAAAGGGTTTAAGAATGAGATGGACGCTTCTCTTTTCACTATGCCCATCGCTTCAATACACTTGCTGAACATCGTTGAAGAGGTGAAGCTTGATCCAAGTGGCAATAAAACCTATGAGATCAAGTATATCGGTTTATCCATTGATGCTGAAAAGACGATCACAGGTATTCAGAAAGATACAGGCTACCTCCCATTTGAGAATCTCAAAAAAGTCTTGAAAAAGATGAAGGGCAGTAAAGGCTCGTATTATGATTTAATTGCCAAAAGAAAACTAACAGGTACGACGAGCATTTCAGTTACCAATCAAGATGGCATCAATCGCATGGCCTATTATGACAAGTATCAAAAAAGAATGGTAATAGAAGATGCGCCTGAAGGTTTCGACCTTGAGGCATTTGCCAAGGAAGTGGAAAAGCCTGATTACTGATGACTTAAAGTTGAATCCGCCAACTGCGCTTGTTCTTGAGAAAATTCTATAATGAGCACAAACTTGCCTGCCCTATTTGATATGCGCATATCTCCGTTGAGTTGTGTAACCAGTCCCTTTACAAGCCCATAACTTACAAACTCATCCAGCTCATCCTGATCTTCCATCTTAGGATTTCTCCCATTGTTCTTTATTTCCAATCTATTGAATCCATTCTCACCTTGGGAGAAAGTCACCCAAATATCACCGGCTTTACTGTTAGGAAAACTTCGTTTAAACGTATTCGGGATAATTTCATTTATGATTAATCCGACAGGTACGGCTTTAGATACTTCAAGATAAGCATCATCGCTTACCTCAAGGTGCAATGCTATATTTCTGGCCGCTTCTGAAAGGGAGATTTTATATCCTTTGATTAAGTCGGTCAAGTATTGATTGAATGCGACGTTATTGTGATCGTCGTATTGCAGCAGGTTTTGATGTATCAGTGCAATAGACCTGAGTTGATTTTGTTCTTTGGCTATTTGCTCTAGTATGGCCTCGTCTTTAAATCTGCGTGATTGCAGGTTTAACAAGCTGATAATAATCTGCAGATGGTTCTTGGTGTGGTGGTGAATTTCTCCTAACAGCTTTTTATTGTGCCCTAAAGCAGTTTTTAGTTCATTAGAAATAGATACCAACTGCTCGTTTTGAATTCGTATGCCCTTGTTTGCCCTACGTTTATTGCGATTAGAATAGAGCAAAACAACAACAAAAGAAAAAGCAAAGAGGAGCGTCAGGGAAACCAGTAGAATAACCTTATTCCGACCTTCTAGCTTCTGTGCTTTCAGCGCATTTTCGTATTTCAAACGCTCATTTTCTCTGTCCTTTACCTCCATTTCATACTGCACTTGCAACTCAGTGACCTGTTTGGCAGTCAAATCATTCAATAGGCTATCTTGCAATTGCTTGTACTGCTGATAATGTGACAATGCTTCTTCATGCTCTCCAAGTGCCTGGCTAATTTTAGATAGCTTTTCATATGTCCATGATTGATACTCCAAATCGCCTATCTCTTCTGCTTTAGTCAATGACTTAAGAAGATAATTTTCCGCTTCTTGGTATGCTTTTTTGGTAGCAGCTATTTCACCCAATCCAAAATACCCTGACATTTCTCCTCGCGCATACCCGGTTTGTTGACTGATTTCAATCGTTTTGGTTAGGTAAGACTGAGCAGGCTCATATTCTTCTTTGGCGATATAAGCTTCTGCAAGATTGGAATAATTAAAGGCTGCTAACTGTATTTGATTCAATTTAAGATTAAGCGCGAGCGACTTCTCGTAATGACTTATTGCCAAGTCATGCTGTTGCATTGCTTTGTAAGTCAAACCTATGTTATTGAATTCACGAGCCAACCCCAGTTCATCATTATACGCGCTATCTATCTTAACCGCTTTGGCATAAAACTCTAGCGCTTTGTTATGGTTACCCAGTTTAGTATAAATGGTGCCAATATTACCGTAAGTGGTGGTGAGTTTCTTGTCCTCCCCTAGCCCCTCTTTTAGCCTGAGCGCTTCAAAATAATACTTAAGTGCCCTTGAAAGGTCTCCTTGACGCTTAAACAATACACCCATGTTATTAAACACGGATGCCACCCCTGCACTATCTCCTATGACCCTGTATGCACCAAGTGCTTCTTCATAATTATGGAAAGAAGAGAGATAATCTCCTTTCTTCCAGTGGCTTATACCTAATAGTTTGAGTGCCCTGGCATAACCTTTAGGATAGATGCTGTCTTTAGATAGAACAATAGCCTGCTTAGCGGCACTAGACATCTCCATCAAATCAACATACATATACTTGGCTGCCAACTTATTGAGGATGTCTACCCTGAGCTCTGTTTCAATCTCCTGACCAAGCAATTGTTTAAGGCTATCGATAGCTTGGATAGGCTTAGCTTTAACATATGTACTTAATAATAGGCAGTAGCTGAAGAATGTCGCGAAAAACAGTCTTTTGTGAAATATGTAGATCAACGGTTCCAATCTATCTAAACTTAAAAAATGCTACCAAAAGGACGCAATTGGTCGATAAGTACAAATTAACAAAAATTAGAGGCTGAAACTATGGTTATTATTTGCACTGGCAGGTAACTACAAATCCTATTTGCCCATCTTTTTGAGTTCAAATAGAATTGTCATATCAGTAGGGCAACCTAATTTACCTTCCTAAAGCCTAACCGACGAAATTAATGGCAAGGGTGCTGGTTTCATCAACATTGAGGAAAATGGGTAGATAGTATGGGCATCTAAAGAAATACGTTGATCTCAATCGAAGCGTCTCACCATCTCCAAACCTTCAATACTTCTTAATTTATCAATCAGCAAATCAAGATGACGCGTATCGTTCACATAGAGCATAATCCTTCCTTCAAATATGCCGCTGTCCGTGTCGATAGTAATGGATCGTATATTCACTTTCAACTCGTTAGAAATGATCGCCGTTACATCATTCATAAGGCCTACCCTATCGGTACCAATAACCTCCAACCCAGCCAAAAACGCTATTTCTTGCTGTGAGGTCCATTTCGCTTTGACCACCCTATGCCCATGACTCGACAATAACTCGGCGGCATTAGGACAACTTGTTCTATGTATCTTAATTCCTTCATTTACAGTAACAAAGCCAAAGACATCATCACCAGGTATGGGATTACAGCACTTGGATAGCTTGTAATCTACCACATCCATATCCTCACCGATCAATAACATATCCTGGGCTCGACCTTTTGCTTTTGTTATTTCTGTCTCGAAGGTTTTGGTGTCAGAAACTTTAGCTTTAGGATTACTCTTAATTGGCGCAATCGGTTTGAAATCCTTGAATAACTTGATGTCCTTAGCGGTAATATTTCCGCGACCCACCTGGTAAAAAAGCTCAAACTGATTATTTACATTGAAGTAAGCCCGAATTCGATCAAATACCTCATTAGTAGGTTCGATCTTCATCTGCTTGAGCTTACGGTAAACAATCTCTTTACCCTCATCTGCCACATGCTTCATGTCAGACTTCAATTCTTGCTTGATTTTGGCCTTGGCTTTGGTCGTAACTACAAACCTTAACCAATCCTCACTTGGTCGCTGCTTGGTAGAAGTGAGTATTTCTATTTGATCACCATTTTTAACCTCATAATTGAGTGGCACAAGCCTTTGGTTGATTTTAGCGCCGATGCACTTCACCCCAATTTCAGAATGTATCTCAAAAGCAAAATCAAGTACGGTGGCACCATTGGGCAGCGTTTTCAAGTCACCTTTCGGAGTGAACGCGAAAACCTCATCTGTGAAGAGGTCTCCTTTGAAATCATTGACAAACTCAAGGGCAGTGGAATTGTTCTGCTCCAGTACTTCTCTCACTTTGGTGATCCATTGGTCAAGCCCTGACTCTTGACTCCCCGGTGTGTCTTTGTACTTCCAATGAGCAGCATAGCCTTTTTCAGCAATCTCATCCATTCTACGGCTCCTGATCTGTACCTCTACCCATTGACCATTCTTGGCCATCACAGTAGTATGAAGTGACTCATATCCATTGGATTTGGCGATACTTACCCAGTCCCTCAAGCGGTCAGGGTTAGGTTGGTAATGGTCTGTAACAATAGAATAGACCTGCCAACAAGCAGCCTTTTCATTTTCGACATCTGTATCGATGATTATTCTGATAGCAAAGAGATCGTAAACCTCCTCAAAAGGTATGCTCTGTTTCTTCATTTTATTCCAGATGGAAAAGACAGATTTCAACCTTCCCTTGATGATGGTTTTCACGCCATGCTCCTGAAGCTCCTTCTGAATCGGTCGGATGAACTTCTTAATGAATCTGGTACGCTCTTCTTTAGTATCATCTATCTTGCCCATGATAGCTTGATAAACTTCCTGTTCTGTATATTTCAGATACAAGTCTTCAAGCTCTGATTTGATAGAATACAATCCCAGTCTATGGGCCAAAGGGGCATATAGAAAGATGGTTTCTGAAGCCACTTTCAACTGCTTGTGACGAGGCATGCTTCCGAGTGTACGCATGTTATGCAGCCTGTCTGCCAGTTTGACCAGTATCACCCTAACATCATCGGCCAGCGTTAGCAGCATTTTCCTGAAGTTCTCGGCTTGTTGTGAACTGCCGTGCTCAAAGACACCTGAGATCTTGGTTAACCCGTCAATGATACGTGATATCTTCTTACCAAAATCCCGTTCTATATCCTCGAGTTCGAACTCGGTATCCTCGACGACATCGTGCAGCAAAGCTGATACGATCGACGTCGTTCCAAGGCCTATTTCCTCGACACAAATTTGTGCCACGGCCAACGGATGATAGATATAGGGCTCGCCAGACTTGCGGCGCATCTCCTTATGCGCTTCCAACGACGTGTAGAATGCCTTCTTGATTAGCTTAGCGTCTCCATCTTCTAAAAATGGCTTGGCTTTCCTAAGCAATTTCCGATAGCGCCTAATTATTTCCTTCTTCTCTTCTTCAACGTCTACCGCAATCATTTTCTAAATCTTTAACCAATTAAAAAAGACGAAAAAATAGTTATCAATTATGGTAGTATCAAAATTATTAAATACATTTGCACTCCATTTTTCAGAGAAAGCGGATGTGGCGAAATTGGTAGACGCACTAGACTTAGGATCTAGCGCCGCGAGGCATGGGGGTTCGAGTCCCTCCATCCGCACAAACTACTGCCCCCAATCACGACTTCATGTATTATCGGGATTGGGGGCATTTCAATTTTTCGCACCACTAAAACTTTACTGCTTTGGACATCTCACTTGATAAGAAATCCAACACTGAGGCTTTAATTAAAGTTAAATTAAACGAAAGTGATTATCAACCCCGTGTTGATGAAAAAGTGAAAGACTACGCCAAGAAGGCCAACATAAAGGGTTTCAGACCTGGCAAGGTTCCTACCGGCCTTATCAAGAAAATGTATGGTAAGTCAATCCTCGTAGAGGAGATCAATTCACTGCTTTCCAAATCTGTCACCGATTACATTCGAGAGAATGACATCAAGATCGTGGGTGAGCCCATTCCTGACTTGGAAAAATCAAAATCAATCGACTGGGATACTCAGAAAGAATTTGAGTTTGACTACGACATCGGTTTTGTAGAAGATTTCACTTACGACTTATCTAAGAAGGTCAAGGTCAAGCACTATAAAATCGAAGCTGATCAGAAGGTTATGGATAAGACGCTTGACAGTATCAAAAAGCAGTTCGGAGAGGTTACCAATCCTGAGGCAAGCGAAGCAGATGACTCGCTTTTTGGGAAAGTCAAAGCCACAGATTCAGAAGATGAAGGAAAAGACGCTCTTATTCCAATAGATAAAGTTGAGAAAAAGGAACAGAAAAAATTTATCGGTGCTAAGGCTGGAGACGTAGTTAAATTCGAAATCAGCAAAGCCCTGAAAGATGAGCAACTCATAACACACATTGCAGATGTTGATGCAGAGGCTGCCAAAGACCTCAAGGGTGAATATCAGATCACTGTAGACAAGATCAACAGAACCGTTCCTGCCGAAATCAATGAAGAGCTTTTCGAGAAGGTCTTCGGCAAGGATAGCGTTAAAACTGAAGATGAGTTCATGGCTAAAGTCAAAGAAACCATCGAGGAAAACTATCAAAGGGAAAGCGACTACTTCCTTGACATCAATATAAGAGATCAATTTATTGAGAACACCAAGCTAGAAATACCCGAAACATTTTTGAAAAAATGGATACAGGTTTCTAACGAAGGTAAAGTTTCAGAAGAACAGATCGAAAAAGAGTTCGAAGCTTACACCAAAGAGCTAAAATGGACTTTTATCACCAATAAAATCTCCGAAGACAACGAGATCAAAGTAGAGCACCCTGATGTAGTTGACAAGGCTAAGGAAATGATCCTGCAGCAATTCGGTGGCCCTGCCATGGCTGCACAGTTAGGTGATCAACTTGATGGCTTTGCTAACAACTATCTACAAGGAGAGAATGGCGACAATTACATGCGTGTTTTCAATCAGGTGAGAGGTGAGAAGGTGAGTCAGTTCATCAAAGAGCAAATCACACTCAACGAAAAGTCCGTAAGCATGGAAGAGTTCGAAAAAATCGTTCAGAAGTAATCATTTTTACGCTTTTGCCGAAACATTTTCTTTTTTGGCTTTTTTATACATTAGATAGTTAATATGCTATAATCTTGTTAATATTGAGTAAAGGGCTATAGCATAAATTGCCTAATTTTCGAACTAAGAATGGACAACAAAGAAGAATTTAGAAAATACGCTGTAAAGGCTAGAAACATAAGTGGAACCGCAGTTGATGGTTATGTGCACCACATTGAAAACATGACCCGCTCGGTAATTGAAGAAAGACCAACCCGATTTGCTGAGATAGATGTGTTCTCTCGATTGATCATGGATAGGATTATCTTTCTTGGCTTACCTGTAGATGATCAGATAGCTAATATTATCACAGCCCAACTATTATTCCTTGAGTCGACTGATCCTAAAAAGGATGTCTTGTTATATATCAACAGCCCAGGCGGAAGCGTCTATGCTGGGTTAGGTATTTATGATACTATGAACCTCGTTAAGCCTGATGTTGCCACTATTTGCACAGGTTTAGCAGCATCGATGGCGGCTGTACTTTTGGCGGGTGGAGCAGCCAAGAAAAGATCTGCTTTACCGCATAGTAGAATCATGATTCATCAGCCTATGAGTGGTATGCAAGGCCAAGCATCCGATATGGAGATTTCGTTGAAGCAGACGCTTGAGGTGAAAAAGGATTTATATACTATTCTGTCAAAGCACAGTGGTAAGACAGAAGAAGAAATTGAAAAAGATGCCGACAGGGATTTTTGGATGAGAGCTCCGGAAGCAGTGAAATACGGACTCATCGACGAAGTCCTTGAATCTAAAAACTAATATCATGGCTGAAGTTACCTGCTCCTTTTGCGGAAGAAACAAAAAAGATGTTGACCTTATGATATCGGGCATTCATGCTCATATCTGTGACAAATGCATCACCCAAGCCAATCAAATTCTTCTGGAAGAGAAAAAGACCAAGGGGAGCGGTGGAACACCAAATTTCAATTTGGTGAAGCCCCAGGATATGAAGAAATTCCTCGACGAATTCGTCGTAGGGCAGGATGAGGCTAAAAAAGTTATTTCTGTTGCAGTTTATAACCACTATAAAAGGTTAATGCAAAAGAAAGCTGAGGAGGATGATGTGACGATAGAAAAATCTAACATCATCATGGTAGGTGAAACCGGAACGGGTAAAACTTACTTGGCCAGAACGCTCGCTAAAATACTCCAAGTGCCTTTTTGTATTGCCGATGCTACCGTACTGACTGAAGCTGGGTATGTCGGTGAGGATGTTGAGAGTATTCTTACCAGACTATTACAGGCGGCTAACTACGAAGTAGAATCCGCAGAAAGAGGCATTGTCTACATCGATGAGATTGATAAAATCTCTAGAAAGTCCGATAACCCTTCAATAACAAGAGACGTGAGTGGCGAAGGGGTACAACAAGCCTTACTCAAGTTACTGGAAGGCACTTCGGTTAATGTTCCCCCTCAGGGCGGCAGGAAGCACCCTGACCAAAAGATGATCACCGTAAATACAGAAAATATCCTGTTTATATGTGGAGGAGCATTCGATGGTATTAGCCGTTCTATTGCTAAGCGTATGAATACCCGTCCACTTGGTTTTGCGGCCAAAAAGGACAACGTTGGGCACGTAGATTTCGAAGAAGACAATTTATTGCAATACATCACGGCGCAGGATTTGAAAAGCTACGGGTTGATTCCTGAACTGATAGGGCGTCTCCCTGTACTTACTTATCTGAATCCTTTAGATGAGACTACACTTAAATTAATCCTTACCAAGCCTAAGAACGCCCTTACTAAGCAATACAAAAAGCTCTTCGACATGGAGGGTGTAGATATTGTGTTCAAAGAAGGCGCTATTGATTTCATTGTTGAAAAGGCTATTGAGTTCAAACTAGGTGCCAGAGGATTGAGATCGATCTGTGAGGCCATTGTAACAGATGCTATGTTTGAAATTCCTTCATCTGATAGCATCACCAAATTGATCATCAATCGGGCTTACGCAGAGCAGAAATTCAGTAATTCTAAGTACGGTAAGCTGAAAGTGGCTTAGTCATTCGGTAAAGCAGCGAGCATTAACTCTGCTGCTTTCTTGGATGCAGTACCTTCTCCAAGGACTTGCCTGATTTTGGCATATTCAGCCAGCATTTCATCCCTATAGTTACCCTCGTTCAGTAACAATTCAATTTCTCCTGACAAATTGGTCAGATTGAAATCTTCTTGAATCAATTCTTTCACTACAAGCTTATCGGCAATGAGGTTAACCAAAGAGATATAGTCCACTTTGATCAGCGAACGAGCAATTTTATAGGTAATCCAACTTGTCTTATATACCACCACCTGAGGAACATTCCAAAGCGCTGTTTCCAGGGTGGCCGTACCAGAAGTGACCACCGCACAATTAGCACATGAAAGAAGGTCATAGGTCTTATCAAATACCAAGCTTACATTCTCAAGTTTACTGATAGCACCATATAATGGGGTTAGGTGTTTTACAGCAGCAACTACAAAATGATCATTTTTTCGGCTGGCACATATTTCTGTCATTAATGGAAGTACCGAGGCCAGCTCCTGCTTTCTACTACCGGGCAACAAGGCGATAACGGATTTATCATCAGCTATATTCAGGCTGCTCTTAAAGTCAGGGTCAGGTTTATAGCTTTTTACAGCATCTAGAACAGGATTGCCTACGTATTTCACATCCCATTCAAATTTCTTGTAGAACTCCGGTTCAAAAGGAAGAATGGTAAACATTTCATCCACTCTCTTTTTGATCTTATAAGCTCTTTTCTGATTCCAGGCCCAGACCTTTGGTGATATATAATAGAAAACCCGAATACCTTGCTCCTTGGCAAATTTGGCTATGCGCAAATTGAAACCAGCATAGTCAACCAGAATTAACACATCGGGGTTGAAAGACAATATGTCAATTTTGCATTGCTCCAGGTAGGTCTTTATAGTAGAGTAATTTTTAACTACCTCCAAAAAACCCATGAAAGCCAACTTCTCATAGTGCACAACGATCTCAGCACCTACCTCAGTCATGTAATCGCCGCCAAACCCACGCACCATCGCCTTTTCATCCATTGACGAGATAGCCTTAATTAAATTACCTGCGTGCAAATCGCCAGAGCGTTCGCCTGCTATTACGTAGTACTTCATGGTGATTAAAGATAATGCCTTTCAATCAGATGATGCTGATTTAACAAGGGTATTGTCTTTTGCGGTAAGCGGATGTGCTGAGGCTCATTACTCAGCCAAAATACTCCACATAATTTCTTGGGGTCTCATAGAGCTTCAGGGCATGTAATTCTCCTGATGCTGCCAGTTCTTTGACTTTAGGTTCAAGTATATCCCAAATGCCAACGATAAGGTTCTCACAGCTAGCCAGTTGATCTCGCATAAAATCTACATCCAGGTTAAGGTTTTTATGATCGAGTTTGTCTGTCACTTCCCTTCTGATCAATTGACTCAATTTCTTCAGATCAATTACAAACCCGGTTTCCGGGTCTGGGTTTCCCTTCACAGTCACAATCAATTCGAAGTTGTGCCCATGCCAGTTTTCGTTAGCACATGGTCCGAAAACTTCCTCATTCTTCTCCTTGCTCCACTTTGGGTTGTAGAGCTTGTGCGCTGCATTGAAATGCTCCTTCCTGCTGACGTAAACTATACCTTTATTATTCATTGCACCGCAAAGATACTAAAGGCAGAATACTTTATTTTTGTCTCACATTATTATCCTACATATAGAATCCGATCATATGATTGTTGTAACTGGCGCAGCAGGTTTTATAGGTAGCTTTCTAATCGGAAAGCTAAACGAAGAGAATTTCAACTATATAATAGCGGTTGATAAATTTGACAACCCAGCCAAACTGAAGAACCTCGAAAACAAAAAAATTCAGGAAAGGGTGGACCGAGATGTGTTCTTCGATTGGCTCGACAAGGAGTACGAGGAAGTAGAATTTATCTTTCACATTGGTGCCAGAACCGATACCACAGAATTTGATAAAAGCATTTTTGATAAACTTAACGTCGAGTATTCGAAAGAGATATGGACGAGGTGCGTGAATTACCAAATCCCATTGGTTTATGCCTCATCAGCGGCTACATATGGATTAGGTGAGTTAGGGTATAAAGATGATGAGCAACTCGTTTCTAACCTCAAACCTTTAAACCCCTACGGAGAATCGAAGAATGAATTTGACATTTGGGCATTGAAGCAGGATAAAAAACCATTCTATTGGGCGGGGCTTAAATTCTTCAATGTATACGGCCCTAATGAATACCATAAAGGTAGAATGGCTTCTGTGATCTGGCATGCTTACAATCAGATCAAAGATACTGGTAAAATGAAGTTATTCCGTTCGCATAATGCTGCTTACAAAGATGGTGAACAACAGCGCGACTTTGTCTACGTCAAAGATCTCGTAAACGTCTGCTACTTCCTTATGCATCATAGAAAGGATTCAGGCATCTATAACCTGGGAAGCGGAGCGGCCAGGACTTTCTTGGATTTGACCAAGGCTACTTTTAAGGCGATGGGTAAGCCTGAAAATATCGAGTACGTAGACACTCCCGAGGATATCAGAGATAAGTATCAGTATTTTACTGAGGCTGATATGAACAAGCTGCTATTGATTGGTTACGACAAGCCTTTTCATTCACTGGAAGCAGGGGTGAAAGAGTATGTAGAGCAATATCTCATGAGCTCTACCTACTATTAAATCTAGAGAATATTAAGGATTTGTTCCTTAATCTTTTCTAATTCTTCTTTCATTACTACCACATGCTTTTGTATGGCGGCGTCATTGCATTTAGAGCCTATCGTATTGATCTCACGACCAATCTCCTGGCTAATAAAACCAAGCTTCTTACCATTTGATTTACCGTCGCTCAGTACTTCGTGGAAGTACTGTAAATGACTAGCAAGGCGTACTTTCTCTTCAGAAATATCGAGCTTTTCAAGATAGTAGATCAACTCCTGCTCAAAGCGATTCTTATCAATTTGCTCCTCTTCAAAGAACTCTAATAGGTTATTTCGAATTCTTCCCTTAATCACTTCGATTCTCTCTTGGTCCAAACCCTCTATAGCCTTTAGGCTCTCATCAATTTGATTGATATAGTCACTTAGCTTTTGGGCGATTACGGCCCCTTCCCTCATTCTAAATTCATCACACTTGCCAAGAGCCTCATCAACTACCCCCATGATTCGCCCCCACTCCTCCTCAGCCAGTTTATCATCTTCCGTACTGATCAGTACTTCTGGAGAATTTATGGCTAATCTGAAAAGGTCACCTCTATCGGCATCAACCTTATGAGCAAGAGAGGCCAACTCATTGTAATAAGCGACAAAAAGCTCTTCGTTATACTTCAGTAACGGCGTCGCCCTACCTTCATACTGGTAGTCCAGCACGATATTGACTTTGCCTCGTTCTAGTTTTTCGTTTATCCTATTTCTTAGTGCGATCTCACGATCCGAAAAAGCTTTTGGAAGCCTGGAATTGATATCAAGGTATTTAGAATTGAGTGTCCTGATTTCTACAGATATATTGAGCTTGTCATCAGCGTAAGATGACTGGCCGTATCCTGTCATGGATTTAAGCATAGGTCGAATTTATTAGGGGATTCGGGAATAGCTGTTACAAAAAACAATCTGTTCTGTACTAAAAATCAAATCCCAAAGTTACATGTAATCTAGGTGATTGAACCTGAAGGTCTTCTATAGGCCAGGCAAGATCAAACTTCATATAATACCCAAGCAGTACCGTTCTTAAACCGAAGCCATAGCTAGACAACCAAGGACTAGTAAAGTTTTTCAGTTCGATTTGGAATGGCCCTTCACTGATTGTTTCTGCATTGACATTATTGTCCTCACTAAATGGAGATGGGCCTGTCCATGCAGATCCAATATCATAAAATCCTACGAACTGCAGATTCCTGAAGAAGTTGGAAGATATAGGACCTCCATGTAAGTATTTGATAATCGGGATACGTAGTTCAGCATTGAATAATAAAACGTTTTCTCCAAACAACTCAGCATAATCAAATCCTCTCAAGCTGGTAACATACTCCACAAATAACAATCTGCTGTTGTCTCCATCAAACAAACGAAGAGGGTTTCCATCCCCACTTTGATTCTCATCATTGAAAAGCCAGTTGTCCATACCTCCCAGCAGATAAGTTTGAGGGTTGCTTCCAAAGAACTTACCATAGAAAAGCCTGGTCGCAAAGGTGATCTCACGGTGAACTTTTTGATAATTTCTCAAGTCTATGCTTACTTCAGAGAAGCCTAAATCAGCTTCATTAACACTTTCGAGGTGTTTGAAAGTGACTTTACCCCTAAAACCTTCAATGATATTCATGTCCTTGACAATTGAATTATCAAAGATCAATTCAGACTGAATACCTCCATACTGTACACCAGAAGTAGGCCTAAAAGTTGGGGATATGTTTCCGTCAAAAGTTAGGTCTTCAAACCGTGTAAAAGTATAGAAAGGGTTGATCGTAAATCTAGACTTGACACTTAACGGCAGTGATGCGCCAAACTGGATAGTGTTTTTGGTATACCGGTGAGTAAAAGAGTTAACTTCTACTGCAAAGTTCTGGAATATGACATTTCTATCGAATCTGATATTGTAGTCGATACGATCTTTTAAGTATTGGTATTCTGCGAATATATCGCCGCTTCTCAAGTCAGTGGTGGCCATAATTCCGCCGTAGAAGCGATGGTTTTCCAGAAGATCATTCATCTGAGTCTCCAATTGGATCCCAAAACCTCTTAAAGGGTCGATCACCCACGAAGTAATGAAATTATCTGCGGTGAATCTTGTCTCGTAATCCAAAGGGCCTACAACGCTGCTTTTCTTTCTGAGCTTTCGGTATTGACTCAAGAAAGAATCACTATCTTCTTTGTCTTTTACTGCCTCTTCGTCAAATACATAATTGTCTGTATTGATGATGTCATCATCGGTGTTTTCTTCTTCCTCAGGCTGCTCTTCTACAGGCTCATCAATCGCCTGCTGTGCCGCTAGTTCCTCTTCTTTAAGGCTTTTCGCTCGGCGTCTTTCATTGATATATCTGACCTGAATGATGTCCTGTCGCTTGGTATTCTTTGTGAATCGCTGGGCATTGTAATCAAAATTGGTATCATGATAGATAAATTGATTATTGCCATCCAACATCACGTAGGATATACTGCCTTGCAAAAAGTCAATGTCATAGTCTTTAATGCTCAGGCCATAATTTGAAACCTGTGTGTAGAGCTTATCCCTAATGTTGTATTTGAAGACATTATAAATGCCCTTCTGGTCACTCAGGTAAAAAATCTCGTTGGTATTGAGCGCCAATGGCTTGACATCTCGACTTATGGTATTGGTAATTCTTGTCACGACATTTTCAGTAGTGTCAAGATTGTAAGCAAAGAGGTTAAAGTTATTTGCGTCTAAATCATCGAATGAACCAATATCTGCATTGAGGGTGTCCGTTACTCGGTTGGAACTGAATAATATCGTATTCGAATTTGGAAAAAATACCGGGTCTATGTCATCATAGCTATCGTTAGTAAGTCTTTTGGTTCTATTTCGCCGTGTACTTAGTAAGTAGAGGTCGTTTTGGCCATTTACATCAGCACTGAGCACTGCTAATCGGCCGTTATCAGAGAAATCGAAGCTCCGAACCTGGCTGAATTTATCGAGTGAATTGACGAGTTTACTTTTGGTTTTGATGTCGTACAACCAAAAGATATTCTGGCCTTTTTTGGTACTCACCACACCAAGCGTACTGTCATTCGCCCAATTCACTATAGGATTATTAAAATCTACTTTCTGATTAATCACCTTATATCCGCCTGATATGACTTTCTCTTCGTCTCCGGACTCCAGATACCTAATCATTACAGTGTATTTTCCATTATCATTTTGTGTATAAGCTAGCTTTGAGCCATTGGGGCTAAGCGCCACGCTGTTGAATACAAGACCTTTCTTGTTTTTCTCTTCTATTTTAAGGGCCTTGTCTGGCTTTACATAATCGCTTTTGACATAGCGATCCATGTCAGTGTAAAAGTTTTGCCACTCGTATATCACTTGCTTAAAGGATATGCCGAGCGTAACGGCAATACTCTTTTCTTCATTTCTAATGATTCTGGTATAGTTCAGAATATTAGAAACACTGCTCTTACCATATTTTTCCGCGATGAAGTTCCAGATAGAGTGCCCAGCTAGTCGGGCATCCTTACCAGTGAACTTAGTGACTTTCCTGACCTTCTTAGAGTTCATCAACTCTCTGGCGTAATCGTCCATTTCAATAGTCCAGCCTTTGGCTACATACTCGGCGGCTCCAGATATAAACCATTCTGGCAGGTTGAGTAAGTAGGCATTCTGAAACATATCGCTCAGGCTACCGCCAAACATCATATCATTAATGAGCAACTCGGAAACTTTCAAAAGCAGCTCTTGCTTAAAGTCGATTAATGTTCCTGGATGGGCTACCTCAACATAGTTCTTGACTATCTTGGTCTGCCCTCCCACTCTAAAGTTGACATCGTTTACACCAACGTTACTTTGCTGAAGGTCGGCAATAGAATTGTAGAGAAATATCTTCGTTTTAGAATAGGGGGGATAACCTATCAGGTCGGTAATTCTATCAAATTCTTCTTCAAGGAATTCAGCTGTCTCTCTAGAAATATCTTCGCCTCCTTCATAGAAATATACGTCAAAGTTGTCTGTACTGTAGAATTTCCAACTGAACTGTTTGTACTGAATTCTATTCTTGCCGAAAGTTTCTCTGGCTTGCTGCCCGATTGCGTTCCCACAAGCAATTAGCAGTAGCAACACAGCCAAGACAACGATATTTTTAGATTTATGCATAATCGAACTTAATGCTGATATATCAAATTAAAGAAAAATAGCGACTTATGTTTATCTCGCTATCTAGTTCCTCCCCATTTTCTAACATATACGCAAAGTGCTTGGAAAAGTATGGTGATAAGGATACACCCTTGGCACCTAAACCATTGAAAATACCAATAGTTTCAAAATTTGGATGCAATCCTATAAAAGGCCTTCTGTCTTTAGTCGCCGGTCTTATTCCCGCACTTTGGTCTATAATTTCGTAGCTGAACTTAACCAAGTTATTTAATTTTTCTACCAAAGTTTGTCGCGCATTTAACGTAGTGTTTAAACTCATGTCCTTGGTATCGTAAGTAGCGCCGACTTTGCAAATATCCTCATTCCACGGCAATACAAATACACCTCTGTTATAAATCCTGTCAAGTTTAGAATGAGTACGTATATAAAGTATTTCTCCTTTAACCAAAGAGAATGGCAACCAACTAAAAAAATGATTGGTAATAGCGTCAGGACCTTGACAAAAGATCACCTTCATGGCAGTTACTCCTTCATATGAAACCTCACTCTTTCTCAATGACAGGTTGTTTTCATCCACCACCCCCTCATAATAAACTCCTTTTTCCTTAAAATATTCTCTCATGCAAGAGAGAAACACAGGTATATTCAGAAAACCAGACTGGTCCAATTCTAGTCCACCGAACTCATCTTTAATAATACTACCATGCTGCTCTTGTAGGTTTATATTTTTGATGAAAGGAAGGTAATCCGGATCCGAGCTTTTCCCCATCCATTCATTTTGCTCTTCTATCGATAAAAACGGCCTGTAAATGTTCAAATCATTGAAAAATACTTCGCTGAAATGACTTTGTAGTTCTTGATAAAACTCGGTCAGGTAAGGAAAGAGGGCATCAGCCTTCCACGTCTTAACCATCTTACGTCCGGTAATCGGGTTGTATAAGCCTGCCGCGACTAGGGATGAAGTAATCTTTTTAGCTTGATTAATTACCAAAACTTTCTTGTCCAGCTTCATCAGCTGGTAAGCCAAAGTAGTACCGGCCAGCCCTTGCCCTACTATTAAGTAGTCGTAATCATTTTTCATTTTTGTCGATATAAGCCGGTGATGTGCGCAGTATTTTGATTAAATAAGATAATTTTGACACTTTCTATCCAATAATTAAGCACAATGATTGAAGTTAAGTCTTTCGTTTTCAATCCTTTCATGGAGAATACTTACGTCCTTTATGATGAGACAAAGGAGTGCATCATCATAGATCCGGGTTGTTACGAAGACCATGAAAAGCAGGAATTGTCATCTTTCATTGCGAGCAAGGAATTAAAGGTATCCAAATTGATCAATACCCACTGTCATATTGATCATGTCTTTGGTAACCATTATGTGAAGCAAACATACGACGTTGAGTTGTTTATACATCAGTCTGATGAAGCTACTTTAAAATCGGTTGAGGTTTATGCTCCTAACTATGGGTTTATGGATTATGAACCAACCGAAGCTGAGCATTTTCTGGATGAAGGAGACCAGGTTTCCTTTGGCAATTCGACGTTGGATATGTTTTTTGTGCCGGGGCATGCACCCGGTCATTTGGCTTTCTACAATAAGGATCAAAAAATATGTATAGGTGGCGATGTATTGTTTCAGAGAAGCATCGGACGTACTGATTTACCAGGTGGAGATCATGACACACTAATAGAAAGTATTCACAACAAAATGTTCTCGCTCGATGATGACTTCGTTGTATACACTGGTCATGGTCCTACTACTACAATCGGAGAAGAAAAGCGTCACAACCCCTTCTGCGCTATAGCTAATTAGAATACTGTCCCTTTTGAAAAAGCATATTCCTAATACCTTAACGCTTACCAATTTACTATGCGGTTGTATAGGAATAGTCTTTGCTCTAAAAGGGGATTTGCTGACTGCTTCTTACTTAATAGGGATTGCCCTGGTTTGTGATTTTCTGGATGGTTTCACAGCAAGGCTGTTAAAGGTTCACTCAGAAATAGGCAAACAATTGGATTCACTGGCCGACATGGTAACTTTTGGCGTCTTGCCATCTTTTATCCTATTCTACCTATGGCAACAAAATGCTACCTGGCATTGGCCTTATCTATCCTTTTTAATTCCGGTCTGTTCTGCCTTACGTCTGGCTAAGTTCAATATTGCTACCGATCAAAGTGACTCTTTTAAAGGGTTACCAACACCAGCCACGGCTATATTCATTGGGTCGTTAGTATTTCTTACTGATGAATGGGCTGGATTGGTTCATAATGAGATTAGCTTGGCTTTAATTTCCGTTGGACTTTCTCTGTTGATGGTGTCTAATCTAAGACTTATCGCATTGAAATTTAAGCGTTTTGCATGGTCAGGGAATGAAGTAAAATTTATACTGATTGCTATTTCAATATTATTAGCGTTTTTGCTAGGCCTTTCGTCAGCCCCGCTGATCATATTGGCTTATGTCATATTATCTGTAATCGACAATGTAATATTGGGCGGTAGATAAGCGTTACGATTAAATGACAAATTGAGCGAAACGAATAAGTACATTGTTTTGTTTTCTAAAAACGTACGTTATAACAAAGTTTTGGGACTCATTGCTAGAATAAAATTAGGCCTCGGTATGCCAATTGCGCTGCTGATACTTACATTAACCATACCTATTAATCTTTCCGCTCAGGACAACTCCGTTCTCGCTTCGGGTGCTTGGCATAAGATTGCGACCAGTCAAAGTGGCATCTACAAGATAGATTTTAACTTCCTACAAAACCTGGGATTAAATCCTTCAGATATAGATCCCAACAAAATCAGAATTTTTGGTAATGGTGGTAAAATGCTTCCGCAAGCCAATAACGTAGAAAGGCCTTTTGACCTTGTTGAAAACGCCATTTACGTAGCAGGAGCAGAAGACAACCGGTTCGACAATGGCGATTACATTCTTTTCTACGCACAGGACCCCGACGATTACTGGTTTGATGCTAGCAAGAATTCTTTTTTCTACCGGAACAACTTCTACTCTGACAAAAGCTTTTACTTCCTAACCATTGGAGATGAGAATGGGCTAAGGGTAGAAGATGCTCAAAACGAGGGTAATGGTTTTGTTTCTATAGATACTTACGATTATTACACCGCGCACGAGGTAGATCAGTTCAACCGACTAAGTTCAGGCCGTGAATGGTTTGGTGAAAGATTTGGAACTGTTAATAACCAATCGATTGATTTTCCGATGGAGGGCTTAGCAAACAATTCTACCATCCGTGTCATATCGAGCGTTATGTCAGAATCTCTTACCAGTTCTACTTTCAATGTGAGCCTTAACGGAGTGAACATGGGTGAGCAGAGCTTAAGTGCAGTTCCGGATCTCGAGTATGGGATTAAGGGTATCCAAAAAACTGACACATTTAGCATAAACTCATCCTCAATTACGGGTAATAGCAACTTATCTGTAGAATTGACTTACGAAAGAGGAGATTCGAGATCAGGTTTTCTTAATTACCTGGTATTAATGGCAGAAAGGGATTTGAAATTATATGGTAATCAAACCTCATTCAGATCCATCAATAGTACTGATAACAGTCAAAGCACATTTAATATAGAGACAGGTTCAAGTGATGTACTGGTGTGGGATATCACCTCACCATTGATCCCAAGAAACCAATTGTTTAGCGATCAAAATGGACAATCTACTTTTGGCGCAACTACCTCATCTCTTAAAGAGTTTGTAGTTTTCGAACCTAGCTCGAACCTGTTAAGCCCTGAAATTATGGGCACGGTGCCCAACCAGAATTTGAAGGGCCTTAGCTCTCCTAATCTATTGATCATTACCAACGAATTATTCTTAAACGCTTCGAATAGGTTAGCAGAACTAAGACGTAGTCATGATGGCTTAACCGTAGAGGTAGTTACAGCTAATCAGATATTCAACGAGTTTTCTAGTGGATCACAAGATGTTGTGGCCATGAGAGACTTTGTTAAATTCCTTTACGATAAGGACGAAGGGCAATTACAGCATTTGTTATTCATAGGTCGCTCTTCTTACGATTATAAAGACAGAATCTCAAATAATACCAATTATGTTCCGACCTATGAGTCAAGAAATTCACTTCATCCGCTAGATACTTACTCATCTGACGACTTCTTTACATTTCTGGAAGATGGTGAGGGAGAATGGGCGGAGAGCTTTTTGGGTGACCATACCTTGGACATAGGTGTAGGACGATTCCCAGTAAAGTCTGCCAGTGAGGCAGATGCGGTAGTTAATAAGCTGATCAATTATGCCACTGATGACCGTGCTTTTGGAAAATGGCGTAATGAAGTCTTCTTTGTAGCTGATGATGGCGATTTCAGTTTGCATCATCGGCAGGCTGATTCATTGACTAGGTTTGTGGAGCAAAACTTTCCTCAGTTCAATAGTAATAAAGTTTATTTGGATGCTTTCCCTCAGGTTTCCCGCCCATCCGGGGAATTTGCTCCAGAAGCGAATGAGCGCTTGGACGAGATCGTAGACAACGGTGCATTGATTATCAACTACACTGGCCATGGTGGCGAAGTAGGTTGGGCCCAGGAGGAGATTCTCGACGTTTTCATGATCGACCGTTGGAATAATAGGAATAACTTACCTCTTTTTGTTACTGCGACTTGCGAGTTCGGAAGACATGACGATCCAATTAGGATTTCTGCAGGGGAGTTGACGATTTTAAACCCCAATGGTGGGGCAATCGGTCTAGTCACCACCGCACGACCAGTTAGTTCAAGTACCAATTTCGAGCTTAACCTGGCATTCTACCGTACAGTGTTTGCATCTGAAGGGGGTGAATTCCAAAGATTGGGTGACATATTCAAGAACACTAAGAATAACAGTTCAAGCGGTACTGCTAATAGAAATTTTTCTCTCTTGGGAGACCCGTCGATGCGACTTGCTTATCCACAACAAAGGCTGGCCATTCAATCTCTAGCTCAGACTGATACATTAACGGCGCTTTCTTTGGTGGAATTAGAAGGCGAAGTGCTTTCTGCAAACGGTGATTTAGACACTCAATTTTCGGGCAATGTTGACGTAACCATATTCGATAAAGAATCTGAGTTCGCCACTTTTGGGAATGAAAACCCGATCTTCCGATTTGACCAAAGGGATAATGTCATTTTCAGGGGTCAAGTCAGCGTCAATCAAGGTCGGTTTACTATTCGTTTTGTAGTGCCATCCAATATTTCTCATCGCATTGATAACGGTAAGATCAGCCTCTATGCCACTGATACGGATAGAGGGGTAGATGCCAATGGATCACAAGATGATGTACTTATAGGTGGTAGGTCAGCCGCTCCCACCGAGGACAATACACCACCGGATATCAATGTTTTTATTGAGGATACATCCTTTGAGATTAACGATGTGGTGAACTCAAATACGCTTTTGATAGTTAGACTAGACGACCAAAGTGGTATTAACATATCCAATTTTGGTATTGGAAGTGAATTACAGGCTGTTTTAGATGATTCTATTTCATTCATCTTGAATGACTTCTACGCAGCTGACACGGATAGCTATCAGCGAGGTTGGGTCAATTTCCCGTTGAATGATTTGACGCCTGGAAAACACAGCATCACGGTGAAGGCGAGGGATACACATAACAATGCTTCGGAAGCTACAGTAGATTTTGTGGTTGAAGATCAAAAGAATAGAATAATTAAAAGCATCAGCAATTATCCAAATCCAGTGGTGAATACCACCACTATACGCCTCGAAAACCTAAGAGTAGGTGAAGATTTGGATATAGAAGTCGAAATCATTAAACCCAATGGACAGCTTGCATCTGGCTTTCAGGGCTTCTTTCCTTCAAGCAGTCCAACGATAGATCTATTCGAATGGAACGGGCAAACTTCGAGCGGCAAAAAATTAGAACCAGGTCTATACTTATACCGAGTTATTGTACGTTCCAGAAGGGACGGCATAAAAAATCAGAAATTTCAAAAATTGATTCTACTAAATTGATTAATTTTATAGTAGATTATCCAGTATCATGATGAATTATCTCAAAAAACTAATAGGGAGTATTGTGGTTAGTGTCTTACTAACTTCAGGAGCAGTAGCTCAAACCGGAATCATTAGTGGTGTTGACTCTCTTAGCCTCCAAAATGTTATCACTACGGCTGTACCATTTCTCACCATAACCCCAGACGCCAGATCAGGGGGAATGGGTGATGTAGGAGCCGCCATCTCGCCAGACGCTAATGCAGTGTACTGGAATCCAGCAAAAGTGGCGTTTATTCAAAATGATATCGGATTCGCACTTTCTTATACACCTTGGTTATCCCGATTCATCAATGACATGTCTGTCAGCTACCTTTCAGGGTATTACAAATTAGACAGAGAACAAGCTATTGCGGTATCAATGCGCTATTTCGACCTAGGTGAGATATTCTTTACCGGTCAAAATGGAGAAGATCTCGGGTTGTTCAATCCTAGAGAGTTTTCTATTGACGGAACCTATTCCAGAATACTGACCGAGAATTTAAGTATTGGTGTGGTAGGAAGGTTCATCCACTCGAACTTGACAGGTAGTTTCTCTTCCGGAACACTGGAGGCCAGGCCTGGAAGTAGTGTTGCTGTAGATTTAGGTGTTTACTATACGAAAGAGCTTATTAAAAGTGGCAATAATTCTGAAATTTCGTTCGGTGGTGTTATATCCAATATTGGTTCAAAGCTTACCTATTCGAGCGAGGAAAACCAAGACTTCATTCCTACCAATTTGAGAATCGGATCAGCTTATACAACTAACCTCGATCCGTACAATAAGATTACCATAGCCCTGGATTTCAACAAGCTACTCGTACCTACCCCTCCTATTTTTCAACTTAATGATAGAGGGGAAGTTGAGTTAGATGCCAATGGCGACCCTATCATTTTGGCTGGAAGAGACCCCGACAGAACACTTTTGAGTGGCGTTTTTGGCTCATTTAGTGATGCTCCTGATGGTTTTAGTGAAGAGCTAAGTGAAATAACTGTATCGCTAGGCGCTGAATACTGGTATAACGATTTATTCGCGGCCAGAGCAGGCTATTTCTACGAATCAGAGAGAAAAGGTAATAGAAAGTATTTGACCGTAGGTTTAGGTTTCAGATACCAGGTCTTCGGAATAGACTTTGCTTATCTGGTTCCGCAAGAACAAGACCATCCTTTGGCTGAAACACTAAGATTCTCACTTCTCTTTAATTTCGACAACAAAGACAGCGAAGATAGCTCAGTGACTGATAGCAATTAATTATAGTTATCAGCGATCTTTAAACGACAGCTTCAACTTAGGTAATTCTTGAAATAGAAAGGATATAGTTAAAGCAGTAATCAACCTGCATTAAACTCAATCTCACTACCAGCTCACTTAAATCCTTGTACAGTAGTAAAAGGAAATAGAAGCTCAAACATTTTGCGGGATAACACTTAGGGAACGCCTTTACTTTCTAGCCCATTAATCCTCTCAGCATGTTTCTCACTGCTTTGTAGTTCTTAATGCTGTATTTGGCCTCAGATGACGATGACCCAACCTTAATGGTAAACGCGGATTCAGGCATTGCTCTGAATGTATCTTCATCGGTCCAGTCATCACCAAGTGCCATTACAAAATCGGCCTTAAACTTACCAAGCCACTTGGTCGCAGCTTTGCCTTTGTTTACTTCGAGGTTCTTGATCTCAACTACCTTGTTTCCTTCCAATACTTGAAGGTTCATATTTGTAGCCAAGTATTTGAGGTGGCTAGTAATCTCCCTGGCCCTTAACTCTCCTAAACCAGTTTCCACTTTTCGGTAGTGCCATACCAGCGAATAGTCCTTCTCTTCAAGAAGCGATCCAGGTGTTTTGTTGACATAAATCTCAAGAATGGGCTTAATATCCTCCTTCCAATTGTTCATCAGGTTTTCAATCAAACGCCAGTCTTCATCTTTGTCCTTTAGCCATACACCATGTTCACATATCATGTCTAAGTGTAGCTCACCTAGCCACTTGTCCAATGTAATACGGTCACGGCCGCTGATGATCACCACGCGTGTATTCTCCCAGGCACTGAGATCAGTTAACAATGAGCGTAACTCATCATCCGGTTGTGCATCCTTAGGGTTACTTGCAAATGGCACCAGGGTACCATCATAATCAAGAAAAACAAGTCGTTCTTTGGCCTTGGCAAATGCTTTATTAATAGCGCTGATCGAAGTATCATCCAGCACTTTGGTAGCCAATGATTTCTGTTTTTCCTTGATGTCAGCCAATCGGTCTAAGAATAGTTTCACCCAGTGATGGATGTTAAACTTCTTGAGCGTACTCTGCATCATTTCCATGCGCATCTCTTGCTCCAATTCTGGCATGGTCAGCGCCTCATGAATAGCTTCTACCACCTGGTTTTTGTCATTTGGATTGATGATGATGGCGTCTGATAGCTCCTTTGAAGACCCTGCCATTTCACTGAGGATTAATACCCCGCGCTTATCCAATTTGCTAGCTACAAATTCCTTACATACAAGATTCATCCCATCCCTCATAGGTGTCACAAGAGCCACATCAGCCATTCGGTAGAAAGCAGAAAGATCTTCCAAAGGAAATGATCGGTAGAAATAGTGTATCGGTGTCCAATTCATGGTACCGTATTTACCATTAATTCTACCTACCAAAAGATCGATCTCTTCTTTAATCTGCTTGTACTTCTCGACTTGATCCCTTGAAGGTACCACTACCATCAGCAAGGATACCTTGCCTTGATATTCATCGAAACGCCTGAGGAATATATCAAATATCTCAAGCCTGGCCGGTATACCTTTAGAATAATCCAGCCTGTCTATCGATAAAATTAACTTTTCATCACCTAAGGAGGTACGATATTTCACCTCACGTTTGATCGTCTCAGGGGAGGCTGCAGCGCTTGCATATTTATCGTAATCAATGCCCATCGGGAAGGCGTCCACCACGATATTTCTATTGTCTTTTTGAAGCTGACCATGCGTATTGCTCAGGTATGATATTCTACTTACAGAGCTGAGGAAGTGACGCATATCATCATAAGTGTGAAAACCTACCAAGTCTGCGCCTAGCATACCATCAAGCAACTCACGTCTCCATGGCAAAAGCCTAAATACCTCATAAGAAGGAAAAGGGATATGCTGAAAAAATCCTATACTGATGCCAGGAAGTTTTTCTCGTACCAGGCATGGTAATATCAATAATTGATAATCATGTACCCAGATGATATCGTCAGGCTCAGCAGCCGCCAGTATCTCTTTGGCAAACTTGCAATTGACTTGGTAATAGGCGTCCCAAAGTGATTTACGGTATTCAGCATATTCACTGAAGTAGTGGAATGTGGGCCATAACGTCTCGTTGCTAAATCCCTCATAGTATAGCCTGATCTCCGCTTCCGTAAGAAAAACGGGTTTCATGTTATCCTTTTTGAGGTTGTTAGCTACTGATTCCTTTTCATCATCATCATTCAAATATATGCCCGGCCAACCGATCCAAATATTGTCCCCTTGTTTATAAACTGAACCTAATCCAGTGGCAAGTCCCCCCTCACTTGGCTTATAGGTCAATTGATCACCATCTTTCTCAATTTTCACCGGAAGTCTGTTGGAGACTATTATCGTTTTTGCCATGTTGTATTCTTTACTTCAGTCAATTTTAAGTAGTTACGACCTAAAAAACGAAGTGGTATTAACATCCACTTTCAGGAAAAATAGCCATTCCCAGCCGCTATCAATCGGTGAAGTTAGTTAATTAATTGTTATTTCAATTGGTGTATATTGCTATAAGAAGCGTGTTTTTTTGACTACTCAAAAAAATAAAAAATGCTCCATAACACTCTTAAAGTGGTTTTTACTACCACCTTTATCAATCAAAAAAGTTTTTTAAACTGATTTTGTAACCTTTCCTTCACAACTCGGTATCCAAACCCGAAAACAAAAAAAGATATCTAAGCGCAATAAATGACCGAAGAAAAACTGATGGAAGCTGTAAAGCATGGTGACTTGAAAAAGGCATCAGCCATTTTTGATCTCTATCATAAGCGTATGTATAATTTCTTCGTCAAGATTACGCTTGACAGGGAACTGGGCCATGACTTAACTCAGAATCTCTTTTTGAGACTGATCAAATACAGAGGCAGTTACAAAGAAGGAATGAAGTTTCAATCATGGTTTTTTCAGATGGCACGCAATGTATATGCAGATCATTTCCGGAAAACGAAATTCATGTATTCGGACTTCACCGACATAGAGCGATTAGGGGAATACACACATGGCAATGATGAAGAAAATGAACAGACGGAAAGAGAAAAGCTACTATATCGCTCTTTAGGCAAACTGGATGAAGAGGATAGAGAACTGCTGGTACTGAGTCGGTTTCAAAAGCTCAAATATGAGGAAATCAGCCAGGTCATGGACATTTCAGTGGCCAACGTCAAAGTAAAAGTGCACAGAGCTATCAAAAAGCTCAGAGATAATTATTTCCAGTTAGAAAAATGCTAGTAGAATGGATGAAAAGAAAATGAAAGAACTGATGATCGATTATATCGATGGTAAACTAACCGGGGAGTTAAAGGTATTTGTGGCCAAGCACATCGAGAAAAATGAGCAAGCCAAGAAAGAGTTCGATGAGTTAAAAGAGACCATGGCACTACTGGAATCAGATCGTGAATTTGAACCAGACAATGAACTGAAATTGGGTTTCCTTGACAACTTGGAAAGAGAAATGGACTTATTAGAGAAAGGCCTCGACGAAATGGATAAAGCGCTAGAGGAGGACAATGTCAGGGTAATTGGATTCAAGTGGAACGTGCCTTCACAAATTGCTGCCGCTGTTGCCTTCGTCATAGTAGGCATATTGATAGGGCTTCAAATTGCCAACCAAAACAATAATAACGAAGATTTAAGGGCAGAAATGGAGCAATTGAAGAGCGTAGTGATCGAAAAGCTACAGGATGAAGCTTCTGCCAGCCAACGTATTTCCGGTGTCAACACAAGCTATGGCATTAAGCAACCTGATAAGGACATTATTGCTGCTCTGGTCAAGGCTATGCATACGGATGAGAATACCAATGTTAGGTTAGCAGCATTGGACGCCTTGGGACAGTTTACAGAAGACCTTGAGGTAAGGGAAGTACTGATCAACTCATTAGAAATTCAGAACGATCCGATCGTACAAATATCACTGATCAACCTCATGGTACAGCTCAAAGAAACGAAGGCCATTGCGCCATTAGAGAGAATTATTCAAAATGATGAAACACTGGAAATGGTTAAAGATGAAGCTCATATTGGTCTATTTAGCCTGATTTAAAAAAAGGAACAAGTCAAAAACTCAAAATATTAGGAAGACATTAAAAAAAAATAAAGACAATGAAAACATTAAAAACCCTCACCCTAACACTTCTGATTTCATCGCTATTTTCTTTGCAA
>JBCBSS010000007.1:0-94308 GCA_039819065.1 Bacteroidota bacterium
AAAAAATACCAGAAAACGAGGTTTATGACCTCAGATCAAGGATTCACCCCAAGAAATAATACTCATATTTTCTGCAAAGTTTTTGCCAAACACTTGAGGATAAGTACATGGCTTATAAAAAGCATTTTCTTTGTATGATTTCTTGGGGTGAATCCTTGATCTGAGGTCATAAACCTCGTTTTCTGGTATTTTTTCATACTTTTCTGAAAAACGGATATTTCTTTTGATGCCAAGAAATCTCAGACATAATGTCAGTAATTGGAGATTTAAATCGAATAGATGAGTTGGTTTTTTAAAGAATATGTCGTGAAACTCATCAGAGAAATATTCATAGAATGGTGCTTTGCCGTAAGCGGACCGAATAGCACGCCAATGACGGTTGAGCCACTTTTGATCGTAGTCGATCTTGATGTCTTTAATGCGAACTTTGCCACTGCCTCCAATCACCGGTATGGATAGTATATCCACCTTGTTCGGCTCCACTATTTTACACCGATTTCTATAAGTTTGTTTGATGAAATGTTCGTGTTGTTCCAATACGATTTCATCATACTGTAGAATACAGGTGAAGTACTCCAAGCAAGGTAAATACTGTAGATCTAAGAGCCCTGTTTTCTCGGCCATATCATTAAAGCAGTCCGTCTATTTGGCCCAAGCCTTCTCTGATCAATTCGGGTTCACCCTGACTTAAGTCTAGCACCGTTGACGGGATATTACCACCGAAACCTCCATCTATAATGAGATCAACTTCGTTTCTAAAGTCTTCATAAATGACCTCAGGGTCTGTCGTATACTCGAGGATTGCATCATCATCCTTGATAGAAGAAGTGATAATAGGGTTTCCAAGATTGTCAACAATAAGTCTCGGGATGTTGTGGTCAGGAATTCTGATACCCACGGTTTTCTTATTTACGTCCAGAATTTTCGGCACCTTACTACTAGAAGGTAGAATGAACGTATAGGGGCCAGGTAAAGCTTTTTTCAACATTTTGAATGTCGGTGTATCCATGTTTCTTACATATTCGGATACATGACTCATGTCATAACAAATAAAAGACAGATTCAGCTTCTGAGGCTTTATACCTTTGATTCTACAAAGCTTGTCTACTGCCTTTTTGTTGAAGATATCGCAACCTATTCCATAGACCGTGTCAGTTGGATATATGATGACACCCCCATTCTTTAAAACCTTCACCGCTCTTTCGATTTTATTCTGCTGAGGGTTGTCCGGATGTATTTTTAATAACTCTGCTGTCATAACTTAGAATCTGGTAGTTAGCCCATTATCAATAGCTTTCACCTTTCATTTTCAATTTCTTCATTTAGAGGCTAACTTTAAACCAAATTAATGTTCCAGATGAACATAGCAAAAGGAACGTGAAATATGAGAAGAAGAAAAATTCTGGTCGTTTTTTTAATTGTGTTTTCAGTACTCTTGATCTCCTTCACATTTTACGGTTATCAGGTACTCAATGCGCCTAACGTGTTGGTGGAGAAACAAGACAGAGACCTATTAATTGAACCTGGTGAGACTTTCAAGTCACTACAGGATAAACTCCATAAAGGGAAGTATGTTGATGACTTAGTGGCGTTTAGTTTTCTGGCCAAACTCATGAAATATGATGAGAATATCAAGCCGGGGATCTATCGCTTGAAAAAGAATATGTCGAATCAACAGGCTATTCGCTTGCTAAGATCGGGGCAGCAGAATGAGGTCAACGTTACTTTCAACAATGTCAGGCTAATAGAGCAGTTGCCGGAGAAAATTGTAAAGAACATGGCATTGGCGCAAGAGGATTTTAAATCAGAGCTTGATCTTTTCATCGAAAAGAATGCATATGGTTTTAATGAAAACACAGTCATATCCATGTTTATTCCCAATACCTACCGAGTGTATTATACGACCTCGGCAGAGGAGTTGATAAAACGCATGTATGATGAGTATGAACAGTTTTGGAGTGAAGACCGCAAGGCCAAAGCCAATAAGCTGGGTATGACACAATTGGAAGTATCCACATTGGCCTCTATTGTACAGGCTGAGAGTGTTAAGGAAGACGAGAAGAAAAGAATTGCCGGGCTCTACGTGAATCGTTTGAAAAAGGGCATCGCTTTGCAAGCTGACCCTACATTAGTGTTTGCGCACCGTGATTTCGGATTAAAAAGGGTGCTGAACAAGCATAAAGAGATAGAATCGCCATACAACACATACAAATATGCGGGCTTGCCACCTGGGCCGATTAATATGCCTTCCATTTCTTCAATAGATGCCGTTTTGAATTATGAAGAGCATGACTATTTTTATATGTGTGCTAAAGAAGATTTTTCCGGCTATCATAACTTTGCAAAAACGCACAGGGAACACATGGTCAATGCCCGAAAATACCAGAGACAGTTGACCATTGAACAGCGCAAGGCACGTCAAAACAGCAGCAATCGATAATATGCTAACTTCGGAAACTAAGGTACGTGTGCGATATGGAGAAACAGATCAAATGGGCTTTGTGTATTACGGCAACTACGCCATGTACTATGAAGTCGCTCGTGTAGAAAGCCTTAGACAACTTGGTCTTGCTTATAAAGATTTGGAAGCTCAAGGAGTGATGATGCCAGTATTGGAAAACAAGTCGCGTTTCATAAGTCCTGCCAAATATGATGAATTGCTCACTATCAAGGTATTTGTGAGATCCAAACCAACCGTTAAGATCAAATTTGAGTATGAGATTTACAACGAAACCGCTGAGCTGATCCATCAAGGTGAAACACTCTTGGCCTTTGTTAATATGGAAAGCGGCAGGCCTTGTCGCCCACCTGAAATAATGGCCAACTTAATGGAGCCTTACTTTAACGGAGCTGGATCATGAAGAAGAGAATCATCAGATTCGTAAAGAATTCTGCTCCTTATAAAGCGTTTCTGTCTTTGTTGAAGCGCGTGAAATTCAAAAAGGCGGGTACCACACTTTACGATATCGTTGAGATCTTTTATTCTAAGATCACCAAAGACTCTATCATAGAAAAAGCTGAGGCAGTTGCGTTCAATTTTATATTGGCCATTTTCCCTGCGATCATATTCTTGTTTACACTCATTCCTGTCATCAATCGCTTCATACCAGACGTCAATAAGGATAGTATTCTAGAATTCATTGGCGATTGGATGCCTGCTAACATGTTTGACGTCGTTTCCAGTACGGTGGAAGATATTATTGGTAATTTGAGAGGTGGGTTGCTAACCTTCGGTGCATTGTTCTCTCTCTACATGGCCACTAACGGCATGATGGCCCTTATGAAAGCTTTTAACTCATGCTATAAGACTGTAGAAAGCAGAGGGTTTTTTAAAACCCGCTTGATAGCTACCGGCCTGACTGTAATGCTGGCTATGGTGCTCATCTTAGCTATCCTTCTACTGGTAGTAGGGCAATTCCTCATCGGGTTTTTCCAGGAAAATGTGACTTGGCTGAATATCGATAATTATACCTTTTACCTCATTTTGGGATTGAGATTCCTCGTGATATTCATTGTCTTTTTCTTGGCTATATCCTTCATCTATTATTTTGGACCGGCAGTTCACTATGGCTGGCGTTTCTTTTCCATAGGCTCCGTTGTGTCTACCATCCTGTGCTTAGGTATATCTTATGGCTTCTCATTCTACGTTACCAACTTTGCCACATACAATAAGCTGTATGGCTCGATTGGCGTACTCATTGCCCTCATGATCTGGCAGTTCATATTAAGCATTGTATTGCTAGTGGGTTATGAATTGAACGCTAGCATCCACAAAGCGAAAGCACAGGTCAATGAGTTAGCCAGTGAAGCCGTTTGTTAGCTGGCACATTAAAATTCAGGCTGTTGATTTTGTGAAAAATAAATAAACTTCTACATTTGCAGTCCAATTGAAAATAAGACTACTCAGAGAGTTGGCGGAGTGGTCGAACGCGGCGGTCTTGAAAACCGTTGTACCGCGAGGTACCGGGGGTTCGAATCCCTCACTCTCTGCACAAAGGATAGCATTTGCTATCCTTTTTTATTTTATCCCTGCCAAGCTCACTCCAAGAATTAACGTACTCACACCATTTTAGCAGCAAAGTATTTTTCATTAACTTAATATTGATCATTACGAGCTTTCTAGCCTTTGCTAGCACAATAAATGCCTCATATCCATATCGTAATGCCTTATGAAAAAGGTGAAACACCTCTTCTTAATCGTACTGGTTACCAGTATTATCATTCAAGCCTATTATCTGTCAGAGTTATGGATATATGATGAGATAAAGGATTTTTCGGCCTCTTACCTTATCAAAGCCAATTTAGTGGCGCTCGTATATAACATCATCCAGTTCTACTCAATATTCAAGCTAAATGCACTAATAATCAATAGGTTAGAAATACGGCTGCCATGGAAAGAATATGCTGTAAAGCGGATAATAATTGAGTTTATTTCCACCACTGCTATAGCATTCGCTATTACAGCAGCCATGGTTCTTATTCATCATT
The DNA here is from genome assembly GCA_039819065.1 of Bacteroidota bacterium. GTDB lineage: Bacteria > Bacteroidota > Bacteroidia > Cytophagales > Cyclobacteriaceae > JBCBSS01. The sequence goes on from JBCBSS010000007.1 coordinate 4,489, forward strand.
ACTTCATCATAATTAATGTGGACTTCTTATCAGATAGTGAGGGCCTAAAAGTGTCGATGTTTTATAATCTGGTGAATATTAACACAATAAACATCATATTTATAGCGGCTTATGAAATCATTTTCCTTTATAGAGAACGGAAAAGGCTGCAGCTTGAGTCGGAAAGGCAACAGAAGGAAAACATCCTCTCACAGTTTGAAACTTTAAAGAACCAGATCAACCCTCACTTTTTATTTAATAGCATGAATGCGCTGTCGAACCTGATTGAAAACAACCCGGAGCAGGCTACTCAGTTTACGAGAGAATTTTCAAAAGTATTTCGACACATTCTAGAACTGAAGGAAAATGCAGTAGTGGAGGTATCAGAAGAATTGGATTTACTGAAATCGTACTTGTTTCTTCAAAAAACAAGATTTGAAGAGAATTTGATCATTGACTTAAAGGTTGGTGCAGAAAGATTGAGTGATTTGATTCCACCTTTCTCTCTACAACTAATGGTGGAAAATGCGATTAAGCATAACGAAATATCCTCTACAAACCCACTTCATATTACTATTGAAGATCAAGGCAATTTCATAATCGTCAAAAACAATCTCCAAATGCGTGGGGATAAGGTGGTTTCAACCAAGGTAGGCTTAAGAAACCTCAAAGAACGGTATAAGCTATTGTCAGAAAAGAAACCTGAGTTCTTTATGGAGGATGACCACTACACGGCCAAACTACCTTTGTTGTACGCTGAATAAATTGATCTATCAGGCATGGACATAGTCATAATTGAAGATGAAAAGACCGCAGCGGAAAATCTGGAGAAACTTCTATCAAAGCTAAATGAGCCTATTCATGTTCTGGCCAAGATTGAAAGCGTAAAGGATGCCGTGGCGTGGCTGCAAGAGTATGTGCCTGATTTAATCTTTCTTGATGTTCATCTGGCCGATGATATATGTTTTAAGATATTTGATCAAGTAGAAATAAGCACCCCAATCATATTTACCACAGCATACGATCAATATGCCCTTAGGGCTTTTAAACTAAACAGCATTGACTATTTGTTGAAACCCATTGACCTCAATGAGTTAGAAAGAAGCATCCGGAAATTCAACAGCCTGAGATCTTCTACAAATGTTGACTTAGAAGGGCTTATAAATACTTTTCAACAGCCTATACGTCAGTCCCAAAAAAGATTTATAGTTACTGCCGGTGAGAAGATTAAATCCATTCCTGTGGAACAGATTGCCTATTTCTACGGACAGGATAAGTATGTGTATATCATCACCAATGAAAACCAAAGATTTATTCTCGACCAAACTTTGAATCGATTAGAAGAAACTTTGGATCCAGATACTTTCTTCAGGGTTAATCGTCAATTTATAGTGGGTTATTCTGCTATTCGAAACATGTATGCCTACTCTCGTAGTAGAGTAAAATTGGAGCTCGAGCCACTCAACAAAGAAGAGATAATAGTAAGCATTGACCGTTCGGGTAGTTTTAAGAAATGGCTCAATAGATGATGACTCTCCATCTCAATAATAGCCCCTCACATTCACTCCCAAGTTAAACACGCTCCCACGCTTAATAACGCCTTCAGTCTCAATTACTTTCTGCTGTACTGCACATTGACGTGCTTGGCATTATCAAATCACGGGTTTGGGTCAAGGTGATCTCGACCCCTTTCTACTTAATGCTAACCTAAAATTCACAGCTCATGAAAAAACTTGCATGTATTCTAATTTTTTCCAGTCTTATTTCTACACATGTCTTTGCGCAAAAAGCAAGGTTCGGAATAAGAGCCGGTGTCAACATTTCCACATGGGGAGGTGATGACGTGAAAAGCGATTTTGAGGAATTCGATGTCGACGTAATGTCTAGATCAGGTTTCCACATTGTAGGCTATGTGCCTATTAAGTTTTCTGAAAGATTCGAATTAGAGCCTGGCTTGGGCATCTCAACCAAAGGTTCCAGAACCTTTGAAGAGGAAACGATGATCTATGGGGACGATCTATACCACAGCGAGTACGCCATGGAGTTTGTATCCACCTATTTGGAATTACCAACACTGGCAAAGATTGGACTTTCAAAAAAGGTCGATCTGTATACCGGGCCTCAGTTTTCTTTTCTTCTTGCCAATAAATACAAGAGTGACTACCTGTCTTGTTTCAATCAGATGTGTGAGAGTGACAAAGACGACGAAGAGAGTACTGATGGTCTGAGTAATTATGATATATCATGGGCCTTTGGGCTTGGGTATGATATAGGTAATCACTGGAATGTCAGGGCATTTTATGACTTAGGCCTTACGAAACTGGATGAACAAAACGAATTCAAAGGCTATCACCGCGTCTTGAAATTCTCTCTAGGGTACACCTTCTAAAAGCTTAACTGTGCTCGGCATCGCAATTCAATTTCACAAACTGATTAAAATATGAAAGCGTATATCATCAATCTCATACTAGTGGTATTTGTATCCACTCAAGTAAAAGCTCAGGATAAGCTTTTGAAATCCATTAAACCAATAAAAATACTCGTAGAGGGTTATGTAGTTTCAAATAGCGGAGATACCCTGAGAGGTAAAGTGGCCTGTTTAAGAGTAGCTGGCTATGTCCAAACCATTTCATTGAGGGATGGTCAAGGTAAAAGCAAGTTCTCGGCCTCGGAAGTGTTAGGTTTTACACAAAAGAGACCAGTTCTCTTAAAAGACTTTTCTGACCTAACAACTGTAGATCAAAATTGGGTTTACTATGAAAGCCACCCTCATCCTAAAAAGAAAGGGCAGGTGGTTTTTTTACAGCGTCTTATGGATGGTAGAATTAAGGTTTATGATAACCCCTTTGGAGCCGAAAGATCATCCCAGCTAAGCATTGTTCAAATCAGTCAGAAAGAGTCTTCCTATTTTGTCAAGAAGGATGGAAACAGCTTAATCAAGCTCAAGAATAAAAACTTCGATGAACAATTGAAGCATCTTTTCTTCGACTGCCAACGGTTCGAAGGTTTCGCCAGGGATAACCCCAAGACCATAAAGTTTAAGAAGCTTCATTATTTGGTAGAATTCTATAACACGACCTGTAATGAAAAACCTCATTAGAATAGTCACCATTTGCCTATTCTTGGTGGCCATACTTGCTAATCAAGCCTGTATGGAGCAAGAAGTAGGCGATGCAAGCCTTACTGTAATGGTATTTGGCGTGTTAACCGGAAATGCAAAGGATAATGTGAGGGTATCTATCTACCGAAGCAGGGAAAGTGCTGATGAGGAGATAAGTGAAATAGCATCTGGCAGAACGGGAAGTGACGGGAAGGTCACTTTCCCAACATTGTCCGCCGGGAGAAGGTATTGGGTTCGGGCAAATGCAAGAATATTGGCACACACAATTCGAGAAACACCAAGGCTTGACCCCGGGGCTAATTTCTTTGAAATAGGCTTACCTTAATCTTGAGTGCTTGTAGACATATTCAAGCACCATCTCAAGCGATATCCCTTTTGAATAACTACATTTACGAAGAGGGATATCGCTTAATTTGTTTGCTATGAATGCTCTACCAATTGGTGAGATTATTGAGTTCAGAAAAGAGCTACATAAAAACCCAGAGCTATCGGGTAAAGAGTCGGGGACGGCTGAAAGGGTCATTGCCTTTATTGAACGCTATCATCCTGACCAGATCTTAAAAGGGCTGGGAGGCGATGGTGTAGCGGTTGTATATGAAGGGAATGAAGCAGGCTCAACAATATTAATTCGTTGCGAACTAGATGCCCTCCCGATCCAAGAAATAAATGACTTTGCGTACAAATCTGAAATCGATGGTGTGTCTCATAAGTGTGGTCATGATGGTCACATGGCGATTGTATCAGGTTTAGCACCATTGCTGCATCAAAAACCTTTGAAAAAGGGCCGAGTGATTTTAATGTTCCAACCAGCAGAAGAAACAGGTGAAGGGGCTAAAAGAGTCATTAAGGATGCTAGGTTTGAAAGTATAAAACCTGATTATGCTTTTTCACTGCACAACCTGCCCAAATACCCAAAGGGTAAGGTCTTGTTCCGTAGTGGAACTTTCAATGCGGCATCAAAAGGGATGAAAGTTCTCATTAAGGGACGTACCGCACATGCAGCCGAGCCTGAAAATGGATTGAATCCAGCTATCGCTGTTTCTCATATCATTCAAGAACTGCTTGCTCTTCCTCAAAAAGAATTGTTCAAGGATTTTGTACTCATCACATTAACTCATGTTCAAATTGGAGAGAAAGCTTTTGGAGTGAGTGCTGGAGATGCCGAGATATTAGCCACATTAAGAGCTTATCGGGACGATGACATGCAAATGTTGAGCAATGAGGCACTCAAAATGATTGAGGAGAATTTGAAAGACACCAATCTGACTTCAGAGGTAAGTTGGCATGAAGCTTTCCCGGCATCGGTAAATCACAAAGCTGAAACTGAACTGATAAAAAAAGTAGCGCAAAAGAATGGTTTTGGCTTCGAAGAACTAAAAGAACCAATAAGATGGTCGGAGGATTTTGCCTATTTCACAGCTCAGGCCAAAGGTGCCATGTTTGGCTTAGGTTCCGGTGAACTTACACCACATTTGCACAATCCGGACTATGACTTCCCCGATGACATTATAGAAACTGGGATAACCATGTTCTATGATATAATTTGCGAGTTACTCGATTAGCAAAAAGATAAACCTGATACAGAAATATGTCTACCCAAGATAAAAACAGCTTTTTTGAAGATGTATACGAAGTGGTGAAGCTAATTCCTAAAGGAAGAGTGACCAGCTATGGTGCTATTGCGCATTATTTAGGGACCAAAGGAAGTGCCAGAATGGTAGGTTGGGCCATGAATAACGCCAATGTTGCAGAGGGTGTACCGGCGCATAGAGTGGTAAATCGAATAGGCATGCTTAGTGGTAAACACCACTTTGGTGGAGATCGTATGCAACAACTGCTCGAAGACGAAGGAATAGAGGTGAGTAATGATCAGATTCAACATTTTGATAACGTTTTCTGGGATCCTGCTCAAGAACTGTTGTAACTGATTTAGTTATAGATAGATATAAAACAATAAAGGGGCTCAAGGCCCCTTTAATCATATATTACAGCGAATAAAGATTTCTTATCCAAGGTATTCAGCAAGAAGCTTGTTTCTAGAATTAGATCTAAGCTTAGTAAGTGCTTTTTCCTTAATTTGTCTCACTCTCTCTCTAGTAATACCGATTTCCTCACCAATTTGCTCAAGAGACATAGGGTGCTCAAGACCAATACCGAAGAACATTTTGATTACATTTCTTTCTTTTTCTGAAAGTGACTGAAGTGCTCTTTCAGTTTCGATGTTCAAAGAATCTGTGTAGCTCACTTGCTTGTCAGCAGAGGCAGTATCAGAGTTTTCAAGAACATCAAGTAAAGAGTTATCCTCACCTTCTTGGAATGGAGCATCTACTGATAAACTCTTAGCACCTGAATTGAGTGTGTTAGTAACATCGTACTCACTCATATTAAGGATTTCAGCTAATTCCTCAGGGGTTGGCTCCCTCTCATATTTTTGCTCAAGATCAGACATCGTTTGCTTGATCTTGTTTAACGTACCCACTTTATTTAAAGGCAAACGAACCGGTCTTGATTTTTCTGCGAGTGCTTGCATAATAGATTGTCTGATCCACCATACAGCATAAGAGATGAATTTAAAACCTCTTGTTTCGTCAAATTTTTGAGCGGCTTTTACTAATCCCAAGTTACCCTCGTTGATCAAGTCGTTCAAAGACATGCTTCGGTTTTGGTATTGCTTAGCTACCGAAACAACGAATCTCAAGTTCGCCTTAACTAACCTTTCCAGTGCTTTTCTGTCTCCCTCTTTGATTCTCTTAGCCAAATCCACTTCTTCCTCAGGAGTAAGCAGTTCCACTTTGCTTATCTCAGTGAAGTATCTCTCTAGGGATTGGCTCTCCCTGTTAGTAATGGTGTTAGTAATCTTTAATTGACGCATAGTGTATATGAATGTTAATTTTCTCTAAAAGATTCGCAGCAAATCCGCGAAATTCGGAAATACATGGTTATAAAAGCAAATAATGGCTATACAAAGTTCCTGCAACAAGCAGTAAAAAATTACATGACCCTTGATTATGCCAGAGCCTCTTTAACATACTTTTTATTTGGTGATTGTTGGTGTTACTAGAATATAATAACAAAATTCAAAAAATGTTCAAGAAATGGGCAAATAATTAGGCTCGCAAATAGGCATTTTTATTACACGAAAGCAACAATAAACTTAAAAAAGTTAACAATCCGTTAACAATCAATATCTCGAAACCGAACTCATATCCCCACAAAATTTCGGTGGAAAACATGTTTAAAACAAAGCATAATGCCGGACTGGCAAGGCACACAAGGGGCACCCATTTGTCTACTACAGGCCGCTTGGTTAGAATGCCGAAGCTAAATAAACCTAACAGTGGACCGTATGTATAACCCGCTGCCTTGAAAACGGATTCTATAATAGCTTCATTGTTGATAGCACCGTATACAACGGCTACCAGAAAGAGTATTAGGGAAAAACTTATGTGAATGAATATCCTGGTTTGTTTTTTTGTGGCATTATCCTCGCCTTTTTCGAAGCCAAGAAAATCAACACAAAAAGAGGTGGTTAAAGCCGTCAACGCTGAGTCGGCGCTTGAGTAAGCCGCAGCTATTATGCCTAGTAAAAATATAATACCTACCGACTCATCCAGATATTCTGCAGCGATCATTGGAAACAGGTTATCCGTTTTTTCAGGAATTGCAATGTTTTCTTGAGCGGCAAATAGATACAGTAGAGCGCCTAAGGTGAGAAATAATATGTTGACAAACACCAGAATGACACTGAAAGAAAACATGTTCTTTTGTGCTTCCCCGATGTTTTTGCAAGTCAGGTTTTTCTGCATCATATCCTGATCAAGCCCCGTCATTACTATAGCTATGAAAGCGCCAGCGAAGAAGTTTTTGAAGAAATTGGTCTTCACTTTCCAGTCCCACTCGAACACCTGCGCATACTTACTTTCACTCACTGCGGTGAATATGCCATCTAGAGACAGATTCATCCGCTCTCCGATCATGTAGACAACCAATGTCACTGCTGCCAGCATAAGTGCTGTCTGAAGTGTATCTGTCCAGACGATTGTCTTGATACCACCTCTGAAAGTGTATATCCAAATCAATAAAATGGTGATAAATACATAAGCCCAGAAAGGAACATCCCAAAACGGCTTACAGATAGTGTGAAGTACACCTGCGACCAACAAGAGCCTGAAAGAGGCGCCCATGGTTCTTGAAACTAAAAAACAAGCCGCACCTGATTTGTATGACCAATAGCCAAACCGTTGCTCAAGGTACTCATAGATAGAAACAAGGTTCAGTCTGTAATACAAAGGCATGAGTACCGTGGCAATAACAAAATACCCTAGCAAGTAGCCTAGTACAGTTTGCATGTAGGTGAAATTGGTATCGCCAACCCATCCTGGTATTGAAATAAAGGTTACTCCTGAAAGTGAGGTGCCAATCATTCCGAAGGCTACCAGGTACCAGGGAGATTTTCTATCCGCTGTGAAAAATGTACGTGAACTTGCCTTTTTGGAAGTAATTAAAGAGATAGCGATAAGTATGACGAAGTAGCTTAGGACTACCGTAATGACAAGAGAAGGGCGCATTGATTTTACTTATGAGTCGCCAAAATTGTTATTTTTTTTTACATTTGGCAAATAAACGAGACAACTATGAAGTATTCGTACCAGGAAGAGGAATTAGTTGAAGTATTAGAGGGAGAAGAGTTTACGGATGTAAAGGATCTAGTAGTCTTTAATGACGATGTGAATACTTTCGATCACGTAATTAACACCCTTGTCAAAGTTTGTAATCACACGCTTGAGCAGGCTGAACAATGCACATGGCTTATTCATTATAAAGGAAAGTGTGCAGTGAAGACTGGTTTCTTCAACGAGCTCAGGCCTATGAAAGACGCCATTTGTGAGGCAGGTATTGATGCCAGAATTCTTTGATTAACACTCACATTTCTTTGTTGCCAGAATGCAAGAGCAACAAAAATCGCTTACTCGAATTGTTCATTCAAGGTTACAGATGTGGAGTATCCTTCCAAGCTGATTGAAAATGCCGTAAACGAAATTGCCAAGCTGCCAGGCATTGGTAAAAAGACGGCTTTAAGGTTAGCGCTACACCTATTAAAAGAGGATGACAGCTTCACACACAACCTTACCGAATCACTAAATACATTAAGGGATCAAACACAATACTGCAAAATCTGCCACAATATTTCTGATTCAGAGATATGTAATGTTTGTTCCAGTCACAAGAGAGATCGCTCTCTGGTTTGCCTGGTAGAAGATACGAGAGACGTCTTGGCGATTGAAAACACCGCGCAATATCAAGGCCTATATCATGTGCTAGGAGGAGTGATTTCTCCAATAGACGGTATCGGGCCAAGTGATTTGAATATTGAATCTTTGATTCAACGTGTCGAGTCTCCTGATTCAGAAATTCAAGAAATCATTTTCGCATTGAGTCCAACCATGGAGGGGGATACCACTGCATTTTATTTAATGAAGAAACTGAAGCCCTCAGGAGTAAAGGTTAGTACTATTGCTCGGGGTGTGCCCATTGGTGGTGAGTTAGAATATGCAGATGAGATAACCCTGGGTAGAAGTATTTCGGGAAGAACAGCCTATAAGCAGGATTGATCATTTCTGCTATGTTAGTAGGTCTCTCATTTCTTTAATCCATAATTCTTTGAAGTAGTATAGATACTCACCTTTGAAATACCTAATTTTGGCGCGTTTTCAACCCGTAATAAAATGAGCCAAACTTCATCCTCCCAGTTATCAGATAGGATTAATAGTTTAGAAGAATCTGCGACCATTGCAATGGCGGCTAAGGCCAGAGAGTACAAGTCCAAAGGTATTGATGTAATTAGCTTAAGCTTGGGCGAACCTGATTTTAAAACGCCTAAGCACATTCAAGAAGGCGCTAAGCAGGCCATTGATGAAGGTAAGTATTTTGCCTATCCACCCGTTCCCGGCTATGCAGATTTAAGGCAGGCCATTGCTGATAAATTCAAAAGAGAGAATAACATTGAGTATGCTCCAGAGGAAATTGTTGTTTCTAATGGTGCCAAGCAATCTATTGCCAACGTATTCTTTGCTTTACTTAATCCAGGTGATGAAGTCATTATCTTTTCACCATATTGGGTGAGCTATTCTGCTATTGTTCAGTTAGCTGAGGGTAAGTCTGTATTGATCAAGGGAGGTTTGGAAAACGAATTCAAGGCCACTGCTGACCAACTTGAAGCGGCTATTACAGATAGGACCAGGGCCATAATCTACTCATCACCATGTAATCCTACAGGTTCAGTTTTTAGCGAAGAAGAACTTGCCGCTATCGCTGATGTCGTTAAAAAACATGATAACATCATTGTGGTGGCTGACGAGATTTACGAACACATTAATTTCACAGGTAAACACTGTAGCATAGCATCTCTGCCCGGTATGAAAGAGAAGACAGTGACTGTGAATGGCTTCGCGAAGGGCTTTGCCATGACCGGTTGGAGAGTAGGTTACATCGGCGCACCACTTTGGTTGGCGAAGGCTTGTTCTAAAATGCAAGGTCAGGTAACTTCTGCCAATTGTTCAATTGCACAAAGGGCTGCTTTAACGGCTCTGACCAGTGACTTGGGGCCTACGCACGAGATGGCCAAGCAATACTTGAAGCGAAGGGAAATGGTTCATGCGCTTTTGCAAGACATCCCAGGAGTGAAAACGAATATGCCTTCTGGAGCATTCTATTTCTTTCCAGATGTAAGCGCTTATTTTGGTAAATCAGATGGCGAGACGACTATACATAATTCCAATGACTTTTGTATGTATATATTAGATAATGCCCATGTTTCATTGGTGACTGGGGAGGCATTTGGTGATCCAAAATGTGTTAGGCTATCTTACGCAGCATCTGAAGAAGACCTCAAAAAAGCCTTATCTCAAATAAAGAATGCTTTAGCCAAATTAAACTAAGTCGATTACTGCTGTTCGAATCATATGAGTTACAATTCAATAGACGAAATTTTTGAAGCTTTTAAAGACCTGAAAGTGCTCATTATTGGAGACGTTATGGTCGATGCCTATATATGGGGAGCTGTTCAACGGATATCACCGGAAGCACCTGTGCCTATCGTACGTGCACAAAGACGAGATTACAGGTTGGGTGGTGCCGCAAATGTGGCTTTAAATGTCCAGGCCCTTGGTGCCGAACCCATACTCTGTTCTTTGATCGGTAACGATGAAGGTGCTGATCAATTTCTAGAGCGGTTGAACACCAGGGAAATTTTTGATATTGGCATTATGCGAAGTGATTCTCGACCTACTACGGTAAAAACGAGAGTGATTTCAGGTAATCAACATATTGTGAGGGTGGATGAGGAATCTGAAGCGCAATTAAGCGTGGATGAAGAAAGGCTGTTATGGGAAAGGATCAAGATGCTTTTACCTCAGTCACAATTGGTAATTTTCGAAGATTACGACAAGGGAGTACTGAACAACAGTATCATCGAGAATACGATAGAACTGGCTAACGGCCTCGGCATTCCTACTGTTGTCGACCCTAAGAAACGCAACTTCCTTAACTATAACGGTTGTACCTTATTCAAACCGAACCTGAAAGAACTTAAAGACGGCTTGAGCATGGATTTTGACGAAAATGATCCGGCCGAACTTGAGTTGGCGGTTGACAAATTGATCAAACAATTGAAATGTGAAAGTGTGCTGTTGACGCTTTCTGATAAGGGAATCCATTACGGTTCAAAGAAGAATAAATTCAGTATCCCCGCGCACCTAAGAGAGATAGCTGATATATCTGGCGCCGGAGATACGGTTATAAGCATTGCCGGTTTGGCTGTAGCGCTTGGCCTACCTGCTAATTTGGTAGCGGAGTTCTCTAATCTTGGCGGTGGTCTGGTATGTCAACATCAAGGAGTGGTTCCGGTCGATAAACAAGAGTTGTTATCTGAAATTAAGCAGAAGGACCTGCTTTAGGGATGACTTAAGGGCTCAGTAGCCATATTTTTCTTTCCATAGCGTTCTTAGCCTCTTCCGCATTTCCTCTTCTCTGGGATTGCTGCCTGGCTCAAAAAGCTTCGTGCCACTGATTTTATCAGGTAAATATTCTTGATGAACGAAGTTGCCTGGATAATCTTGGCTGTACTTATATTTTTCGTATTCTGTCTGTTTCTTCACTTGGTTTGGCACTTTTCTGAATCCCATAGGTACTGACAGATCTCCGGTATCTCTTACCAATGCTCTTGCCTCTTTAATGGCCTTATAACTGGCATTGCTTTTTGGAGAGCAAGCGAGATAAGTAGCGCATTGGGAAAGAATGATCTCTGCCTCTGGATATCCTATTACATTTACTGCTTGAAATGTACTTGTGGCTATGACAAGCGCAGTCGGATTGGCGTTCCCAATGTCCTCTGACGCTAGAATCACCATTCTTCTCGCGATAAACTTAACATCTTCTCCACCTTCTATCATTCTAGCCAGATAATAAACTGCCGCATTAGGATCACTACCTCTCATGGATTTGATAAATGCTGAAATGATATCGTAGTGCTGATCTCCGGTTTTATCGTAAATCGCTACTCTTTGCTGCGCCACTTCAACCACTAGCTCATCTGTGATTTCAACATCATCTGACTCGGAAGAGTCAATGATTACTTCTACCAAATTCAGCAATTTGCGAGCGTCACCTCCGGCAATGTTGAGCAATGCCTTTTGTTCTTTGATAGTAACCGTTTTTTTCTTGAGCTTATCATCCTTGAGAAGGGCACTCTCAATTAACTCAATCATTTGATCTTCATCAAGTGACTTTAGGGTATAGATCTGACATCTCGAGAGCAATGCAGAGTTGACCTCGAAGGCCGGGTTTTCTGTAGTAGCGCCAATTAAAGTGATAGTCCCTTTTTCTACCGCACCCAGTAATGCATCCTGCTGTGATTTATTGAATCTATGGATTTCATCTATGAATAGAACGGCTTTGGATTGCCTTTTGGCTTTGTCAATTACCTCCCTGACATCTTTAACTCCGGCATTAATGGCACTTAAGATATGAAAGGGTGCCTTAATAGAATTGGCGATAATATTAGCGATGGTAGTTTTGCCGACACCCGGAGGACCCCATAATATCATGGAGGGTATGTTGCCGGAATTGATAGCCCGCCTTAATATGCTATGCTCTCCTGTTAGGTGTTCTTGCCCAATGAGCTCTTCTAGGGATGAAGGCCGGAGTCTTTCTGCCAGAGGTTGATTGGTTTCAAACATTCATGCAATTTACAAATTTGACGATCAGATTCGGTTGGAATAATCCTATCAATTTGACGAGATAATCTTGATCCTTTGGATACCTTTGGGCGTGTCAAAAACAAAGGTACATGGTGCATTATTCACAGTAGCGCTGTTCTACAGTGCCAACTATTCCGTCGCGAAATATGCCATGCCGGAGCATATTCAGGCCTTTGGCTTTATAATAGTGAGGATAGTATCATCGACTGCTATTTTTTGGATACTTCATGCTTTTGGTAAACAAGAGCCAATCAAAAACAGGCGGGACTTTTGGCTGCTGGCCAAGTGTGGGCTTTTTGGAGTAGCCATGAATCAATTGCTTTTTTTTAAAGGCTTGAGTATTACCACACCCATTAATGCTTCTATTCTAATTACGGCGGTTCCCATCACTGTTTTAGTTGTAGCCTATTTTCTAGGTAAGGAAAGGCTGAATCGAATCAAAGTGTTAGGAGTGATTTTGGGAGCAGTTGGGGCTTACCTTTTGGTGACCAAAGATGGCGTTTCCATTTCAAAGGGCACCTTCTTAGGTGACTTATTAGTTGCTGTTAACGGCGTTTCCTATGCGTTTTACCTGGTGATGGTAAAACCACTGATGGGTAAGTATCAAGCCTTGACTGTGATCAAATGGGTTTTCCTCTTTGGGGCAGTTATTGCCTTCCCATTCGGTATTCAAGAAGCCATAGTAGTGGATTGGGGCAATCTGCCGCTGATAGCTTGGTTCAGTATAATTTTCGTGATTATAGGAGTGACCGTACTAGTTTACTTGCTAAATGTTTGGTCGCTGAAGTATGTAGAATCATCCACAGTTGGGATGTATGTGTATTTGCAGCCAGTGTTGGCGTCAATTATAGCCATTGCCTTAGGTAAGGATTCACTCGAAATAGAAGAAGTAGTTTATTCACTGTTGATAATGCTCGGAGTTTATTTAGTGAGCAAAAGGTGATCTTTAAATTCCGATGACTTAAGCAAGTCTATGGTTGAATTGAGTTGATCATCGTCTATTTCAAGGTGGGTAACAAATCGTACTTCTTTTGGGCCAAAAGGTACCGCTTTCACATTATAACTATCTAATGCCTCAATAAAGGCATTCGAGGTCAATCCTTCACTTAATTCAAAAATTACAATGTTGGTATCGACTGGTAGTACGCTGTTTACGAACTCTAAATCATTAATCGCCTTGCCCAAAACACGTGCCCTGCTATGATCTTCTGCCAAACGCTCAACGTGATTGTCAAGGGCGTAAATGCCCGCTGCTGCCAGATAGCCAGCCTGACGCATACCACCGCCAAAAACTTTTCTCATTCTCCTGGCTTTTCTGGAGAGACTATTTTTAAAAAGCAGCACTGAACCAACTGGTGCACCCAATCCTTTAGATAGGCATACAGAAATGGTATCAAAATATTGCCCATATAGCGAAGGGTCTTCGTTGCTCTCAGCAAGTGCATTGAAAACCCTGGCACCATCCAGGTGGAGGCTGAGGCCATTTTCTTTGCAAGCTGAGGCAATAACCGCTATTTGATCCATTGTATAGAAACAACCACCGCCTTTGTTTACTGTATTTTCTAATCCCACGACAGAAGTAGTTGGAAAGTGAACGTCGTCTGGGTTGATGCCAGATAGTATTTCCTCAGCATTGAGAATTCCTCTATTCCCGTCTAAAAGCTTAAAGGAAACGCCACTGTTTCCGGGCGCACCTCCACCTTCGTATTTATAAATATGAGCACCGCTGTAGCATATTATTTCGTCGTAAGGCTGAGTAAGTATGTTGACAGCAATTTGGTTGGTCATGGTGCCAGAAGGGCAGAACAGGCCTTCATCCATACCGAATATAGCAGCGCACTTCTCTTCTAAAGCCTTGATCGTAGGATCTTCATTAAAGACATCATCACCTACCTGTGCATTCATCATGGCTTCAAGCATACCATGGGTAGGCTTTGTAACAGTATCGCTACGTAAATCGACAATCATATTGAGCTAATTAAAATTTCGAACTCAATATACAAACAATCTTATGGAGAAGTAGCGATAGACAAGTGGATGTAGAAGTGGAATACAGTTTCATACTGCATTCCACATAGACAATATTAGTCTGTGACTACTTCACCAAAAATCTCAAGCTTGATCTGCTCATCTTCTAGATTTGTAGTGACAGTTACCGTTTTATGAAAGGCGCCTGCTTTGGCTGCGTTGAACGTAGCTTTGACGAAACCAACCTCACCAGGTGCAATCATATCACTTGAATATTCTGTAACGGTACACCCGCAAGACCCCTGTGCTTTTAAAACAAGTAGTGGGGTGTCGCTGGTATTCTTGAATTTAAAAATTCTAGAGACAGGTTGATTTTGGACGATTTTTCCAAAATCGAAAGTTTTACCTTCTGTCCAGGTGATTGCAGAACTATAAGTGGTTTCTAAAGCCTTGGTAGAGGCAAGCATAGCGATTTCCTGACCACGAAGCGTGGTAACGGCGGAGATCAGAATGATAAATAGCATTATCTTTTTCATAGTGTTTCATTTTTAAATTGAAAGAAAGATTTAGCTCCATGGAACGATACAAACATCGCCACCTTGATCTCAAAAGGCTGTTAATGAATTCCTAATAATTGTTAATGAGATGTTAAAGATGGGAACGATAGCCGTTTTCTGTCTATTTTTAGCTTCCAATACAGTCAGAAGGGAATACAGTAGATGAAGCGGAGTACTTTCAGATTAATCATAGTATTAGCCACACTTTCCATCATAGGCATTACAATCACACAGATCTATTGGGTGAGAAGGGCTTTCGGCATGAGAGAAAATCAATTCGATAGGGATGTTAATGTGGCGCTGTTCAATGTAGCCAATAAGTTTTTCGAACTCAAGCACACTCCTGTACCATTCAATAACCCGGTCAAGCAATTATCATCTAACTACTATGTCGTCATGGTAAACGATGAGATAGATGCCAACCTCTTGGAGTTTTTATTGAAGTCAGAATTTGAAAAGAAAAGTATTGACTTCGACTTCGAATATGGCATTTATAATTGTGAAAGTGATCAGATGGTCTACGGCAATTACGTTGCCCTGACCGAAACCGGCTCAAAGGGCAAAGAACAAGCAATTCTACCTAAATGGGAAAAGCAAAGCTATTATTTCGGCGTCCAGTTTCCAGCCAAGGAAGCCAATCTCATCAATAGAATGGGTATTTGGGTTTTTTCCTCAGCTGTTTTGCTTTTGGTGATTATCTTCTTTGCTTATGCGCTTTTCGTCATTCTAAAGCAGAAAAGACTGTCGGAAGTACAGAAGGATTTTATCAATAATATGACCCATGAATTCAAGACACCCATTTCTACCATCGCCATTTCTTCTGAAGTGCTGAAGAATCCGGCCATCGTCAAAACACCTGAAAGATTATTGAACTATGCCACCATTATTCAAGATGAAAGCCAACGGTTGAAGAAACAGGTGGAAAGAGTACTACAAATGGCTACCCTCGATAAAGAAGAAGTGAACTTGAAGAAAGAGGTCATTGACATGCATGAAATTATCCAGAAGGCGATTGACAATGTGACGCTAACGCTGGAAGAAAGGTCGGGTAAGATAACCTGTGATCTGAATGCTTCAAACGCTGAAATCAAAGCCGATAAGCTGCATACGACGAATATGATCTATAATTTGTTAGATAACGCTGTCAAGTATTGCAAAGACGCACCCTTTATTGCTATTCAGACTAAAAATGAACGAAATGGTGTTGTCATTTCTATTAAAGACAATGGTATTGGAATTGCACCCGAATATCAAAAAAAGGTTTTTGACAAATTCTATCGGGTTCCAACGGGCAATATTCACGATGTGAAAGGCTTTGGGTTAGGTCTTAATTATGTCAGCCTAATGGTGAAGTCGCATGGCGGCGAGGTGCGGCTTGAAAGCGAAGAAGGACAAGGCAGTGAATTTCAAATTTATCTACCTAGTGCATAATGGACCAGTCAGTTAAAATACTTTTAGTTGAAGATGATGCTAACCTGGGTTTTGTCATCAAGGACAACCTGCAGGTGAAAGGGTATGATATTACCTTAACCACAGATGGACTGAAAGGTCTGGAAGCTTTCAATAAAGCTAGCTATGATCTATGCATATTGGATGTGATGATGCCTCAAAAGGATGGCTTTTCACTAGCAGAGGATATTAGAAATAAAGATGAGATGGTGCCTATACTTTTTCTCACGGCCAAGTCCATGCAAGAAGATAGACTCAACGGGTTTAGAGTTGGCGGTGATGATTATATCACCAAACCATTCAGTATTGAGGAGCTTATACTACGGATAGAAGTCTTTTTGAAAAGGACCAGATCACATGCGTCGAATAGCCAAGCCGATATCCCTACCATTCATGCTATAGGAAGTTATCATTTTAACCCCTCCAAACTTTTGCTTTCAAGGGAAGGGACCGAAAGGGCACTGACCCAAAAAGAGGCTGATATACTTTGTGTCTTCTGTGAAAGAAATACAGAAATATTAAAGAGAGAGTTTATACTCAAAACTGTGTGGGGAGAGGATGACTATTTTCTAGGACGGAGTTTGGATGTATTTATTTCAAAGCTTAGAAAGTATTTGAAGGATGATCCTAGTGTAGAGATAGTCAACTATCATGGCGTCGGATTCAAACTAGAAGTGAATCATTCTGAAAAATAAGCAGGTAGAAAATCTTCAGTCTATTGCTGCAATGATACAATCTTATCATTAATCTCCTCGTAGAAGCTCATCTTGTCAAATAGATTCAAAATGAATCTGGTAAGCTCTCCTATTTCTAGCAAAGTGAAGTTTTTGTAAAGCATAGATAAGTGCTTGAAAGTAACCATTTCCGGATCGTATTGAAGCAAGTTAGCATATGCTATGGCTAAGGATGTTTTAACCGATTCGCTAGAATTTTGAGGGGTGTCGTCAGACTTCGCTGTTGACTGATTGTATTCAGGAAAAGCATGCTTTATTGCGCTGATAACCTTTTGAAATGATTTGCTGTTAGTTAACTCCAAGCTTTCAGCCTTTGAGATGTTACGCATTACATTTTTACTTTTCCAAAAAGAGGATGACAAATATAACAGATTATGGGAGGTTAGGAAAAAAAAATTGGAAAAAGGTAAACATAGCAATAACGTTGAAGTATAAGATAATAGAGGGGTGTAACTTGTTGGCTGAGTTAACCCGTTGATTATCATTTTTTTAACTAGATATTAATTTTATATAAATTTTTTTATATAAAAAATAATTTTTTAAATTGTAGAAATTTCTCACAATGACATCCAAAATTAAAATTGCACTTATCGGCGATAATGTGAGTGTAGACAACTTGGAAGAGCAGGTTTTGCAACAGACAGCCAGAAAACTAAAATTGGATTGTCAGTATGACCGACTTGATTCTGATGCATTCCAAAGGTTGAGCCCAGATGACATGAGCTCATTCGATGCCTTTTGGGTTGGTTCAGGACCTTTCAAAAACGACAACGGTGTTTTTGAAGCCATAAAGTTTGCGCGAATCAACAATTTCCCTCTGCTTGCTACCTGCCTGGGTAGCAAATACATAGTATGGGAGTTTGCGAAAAATGTACTGGACGAAGATCCAAGAGAGTACCGAAAGTATGTCACCGTATCAGATGAAGAGACAGACCATGTTGATTTAATTATTAAACCCAATACGTCGGCTTTCGATTGTTACACACATGATGAAGTATCCGAAGCAGTGCGCCTTCAATTCAAAATGAATGAAGAAAAGCTTAATGAGCTTTTCAGCTACAACTTTGTGTATTCGGGTGAAGATGAAGAAGGAACCACCAAGATTATTGAATTCATAGAGAATGATTTCTATCTGGCGACACTATTCTCCCCTCAATTGACACAGCGACGAAATATGACATACCCATTAGCCAAAGGCCTATTACAGGCTGCGGTTGAACACAAAAGCTATTTTGTGCATTGATGTTATTCCGTTGTTGCTAAGCGTTCATTCCTGTCTCAGTGATTTCACTGGGTTTGATACCGCTGCATTATAAAGTTTGATGCTGATAGCACAAGCCCCCACAACTATGCTGATCAATCCAGCATAAATGAATACATCCGGTTTCAAGAGTGTGCGGTAAACAAAATTGCTGAGATAATCCTGCATAACATAGTAAGCAAACGGAATGGCTATGATACATGCTATAACGATAAGCTTTGCGTATTCTCTGGAAAGTAAGAATACAATTTGAGATACTCGCGCTCCCTGAACTTTGCGTATGCCGACCTCTTTAGAGCGTTGCTCTGCGGTATAGGAGGAAAGCCCAAATAAGCCCAGGCAGGAAATAAATATTGAAATGCCGGCCAGAATATTGACCAAGGTATTTACCATTATCTCCACCTGATAACTGTCTTCTAGAATCGTGTCCACGAACTCATACTCATAATTCGTTTCAGGGAAAGTGGCTTTTGTAACATCATCTATGGCCTCAATGGCCTGGACAATATCTTCTTCCGTTCTAACCATCACTACAAAAGACTGACTGGGATCTATACACGTAATGATCAGCGGTGCTATGGCCTCATGCATATCCAGCATGTGAAAGTTTTTGACTACGCCGATGATTTCGCCATTGATACCCCAAAATGATAGGTCTTTACCTATTGGATCATCGAATCCCATTATATCGGCGGCTACTTGATTGATGATAAAATTAGTAGAGTCGTTGAATTGGTTGTCGAATCCTCTGCCTTTCAGCATTTCCATACCCATGGTCTCAATGAAATCTACGTCTGTGATCATGACATTTACTTCATAGCCTGTGTTAGGGTCTTTGCCTTCCCAGTTAGCAGAGCTTGTAGACCTGCCATAAGAGATTGGATTGCCA
This sequence comes from Bacteroidota bacterium, assembly GCA_039819065.1. Classification (GTDB taxonomy): domain Bacteria; phylum Bacteroidota; class Bacteroidia; order Cytophagales; family Cyclobacteriaceae; genus JBCBSS01. The sequence goes on from JBCBSS010000007.1 coordinate 23,704, forward strand.
GAATTACGAGAGACTGATTTGATATGCGTTGATTTGAGAAGCTCAGTCTTGTACGCATCAAGTTTTTCTGTTTCTTCAGTAGCTATCCTCAAGGCTAGTAAGTTTTCCTTGTCCAGGCCAATGTCTTTGTTGAGCATATACCGAAGCTGCTGGGAGATTACCAAAGTACCTATAATTAAAAAGGTGGAAATGCCGAATTGAAAAATGACCAATCCGCGTCGCATGAATAGCGCACTGACCGATTTCTTAACTTTCCCTTTAAGCGATTGAATGATATTCATGGCTGACAACAGCAGTGCAGGATAGCTCCCTGAAAGTAGCCCTACAATAACTGCAGTTCCGATGAGGAATATCCAGGTGATTGGTTCACCAAAAGGGATAAATAGGTTCTTTTCAATCAGGTGGTTGAAAAAGGGGAGGAGTAAATGAGCGACGACCACTGCCACTAGCGTAGCAAAGGTGGAGAAGACTATAGCTTCCAGGAAAAACTGAATGGACAAAGAAAAGCGTTGGGCACCCATGACCTTTCTTATACCCACCTCTTTAGTTCTTCGTTCTGACCGGGCGGTAGTGAGGTTCATAAAATTGATACACGCGATCACCAATATAAAAATAGCCACTACCGTTAGAATACGGATGTAATCAATACGCCCGCCATTGACTGCACCATTGTCAAAGTTAGAATACAGGTAATAATCCTGAAACTTGTGTACTATCAATTGTTCCATGCCAGCATTATCCGCGCCGACGGTGTGATTGGTAATTTCATCCAAAATCCGATCACCAACCGCTTTAGCTTTTTCAGGTGTCTCAGTGGTAAAATAGACGCGGAAACTGCCATTGCCCCAGTCATTCATCCATTGATTGTTGTTGATGAATTGATCCGCAGGCATGAGCCAGTCAAAATCTAATGAAGAATTTGAACCCGGATCTTCAAAAACTCCGGTAACCTTCACTTCATATTGATTATCCAACCGAATTGAAGCACCTAAGGCTGTAGATGGCCAATCTTCCCCAAACTGGCTTAGCGCTGTGCTTTTCGAAATCACAATGGCACCCAGATCATTTAATGCAGTGTTTTTGTCTCCTATAATTAATGGGAAGGTGAACATATTTAGGAACTCGGGTGAAACAAACCGACCTTCCAGTGTCACATTATCATCGCCAGCGCCTAAGGTGCGGTCCATACGCCAACTTACTAACGCTATTTCATCCACCTCAGGATACTCAGCTGCCATGAGATCTGCCGCAGGTTTTGGTATTGATTCAGTGGTAACTACTGCGCTCTCAGATTGCCTCATGTTTCTAAAAAGCTGATAGATCTGATTGCCATTAGTATGGAACTTATCGACGCTCACCTCATCATATACCAATAGAGTAATAAGTAAACTAGATGAAATGCCGATTATCAGTCCGAGCAAATTAAGGATAGTGTTACCCTTATACCTGAGCGCATTTCTTCGGGCAATTTTTAAGAAGTTGGATATCATGGCGTAGTTAATTACTGAATTGAAAGGTTTGAAATTTTTGATAATGCCGATGCGGAATAAGAGCAGGACGTCCAGAACAAAAAGCATCTTGGCCTTAAATCGGCTTTTCTCCAATCTGCTATCGAATAGTTCTGCCAAATCGCCCTCTACATCTTCTAATAAATCGGGATGGCAAAACCATCTCAAAAACCGCAACGGGATTTTTGGTGGTGTGCTTTGAAGGCTCATCCGAACTTGAAGTCAAAGGCAACGGCTGGAATCGCATCCCATAGTTGTTTTCGTGCTTCCATGACCTCTTCGAGCGCTTCTTTTCCAGATTTGGTCACTTTGAAGTAGCGTTTTCGTTTTCCGCCTCTTACAGCTGTGGCTTCTCCAAACTCTGATTTAAGGAAGCCTTTTTTCTCTAACCGGTTCAGCGCCGTTCGCATGGCGCCGACACTGACCTTACGTTTTAATCTGGTTTCTATATCTTCCTTAATGGTGATTCCATAAGCATTTTCATAGAGAATAGCCACTGTTAGAAGTACTACTTCTTCGAACTCTCCGATCGAGTATTTACCCATCTGATTGATTTAAATCTAATTGTAATTAAAATATAAAAATCCTAAACGTAATCTTTATAGGAAAGTTACGAATCTACCAGATGCTGATACACTAATGTGTCAGGGATAACACCGTATTTTGTCGTTAGGAAATGATTTTTTGGGAGAATGGTAGGGAAAGAAAAAAGGTGAAACTGTATCTAGTCTCACCTTTCTGTGAACTCGGAGGGAGTCGAACCCCCAACCTCCTGGGCCGTAACCAGGTGCTCTATCCAGTTAAGCTACGAGTCCATCCAAAATTGGAGTGCAAATGTAAATAATTATTCATCTGAAAAAAAGGCATTGCAGTTCATACTTCTTTAAAAAAACTTATATTTGCCAGCTACAATAAAACAAGGGGCATTCTGTTAATCAACTATGAAGAAGTTTATAGTTTTTTTTGTTTTTACACTTATCATTAATTCAGGCTACGCTACTAATGGGGGCGGCGGTAAAGACCCTAAACCTGTTTCTAGGCAAGGCTTCAGTCAGACCACAAAAAGTTTTGCCCGACCTGATATTCCGGGAACACTCCTCATAGACTTCGGATTTAATTTTTTGACCAATTCAATCGATACGTTAGATCTTTTCAGCGCTATTGGCTCAAGAACGATTAACTTCTATTATCAATACGACATTCCACTGGGTAAGTCCAAATTCTCATTTCACCCTGGATTTGGTTTGGGTCTTGACCGGTACAAGTTCGAAAGGGATGAGACAGTAATTGGTAGCAATAATTCAAGTGGAGATCGTGTGGTTGACATAGTCTCATTAGGAGATGTACTACCCGACAATACAACTAAGGTGAACAAGTCGATGCTTGTCACTAACTACTTAGATATTCCCATAGAGTTCCGCTTTCATACAGATCAAGATGATCCTAAAAGAAGTTTTAGAATAGCAGTCGGAGGAAGAGTAGGGATATTATTTGATAGCAAAACCAAGATCAAATACAGAGCTGACGACAACAATAATAAACTGAAAGACAAAAATGACTTCAACGTCAGCCGATTCCGTTATGGAGTATATGGCCGTATCGGTGTTGGTAGCTTTAATTTCTTCAGTTATTACAACTTATCAACACTCTTTCAGGAAGGCCAAGGCCCGATAGATGCTAATCCATCTGGAATAACGGTCGGTATCTCAGTTACTGGATTCTAACAAGCGAATAGAAAGGTAGATCGACTAAGACCTACTTTCCTTTGTAAACCGGTTTTCTTTTTTCCAGAAAAGCAGCGACACCTTCTTGGTAATCCTCACTATTGCCCGCTATTTCCTGGCAATATGCTTCATAATCCAGCATTTCATCGAGTGATGCGTTACCTGATTTGTTGAGCATTTTCTTCATTAGACCGATAGCTTTGGTTGGCGCATTGGCGTAGTAATCGGTGTACACTTTCACCGCTTCATCCAGCTCTTCCGCAGGAACTGTTTTGTTTACCAAACCCATCTCTAATGCCTCTTTACCACTTACTTTATTTCCCATAGTGCTGAGTTCAAAAGCTTTGGCAGATCCTACTAACCTTGGTAAGAAATAGGAAGAACCCGAATCCAAAACCAGCCCAATATTTACAAATACCTCGATCAAAGAAGCTTGTTCCGAGGCCACTATGATATCACAAGCTAAAGCAAATGAACAACCAGCCCCTGCCGCTACACCATTCAAACGGCATATCACAGGTTTGGGAAGGTTACGAATTGCTCTAATGATAGGATTATAACGTTTGTGCAGAGAATCAATGAATGAACGCTTTTCTTGCGTCTGCGAAGCTTTCAGGTCTTGCCCTGAACAAAATGCCTTGCCTTCTCCAGTCAATACAACTACTCGAACACTGGCATCTTTACTAACGCTTTTAAAAGCATCTTGTAGCTCAAAAGTGATTTTATCATTTAATGCATTATAAACGTCGGGGCGATTAAGTGTGATGGTAGCTACACCTTCACTTACTTCATATTTTAGGTGCTCGAACATGGGTTCGTTTGATGTTAAGATGGAACATGGGTTTTGATTCTCGAATATAATATTATCGGCGTAATTCTATTGAATAAATGAGAGGTAGGAAGACCAATTCAATTCAGAAATACAGATGATGTGAAGCCAGCAAATAACCCCAAGAGGGCGCCAGCATAAACTTCCTTGGTGTTATGAGCATTCAGTAATAACCTTGAAGACATTAGCGCTCCGGCCAAAACAACTAATCCGGCTATGGGGTATATTAATAAAATATCAGAGGTGCGGGCTGCCAATCCAGACATGAAACCCAAAACACCACAAATAGCAATACTATGTATGCTGATCTTAAAGTAAAAGTTAACCACAAATGCCACGCACAAAGAAACGGTCGACATGAGTAAAATGATATTGACGTTGTTGTCAGAAAGAATATTGTTGAAAAAGTAAGTGGCTGCTATATAATAAGTTATAGTAAAGATATATGGGTAAATCCTTTCACGGCGATCGGTCATTTGGAAGTTGGGGATCATGGTAGTCAACTTCATAATAAGCATCGATATCAAAGGCAAAACATAAGTCATTATGACAATAATGAGCAGGTAAGTATCGAAATTACCGGTAATTTGCTCTATCACCAGTGGCTCAAAAAAGAAGAGGACAACGAATAAAAGCGAAGTCATCAGCAGTGGGTGGAAAACCACTGATAGGGTGTTGGCCAGGAGTCGGATCACTATTATAATTCCTTTCTGAGACGGGCAACGGGAATGCCGAGTTGCTCTCTGTATTTAGCTACGGTTCTTCTCGCGATATTGTATCCTTTGGCCTTTAGAATTTTTTCAAGTTTATCGTCTGAAAGCGGCTTTTTCTTGTCTTCCTCTTCGATTACCGTTTTAAGGGTATGCTTCACTTCCCTGCTACTTACATCCTCACCAGATTCGGTAGCGATACCTTCCGAGAAGAAGTATTTAAGTGGAAAAATACCGAAGTCGGTTTGCACACTTTTACTGTTAGCTACCCTAGATACAGTGGAGATATCCATGCTAATAATATTGGCTATGTCCTTGAGAATCATAGGCCTTAGCTTGGTTTCGTCCCCCTCAAGAAAATAGTCATATTGGAAGTCAACTATGGCCCTCATAGTATTTAGTAGGGTATGTTGCCGCTGTCGTATGGCATCTATGAACCACTTCGCCGAATCTAGCTTTTGCTTGACAAACGATACGGTCTCTTTCAGCTTTTTATCTTTCTTATCACTTTTATCATAAGCCTTGAACATCTCAGAGTATGATCGGCTTATTTTCAACTCAGGTGCGTTTCTAGAATTTAAGGACAGCTCTAACTTGCCATCATTATTGACCAAGATAAAATCAGGAATCAAATATTGGGTCCTAACTAAATTGGAACTACCTCCACCTGGTTTTGGGTTTAGCTTTCTGATTAGCTCTATAGCATCCTTTACAAAATCCTCGTCCTCAATGTCCAACTTCTTCATGATCTTGCTGTAATGCTTTTTGGTAAACTCATCATAGCAACTCTCAATGATTCTACGCGCTACCACCACATCTACATTGTGATCATCCATTCTTTCTAATTGGAGTAGTAAACACTCCTGAAGATTTCTGGCCGCGATTCCCGGTGGATCAAAGGTTTGTATCCTTCTGAGCAATTCTTCTATCTCATCAGCGTCCGTCTCGATGTTCTGTGCGAAGGCCAAATCATTGATGATAGAATCTATGTCACGCCGGATATAGCCATCTCCTTCTATGCTACCGACCAGTTGCTTGCCAATAGCGAATAAACGGTCATCAAGACGCAAGTACCCCAATTGAGTCATGAGTTGCTCATTGAGCGTGGTATGCATGGGTATTGGCATGTCTCGGTCTTCGCCATTGTCACCGTCACCCTGCATTTTATAGCCACTAAAGTCATCATCACGCAGGTAATCATCAATGTCCAGTTCTTCACTGGATTCAGATGACGTTTCATCAAATGAATCTGAATCAGAATCTTCAGCCTGTTCCTTCCCCTCTTCCAGAGCAGGGTTTACTTCAAGCTCTTCTTCAATTCTAGTCTCTAATTCCGCAGTAGGAATTTGGAGCAGCTTGATGAATTGTATCTGCTGTGGAGATAACTTCTGACTTAATGTTTGTGTAAGGTTAAGTTTTTGCATCTATAACACGCCTAGTGTAGACTATACCCTCTTTTCAAATTTATCATATTTTGACTATAACTTTGATAAAAAGGGCAAATTATCGTTTTTTTGCCCATCAATTTTAAGGCCAAAAAAATGTCCACAAGAACAAAAATCAAAGAAATTCTCGCGGAGCAGAAGATAGGTTCACAAGTGCTCGTGAAGGGCTGGGTGAGAAGCTTTAGAAACAACACTTTTATTGCCATTAACGATGGTTCTACTATCAATAACATTCAGGCCGTAGTCGACTTTGAAAATACAGAAGAAGCACTACTAAAGAAGATAACAGTTGGTGCGTGTGTGAGTTTAGAAGGAGAATTGATCGAATCGCAGGGTAAGGGACAAGATGTAGAGATTGTCGTCAGTAATTTAGAAGTACTAGGGCTTGCTGATTTATCTGCTTACCCACTTCAACCTAAGCGGCACACTTTAGAGTTTTTGAGAAATAAAGCGCATCTAAGAGCGCGCACCAATACTTTCAGCGCGGTTTACAGGATCAGGCACGCTATGATTTTTGCGGTACACAAATTCTTTAACGATAAGGGTTTTTACAACATTCATACTCCGATCATTACCGGATCTGATGCTGAGGGTGCCGGAGAAACCTTTCACGTCACTGCACTAGATTTAAATGATGTACCCAAAACGTCGGAAGGCCAGGTAGATTATTCAGAAGACTTCTTTAAAAAGGAAGCCAATCTGACAGTATCAGGTCAGCTTGAAGGGGAGACCGCGGCGTTGGCACTGAGTGAGATTTATACTTTTGGCCCTACATTCAGAGCGGAAAACTCCAATACTACAAGGCACTTGGCTGAGTTCTGGATGATTGAGCCGGAAATGGCTTTCTATGATCTGAATGACAACATGGATCTGTCCGAGGAGTTTCTGAAATACCTGGTTAAATATGCATTAGACAATTGCCGAGAAGACCTGGCTTTTCTGGAAAAGCGTTTGCTAGATGAGGAAAAGACCAAACCTCAACAAGAAAGAAGTGAGTTATCCTTACTCGAAAAGCTTCAGTTCGTTCTGGATAACGACTTCGTCAGAGTTACCTATACAGAGGCAGTCGATATTTTAAGAAACTCGAAGCCTAACAAGAAGAAGAAGTTTGCCTATCTCATTGAAGAATGGGGAGCTGACCTTCAATCTGAGCACGAACGTTTCTTGGTAGAAAAGCACTTCAAGAAACCGGTCATTCTATACAACTACCCCAAAGACATCAAAGCATTTTACATGCGCCTCAATGAGGATGACAAGACGGTAGCCGCTATGGATGTGCTCTTCCCGGGTATCGGTGAGATCATAGGCGGTTCGCAGAGAGAGGAGCGATACGACGAACTGACATCACGTATGAAAGAAATGGGTGTGCCGGAAAGTGAACTTTGGTGGTATTTAGAACTCAGGCAATTCGGATCGGCACCACATAGTGGATTTGGCCTCGGCTTTGAAAGGATGATGCAATTTATCACTGGTATGAACAACATCAGGGACGTGATACCTTTTCCTCGAACTCCAGGTAGTGCGGAATTCTAGCCTTATTGTGTCGACTGAATCCGTAATGTCATTTGGATAACTATTAAATGACACTCAAAGGTCAGTACTACTAATTATTCTCAGATAGCTTTGTAGTTAATCAGATATTACTATAAATTTAAAATAGTGTTATCTTTTCGGGTGTCAGTACTTGCACACTGACGAAGCATTTTTTAGAAGATTGCCTTTAGGGCACGAATTTTGTACCGATGGAAACTGGGTTACTCAAAGCGTTATATGATTATTAATAGGAGAGCCAAGTTCTTAATTTTTACCGGTAACGCATATTAAAAGGGATTAATCGACGTTAAATAGGGTCTTTAAAATAGTACTTCTCAGAAGTATTGTTTTTAGTATTGTGGATTATTAGCAACATACTTATGCTGATCTCCATTGAAAACTTACATTACCCTGTGTTGACAACAAGTATGATTAAAAGCTAATAAGGAACTTAACAACAACAATATTTTTTTATTGAATTTAAACTTTTCGAAACAAACCTAATCTAAGAACAAAAGAAAATAGCAATGGTAAGGATACGACTAGAAGTAGTGAAGACAAATGAGGCAGAAGCAGCAATTGCTGAAGCTTTGGCTGAAAGCATCAGACAAGATTTGGCGGGCTTAGAGTGCCCTCACGGACATGACCACAGCGAAGTGGTGGTGACGGTAGATAAGAGCAAGATATCATCCGTAAAGACTCGTATCCACGCTTGCTGCAAAAGCTTCCAAGAGCAAATTGAAGATGCACTTTATGCTGTCAAAGCCTAATCCCTTTAGGGTATCGAGCTTTGAGTTGACCACAGCATTATTTATTCCACTGAGTTAGTTCTTCTATGTACATTGGCTCACACACCTCGAGCCAACTTTTAAATTCTTCGGTATGGGATTCATGTGAAGGCAGGTATTCGACCAGTTTACTGATATCGAACTCATTGTCAAAAATCCCTATGCCGGCGTTTTTAGCGTCAATGGCATTACAAGCTTGTTCATATTGCCCGTCAACAGGTACCATTAAGACAGGCTTAGCCAAATAAAAAGCTTCACAGATTGATTCGAAACCGGCAGTGCTTACATAACCAGAACAGCGACTCATGTAATCGAGGAACTTCCGGTCATTAATTCTGTGAAATGTAAGGTTTTTCGATACTTCCAGCGTTTCAGGAGCCTCAGGTTTATCCCAGAAGCAGTGTAATTTGATATGACTGTTCTTCTCATGCCAGCGCATAATCTCCTCCCCATATCCGCTATTGACCATGTAACCTAAGATATAAGAATGATCTTCAGCCTGAAGATCGAAAAGCTCTTTTCTCAATAAGGGAGGTGTTACCCTGGTTCTTTTTAGTGCTCGCTCAGGATACTTACAAAAGGAAAGCGCCAATCTTCTATCTGCTCCTAGGGAAGTGAGAAAGTTATTGAAGCGAAATAGTGGTTTATCTAGCATTCTACCCTTGGCAAAAATAAAATCGGGGTGTTTTGCGAGGTATTGATGACCGATGCATACAAAACGTGACTTTGGACGGTAGAAAAAGGAATACAACCCTCCCAGAAAGTCATAGAAGTTGATAATTACATCAGGCTTATGCTCTTTGACCTTCTTTGCAATGAGGTTAAGGCTTTTGATGTAAACATGTAGATTGGCTATGCCGTAAAAAATGGTGGCCGTGAGATTGATAGATTTGTTGTTCTTATCCGTTTTGAAATTGGGGCTTTGCACACCATATATCTCGGACTGGATTTTCTCAGTAAAAAAGCTGGGGATCTCTCGTCTTTTACTTTTACCTACGATCACACAACTGACTTCATGACCGTTTTTGTTAAGTATGTTGTAAAGCGAAATGGCCTGCGTCATGTGACCTCTACCCTCACCCTGGACTATGAAAAGATATTTAAGAGGTTTTTCGCTCATTGATTATCTCTGCATCATTAGTCATGCACTCTAAGTATACTTTACAACGCTACGCTTATTGGATACGGCATATCAATGAAATATTGAAAGTGAAGCAGTCAGGGAAGTGAGAGACCGCACACTGAGTATAGTACTTTAGCAGTCTATTCGGATTTCTTTTTACCGATGTAGTTTACTGCATCGCTTATGGTTTTAAGTTTTTCAGCATCTTCGTCAGGAATTCTAATGCTGAAGGTTTGTTCAAACTCCATAACCAGTTCGGCATAATCCAGAGAATCGATACCCAAATCCTTCACAAAATTAGCATCAGGTGTTACTTCTGTTTCAGCTATACCAAGCTTATCCACAAGGATTTTGGTAATGGCTCCGTCGATATTTTCCATATCAGGTGGGTAAAGTTGTAGATCGAGATTCGGCCATAAAACTATAAAATCTAGGATAATAACTAACGTGAGTTCTATATAAATAGGGAACAAAACATAAAAAAACAATCCCATCGCAGTTAAACGGAGATATCTTTCTCAATTAAAGGTTAGTTGCCGCTTCTATGTCACAGATTTTGCCAAAAAGAGTTCTCTAAAGAACGAAAAGACTGTTTTTTTAATGTTTTGCTCGAAAATCCGCTGGTTCTATTTGGAAACTCAGGTTAACTAAGTATAAATTCAAAATTTCAAAAAGAACTCCGTACCCTCGTCAATTTTTGATTTAACCCCAAGTGTCCCCTGGTGTTGGCGCATAATTTGACGGGATAGACTTAGGCCTATTCCGGAACCACTCTTTTTGGTAGTAAAAAAGGGGATGAAGATTTTATCTAATGCTTCTTCCTCGATTCCTGAGCCATTATCCTTAACTGATATAATGGGACGACCCTTGTCCCCATAATAAGCTGTTAGTTCAATCAATCTGAGTGTTTGCTCATCAAATGCCTGAGTGGCATTTTTGACTAGGTTGATCAGCACCTGCTCGATCAATTCCTTATCTGCGTTTATAGAAAGATTGGAAGGCTCCACATTCACCTTCAATTGAATATTGTTTGCTTCTATTTCCTTTTTTAGTAACACACAAAGCTCGGAGAACAGTTGCTGTATATTAATTACCGATAGCTTGGGCTTAGGAATGTGAGTGAGGTTTCTAAAGTCTTGTACGAAGCGTATCAACCCCTTACTTCTTTTTTGTATGGTTTGGATCGCGAGATGGATATCTCCTACTTCTTCATCCGAGAAACTATAATCTTCCGTTCCCTCAAGTTGATGCCTTAGTTCCTGTTCTACTGTGGTGGCCAAAGATGAAATAGGCGTTACTGAATTCATGATTTCATGAGTAAGTACCCTTACCAGGTTCTGCCACGCCTCCATTTCTTTTTCCTCCAATTCACTCTGAATATTCTGAAGGGAAACAAGTTTGTATTCCTCACCTCTCAGTGTCAACTCTATGGCATAAACAGCTAACTGCACTATTTCTCCACCTACTTCCAACCGCACCAGATCACGACCTCCTGTCATAAGCCTGGAAAAAATCTCTACTAAAGGTTCACTGAGCGTTTTAAGCTCATCTACATTTTCTATCTGGTCAATTTTAAGCAGCTTTTTAGCGGCCGTATTCATAATCTGAATGGTACCATTTTTATCGAAAGTGATAAGCCCGATACCTACATGCTGAACGATGTTCTTAAGGTATTGGAAGTCTGCCTCCTTGTCTTTGCGGATGTCTCTGAGTCTTTCGAGTACTTTGTTTAATTCCTGATTGAGCTTGTCGACAGAAGAGTTGGAGCCTGTGGCTTTGTAGGAGTAGGACAGGTCATCATACTCTATAGAGTTGAGAAAGGTGATGATCTCGCGATTAGAACGGTCCAGATGCCTGATAAGAGAAAAGACTTGTAGGCCAACTAGCCCGAGCACGATCAGTTGATTGATGGCAAACCCATCATTATAGGCCAAAAATGCCAAAACGAAAATGGTGGCCGTAAGAGCGACCACTCGAATGATAATGGAGCTTTTTGAACCTCTAAAGTCCATGTTTCTCCAGCCTTCGGTACAGGGAAGCTCTCGTCAAACCTAGTTCTTTGGCTGCTTTAGAAATATTGCCGGCATGCATGTTCACTGCCTTTTGGATCACCGCCTTTTCTACTTCTTCCAGGTTGAAATTATCAGAAGAGATATCGTTAGAATCCGTTTGATTAGTTAGAAAGAAGAAGTCTTCCAGTGTTAGTTTATCACCATCGCTCATGATGATAGCGCGCTCGATAGCATGCTGAAGCTCTCTGATATTACCAGGCCATGAGTATTTCTGTAACCTGCTAAGAGCATCACTGTCAATCTTCAGTATATCTTTTCTATACTTTTTGGCATACAGCCCAAGGAAATGATCAGCTAATAAGGGGATATCTTCAAGCCGCTCTCTCAGTGGCGGCAAATGTATTTCTACCGTGTTGATTCTATACAAAAGATCTTGTCGAAAGGAGTTTTCCTTCACCATTTCATGGACCAGCATGTTGGTAGCACAAATCAAGCGGATGTCCACACTAACAGACTGATTCGTGCCTATGCGTATTACCTCTCTTTTCTGTAGAACGGTCAGCAATTTGGATTGCAAAGGCATGCTAAGGTTTCCAATCTCATCCAGGAAAAGGGTTCCACCGTTCGCCACCTCGAAGCGTCCCGCCCGATCTTCTTTGGCATCCGTAAAAGCACCTTTTTTGTGTCCGAATAACTCACTTTCAAAAAGTGTTTCGGTAATGGCGCCCATATCAACACTGACAAAGACGTTGTCTTTTCTCAGCGATCTCTGATGAATAGCGCGCGCTATCAACTCTTTACCTGTACCATTCTCTCCAAGGATCAACACATTTGCATCAGTCTTTGCTACCTTGTCGATCACCTTGAAGACCTCTCTGATCGCCTTGCTATTGCCAATGATGTCCTTAAACGGTTGATTGATATCTTCTTCCAATTGCTTTTTGGCCTTCTTCAACTTATCAACTTCACGGTATGATTTTTTGAGCTTGATAGCCGTGGATATCGTTGCCAGCAATTTTTCATTTTGCCAAGGCTTAAGAATGAAATCAGTAGCACCCTCTTTAAGTGCTTTGACGGCCATTTCTACATCGCCATAAGCAGTAATTAGAATAACTACAGCAGAAGGGTCTTTCTCTAGAATTTGGTTAAGCCAGTAGAAACCTTCTTTGCCGCTGGTGATATCCTTACTGAAATTCATATCCAGTAGAATGACATCGTAGGTATCGTTATTGAGTAAAAATGGAATTTTTTTGGGGTTCTTCTCAATGATCACCTGATGAGCGTGCTTCTTAAGTAAAAGCTTAGCGGCCAATAAAACGTCCTCATCATCATCGATCATTAATATTTTTCCGAGTTCTTTCTCCACACTGTTTTTGTTTAGGTCTTCAGATTAGTCTTAAAAATGATGCCAATATCAAACTACGCAGTAAAACAGCGACTCTGAGTATTAAGCATGCTAATTGTTAATTGTCATGTTCCTTATTGTACGAAACTGTCTCAATACCGGACACTAAATTTAAGCTTTTACTAAAGGAATTTACAAGAAGAAAGCCTATCTTATTGATTAACAAATACTTCTGGTTGTTTAATTGAACAACTCAACCGTATTCTTTTCTATCAATCCTTAAAAATGAATAGTCATGAGAAAAATCGTCATCTCGATACTGGCTCTACTGGCCGTACATTCTTTACATGCTCAATGTGACAATCCCTATTACTCATTTGATCAAGGCTCTAAATGGACCATGGAGAATTACAGTGCTAAGGGCAAGAAAACCGGAAAGGTAACGTCTGAGATAACCAAGCTTGATAAAAGCGGAGGTGGCTTTAATGCGACCATAAAGTCTACCACTTACGATAAAAAAGATGAAATGATTTTGGAAGGAGAGCTTGACATGCAATGTGAATCAGGTGTGATTAGATTCGACATGCGTAAGTTTATTCCGGAAGAGACGCTGAAAACACTGGGAGGCGCTGAAATGGAAGTGGTTGGTGATAACCTTGAATTGCCTGCAAACCTTTCAGTAGGAGAAAAGCTGAAGGATGGTTCTATCAGAGTCAATGGAGACCTGCCGTTTAATATTAGTGTAGATATTACAAACCGTAAAGTAGCAGCCAAAGAATCCGTGACTACACCTGCAGGGACTTTTGAATGCTATAAAATAACATACGATGTAAAACTGAAAACAGTAATTGGTATTCAGGCGAAAGGTGCTGAGTGGATAGCTCGAAAAGTAGGCATTGTTAAAACAGAATCTTACAATAAGAACGGTAAACTTACCGGATATTCGGTGTTATCGGCACATGACTGAAGCCAAAAAAAATTAGCAAAAAATTTATTTTCCCAAAAATTTCTTATATTAGGGGTGTTGTTATTGGATGAATTTTAATCCTATTTATTTTGAGTTTTTGACCTTGGAGGTGCTTCTTAAGTGAGGCATCTCTTTTTTTATGTTAAGACGACAGAGTACCTCATAATGTTACTCATTGCTCAAAAAAAAATCCCCCCAGTGTTAAAATCATAACCTGAAGGGATTAATAAAGAATCAATCAGAACTTGCTGTAAGTTTTTAAAATCGTACCACAATGTCATCACACATATTGGGGGATTTTGAGATTATTAACCTTAAACCACAGCCATGTTCAAGCCTTTCATCTGTATATTATGCCTATCGGCCATCACTTTTCGACTTCAAGCGCAAGAAAGAAAAGACCTCGCCTTTTATTTTAAGCAAGCTCAATTAGCCCATTCTGAAGGTCGAAAGGCCGACTACTTATCGAATATGATCGAGGCAGATAAGTTGAGACCCAACCATCAAATATTAATGTATCATCTGGCCTGTGCCTATGCAGTGAATGAAAAATTAGAAGAAAGTACAGCCTACCTCAGACGTGCTCTTATCATAAAGGGAGACCTTGATATTGAGAATAATGAACAACTTGCAGGCCTCCGTAGCAATACTCATTTCGATGAATTAGTTGAGCTTAAGGAAAAAGTGAATGTAAGTATCAGTTCTTCTGAGGAGGCTTTCAAATTGGATGAACGGGATTTGCACATTGAGTCAATCGCTTTTGATCCGATTGAAAGCACGTTTTACCTGGGGAGTGTACACAAAAGGCTGATCATAAGCATAGGCAACGACGGGGTGCCTAAAAGATTCAAAAATCAAGCTCAGGATGGCCTGTGGTCAGTGATGGGGATGAAAGTCGATGCACAGCGGCGCCTATTATGGGTATGCACCACAACCACTACTAATATGGCAGATTATACGGCATCTGAGTCAGGTAAAAGCAGTATCATGAAGTATGATCTGAACACGGGAAAACTTCTTCAACGGTATAGCTTAAAGGATAGTCTTGACCACTGGTTCGGTGATTTAACCGTGTCATCCTCCGGAGATGTTTATATCAGTGACAGCCAGACCAACCAGGTATACACTATAAATGAAGAAATGGATCGTTTGGAAGTACTTTTCGAAAGCGAAACCTTTTTATCCCTGCAAGGAATCGCTTATGACGATCGATCCAATGCCTTATTCATTGCCGATTATGTCAAAGGTATCTATCGCATTGACCTATCTGATAAAACTCTGATCAAAGTCAATTGTGGTGAAGAAGTGAGTCTCAAATCAGTGGATGGGCTTTACCTATACAAAAACAGCCTGATAGCCACACAAAACCTGGTAGTGCCAATGCGTGTGACCAGATACTACTTGAATAAGGCGCAAGACAAAATTACTCAGGTTGAATACCTGGAGAAGGGTAATCCACTCCTCAATGAACCCACACTAGGTGTAATTGTGGAAAACGAATTTTACTATGTTGCTAACAGCCAATGGGGTGGATACGATAAAGAAGAAAAGATACTACCGGTTAGTGAGCTTGAAGATATAGTCATTCTTAAAGCCAGGCTGAAATAATCATCTCAGCCGATAAATATCCAATTGCTTGTCATTCATTAGATAAGCTCTGTTTCGATGTTTTAAGCCAAATACATAATCTTTTGGCAGAGCAATGGCCGATTCTTCATTGGAGTAAATGTTTAAGATGGCCAGGTTCCCATCTATGATATAATACATATCATCCAGATAAAAACTGAAGTGTGTGAGGTCAACTTTTGGGATCGTTCTAAGGTAATTCCCAAGGTTATCGAACACTAAAACACCTGAACGGGCATCATTGATGAAGAGAATATTCTGATATTCACGGATATAGTTGATCTCATAATTATCCGGATCTAAAATCAGATCCAATGGCATGTTAATGAAGATTTCCCTTGTATTGATATCAAGCTTCTTAAGCTCAAAAGAGGCTATATCTACCAGCCATATATTATTGTCATTACTAACTGTACCGACTTGAGCAAAACCAACAGACTCCTCATCCAGGCGGTATCTGATCGGCGTATCGAGAAACCGGTTTAGCAGTTCATACTCTTGAAAGTCAGCGTAGAACAAGAAAATACGAAGGGGATTCCATGCTTCTATGATGGTTACGTCCCCTAGTTTCTGTGGAGAAAAGTTAAGTTGGTGATTGCCTAAAGAATCATACTTATCAATATTTCCTCTTCGGTCAGTAATGTAGATGTTTCCAAGTTTATCAATAGAAACTTGTTGGGGCGAGCTGATTTGAACAGAATCTATCAACTGAAGCTCTTGAGAATAGGTTTTCGTAGCCATACTCATGACAGTGAGTAAGGCAAGAACTATTGACCAGTTACTTCTCAAAGGTTAATAGCTTAAAAGTTTTCCCATCGAACTCCCCATAAGTAGAATGATTTACCCATTCCCCCAAATTGAAGTACTTGCCTTGTTCGCCCACTTCTAACTCCAATCGCAGGTGACGATGCCCAAACACATAAAAATCATGGTGTTCTTTACGCTCAATTTCCTTGCAATATGCCCAAAGAAACTCCTTATCGCCCATGAATTTTTCTTCTCCTTTCTTGCCTCCGTTGATCCTGCTTCGTCTGGAAAAATAATTAGCCACAGCAATGCCCGTATTGGGGTGCACTCTGGCATATAGCCATTGGAAGAAAGGGCTGCGGAACACCTTTTTGATGAACTTGTAGCTATAATCTCCTGGACCCAGCCCATCACCATGTCCTATATGAAGCTTCTTATCATTTATTATCAAAGATTGTGGTTCGCGATAAATAGGGATGTTGAGCTCATCAGTGAAGTAATCAAACATCCACATGTCATGATTACCAATAAAAAAGACAACGTTGATGCCGTTATCGGTCAGTTCGGCTAGCTTTCCCTGCAGTCTGGCAAAACCCTTGGGAATGGCATTTTTGTATTCGAACCAGAAGTCAAAAATATCGCCCAAGAGAAAGATAGTGTGTGCCTCAACCGCTACATGATCCAACCACCTGACAATTTTCTTTTCCCTTTCCCGACTTAGGGTTTTGGTGGGAACACCAAGATGGAAGTCGGATGCAAAAAAGATCTTCTTACCTTCAGGTAGGTTGTCTATTCTCTCTAACATTAATGAAAATTACAGCGGTTGGCGGAAATAAAAAAATCAGACACGTGAGTGTCTGATTCTTATACAATGCTATATAAAATTGAGTTCTATTTGTCGTCTTTGACCTCGCTTTCAGCTTGATCCTTAGCTTCTATTTTCTCGTCTTTCGGCTCATCCTTTGTTACTTCTTCCTCTTTGCTTTCTGTGGCTTGACCGTTGGTGTAAGCTTGATAAGTAGTTTGAGTCTCAAAAGGCCTTTTACCAATTAGTCTTTCTAGGTCAGACTGGAAAATGATCTCTTTCTCTAACAATTCTTTCGCCACCACTTCAAGCTCCTGCTTTTTGCTCTCTAAGAGGTCTTTCGTACGGTTGTAAGCGATATCTATGATCTTCTTAACTTCTTGGTCTATTTTCTCTGAAGTAGCTTCAGAATATGGCTTATTGAAGCTGTATTCTGATTGTTTAGAGTCGTAGAATGAGATGTTACCAATTTCGTTGTTCATTCCGTAAATGGTCACCATGCTGTAAGCCATTTTCGTAACTCGTTCGAGGTCGCTTAGGGCACCTGTCGAGATTTTTTCAAAGATGATTTCCTCGGCAGCACGGCCACCTAGCGCCATACACATTTCGTCTGTCAACTGCTCAGTCTGGTATAAGAACTGCTCTTTAGGTAAATATTGTGCGTAACCAAGTGCTGCAACCCCTCTCGGTACGATACTAACCTTCACTAAAGGATCAGCATGCTCAAGGAACCAGCCTGCCACGGCGTGTCCAGCTTCATGGTAAGCAACAATTTTCTTCTCTTCAGGTGAAATGATCTTACTTTTCTTCTCAAGACCTCCGATTACCCTATCTATGGCATCCTGGAAGTCATGCATGTCGACTGCCTTCTTATCCTTTCTGGCAGCTATCAAAGCAGATTCATTACAAACATTCGCTATCTCGGCACCAGCAAAACCAGGCGTTTGTGCCGCCAATTTCTTTGGATCTACGTCCTTAGCCATTTTGAGTGGCTTCAAGTGTACTTTGAAGATAGCTTCCCTTCCAACGATGTCTGGCTTGTCTATACTTACTTGTCGGTCGAATCGGCCGGGTCTTAACAAAGCTGAGTCTAGAACATCAGGTCTGTTAGTAGCGGCAAGAATGATAACTCCCGAATCTGTAGAGAATCCATCCATCTCTACCAATAATGAGTTCAATGTATTCTCGCGCTCATCATTAGAGCCTGGCATTTGGCCACGACCTCTTGATCGACCTATGGCATCAATTTCATCTATGAATACGATACAAGGAGCTTTCTCTTTCGCTTGCTTGAATAAGTCCCTTACCCTTGCAGCACCGACACCAACGAACATTTCCACAAAATCAGATCCAGATAGGGTGAAGAAAGGTACAGCTGCCTCACCAGCGACGGCTTTGGCTAGCAATGTTTTACCAGTTCCCGGAGGGCCTACTAGCAAGGCACCTTTAGGTATCTTACCCCCCAACTTGGTGAATTTGGATGGGTTTTTCAGGAATTCTACAATTTCCTTTACTTCTTCCTTGGCCTCATCTAATCCTGCTACGTTGTCGAAAGTGATTTTTACTTTATTCTCTGCATCAAACAAAGCAGCTCTGGATTTACCGATATTGAATATCTGTCCACCAGGGCCTCCACCACCAGTCATACGACGCATTAGGAACCAGAACCCAAATAGAATGAGGAATAAGAAACCCCACTGGAAGAAGAATCCAGTAAAGTCTGATCGCTCATCATATTTTAGGTCGACCTTGGATACACCAGAAGGAAGATCGACAGTTAAAGTTTCGTAGTATTTCTCGAAACTTTCTACCGTACCGAAATCCATTCTGAAGTGAGGTCCACTACCAACACCAAAAGGGCTGTTGCTAGTGATCTTGTCTTTATACTTAGGATTATTTAATGCATCCTCCGTCAAGTAGATCTCCACGTAATCTTCATTACGTATTACTACGAGTTGCTTAACTTCACCATTCTCCACAATCTCCTCGAACCTAGTCTTATACAAAGGTTCAAGGCTGCCTGTTCTATTCAGGTAGGTTACGCCAAAGATTACCACTAATAGCGTGATAATCACCCACACCTGATAGTTAGGCTTTTGAGATTTAGGAACTATCTTTTTCTTTTTATCGGGCATCTCTTTAATTAATGTCTAAGTTTAAACGTCTGAAAGGTAATAAAGTTCTACTACTAATCGGGTTCAACGGGCGTGATTTCAGCATCCCCCCAAAGGCTTTCCAATGCGTAGAACTCGCGTTTTTCTTTCTTAAAAATGTGAGCAACAACGTTGACATAATCTATCAACATCCACTCCTTATTATTCTTTCCTTCATTATGCCATGGGTTCTCGTTGGTGGCTTTATAAACTTCTTCATCTACAGAATCAGCGATGGCATCCAATTGTGTGTCTGAATTACCCGAGCAAACCACAAAGAAATCTGCTACGGCATTCTTCACACTTCTAAGGTCCATGATCACAATATCAAAGGCTTTCTTTTCCTGCATACCCTTCACCACTATTCTGCTTAATTCTTCGGAGGGTGTCAGTTCCTTATGATCAACCATTAATTATATTTGAATTACAAAACAAAACTACTAAAAATACTTGTATAAAATTCTTGCCAAAACCCTTTTCACAGGCAAAAGGATCATTTACATGCCAAGTTGTCATTCTACCAATGACATGGCTTCCGAGCTTGCAGAAAAGAGTGATACGGCGGATGGTACAATTGTGATTACCTCAGACCAGACCAAAGGCAAAGGACAACGAGGTAATTCATGGGAATCAGAACCGGATCAGAATTTCACCTTTTCTATCATATTCAAACCTACCTTTTTGAGTGTAACAGACCAGTTCTATCTCAACGTCATCACTTCTTTGGGTATTGCTGATTTCCTGATTGAGTTGGGATTGCACGCCGTGAAAGTGAAGTGGCCCAATGATATTTACTTCGGAGATAGCAAGCTCTGCGGTATTCTAATCAGTAACTCACTCAAATCAAGGTATATCGATAAATCAATTGTTGGTATCGGGTTGAATGTGAATCAGAAACACTTTGATACCCCTAAAGCAGCATCAATCTCTACCATAACAGGTCGTCAGTATGTATTGACCGATTTGTTTGAAGTACTAGTACAGAAAGTTGAACAAAGATATATACAACTACGCGGCAATCAATTCAACAAGCTGAAGACTGATTACACTGACAGGCTCTACTGGAAAGGGGAGATGAGAACTTTTAAAGATGACAAAGGCCTGTTTAGAGGTGAAATAAGTGGTTTTGATAAACAAGGACGGCTTATGGTTGAGGCACCAGACGGAACCAGGTCTTTTGGATTTAAGGAAATTCAATATATAGAATGATACCCCAAATCGCGTGATCCTCCGTCCACACTTCTTTTTCCTATACTCATAAAATATTCAATCGTTTAGCAGGCCGGCCATTTGCCAGATCATTATATAAACCCAATATTTAGGGCTTATAGAATTGTTTGACCAAAAATCAGAGAAATGAGCCTAATAAATTCATTAAGCGATAAGCTCCGAGTTTTCATTTTGTCCCTTTTGGTGCTGGTTTTGAGCGTACCAGTTACGGCTCAAAAGTTGGACATGGATAAACTCAAGGGCATAAAACCCCGCAGTATTGGCCCTGGAGGCATGAGCGGTAGAGTCACCTCAATAGATGTGGTATTAGACAACCCGGATATCATTTACGTCGGAACCGCATCGGGAGGATTATGGAAGTCTGATAACGGCGGTATCGAGTGGAAACCCATATTCGACAAGGAAAAGGTGGCTTCCATAGGCGCTGTAGCTATTCAGCAGAGCAACCCAGATGTAATATGGGCGGGTACCGGAGAGGGAAATCCCAGAAACAGTATCACCGGAGGGTACGGACTTTATAAAAGTATGGATGCT
Source organism: Bacteroidota bacterium (assembly GCA_039819065.1). Taxonomy (GTDB): domain Bacteria; phylum Bacteroidota; class Bacteroidia; order Cytophagales; family Cyclobacteriaceae; genus JBCBSS01. Next base: position 44,783 of record JBCBSS010000007.1, read on the forward strand.
GGTAAAACATGGCAGTTGGTTGGCCTTGAGAATACCCGAAATATTCATCGCATCATTATTGACGAACACAACCCTGATGTAGTGTACATCGGAGCGATCGGTTCGCCTTGGGGAGCACACCCTGAAAGAGGTGTATATAAAACCGAAGATGGCGGGGCAACTTGGAAGAAAATACTTTATGTAGATGAAAAAACCGGGTGCGCCGATTTAGTAGTTGATCCTACTAATCCTAACAAGCTGATCGCGGCGATGTGGGAACACAGACGTAAGCCATGGACTTTTAATTCCGGAGGTCCTGGATCAGGTATTTATGTAACACATGATGGAGGCGAGACTTGGAAAAAGCGAACTGATGAAGATGGACTGCCTAAAGGAAATATTGGAAGAGTTGGACTTGCTATTGCAGCCAGCAACCCTAACGTCGTTTACGCAATTGTCGAGTCCAAGAAAAACGCACTTTATAAATCTGAAGACGGAGGTGTTAAGTGGAGAAAGGTCAACGATAAATCAGAGATCGGTAACAGGCCATTCTATTATTCTGATATTTTCGTAGACCCTAAAAACGAAAACCGCATTTACAGCCTTTACTCGCTAGTCAGCAAAAGTGAGGACGGTGGTAAATCCTTTCAGGTCATGCTGACATATTTTGGTAATGGCGTTCACCCCGATCACCATGCATGGTGGATTCACCCCGAGAACCCAGACTTCATGATCAACGGTAATGACGGTGGAATGAACATTACCAAAGACAGGGGCAAAACCTGGCGATTTGTTGAGAACCTTCCGGTAGCCCAATTCTATCATATTAATTATGATATGGAATACCCTTACAATGTATATGGGGGTATGCAAGATAATGGCTCATGGGCTGGCCCCGCTTATGTTTTGAAATCGGATGGCATCAGAAACTCATATTGGCAAGAGATACTTTTTGGTGATGGTTTCGATGTAATGCCAGATCCAGATGACTCGCGTTATGGTTACGCCATGTCACAACGTGGCTTTGTCAGTATATACGATCGGTTAACTGGACAAACCCGCATTATCAGGCCGACCCATCCTGACCCTGATGTTAGAGTCAGGTTCAATTGGAATGCAGCTATTGCACAGGATCCATATGACAATTCTACCATTTATTTTGGTAGCCAATTTGTCCATAAAAGTACTAACAAAGGACATTCATGGGATATCATCTCTCCTGACCTAACCACCAACGATCCCGAAAAACAGAAGCAGAATGACAGTGGTGGTCTGACTATAGATGCCACCGGAGCAGAGAACTACACCACTATACTGGCCATATCGCCTAGCCCGGTTGAGAAGGGTGTTATCTGGGCAGGTACTGATGACGGCAATGTACAACTCACCAGAGATGGCGGAAAGAATTGGACCAATGTTGCTTCCAGAATTGCCGGACTACCCAAAGGAGCATGGATAGCACAGATAAAGGTGTCGACTTATAATGCTGGAGAGGCATTCGTAGTAGCTAACAATTACCGTAATTTTGATTTCAAACCTTATGTTTTCCGCACGAAGGATTTTGGTCAGACATGGCAGCAAATTGCTGATGAAAACAATGTATGGGGTTATGCACTGTCTTTGATACAAGATCCGGTAGAACCTAATCTTATATTCTTAGGTACAGAGTATGGTTTGTATGTCAGTATTGATGGTGCCAGAACATGGACGCAATGGACGAATGATTACCCTACCGTTTCGACTATGGATTTGGCCATACACCCGAGAGAGCATGATTTGATCATCGGTACTTTTGGCCGTGCGGCTTATATCATGGACGATATCAGACCACTGCGCGCTTTGGCGAAAGAGGGTGCGGGTGTAATGAATCAAAAAGTAAAGCTTTTTTCTCCACCTGATGCATTTGTGACGATAAATCAACAACCTTCAGGTACACGCTTTGCTGCGGACGCGGTCTACAATGGTCAAAACCGAAGTAGAGGCGCCATGTTAACTTACTTGGTTAACAAGCCTGAGAAAGAAGAAAAGAAAGCAACAGAAACCGCTACTACCAAAAAGTCGAAAAAGGGTAGAAAGAGTAAGGGTAGTACTCCTGAACCTCCAACCAAAGAAGAAAAGGCTGATAGCCTGGCCGCCAAACCCAAGTTCGACTCTCTGACCTTAGAAGTGTTCAATGCCTCAGGAGATTTGATTAGAACCGTGAAGCGAAAAGCGCCTAAAGAAAATGGTGTACATCGTATGTACTGGAGACTTAATGAAAAAGGTGTACGCGGCCCATCTCGCAGAAAGCCAAGGGCCAATGCGCCTGAGCCAGGTGGTTTGACTGTTTTACCTGGAGAATACAAACTCAGACTGACTTTTGGTGATGCGAAGGATTCGACTATCATTAAGGTGGGCTTTGACCCTCGCATAGAAGTTTCTGAATCTACGCTTAAGGCTCGTTACGATAAGTTGAAAGAGGTACAAAACGCTACTGCCGTTGCAGGAAAAGCTACAGAACGTTTAGTGGAATCTAAGGAAATCGTTGATGCCTATATGAAACAATTGAAAGGTAAAGAGGGTGAGCAATACAAAGCATTGAAAGAGAAGAATAAAGCGATCAAAGATTCCATCAATGCGCTGGTAGATTTGATGCTGGGTAAGGAGATCAAAAAGCAAGGCATAACCAGAAGCCCTGATCCATCGGTTGTATCTAGACTGGGTACTGCTTCTTACTACATTAGCTCATCGCTGAATGTACCTGGACCTACAGAAGAGCGTTTGGTCAAACAAGCAATGGACAAGTTGAAACCGATCCTGGATAAGATCAATGCATTCTACAAAAATGACTGGCCAGCATACAAAACTGAAATGGAGAAAGCCGATTTATCTCCATTCAAAGAATACGAACCTCTGAAACTAGAGTAATTAGCCATAAATAGGTAGTCATGAGTAGGGAGTAAAAACTTGCCACTCATGACTACTCCCTATACTTTTAGTGACTCTTCACACTATATACTAAAATTAGTTTACCTAGGGTTAGGTAGTTCAACTTGCCGCTAATATGGTGAAATAGGACAATTTCGCAAGAAGATGTTGAAAAGGTTGAAGCCATACTTTGATTGTCAGCACCCTAAATACGAAATTTTCGTAAACTCGAAGTAACCAAAACCCTTTTGTTGCTTTGGAGAACTTATTACTATTCTTTTCCGCTTCGCTCTTATTGCTGATTACACCAGGCCCATCTATTCTATACATTTCCACCAATAGCGTGCTCTATGGCAGACGCCCTGGATTGACCTCGGTCGTAGGAGTAGCCACCGGGCTCATGTGCCATGTGCTAGCCGGAACTTTAGGACTCAGTGTGTTGATCATGAATAGCAGCTATGGATTTGAAGTGGTGAAGTGGATAGGAGCCGTCTATTTGATCATTACTGGAGTGAAATCTCTTTTGCGATCACCTGCTATTCAGAAGCGCAAGTCTGAATTGGTTAAACCCATTGAGTCTGCCCATTTTCGAGGAGGTGTAATTACCGCCATTTTCAACCCTAAAGTAGCTTTGTTCTTCATTGCCTTTATTCCTCAGTTTGTAGATCCGAGTCTTGGAGCCGTACATTGGCAGATGCTGTTATTGGGTACGGTCTATGTATTAATGGCCTTGGTTATCAACTCTATTGTGGCATTGCTCAGTCATTTAACAGGAACCGGTTTGATGAAAAGCAATCGTATTTCCAAATGGTCAAGTAAGATTTCAGGGATGATATTTATTACCCTTGGTATTCGTTTCGCTTTTATGAATAAATAATATCTGACGGCTCTTTTGCTTATTTGATTTTCATCCAATCTAGAATGAATAAAGTCCCGATACCAAGTAGGCCAGCAGTAATAGTATAGGGAATCCAGACATATTCTATGTCATTGGGTAGAGGGTTACTTATTGTATTATAGGCTGAAAAAAGCCCTATACCGGTAATGGCAATTCCAAAAAGTAGATAGGCTACTTTTAGAAAAACGTTGCCGCTACGACCAACGTCATCAATGTTGAGATCATCTAGTATGTCGAATTGTGTCAGTGCTTTGGCATCTTTATCTGGCCTGATTTTTAATATGAAACTCAACAGCCCTAAGATGGCCAGCCCTGGCAATATTAAAACGGAAGGTTCACGAGATATTGATACGGATCTTTCACTAAGCAATTTTACAAACGCATATGTAAGAAGGGCCGTAATTCCTGCGATAAGTAGAATGATTATTATTCTTCCGACTTTCTTGAGCATAGATAGATGTTGTTGTATTCCGATCTCAAGTTAATAGTTAAGCCCGAAAGTCCACATTGACCTGTGGCTTTATGTCGATGTTAGGATTATATTCACTTGATTTTCATCCAGTCGAGAATGAATATACCACCAGAGCCAAGTAGACCTGCGACCGTAATATAGATGACCCATTTTTCTTCATCATCTTCTGAAACAGGATTGGTTATTAAGCGGTATAAACCAAAAAGACCGGCAGCCATTATAATGATGCCAAGTACTAAATAACAAACTTTCAAAAACGTGTTTTTTCGATTCCCTTCACCGTCCAGGTGTAGGTCATCAATGATATCTGATTCTTGCAAGGACTGGGCACTTTTGGTTGACCTAACTCTCAATATGAAGCTTAGCACTGCCAAAACCGCCAGCCCGACGAAAATCAATGACTCAGGTGCATCTGCTATGGAGATGTCCACTAGTACCAGGTAAAAAAGCAGCGAGCAGAATATCGCCACACCGGCAAGCAGTATGAGGATGGATACTTTTGCGACTTTCGTGATCATAGGTAGGTGTTGTTGTGTTCCAAGTCAAAACTAATGCTTTCGACTAAAAGACAACACCTACCTTGATTTACTTGACTGAATTAGTGGGGTTGCTCCGACTTCAGTAACTCTGGGAACTTGGCTTTGAATCTATTCAAGCGTGGTATGGATACCGCCCTGATATATGGGTTATATGGGTTCTTTCGCTCGTAATCCTGATGATAATCTTCTGCCTTGTAGAACACTTCGAGTTTTACCACTTCGGTGACGATTTCAGCGTCAAAAGTACCAGCGGCCTGTAGCTCTTTGATATAGGCTTCGGTTAGTTTCTTTTCCTCAGCATTCTGATAAAATACAACTGAACGATATTGTGGGCCTGCATCAGGACCTTGACGATCTGGCGTGGTAGGGTCATGAGAACCGAAGAAAACTTTTAACAGGGTCTCGAATGACACTACTTTAGGGTCGTAGTAAACTTCTACCGCTTCAGCGTGGCGGGTCCTGCCTGAGCTTACTTGGGCATAGGTAGGATTTTGGCTTTGACCCCCTGAGTAGCCGGAAACGGCTTCTTTAACGCCTTCTACGCTTTCGAATATGGCTTCTACGCACCAAAAACAGCCACTGGCAAAATAGGCCTTGCTCAAGCCTTTCAATTCTTGTTCAGACAAAGGGAGTTTTTCGGCACCACTTTGGGAAGGTGAGCAAGCCAAGGACATTAATAAAGTCGCGATAAAAACGGGTGTTCTGAATAGTGTTTTGTTCATAGTATTCTTATACTGATAAAAATGAATAAAGAATTGTCTTGCTCGTTTCTACAACTGACTTACGATCAAATTTGTTCATTTGGATTGAATCAACCACGTATGCTGCTCACTAAGAAGAGAGATCTTGATAGGCTTTCTCAATTATTCTGAATATTTCTTTGCCTTTTGCATAACAAATAGAAAAGTCCAGCGTATAGAGTTATATTAGTTATGCAAATAAATAACAAATAACATTTAATCTTCACGATCCAAATGCCGATGAAATATGAAAGGAACTAACCTTGGCGAATTTGAAGAACTGGTTCTGTTGGCTGTGGCGGCCATGCAAGAAGAAGCTTACAGCTTGGCCATTACCGATGAAATCAACCGGGTGACGAATAGAAACATCACCTTCGGGGTCGTGCATTCTGCACTTAACCGGATGGAAAAGAAAGGCTTTGTGATATCAGAAATGGGAGGAGCGACTAATGAGCGGGGTGGTAGAAGAAAACGCATCTTCAAGATTTCTGCGGCTGGTAAAAAAGCTTTGGTCAAGTCCAAAGAACAAAGAGAAGAATTCTGGAACATGATTCCCAAATACGTTTTTGACCAAAAATGAGAAGAGATAATACAACACCTCCACGATTAGCCGATCGCTTATTAGAATGGTATTGTAACCCTGTTTTGTTAGAAGACCTACAAGGGGACCTGTACGAAAGACATATTCGAAGACTCAAGAAATACGGACGATTCAGGACTCGGCTGGCCTATTTCTGGGACGTGCTTAGTTTCATCCGCCCTTATACGATTAGGAGAGATAGCCACCGTTCAATACGGCCTTTTGGCATGCTGCCTAATTACTTGAAGACCTCCTACCGCAGTCTGGTCAAGCAGCGGTTGAACTCACTAATCAATATTTTGGGACTGTCATTAGGTCTTTCTGCTTTTGTATTGATTTGCTTATATGTAAATGATGAGCTCAAGTACGACAGATATCTCCCCAACGCCGAGCGCATCTATCGCATTACTTTGAGCTATACCTCAGAGTCTTCCTCTGAGCATGCGGCCTGGTCTGACCCAGCAGTTGGGCCTGCACTGAAATTGAGCTATCCTGAAGTAGAAGCCTACACTGCGTTGATCAATGAGAAAATTCTTGTGAGCCATGGAGAAAGAACCTTCAATGAAGAGCAGTTTTTCTTTGCTTACCCCGATTTTTTCAAAGTGTTCTCTTATGATTTTGAGAAGAAAGGCAGTCACACTGATTTGGAAGAGGGTACCGTAGTATTGACCAGCAAAATGGCTCGCAAGTATTTCGAAGAGGCAGACCCAATCGGCCAAACGCTGCTAATCAACAATCAGGCATATCAAGTGTCCGGTGTTTTGAAAGACCTTCCGTCCCATACGGACCTTAAGTTTGACGCACTTATAGGCACCGATGACCTTTCTAAAATCTCAGGCTGGACCTTTAACTATGTTCTTTTTAAGAATGAATCAGACGCGGCAACATTCCAGCCGAAGTTGGACAAGACCTTTGAAGATACTTTCCAAGATGAATTCGAAGCTTATGGAGTAGAGGCACGCCTTCATATGGAAGCGTTACCAGATGTGCATTTTGGTTCTAAAAAACTGTATGACACTCCTAAGAGTGACAAGAATAACCTGTATATCTTTTCTACAGTAGCCTTCTTGATTCTCATTATTGCCGGAATCAACTATGTCAACATTTCTCTGGCCAATACTGCCCGTAGACAAACCGAGGTGGGCGTGAGAAAATCAATTGGTGCCTATCAGTCCCAGTTGAGAGCCCAGTTTTTGTTTGAGTCCCTTATTGTGTGTTTTATTAGTCTGACTTTGGCGCTACTCACGATCTGGTTCTTTCTTCCCTACCTGAATGTATTGACCGAAAAGCAGATCTCCTGGCGTGAAATAATGTCTCCGAATATGTCAGTTTTCTTGCTCGTTACCACTATTGTTCTTGGGATGGTTACGGGAAGCTACCCAGCCTTCTACCTTTCTTCAGCTCGTCCGGTAGAAGTACTTAAGGGTAGAATAGTGCTGAAAGGAAAGTCACTTTTGAGGAGGGGTCTAGTTGCACTTCAGTTTACCGTTTCCATCGCACTGATTATTGCTACGCTCTTCGTCTATAGGCAATTACAATTGATCAAGACCAAATCACACGGGTACGACAAAGACCAGGTCATGGTCATAGATATTCCTGGTTTGGAATCAGATCAAAGCATGTTGAGAGGGTTTAAGAACAAACTGCTCGAGTACCCTTTTGTGTCTTCTGCCTCAATTGTGGGCTTTAACGCATGGCCTACCGCAGATATGCCTGTTGATGTCTATGAAGTAGAGATCAATGATTCATGGCAGCTAAAGCCCTTCAACAACATTGAAGTAGATCAGCATTATTTCGACGTATTAGGCCTCAACCTTACCGAGGGCAGGTCTTTCAATGCCAATGATATGAATGGCAGGCTGGATGTGGTGGTAGTGAATCAAGCCATGATCAAACAGGCTGGCTGGTCCGATCCACTTCAGCAGCAAGTTACCTTCGAAGATGGCGCTACTGCTACAGTCATTGGTGTGGTGGACGATTTTCATTTTAACTCTTTCCATGAAGCCGTTGAGCCTATTTTGATTTTCCCGGATGATGGCTATGCAGAAAAGATATTATTGAAAATATCAGCGAAGGATTGGTATCAATCAGTAGCTACCATAGAAACGGTCTGGAGAGAAGTGATGGAGGGGCAACCTTTGGAATTCAGATTGCTTGATGAGTATTTTCAACAACAATACAAAAGTGAACAAACGCTGAGGGCTATTTTCACCTACTTTATGGCCGTAGCTATGATCATTGCTTGCTTAGGGCTTTTCGGTTTGATTTCACTTTATACCCAACAGAAACTGAAAGAAGTAAGCCTGAGGAAGATATTTGGTGCCCGGGTTTTTCAGCTCTTTTTCACCCTTTCCAGGGAATTCTTAATCCTATTACTTATCGCCTTTGTTGTGGCGACGCCGCTAGCCTTATTTTCAATGAAAGCTTGGTTGGAGAGTTTTGTTTATAAAACAGCCCTTTCGCTTGACGTTTTCCTTATAGCTGGTTCATTGATCCTGCTCGTATCCTTAATGACGATGTCATTTCACATTTTCAAAACACTTCGAACCAACCCTGCCAAGACCTTAAAATATGACTAATTATCTGAATAAATTCGCCATACTCATTGCCGTTCTATTCATTCTCAATACTAAATGCCAGGCGCAATCACGCATCGCCCTCAATGGATACATAACCGATTCGCTTACTTCAGAGCCGTTGGCATTTGCTACGATTGGCATTAAGGATAGTCCAATAGCTACCATTAGTAATCTAGAAGGCAGCTTCGTTTTCCACGTGCCACTTAGCCACCAGAATGATACCCTGTTGATCTCCACCTTAGGCTATGCGACCAAAAGATTATCCATCGCAGACGTAAGGAACAAAGACTTCTTCGAGATTAAATTGACGCAACAAGAAGAGATACTAGATGCTATTGTGATTAGAGATACATTGAGTGCCGAAGAGATCATGAAACTAGCCGTTGAAAGAATACCAATCAACCATGCTAATTTCCCCATTTCTATGCAGGCCTTCTACCGAGAGACGCAAGAAGTAGATAGTAGCTATGTGTCTTTGTTAGAAGCTGCCCTCACTATATACGATGAGAATGATCTGAAACGCTATAAATCCCCATTACGGACAAGAATCAGGATTGATCAGTTACGTAGAAGTTTCGGCTATACGCATGTTCACAATGATTGGTGGGATGATAATAACCTATTGATGGCTGCTTACGGGCAGAATCCTATACCTTATGATTTCAAAGCCTTAAAAAAGGGTCAGTACAAAAGAGGAGATAATACTACGCTCAATGACAAATTGGTCTACGTAATCAACGGTATCGCAGACAACAGTTATTGGCCAGAAACCTACTATATCGAATCCGAATCTTATGCGTTCGTGAAGATTGAAGAAGTATACGACATAAAAGCAGACAACGCTAAGGTATGGGAGTTCACCAATAAAGGGCAAAAGGTGGCCGCTAAATTCACGGACCGAAAGCTGATAATGGACTTTAGAAAATACCAGGATCGCTACTACCTAAGTAGCTTTACATTCAATGCAGCTCATGTTTATGTCGTTGATGGCGAACCCGACACACATTTTCGTATCAAGCAGGATATTTTGATTAATGATATAGAAATTGAGCGACCATCTAAAGTGGCTCGAAACGAAGCAACTAGGTTGAACCGTACGCTTCAAGACAATAAATATACTTTTGATGAGGCCTTCTGGGAGTCCTATAACATGGTACAGGAAACACCCCTTGAGAAAAGGTTAATTGACGATTTACAGAAAGAAGCGGCCTTGAAAGAGCAATTCAGGATGAGTAAGGAATAGGAGAATAATGCATTTGTTTATCATTTCAAGCTGCATTTCTAGAACTCGTTCTAATCTGAAACAGCTTGTAAAGAAAAAGAGGATATCTCAATATCCTGAGACATCCTCTTTATCAATTACTAATTGAAATATTGTCAGTCTTTATTAACGTAGGCTCTTGCCGCTAGCCTATATAACCAAAAACAGAGTGCTCCAAGTACGAGTATTCCCGGCCCAGTACCTAAAGGATCTTTGAGTAATGCCAAAACATTTACATCTTCTGAATAGGCAATAGGAATAGCAATCAGGATACCCAGTAGCGCCTCTCCGGTAATAAGCCCTGATGCGAATAATAAACCCGTTCTATTACTACGTTGTAGGGAAGCTTGATGTGTGGCATTGTCAGCATTAGCGCGTTTCGATTTCTGATATCGTGATACCAACCAGGCGATCACACCTCCTAGCATAATAGCACTGTCCAATTGGAATGGCAGGTAAATACCGATGGCTACAGCCAATACCGGGATTCTAAAATCAGCACCCCTTTTCTCTTGTATCTTGTCCAATATAATGACCACAATACCCAGAATACCGCCTATGGTAACGAACGTCCATGGTAGATCACCACTGAAAACACCCTGGGCCACGCTTTGCATTAAGAAAGCCTGAGGTGCAGTTAAAGCCTTAGGGCGATCTTCGGTAGGTACGCCAAAACCAAAGGCTGTATTCAAAAGCTCAAGCACCAGAGGTAGGATGAAGGCCGCTGAGACGACACCAATCATCTGCATGATCTGTTGATTTCTCGGTGTGGCACCCAGTATATTACCGGCTTTGAGATCTTGCATATTGTCACCTGCTATCGCGGCGGCGCAGGCTACGACCGAACCAATTAAGATGGCTGCTGCAGGTCCTTTCTGAGCATCCGAGCCCAAAAGTGCTAGTAGAGTCAAGGAAGATGTGAGCACTGTCGCAATAGTAACACCAGAAATAGGGTTGTTTGAACTACCTACCAGACCAGCCATGTATCCAGCTACTGCCGCGAACAAGAAACCAGCAAATACCATCACAATAGCCATAAAGGCAGTTACAGTCACCTGTTCTATTTCTCTCACGTAGATGGCAAAAACAGGGACGATCATGATACCAATACCCATGATCACCCATTTGAAAGGTGTATCCATTTCTGTTCTCGGTACCTCTTCTGACTTATTGCTGCTTTTGAAAGCAGCAACACCTTGCCTGAGTGAATCCCCTATGGTTTTACGAAGACTGATCAGTGTCCAGAGACCTCCTACGAGCATAGCTCCAACACCCAGATATCTAATTTTAGTAGCAAAAATCGCCTTACCCAGATCCATAGAACTAACCTGATCAGCTGGTTTAGTGATGGCACCTGAAGCGATGAATTCCTGGATCAAATTGTCGGTACCTACAATACCAATAACAGTAGGTACACCAATCCACCAACTGATCACACCGCCGGCAAAGATCAATATCGCTACTTTGATACCAACAATATAACCTACAGCCACAAGGGCGGGAGAGAGGTTAATACCGAAGTAGAGGAATGCTTTTTTTGATAGAAGGGTACTTTTCTCCAATACCTCTTCCCATATTTTGAAACCAAGCGTGCTCAGTTTTGCCAAACCACCGATGATGGCTCCGAAAGCAAGGTACTTGATCGCCTTACCACCTTCTTCCCCTGACTTTAGTACCTCTGAGGTAGCAACCCCTTCAGGGAATTTTAGTTTTTGCTTTACGATCAAGGCAGAACGTAACGGAATGGTAAATAATACACCCAATACACCACCACATAACGATATCAATGCCGTTTCCCAATAGTTGAACTCGTCCCAATAGCCCATTAAAACAAGTGCTGGGAAAGTGAATATCACCCCAGCAGCCAGTGATTCTCCAGCTGAAGCTGAGGTCTGGACGATGTTGTTTTCCAGGATGTTGTTCTTTCTGAATAGCTTTAGTGCTGCCATTGAGATTACGGCAGCAGGGATTGATGCTGATACAGTCATCCCGGCAAAAAGCCCTAAGTAAGTATTAGCCGCTGATAAGGCCACAGATAATAAAGCGCCAAGAATAACCGCTTTTATGGTGATTTCCGGCAGTTTCTTGGACGCCGGAATGTACGGTTTATTTTCTTCCATCTACAAGTTGGTTTAGTTTTTTCGACGCAAAAGATAGTTGAACACATGCAGTTTACAAAATATGATCTTACGATCGGTAACATGCAATATTTGAAGCTTCTGCGAAAGGCAGTGCCGGGAATATGGTGGGCAGGGCTTATGACAATGCTTATTCTGACTTCAATAAGCAGTACAAGACAGAATAATCTTTAACTTGATGTTTTAAATAATTATTAATGAGATTTTACTTCACCGCTCTCTTCTTCAGTTTACTGGTCTTGGCAACGTCATGCACGGAAGAGCCAATGACTGAATCTGAAAAATCCATTCTTGTCACTGCTAAAGATTTTGAAGATTATGGTTTTCGTTTTGCCAACGCAGATAGCATTGGCATTTTTACTAAAACCACTTTTTTTGATGGATCGATAGAACTGGATTACGAATTTGAATACCTGGACGACGATGAGAATGCCATGTACCTCAGCCATACCATTTCTCTAGAAAAGAATGCAGCAGATGCCACGGCAACTTATGCAGGAGAGAGTATTGGTACTAGTGTCGGACTGTTGACCGGAGTAGAATTTGAGGAATTGGACCATGTGTTCTCATATGGTGATAAATCCTCTTTTAACTTACTGAGATCAGAAGGTTATCCAATAGGCAATTTCTTTCACTACCGTAAAGGTAGCTATGTTTACACCCTGTGGATATCAGGTGTTTACTTCGATGACCGAAGTAGCTGGGAAACTTTCATCATGCCGAAAATCAAGGTGATGGAAAACTTCAAAAGATAGACTATCAGGTGCTTTCCAGCTGTCTTTTGATCTCCTTCCGTTTCTGAACGGCAAATGAGTAATTGACCATAAATACCCCGGATAAAATAATAAACAGTGCCAGTATGGTCTGAACAGTAATCGGTTCATCCCGGAAAAACCACCCTAACAATGTGGCTACGATAGGGTTCACGTAAGCATATGTACCCACCTGGGCCGGAGGCTTGACACCCACCAACCAGATGTATGCAGAAAACGCTATGATGGTTCCGAAAAATACCAGGTAAGCTAGTGCAGCCCATGAGACCAAAGACACTTCACCAAATTGGAACCCAATAGTCTCTCCGGAGAAAAGAGATACCAATATGGTCACCACACCACTTGATAACATTTGAATGGTTATTCTGGCAAAAGAATTATTTGGATGCTTTGCACTACGCATGAAAATGGTACCGCTACTCCAGAATATAGGAGCTGATATCAGCACAATGAAAGCAATCACCAGATAGCCCGAGTCATTGGTTTTGAAACCTTCGTCAAAGCCGATGAGAAAAGCCACCCCGGCAAAACCGATGATCAGACCAATTATCAGCAATGGATCGGTGGTTATCTTTTTCCATTGTTGCTTATCTAATGCTACCAACCAGATAGGAAGTGAAGCAATCACAATGGCCGCAATACTGGAAGGAATGTATTGCTCAGCCCATGCCACAGACATGTTTCCTCCCACCAATAGTAGGATACCACTAATCGATGCATTAATGATCTCTTTGCGAGGAGGCACTTTCACCTTTTTCAATTTGGCAATGGCGAACAGTAATACCCCGGCGGACAAGAACCTTAGACCGGACATTAGAAATGGCGGAATAGTCTCAATGGCGTAGGCTATACCGAGATAAGTAGAACCCCAGATGATATACACGGCTGCGAAACCGAGTATAACATGAATTAATTTTGGTTGCTCATTCATCAGTGTTATTGGTGTTGCTATCGATTACAAGTTTTGTGTCTTCTTTCAAGGTGTCGAGCACAATCAGTGTTTTGGTAGAAGTGATCGTACCGATTTGACCTAATTTTTCTTTCATGAAATCAGAAAGCGATTTGGCGTCGCACGCGCGCACTTTGATCAGTTGACAATCTTCACCGGCTACTTCGTGTAGCTCGAGTATTTCGGGCAACGCCAGCAAGGCATCGGTGGTCTCGCAACTGCCGGGTTTATCGATTGAGCGAATGAGGATAAAGGCCAATAACCTCAGCTCCAATGCCGCTGGATCAATTTCCGCTTTATAACTCTTGATTACTCCTTTCTTTTCGAGCTTGCGTACTCTTTCTAATACGCCAGATGGTGCCATTCCCACCTCACGAGCCAGTTCAGCATTTTGTATTCTGGCATTCTCCTGTAAAAGGCTTATTATCTTCAGATCTATCTCGTCCATTTCGAATATAATTCTGTTTATTTAATAATTTTACGAATTATATTCGAAAAAAGTTATCAAACTCTGAAATATTTTAGCTGATTAGGTCATCGTTGCTTTTAACGAGGTAATGCCATCCACAGAAGTTTCTTCAGAAATGGTGGCTTGCCAAGAAATTGATAATCCCTTATTTCGCGAGAGATGACTTTTGTTATATAAAGTCTCTGATAGGCTGCAACGGCCTAACCAAACCAAATTGAATTCGGATTAGAAATGTCAGGAAGTTATAGAGAAGTGTTAGAGCGGACTATGCCGCTGTTGCTAATTTAGCCAGTTGCCGAATTTTAACCCCATGAATAAAGTAATCGGCCTGGCCGGGCCATAAACGAAATCTGAATCCCTTTGTGGGCCAGCATCAAATTCGGGCTGATAACTGTTCAGTAAATTCTGAACTCCGGTGTTGAGTTGGATCTTGTAGCCACCTTTCAACTTAAAGGTATATGAGAACTTGGTGTTTAACTCAAAGAAATCCTGGCCATCGACCAAGTCAATAAAGCCTGTTTCGCTTACCACTCTTGGTACAACCATATCGCCAGTATAAACACCGGTTATACTAACAGAAAAGGCATCGGTTGGATTGATAATAGAAGAGAAGAACCCATAACGGGTAGGTGTTCTTACAAAATTATCAACAAAAACAGCCTGTTCGCTACTTGGGCCACCTTCTTCTGGCTCAAAAAGCACTTGTGATTCGTCGTAGCGATTGTTTTGTAAGGTGAATCCGCCTTGAAATTGAAATTGTTTAGATGGTACTATTTGCACCTCTACGTTAGTGCCAGTTACCGTAGCTCCGGTTCCATTTCTCACTTCTTCCAGAATGGATCCGTTGCCGATAACAGCACCCGTACTTACACTGACGAATGGGTTGTTGAGTTCAGTGTGGAAACCTTCAACTAATACCTGAACATCCGTTCTACCAATTACCTTGTCGTAACTTAGTGATAAGGTGTAGGCATCAGAAGTCTCCTTATCCAAGCCTTCCGAAAGTATAATGAATTGCGGCTCACCACCCACTGATGAAATGTGTAAATCTTCATCAAAAGCTTGTGGAGCCCTGAAGCCTCTGGCATAGGACGCTCTCAGTTGCAAGTTCTTTCTTAGATCGTACATCATTGTCACCCTGGGACTGAATACCGAAACATCTGGCGACGTCTCCCTTGAGATATCGTCGATTAGGTATTGCCCATTAACTGAAGTGAAGTCATAGCGCCCACCTAAGAGTGTTTTCAATTTTGAAGAGATCTGCCATTCATACTGAGCGAAAATTCCCAGGGTGTTTACCTGTTGGTCGATCAATCGGTTGTATCCTGGAATCCTATCTTCTACACTATAGTTTTGGAACTCGACTCCTCCTACCAAAACATCAGACTCGTTAATGTTTTTAGTGAGCTGAAACCCGGAAACCAATGAAAAGTCATCGGTACCACCATAAGCATTAGAGGCAAGCAGACTGTCTGCTTCAGTCATTCCACCCCCAAGCCCTCCATAGTAACTCCTTCTATCCGTGTTTTGTATGGAAGAGTAGAATGAATACTTATAAGTCCGATCTTTACTGAATAAGTCATAGGTAAGCCCACCAAAAACAGTTTGGTGATCTAGCTGCTCAGTGATATTCGTAAGATGTGGAGGTAAATCAAATAGGTCACCGCCTCTTCTGAATTCGTTAACACTAGTAAAATCCAAAGTGATCTTAGAGCGATCCGAAGGCTTTAGAAAAGCCTTGATGCCGAAAGAATTGTTCTCAAGCAAGGTAATTTCGGAGAAGCCGTCAGCATTGGCATCGAAATAATCTCTGTCCCTAAATGTGCCGAAGAAAGAGATGCCGCGTTGCAGGTCATCACTCACCTGTGAGCCATTAAAAGAAAGAAGATAATCAGGCACTTCCCCATCAATTAATGAGAAGTTTGTATTGACCTGGAATTCGTTAAGTATAGGGTCTTTTGTAATGATGTTGATCGTACCAGCTATTGCGTTTGAACCGTAGAGCGCAGAACCGCCCCCTTTTACCACCTCGATTCTATCTATCGCACTGGTGGGAATTTGTTCAAGCCCATAGACGCCATTCACCGCGGAAAACACAGCCCTGCCATTGATTAATATCTGAGAGTAAGCCCCTTCAAGGCCGTTGAGGCGCACCTGCGTGAATCCACAGTTTTGACAGTTAGCCTCTACACGCAGCCCGGGCTGAAATACAATTCCTTCCGCGACACTAAATGACTGTGATGCATCGAATATTTTTTGATCGACGACATTGACCACAACAGGAGATTCCTTCCTGCTTCTTTCATATCGGGTGCCGCTAACCACCACATTCTCCAACCCCAAAATGTCCTCCTCAAGTTTGAATGATAGCTCTAGTGCCTGTCCGGCATTTAATGTAACTCGTTGCTTAAGCGTTTTGTATCCAACAAAACTGGCTATCAGCACATGATCGCCTGGTTGAATTTCAGTGATATTAAAAAGCCCTGACTCGTTGGTTAATGCGCCAATAGTAGTCCCTTCTATTTTCACGCTTGCACCCACTATTTCGCCTTCCTGTGACTCAACTCTACCCGAGATAGAACCGGTCTTCTGGGCGAATACAACGCTCGGAAGTAACAACATCAACCACAACAGCTTTTTCATGTCTTTGATATTTTTTACAAATTTAAAAATAATTTAAAATTGAGCAAAAAATATTTTTAGGCTTGACTAAAAATTAAAACATATATCACATGCTTATATCCTAATGATGGGATTCTACGGGTTTTAAAAAAAAGATATAGTGCTAGAAAAGAAAAACCCCGGCCGCCTGACCGGGGTAAGAAACAACAACCTAATGTAATGGGCATTACATGTTGGCGAAGATAGTCTTTACTTGAAGTAATCCAAATTTTCTTCGAATTTCATTTAAAAATTCAAAAAATAAAAAAGCCCGGAATACTACTCCGGGCTTTCGTTTTGTTTTAGGTAATTATGGCTAGAAAGAATATCTCAGTCCAAATTGTAACTGCCAACGAGAAAGTAAACCTGTATCAGGAGTAAAGGTCTCGGTTAGGCTAGGATCAAAAATAAACGTAGGGTTACCGGCTCCGTCAGTACTAACACCCAGGATCTGAGTGGTTGTAGGGAACTGTCTTACACCCCAGTTTGAGTTAAGTAAGTTTCCGGCATTCAAGATATCTACACTGAATTGGATGGAATTACCATTGTCAAAGTTGTAGTCTTGTAAGAACCTCACATCCCATCTTGAGAACCATGGATTCAAAGTAGCGTTTCTTTCCGCATACGCACCTTGATTTTCGCTTAGGTAATCATCCTGTGCAATAAATGCGCGCAACGCCGCTCTTTGAGTCGCAGCCGTATTATCGATTTGGCCATCATTGTTATTATCCAACTCTGCAAAAGTCATCTGATCGATTTCCGTATCGGTCGGGATATAGATAAGGTCATTATTGGCAGAACCATCGTTGTTGATGTCACCAGAATAAGTATAGCTGTATCGGCCGCCTTCAGCATATTCGTAGAACAGGGATATGGTAGTAGCCCAGCTGCCATACTCGAAAGTCTTATTGGCCGTACCTACAAACCTATGACGATTACCATAGATAGAATTAGCCAGTACAGGTATATTCACGTGGCCGAGCGCAGGGTTCAGATCGTAGATATCACTAGTGATCTCTGCACGAAGAGAACTTGCATCCCTGGCATCGAGGTAGTTATAAGCAAACGTTGCAAACACGCCATTTTCCCATCTCTTCTTCAATTCGGCAGTCAGATTGAAGCTTCTTCCTTCGTCTGTATTAGTAAATACGTAGATGTTGTTCACTCCGCCAAAGCCGTCTACTGAGCGGTCAGCTGCCGTATAGATTTCTCTATTGTCGACCCCTTGAAGTGTTCCCGAAGGAGTGCTTAGACCGTTGTTTTGAACGAACTGAGCATCAATATCTCGTGTGTATGAAAGATCAAGTGTAGCAACCAAACCATTTCCTAATGTTTTATCTACACCTAAGCTGGTTCTCCATACCCTGGGGAAGTTGAAGTCAGGATCAGTGGTCGTTCTGAAGAAGAAATCAGGGTTAGCCACTTGGTTACCAATCCAAACGAATGGCAACCTACCTGTGAATAATCCTGAACCACCTCGCAACTGCAGTGACTGATCTCCATTGGCATCCCAATTAAAACCAACACGAGGAGAGAATAACGGATCCTGAGAAGGTAACTCTAACTGATCAAACAAAATCGGGTTTCCATCGACATCGAAATATTGGATATCAGGGTCATAACTTCCTCCATCAGCGAATAGACCGCCCTTTCTATCGATGTTCTCCTGAATTAAGTCTTGCGTATTGAAATAAAGCGGTAAGTCCATTCTGATACCATAAGTCAAAGTAAACTTGTCATTGACTTGCCATCTATCCTGAGCATACCAGGCAAATTGTCCTACAGTAGATTCTGCCAGTGCCCAAGTGCCATTGGCGTTATTGTTATCAAATACACCTTGAGAAAAACCTCCAATTACCGCTAACTGACCAGAATTGGCAAAGGCCAAGAAGTCTTCAACACTGGAAAATCCCGGAACAGCGAATGTTCCACCTGCATAAAAGTCTGTGTTGCCACCAAATGGGCCCGTAAATGCATTTTCGAAAGGTTCGTATGCGCCTAAGTTAAATGAGTTGTCAAAACTGAAACGCTCCAGATTAACACCAAAAGTCAAGGTATGATCACCTGAGTAAACTTCGAAGTTGTTAGTGATCTGGAATACACGCTGATCCAATCTGTTATTGATAGAAAAAGGCTCATGTCCGGCAATAATATAACGGACACCATCCTGACCTATGTTCACCACAGGGAAGGGCGTACTGAATGGGTCTCTACTATCGTTGAAAACAGAGTAGCCTACCTGAAACTTATTCGAAAATTTGTTACCAAGGATGCTTCTTAATTCTAAAAGACCAGAGTTGATCTTATTATTAATGCGGTATCCTGAATTCCTGAACTGTAGGGTTGTGGCATCTGGCCCTCTTCTACCAATAGCAGTAGGGTTGGCAGGCAAATCCCTCGAAGCATTTAGGAAGTTGTAAGTGGCAGTTAAAGTGTGGCTGTTGGTGATATTCCAGTCGAGCTTAATAATACCCTTTTCGTTTTCAGTATCATGGATGTAGCCCTCAAATGGACCCGGCTCATAGCCGGCGTTTCTTAAGGCAGCTCCAACAGCTTCTAAGTCTGCAGCTGTTACCCTTGACACGTTATTGCCTCCCTGACCTCTGTCAGCGAAGAAACTAGAACCAAGGTTTTCTCTTCTTTCTAATTCTGCATTGACGAAAAAGAACACCTTATTCTTCACAATAGGACCGCCAAGGCTAAATCCGTACTGTAACTGAGTCAAATCTGGTACGAATACCTCTTCACCTTCTACCCTTGACCCTGTCAATTCATCTGTTCGGTAGAATGCGAAAGCGGTACCACTGAATTTGTTACTACCACTTTTGGTAACGGCATTGATAGACGCTCCTGTAAAACCTGATTGCGTCACATCGTAAGGAGCAACCGCTACCTGTATTTGATCGATAGCATCCAGCGAGATAGGTTGAGCATCCGTCTGACCTCCCGGTGTTGCCGCATCAAGCCCAAATGGGTTATTGAAAATTGAACCGTCTAGCGAGAAGTTGTTGAATTGATCATTTCTACCAGCAAAGGAATTACCATCTGAAGATGGTGTCAACCGGTAAATGTCACTGGCAGAACGTGTAATCGTCGGTAACTTTCGGATTTCTTCATTGCTGAAGCTTACCGCCTGACCGGTACGGTCATTGTTAAAAGTCTCATTGTCATCAGTAATGACAATCTCACCCAGTGTTTGGATGTCCTCAGTTAGTTCAAAATCAAGTTTGAGGTTTTGACCTAACAGCAGATTAATGCCCTCTTGTGCCTGATCTGTATAACCAATAAAGCTAACAGTCACTTTGTAAGGACCTCCAACCCTTAGGTTAGGAAGTGTGTAACGGCCATCTGGCCTACTTGATGTACCGTACTGTGTTCCGGTAGGTTGATGCAACGCAATAATCGTGGCACCTGGTAAGCCTGAACCACTCTGATCGGTGATTTTACCATTCAGTGCAGCGGTGGTGACTCCCTGAGCCTTCGAAACTTCTATTGATCCAAATAGGATGCCAAGTACGAAGACCAGAGACTTCAGTAAATCTTTTCTCATAAGCTGTAATTTGATTGAAATTTTGGTGGAATAAAGCGCGAATATAAGTTTACTTAATTTCAAGTTAAAATAGAATTAACATTGAGGTTTTATTCAGTTGTTTTCATTTATTGACTGCTCTAGCCCTTTTGGTGTGTAAATGTTTGATAGCCAGCACCTAACGATTAAAATGCCTTAGTTTATTAGGATTAATTCTAAATGAAATACATAGTGTAATTGACCGAGGCAAATCATTTTCTAGACCCATTTCCTTGGCTTCCAAGCCCCGTTAAAACAATACCTTTTGCTTTTTCTCGTGATTCATTAGAATATAGCCGCAAACATTTAGTTAAAATATCTACGACAAGACCTGAAAGATTCTTTTTCGGATATATTTGTAGGGTTCCAAAAAAAAATAACCAATATGAAGTTGCGTATCGCACTTGCTGTATGCTTTGTTTTTTTTGCTGAAAGTTCTTTTGGCCAGTTTAAGAACATCAAGTTAGATGAAGAAGAGGACGGTTCGAGGCCTCCTTGTGAACCTAGCATTGCCATTAATCTGAGAGACCGCGACAATATCGTGGCGGCGGCCATATTGGATAAGATTTATGTTACTGAAGATGGTGGTAAAACCTGGAGCAAGCAACGTGTCAAATCCTCTTATGGTGTATGGGGTGACCCAGTCCTTGTTTCTGATACCAAAGGTAAATTCTACTTTTTCCATCTCTCAGATCCTGCTGGAACCAATTGGCAAAGTGAGGAAATTCTGGATAGGATTGTTTGTCAAAAATCTAAGGACGGGGGTAAGACCTGGGACGATGGGTCATTCATGGGATTTGCACACCCCAAAGATCAGGACAAGGAGTGGGCCGTAGTGGATCTGTTGACTGATAACATTTATGCAAGCTGGACCCAGTTTGATAAATACAACAGCAGCGACCCAAATGACAAAAGCAATATCCTCTTTTCCCAATCCACTAATGGAGGTAAGAAGTGGAGTAAGTCTATTCAAATCAATCAATTCTCTGGTGACTGCGTTGATGATGATATGACTACTGAAGGTGCAGTACCGGCAATAGGACCTGCTGGAGAGCTTTTTGTGGCATGGGCTTATAATAGTAAGATATACTTTGACCGGTCCTACGATAAGGGCAAGACCTGGTTGAAAACTGATATGGTGGTTGCCGATCAGGTAGGTGGTTGGGCGATGGACATACCCGGATTGAATCGCAGTAACGGTATGCCGGTGCTGGTCAGTGACCAAAGCCCGACACCGCGCAGAGGTACACTTTACATGGTCTGGGCAGACCAACGCAACGGGGAAGACAACACTGACATCTGGTTCATATCTTCGGTTAACGGCGGAGATCTTTGGACTCAGCCTAAAAAGATTGGTGAAGATCCGAACGGCAAGCATCAATTCTTACCGTGGATAACGGTTGACCCCATTACCGGTTACATCTACATCGTTTACTACGACCGTAGTAACTACGATGATATGCGCACTGATGTATATCTATCCTATTCTACCGATAACGGCTACAACTTCAAGAATGTAAAGATCAGCGAGAGCCCCTTTATTCCTCAAGAAGGCAAGTTTTTTGGTGACTATAACAACATCGCTGCTTTTAATGGCCGCATATGTCCCATATGGACTCGTATGGATGATGGTAAGACCAGTGTTTGGACAGCAGTCATTGAGCATAAGGACCTGGAAAAGAAGTAAATACTTGAAAGGTAACCGCTCAAATAAAGAATAGACAATTCCCCATAATTGACATTTTAACTTAACTATATAATCTTTAACTATCCACTCAAAATATTGAACATATTATTATGAGAAAGACCGTTTTTTTACTTCTAGCCCTATTTGCTGCGGGTTGGGTTCATGCCCAGGAAGAAGATAACTGGGGGCGTAAGTTCGAGCAATTAGACGCTGAACTACCTACACCTAACCGTTATAGAACAGGATCCGGTGCACCAGGGCCTGATTATTGGCAACAAAAAGCTGATTACGTGATCCAAGCTGAGCTTAACGACGATAATCAAAGCCTAACTGGAACTGAAACTATCACTTACTATAACTACGCTCCTGAACCGCTTGAATACTTATGGGTTCAATTAGACCAGAATGTGCGTAGCCAGAATAGCATGACACGTGCTACCAAAACTGGCCGAGTACCAGATTCTATTCCAGCCAAATTCTTTAAGCCGTTTGTAACCAATGGTTACAATTTTGACGGAGGTTTCAAG
This sequence comes from Bacteroidota bacterium, assembly GCA_039819065.1. Taxonomy (GTDB): domain Bacteria; phylum Bacteroidota; class Bacteroidia; order Cytophagales; family Cyclobacteriaceae; genus JBCBSS01. The sequence continues at coordinate 67,510 of JBCBSS010000007.1, forward strand.
ATCAAGTCTGTGAAGCAAGCTGGAGGAAACACTTTGCCAACCACAATTGTCAATACCATGATGAAAGTGAAAATGCCTAAACCGCTCAATACAGGAGAGTCATTTTCTTTCGAAATAGCATGGTCTTACAATATCAACGATAGAATGGAAATGGGTGGCCGCTCAGGTTACGAGTATTTCCCTAAAGATGGTAACTATCTCTATACGATAGCACAGTGGTTCCCTAGAATGGCTGTTTACGACGATGTCAACGGATGGCAAAACAAGCAATTCCTTGGCTCAGGAGAGTTTGCGCTTCCTTTCGGGGATTATGATGTAAAGATCACTGTACCGGCCGACCACGTAGTCGCCTCAACAGGTGTACTTCAAAACCCTAAGCAAGTATTGTCTAAAACGCAGATGCAACGATTTGACCAGGCTAAAAGTTCATTTGATAAGCCGGTCATCATTGTGACTGAAGAAGAAGCAATAGAAGCTGAAAAAAGCAAGTCTAAAAAGAAAAGCACATGGCACTACAAGGCTAGTAACGTTCGTGACTTTGCCTTTGCCTCATCCAGAAAATTCATCTGGGACGCCCAATCAGTAGATATCAATGGCAAAAAACCGTTGGCTATGTCTTACTATCCTAAAGAAGGTAATCCACTTTGGGAAGAAGAGTCTACCAAAGCTGTAGTGAATACACTTATCCATTATTCTAAACAAACGGTAGAATACCCATATCCGGTGGCGATATCAGTACACGCTGCTTCAATTGGTATGGAGTACCCTATGATTTGCTTCAATTTCGGTAGACCTAACGAAAATGGTGAGTATAGTGTACAGAAGAAAATGGGTATGATCGGTGTGATCGTTCATGAGGTAGGACACAACTTCTTCCCGATGATCATCAACTCTGATGAGCGTCAATGGGCTTGGATGGATGAAGGTTTGAATACTTTCCTTGAAGGACAAACAATGAGAAAGTACTATCCAGACCTACCTTACACCAGAGGCGATCCTGATAGAATTACTGGTTATATGAAAGGAGATAAGCGTTTCATCAGGCCTATCATGACCAACCCTGAGCAAGTCACTCAACTTGGGCCAAATGCTTACACGAAGCCTGCCACTGCGCTTAACATTTTAAGAGAGACCATCATGGGTGAAGAACTGTTCGATGAAGCTTTCAGAACTTACTCTCAAAGATGGGCATTCAAGCATCCTAAGCCAGCTGATTTCTTCAGGTCTATGGAAGATGCTTCAGCATTTGACCTGGATTGGTTCTGGAATGGCTGGTTCTATTCTAGAGACTACGTAGACATCGCTGTTGACGAGGTGAAGTGGTATCAGATCAAAAATGAGGAGCAAGGTGTCGAAAAGACCATCAATGTAGCCAAAGGAGACATTGGTAAAAAAGACAAGGACGATAAGAACACTGACTTTAGTGATGGCCCTAAAGAATTCAAATTGCTTGACACACCAGGTCAGTTTTACAGCGAGTACAGGGCACGTCTGAACGATGATGAGATAAGAGCAGAATTCGCTGGTAAGCACCTTTATCAAGTGACATTCACTAACGAGGGAGGTCTGGTAACACCTATCATCGTAGAATTCACTTATAAAGACGGCACCAAAGATCAGGAATTCGTGCCAGCAGAAATCTGGAGAAAGAATGAAAAGAAAGTCTCTAAAGTATTCGTGAAAGAAAAGGAGGTAACTTCGATCGTTATCGATCCTGATAAGAAATTAGCCGATTCTGATGCGGGAAATAACTTCTTCCCTAAAGCAGAAAGCAAGTCCAAATTTGATCAATTCAAAGAAGGAGACGGAGAATAACAGTTAGTTTCTCTATAAAGAAAAAGCCTCAGAAGTATATTTCTGAGGCTTTTTTATTGGTTCAAACTTAGAGTTAGCGGCTAAAATTACGTGGCAAAAACAATAACAATCAAAAGAATACAGGCCAGTTATTTACATGTCAAACATTTCCCCAATAGTCATTCTGAAAGAAACTTATTAGCTTATGAAGCTATACGAGAGGATAGCGTACCATTTGAGATCGTGATATTCACTAAATAGTAGATCGTTAATTAAGGAAAAAGAATCTCTTTCTGCCAATAAGATGCTACCCAAAAGGACTGCGGCTTTTGACTAATGGCTAAAGCCACATGGCAAATCTAGGACCGTCATTCCACGGTTTTCGACGCAGGAGAAAATCCGGGGAATCTCCTATATCATTGTTGTCTATGTCTACACAAATGATGAAAGTGTCTATGAAGGCAATAGGCACGAAAGTAACTTTCGCGCTAGAGTGAGTGATCCGATTACGGAAAAAGAATCTCTTCTTGCCAATAAGATACTACCCGGAAGGCTTGTGGTTTTTGATTATTGGCTAAAGCCTTGTCATTCGCTCATTGATAGCCACGGGCTAAAGCACCGTGGCAATGACATTCGCAGCTAAATGTTATAACCAATCAATTTCTGAAAAGCATTGATATTGCACTGGGCTTTAGCCCAGGGACAACTGGTTGCTCCAAAATAAGCCCTGATCGAGCGCGTTTGCAACGCGTTCGAAAGCCAGAAGACACTCAAACAAGCTCCAAATAATTGCTGTACGTCTTGCTCTGGGCTTTAGCCCAGAAATAATCAACTAAGTCCGCAAAAGGCTTTAGCCGCTAAATTTGTTAACCAGCATGTCAATATATGCCAAGGTGTTTTTGTTGTCGATTTGATCAATATCAGTGTACTCTTGTTCATGTAATAGTTAATGTCTAGAGCCTTTTAGAGATCTGTTTTAAGGTGCGCTAAAGACCATGGCAGCATATTTAGAATTCTATTTCTCAATCAACCACTGCCTCAAAAGAGCCATTGTTTCTACGGTTGTAAATATCAACCAACTGAGATTCAAGCACCCTGTTTTCAGATAGCTCTGGTAAGCTATCTATCTTGAAAAAACCCACATCCAAAGTTTCCATACCCTCTTTGGCAACACCACCGGTGATTTCACATTCTATGAATATCTTGTACACATAATAGGGCTCCGGTGGATGAGGATAGCACCTCTTATCTAAAACACCCAGTAGCCTTTTTGCCTTTACATCTAACCCAGCCTCTTCCTTTACCTCTTTCACCGCTACTTCCGATGGCGTATAGCCAACATCGGCCCAGCCGCCTGGAGGAGCCCACCTGCTATCGGTTTTTTCTTTTATCAGGAGAATTTCATCATCCTTGAAAATTATCGCCCTCACATCGACCATGGGCGTGGCATAGTGAGCTGTATTTGAAAAAAGTGCTTCTATCACCGGTATTTCGGCCCCTGATAAATGTTGCATCATCTCAAGGCCGATCTGCCTTAGTTGCTCATAGCGATCGATGTCATAGTCACTTTCTGTATAATGTAAGCCAGACTGAGCAATAGCAAGTATTTGTTTTGTAAGCTCTAGGTGCTTGTGATTCATATTACTTTGTTTTTTCTGTCAGTAAAGAAAGGCATGTTTTGATGCCATCAATGAAATTCCCCAGCCTTAGATTCTCATTGGGGCTATGTTGATTGTTATCCGCGTTGACAGTCGGTACCGACACTGCTGGGACACCCAAAGTAGTTACGAAAGGAGAGATGGGAATGGAACCACCTGCTATTCTTATTCTAACGGGCTCTTCATCAAATGCCCTTAGCATAGCACTTCGTAACCATTGGCCAATTTCTGAATCAAAGTCGGTTCTGAAAGCATCATATAAGTTTTTGTAGCTGAATGAGATGAGTTTAGGATATTGAGCACGTTCGTCATCGGAAGGTTCTCCTGACACAATATGAAACCCCTGATCTTGGATATGCTTTTTAAACAAGCCAACCAATCTCTCGGCGTTGCTTTCGGGTACCAATCGAATGTCGATTTCCGCCGTGGCAGTAGCAGGGACGATCGTTCTCACCTCCTTGCCAATCCAACCTGATTGCATGCCTCGCACATTCAAAGAAGGGTACTGTATGGATTCCTGATAGTTAGTCGCCACTTTATCAATATCCGCTATGCCCATCTTTTTTCTGATCTCACTTTCATCATCTGGTACTTGGCGAAGTATTTCTTTGGTTTTTCCGTCTATCGTAATGCCATCGTAATAGCCCGGTATCGTCACGCGACCTTGATCATTCTTTAGAGAAGCTAACAGCTTGGACAATGTAAAAGCGGGGTTCGGGACGTAATTCCCATAGTGCCCACTATGTTGAGGTACCCTTGGCCCGAAAACTTTCAGCGTGACGGTAGAAATCCCTCTTGCGCCAAAAGTGAGCGTAGGGCTATTGGAAATATGCCTTGGCCCATCAAGGATTACAAACTCGTCTGCCGCCAATGCTTGTTGATAAAGATCAACAGCTCCGGGTAGATGCGGAGAGCCTAGTTCCTCCTCAAAATCCATGATCACTTTGATGTTGTAGTCAGGCTGCTGCTCTATCTGGCGCATGATATCCAACGCAGCTAGGAACATGATGATTGGCCCTTTCGCGTCGGCAGCAGAACGGGCAAAAATGCGCCAATCTGCTTCGAAGCCATTTTCCAATTCCTCCCAGGCCACATCCTTCCAGGTGCCATTCACCTGCTTCTTGATCACGGGTTGGTATGGACTTTCCTGATCCCATTGGCTAGAATCTACCGGTTGGCCATCTACCTGTAGGTAGAATAACACTGTTTTGCTGGCCGCACCAGACTTCATTTCAGCTAGCAGTAGAGGAGGCCCACCGGTGGATAACCTTTTGGTGCTGAAGTTTCTTTTTTTGAAGGCCACTTCACACCAGCTGACGTTATCTTCTACATGGCTAGGATAGCTGGCATTGTTCGGAATGCTGAGGAACTCTTTTAATTCCCAAATGGCCTTCAGTGACTGACGCTGACTGAGTAGCTCTAGCTTATCTGATTTTAACCCCTGCCCAAAGCTGACATGGAAAGAAATGAGCACGGTTAGCAAAGAGCATGTTAATAAGTTAATCTTGCGCATATTTGTAGCTTTCAAAATTAAGTGAGAAAAGAGAGTAAGAAATACATAGCTACCGACACTGATTGATTTGTGATCAAATAAACTAATTTTTCAATTCTAAAAACAGACGATGGCGCAACCACTGGAAATATTCAATGACAATGTTCAAAAATTTGAAGAACAGGCATCCACACTCCGGAAAAAGTACAGCAACCTTTCCGTAATGCGCATCATCGCTTTCATTGTATCGCTGGTGGTTTTCGTCTACCTCGCTAATGATCGATCATATTGGGGCGTGGTCATCGTGCTGTTAACTTTCCCATTTGCATTTGGCCTCCTCATCAGGTACCATAATAGAATTGGCTACCGAATGAACCATTACAAGTTGCTGAAAAAGATCAACCAACAAGAGATTCAAAAAGCAAATGGGGATCTTGGCCAGTTTGATCAAGGCACCGAATTCAATGAGAACAGCCATCCTTACACCAACGATTTAGACATTTTTGGTAAGAACTCTCTCTTTCAGTTATTAAATAGAACGACTACTGTTTCAGGCAAGGCTATGCTTGCCAAATGGCTTAAAAAAGCTGCGACCAAAGAGACCATTCTTGACAGGCAAGAAGCGGTAAAGGAGTTGACTTCATCTGTAGAATGGCGGCAAGATTTTCAAGCCAGCGGGATGCATTTCCAAGATGAGAAGAATGAAATACACGTTTTGTTAGAATGGATTAAAGAGGAAACGGAGATCAAGAACCGTAGCCTGTATTTATTGGCCAGTTGGGCCATGCCAATTTTGCTATTCACCATTCTAGGTCTTGTAGCCTTCAAAGTCATTACTATTTATTACTTCTTCGGCATACTGGCCATCAACGGCATCATTTTAAGATCATTCTATGATCCCGTGAAGGACATCACAGATAAAGCCTATAAGAGCACCAAGACTTTGAAATCTTATGCCTCATTGATCCGCATGATCGAAGAGTCGAACTTCCATTCTAAGGAACTGACTAGTTTGAAAGCTAATTTCAATCATGATAACTTCAAAGCATCAGCCGTAGTTGGCCAGTTGCAACGATTGTTGGACTTTCTACTTTCCAGGGCCAATATGCTATATGGCCTTATAGACCTGTTATTGCTTATGGATATTCATCTGTTGCTGAGGGCAGAAAAATGGAGAAAGGAGAATAAGGAAGAAGTAAGCAAATGGTTTGATAGTATCAGCGAGTTTGAGACCATCAACAGTATGGCTGGCTTTGCTTATGCTAACCCTGAATATGCCTATCCAGTCATTAGCGATAATACGCATTACCTGAACGCGCAGGAAATGGGCCACCCGCTCATCAAAAGCGCTTCGAGGATCAGCAATGATTTTAGAATTGATGAAGGAAAAGGCGAAGTAATCATCGTCACTGGCTCCAATATGTCCGGTAAAAGTACTTTTTTAAGAACAATAGGGGTGAACCTTGTTTTAGCATTAGCAGGTGCACCCGTCTGTTCTAAAGCATTTGAGGTTTCGAACATACAAGTATTTACCAGTATGCGCACCCAGGATGACCTTGAAGAAAGTATATCGTCGTTCTATGCTGAGTTAAAGCGCATTAGGCAGTTACTTGATTTGTTGGAAGATGGTGATCAGCCTGTTCTTTTTATGCTTGATGAGATTCTGAAAGGAACCAATTCTCAGGACAGGCACACCGGGGGTGTAGCTTTGGTGAAGCAACTGAGCAAAACCAATGCAGTAGGCTTAATCTCCACTCATGACCTTGACTTAGGCAACACGAGTAAGACGTATGAAAATGTCAAAAACTTCAGCTTTAACAGTAAGATCATCAATGATGAGATTATTTTTGATTACAAGCTAACCGAGGGTGTTTGCCAGAGCTTTAATGCCAGCAAACTCATGCAAAAAATTGGCATTCAAATTGAATAAATTCTAAACCAAATTCTTATATTGAAATTCTGATTCTATTTTTTAGTCTATAATTTTTTAAGCTTTATGGCCAGTAAGGATTTTGAAACAGGTCTACTTAACCTCCTCCACTTAATCTCTCTCGAAGATGGTGTAAAAGATGAAACGGAGAAGAAGGCAATACAGAGAATAAAGGATATCGAAAATATTTCTGAGGAGAGCTACCAGGAGTTTGATGCCAAGATCAGATCCCTTTCCCGTAATGAAATATTCGATTTAGGTATAGATGCCATAAGGCGCTGTCCTACCGATGAAGTCAAACGTATTTTTGCCTGGATTTATGTCATTAGTGAAGTAGATGGAGAGGTACACGTCCGGGAAGCAAGGTTTATTCTCTACGTATTAAAGGCCCTCAACCTGGATTTGGACGAAATTCAAAAAATTTCCAAAACGCTCCCATCTATAGTTTGATCTTTGCGTAAATTTCCGGGATGAAAAATCTGATCCCGTTTGTATTGTTCCTGGCGCTTGGTGCATGCGAATATGGTGCACAAGAGCAGCAGAAGGCTTTATTTAATCAGTATGCTGATGACATACTCAGACAAATATATACCTATCAGGATGAGCGCAACAGTACTGATCTAATACCTTTCCTAAAACACGAAGAGGCTGTTTATAGGGAGCAGGCCGCTTTGGCCTTTGGCTCTGTACAAGATACCCTTGCTATAGTTGATTTGGGTCGTTTGTTAAGGCAGGATGATAGTGTTTCCGTTAGAATAGCCGCAGCTTATGCGCTCGGTCAGATGTATGACGCGGCAGCGCAGGAATTTCTAATGAATGCACTTCAGCAAGAAGATAGTGCTGTGGTCAGAAAAGAACTGCTGGAAGCTCTTGGCAAGTGTATTACCCAGGAGAATTTACCTTTTCTTGCCCTTTTTCCGGTAGAAGATCATCTTGAAACAGAGGGGTTAGCATGGGGTCTTTACCGCGCGGGAATTAGAAATGTCCATGATGACAGCACCGTTCAAGCCGCTGTTCATTTATTGAATCCGGAATTCAACCAGGAAACACGCTTGGGTGCCGCCCATTTTTTGTATAGAAGTCCGAACCTGGAACTGACGAAATACCGGGAGGTAATTATAAATTCAGCTATTAAAGACCGCTCAGCTTTTGTGAGAATGGCCGCTACTCTGGCATTGGGAAAAGTGCCAACAGAGCAGACCCAAAAGGCCTTGACAGAAAGTATCGTAAAAGATGCTGACTATAGGGTTAGAATCAATGCGCTAAGAGCCCTTTCAGCTTTCGATGCAGCCGAGGTCAATCAAGCTGTATGGCCAATGCTGCAAGACGAAAATATCAATGTAGGCATAGCGGCAACTACCTGGTTGGATCGCAAGCTCTCAGCTAATGAAGTAGATGACCTGACCAAACACGCTGAACAAATTCAAAACTGGAGAATCAAGTCAAGCCTTTGGGCAACGGCTATGAAGCTTGAACCTGAGCAGACCACGCTTCAAGAGACAATTCAAAAGAGGTACAACGATTCTGACAACCCTTATGAAAAGGCAGCACTCTTGACGGCTTTGAGCGCTTCTCCATCGGCCTATGACTTCCTAAAAACAGAAACCTTTTCCACTGATCATGCCGCCATTCGATTAGCCGGTATGCAGGGACTGGCCTCTATGAGAAGGAACAAGGCGTTTCCGGGTGAATTGGCAAAAGGATTTACAGGCGTTTTGGAAGATGCCTTCAAAAGTGCTGATCTGGCCATGATCGGGACGGCTGCAGGGTTGATCACCGATGAAGAGCTCGACTTCAAAAGCCAATTCGAAGCTTTTGATTTTTTATATGAAGCTAAATCGAGTCTGGAACTGCCAAAAGACAATGAAGCTTTACAGGCGCTCCAAAGAGCAATAGACTATTTTGAAGGTAACGAAGCACCTGAACCGGTCAAGAATGAGTTCAATCATCCCATTGACTGGACGTTAGTGGCTTCTATCAATGAAAATCACCGAGCGGTGATCAAGACAAACAAGGGAGATATTACACTTCGCATCTTGATCGATGATGCGCCAGGCTCTGCCGCCAACTTCGTTCAACTGGCACGCTCAGGTTATTATGACGGCAAGAACTTTCATAGGGTAGTCCCCAATTTCGTAGCCCAGGGAGGTTGCAATAGAGGTGATGGCTGGGGCAGCGAGGATTATTCGATTCGCTCTGAGTTAGGCCCTATACGCTACAGAGAAGGTCATGTGGGCATGGCTTCTGCCGGGAAAGACACGGAAGGAACTCAGTGGTTTATCACTCATTCTCCAACCCCGCATCTGGATGGTAGATACAGTATATTTGCCGTGGTAGTGGAAGGCATGGACGTCGTACACAGCCTTGAAATGGGAGATATAATAGAAAAGATCGAAATAGCTGAAAGATAGAAAGCTTGTATGTGGTACTATCAACGGTCAGAGCTGATCACTAATTATACTAACTTTAACGTGAATATCGGATAAGAAACTCAAAAAAACCTGTCTTTTCGAGTGTAACGAGAAATCTTTCTCACTCAAAATGCTGTATTTGGATACTTTCGATGCTTCGAAAAAGAGAGATATCTCTCCCGACCAGTCGGGATCGATATGACAGGTTTTTTGAGTTTCAGGTACTATCCTTATCCTGCGCCTTTCTTAAGCGATATTCACGTTAACTTAATGGCCACCAAGGGACCGTTAAATACGTGGCTTGCTAACTTCATTTTCTAGTACGATGCTTTTTCTTGTTACAGATCAATTGGCATTTGCTTTTGAGGCTTGCCTCAGTTCAACACCAAACTGACCATAGAGCTAGAGGAATGACATTGAAAAACTTTTTGGTGACAACACCAAAAAGGGCACAGATGGATGGTCTCTTATTAAGACACACGGCCTTTGCGAAATTCGCCCGGGGTAGTTTCCAGGTGCTGTTTGAAAAAGCGATTGAAGTGCGTCGGTTCAGTAAAGCCTAGTTTATAGGCGATTTCTTTAGCGCTTAACGACGTGTTCTTTAGCAAAGATTTGGCAGAAGAAAGGGTTTGACTGATCATCCAGTCGTTGATCGTTTTGCCTGTTTTTGATTTGATAACTGAGTTGAGATAATTGGGGTGAAGATTGAGCTTATCGGCAAAGTCTTTTATCTGTGACCTTCTATCGATCATACCATCAGTAACTATGCTTTTAAATTCCTCTTCCAGCAGCTGCTTGAATGACTTTACTATTTGTGAGTTCCTATTTCCTTCCATGATAGGACTGTAATCAGACCAAAACGCTTCTTTTATCTTTAGCAGAAGCACTTTAAATAGGCTTCCCATGATCTTGTTTTTGTTGGGCGAAGACCCGTCAAACTCATCCAGTATCTGGCTGTATAACGTTTCAAATGATTTGAGTTCTTGTTCTGATAGTGTTTTTGGAGGGACGATTTCTGCCAATAGAAACGGAAACTCATCATATATCTCCGCATGAACGTATTCTTTTAGAAAGCTCTCAGTCGAAATGATGATATACCCTTCCTTGGATTCATGTAGTTCATAGGATTTGATATGCCCCGGGTTAGTGAAGTATATCATCCTTGAATGGAAAGGGAATTTGTTATCGTCAAGATAATATACCCCGGATCCGTTTTTGGTTAGAATAAAGGAAAAGTAATCAGCCCGAAGTTTGGGCGACTTGAATGGTACCTCAGGATGAATATCGGTCACATTGAGAATAGTAAAATCTGTTTGCTCTTTACTGTGTAAGCCCAGTGTTTTGTACAAGTCCGATATGTCATGATGAACTAGTGACTCCATAAAGCATGAGTGATTGCTACCAACATTTCCGGTGTTAATTTACTTTAAGATAACGTGAATACCTTTCTTTTTCGCAGTCGTTTGTACCTATCTGACTGATAGGGTCAGGTCCTTAATAGCCGTCAACTTAGGCGTTCTTGTTAAAGTTTAATGGTCTCTATCAAGGACTGGCTTTTACCAAAAGTATGAACCTCATTAAAACAATAATGAAAAAGCACTTTAGGTGGTGTCTATATTGATGCCCCATAGACAGGTCGCCGCCTTAGGCGGGCTTCCCATCATACCAAAGATTACCTGATGAGAAGGGTCGACAGGGGCAAGCCCTCACAAACAACTAAACTGAGCAAATCTGTAGGTGAGATGCGCACGAAGCGATCAATCAGACACTGGTGTTTATAAACCGCTCTCAGTATCCAGATAGCAAGCTCAGCCTACATCATTCGGTCTGGTATACACCAGATTTGCCTACCATTAACTATTCAATTCTTTTGGCCTCAAATCTTGTGAACTTCACACTAGTGACGGAGTCGCCTTCAAACTGGAAATTGTAATATGTTCCTGTTCGCTTATTGAAGAAAACACTATCGGTTTCGGGCAGTAAGAAGACTGACCCTGAAAATAGCTCACCCGAAAACTCCAATCCATTGTCCTTGATGGTGATGTCGGCGTCGCCATCCTCAGGGAAGCGATACTTTCCGGTGAAGCGAGCCAACTGCTCTGGGGATTGCTCGCGGACGACCCTTCTTCTCGGTTCCATCCCAGGTAAATCATACTCTTCTGCAATACCAAGCAGTATTTCCCTCATGATACTGCCGTTGTCTGAGTTGACCATGATCACTACAGCGATGGGAGACTCTTTCCAGGCCATCAATTCAGCCCTGAACCCTTCATCAGCGCCGCCATGTCCAAAAAAGTGCGTGACTACGTAAGGTCCAAGCCCCTGATCGTCTTCGCTTGGCGTAAGCATTTCATTGACCGTTTGTGTCTTTAACAACCCATCTTTTTGGCTTTGTTGGATTTGCTGAATTTCTTTAGCCCACATTATAAGCTCCGATGGCGTAGTCCAAAGGCCTGCTGCTGCCATTTCCGGGTAGATGACCCATTTGCCTTCTACCTCAGATCCATTGCTACGATAACCGGTAGCGGCACGACTGTGGTATTCTTCGGGTAGTGGATTTTGGAATGTGCTGGATTTCATTCCTAAAGGGTTCAGCACGTTGGCTTTTAAGATTTCGGGGAATGGCTTTTGCTCGAGGTCAGTGACCATCAGTTGCATGATAGTATAACCACCCCCGGAGTATTGCCAACTTTCACCGGGTTCTTTATACACACGAACAGAATCTGTGTTGCCTTTGCCATCTAATAGTTCAGGAACGCTTGGTACCGTATCTGTTCTACTATAACCAGGGAAACCCCAGACGGTCAGCCCTGCGGTGTGATTGAGCATTCTGCGTAAGGTTACCTTTTCTTTTTCTGTAAACTGGTTATCGGGCAACTTCCAACTGGACAGATAATTATTGACATTAGAATCCAGATGGATCAAGCCTTCTTCCACAAGCTGGTGAGCCCTGGTGGCGGCAACCGGTTTGCTTATAGAACCTGCCAGAAACAAAGTTTCGGTAGTGACTTCGCGGTTTTCGGAACTATCGGCCATACCATATCCTTTGGCCCATTCTATAGCACCATTGTTGAGAATGGCTATGCTCACTCCCGGGATACCTAGCTCCCTCATGCGTTCTTCTATATTATAGTAGATGCTATCACCTTGTATTTGCAGATTAGGCCGAAGACCGTTTTCTATTCTGGCAATTCTTTCCGCTAAAAGGTCTTTTGCCTTTTCGGTTTTGGAAGTACAACAAGTCAGGGTTAATAGAATGAGGATAGGAGTAAGAATGCGCATCATACGTAGTTTAGGTTCTCTTGGGAAATAGCTCAGATACTTAGTATCTCATGGTATCATTGTAACAAAGACTTGGCTTCAAGTTCAAAGTTGCATACCAATGAGTTTTGTATCAGCAACTGATAACCGTTAGCCGCACTAGGTACTTGGCTATTGGCAAAAGGTTACACTTGTAATCAACTTTATCGAGTGATATGGATAGGGAACCTTGATTTAACTGCGTCGCTTATGACTGTTCCTATTTTAAATTACTTCGGGTTTGATCAGTTGCTCGGTGACTTTTCCATCTTTAAGCGAAACAAAGTAGGCGTGGTTTTCTTCATTCAAAGAGACGCCGTTTAATACTTCACCATTGACGAATACCAATCCTGCTCTATCATCACAGGCATATCCGTCGTTTAGCTTGCCTTCCAGAATGTTCTGATGGTACAAAGGCCTCCGCGATTCCTCCGAACTATAATGTGGGCAATGACTATAGTTTAAAAAGCTTAAACCTTCCACCAGAGTAAGTTCTTTTGGCCTGGAATCGGTGGTACCTCCTTCAAACCAACATATGGAACCTGCGCTACCTCCGGCAAGGACAACTCCTTGGTCGTAGGCCTTTTTCAAAGCCATGTCAATTCCCTGAGCCTTCCAAATGGCCAGCATATTAAGTGTGTTGCCACCTCCGGCAATGATGGCGTCAACACTGGTCAATATCTCTTCCCACGTTTGTTGTTGATCATAAGAATTGATCCAAACTTTCATAACGCTGGTAATGATATCCAGATCAGCACATAGCTCATACCAATAGTTGATGAAGTATATGTTGTCACCCATCGCAGTGGGTAGAAAGCAGATTCTAGGTTTTTTCTTATTGGTGAGTGCAGCGGTGTATTTGATGAATTCAGGATTCAACTGCCCGCCGTAAACAAATATCTTTTTCTCCATATTTTTAGAATGCTGATAGCAAGTGCTTTGATTGGCTGTTAACCATTCAAGTTTCAATTAAGCACAGTGAGCATGCACGTTTTGATTGAGCACAAGATAGATGATCTTGATTTAATGCCGCTTAGTTAAGTATTGATTTGTGTTGAATGGGTAAATTACCGAGGCTATCTCAAAAGCTGTCTTTTCGACCATCGGGAGAAATCTTACTCGACTCAAAGTGTTGATTATCAAGGGAGTAAGATTTCTCATTACATTCGAAATGACATTAAAACGGGCTTTTGAGACAGTCCCGTTGTTGGAGTACGACCTTCCTCGCGGCTTTAGCCGATAACATAAATATTGGCATTATCATTACTAAGCACTTTCACCTGACCTCTTTTGCTTCTAACTTAAAAATTCTAGCGTCGAAAACCATAGTCAGGTAACAAAGTCGCTTTAGTATCATTATGAGGGCTAAAGCCCGGCGGATATACCTTACCTATACTATGGCCTAAAGGCCATAGCAAGTCAACATATCCAGAATGTTTTGCGCTTATCTAAACGGCACTAATTCTTGATTAAAACAAATGTTTCTATTTTCAGTAATTAGCCTACTCCTTGGCAACTTCTTTTCACTCTAAAAAAGCTGATGTACTTACCCAATTCACATGCCAACTTTGTTGGCTTTCACCTTCAGCAGCAAAGAAAAGGTATTTTGAATCAGGTGTTAAGTAAGGGTTCCCTTGTCCTTTGGTATTAATAGCGGCTGAAAGTAAGGTTGGATCTGACCATCGGTTATCATTTTCTTTTTTGCACACATAGAGATCAATGCTTTCGCCTATGGCGGCAAAGAATAGATATTCTCCTGTTGCCGATAAGTAAGGTGTGCAATAGCCGAGGGCATCCAGGTTTTCAAACATCACTTTTTTGGCAGGTTGATACTGGCCGTCCACCAATCGTGTATAGTAAATGGCCATGTTAGAGTAGTCTAAATCACTGGCGTGAAAATACATGGTTCCGTCCGGTGCTAATGTTGGATGGGAGAGGAGCTTATTTCGCAAGTTGGGGATTTCGATGTATTCGAGTTCGTTCCATTTGCCGTTTTTAAGCTCGCACTTCCATATATGCCAGGTATTCGGAATTTCGCTATTATCAACCTGTCTGGTAGAACTGAAGACCAGCGTATTCCCGTCTGGCGAAAAACTCATGCCGTGTTCATTATATGGGCTATTGAAAAAAGCGGCGGTTGGCTCAGTCCATACACCCTGCTTTCTATGGCTAACCAGTACCCGGAAGTTTGAAAAAGCCCTGTCCGAAATAGTGAAATAGTACTCCCGCAGGTCATTTGAAAAAATACCCCGGTGGATGATCACGCTGTCCGGTACCAATACTGGTTGAAAAGGGATGGGTAGTTCTTTAGGAGGTATTTCGCTTAACATGTTATCATTTTCATTATGACCAGCACCACATCCATTGCTCAATAAGAATAGCAAGGGCAAGGCAAAAACGATGTATCTCAACGGGCGCCCATTATAGCTGTTATGGCTTATCATCTACCGGAATTCTAGCTTGATTGATCAGTTTTACCAGGTTTTTGAATCCTGGTTTGGTTACTTCTTTTCTCACTTAATAAACCCCTCGGATGTGATCGTGAATATTAGCCTGGTAGAAGGATTTCAAATCGGTCATCAGTTGATCAGGAAGAGGTGCTAAATCGCTTGCCTTGGCATTTTCGTAGACATGTTTTGTAGAACTGGCACCTGGTATGATTGTCGATACCTCCTGATGGTCTAATATCCAGCGGAGTGCCATCTGCGTCATGGACATGCCTTCGGGGCAAAAGGCTTTTAGCTCATCTGCCAATTCTACTCCTACTTCGAATGGTAATCCCGCGAAAGTTTCCCCGGTGTTGAAGACAGCGCCATCCCGGTTGTAGTTCCTATGGTCGCTTTCTAAAAATTGGGTCTCTTTATTGAACTTACCGGTGAGCAAACCACTCGCTAGCGGTAATCGAACAATTAAACCGACCCCTTTTTCTTTAGCCTGTGGCAGCAGATCGTCAGTCAGTTTTTGTCTGAAGATATTGTAGATGATTTGTAAAGATTGCAACCCTTCTTGCTCAAGGCACACGAGCCCTTGCTCAACGCTTTCTACACTAGCACCGAAATGAGCGATTTTCCCCTGCTGCTTCAAGTTCTCCAACCACGCGAAGATCTCGCCTTGCATTAATACTTCAATCGGTATACAGTGCAATTGCAACAGATCAATGCAATCCACCTGCAGGCGTTTCAAAGAATCATCCACGCAATCGTTTAAGACTTGCTCTGTATAATGATCCGGGAATACGTTGGCTGTGCGTCCGAATTTCGTTGCTACTTTGATATCAGCATCAGAAGATTTTAGAAACTCGCCGATCAACTCTTCACTACGCCCGCTTCCGTATACATCAGCCGTGTCGAAAAAGGTAATGCCGTTATCTGCTGCCTTATTGAAAATTTCAAAAGCTTTTTCTTTGGAGATTTGATTGCCCCAATCGCTGCCGATCTGCCAACAACCCAAACCAACTTCACTTATTTCGAATCCGTTTTTGCCTAGTGTTCTGTTTTTCATGTATTTGAAATGTTCTTAATCAATATGAGACTATCAATTGTGTTTTTAGCTGGTTCTCCCTGTTTCTTAAAAGGTTGGATAAACTTACCGAAGAGCGTTTAATATACCATGCATTCGGCTATTAACCGTGACGGTTTTTCTTGAATAATAGTGATATCCAAAACAGGATTAGAATGAATATCGAACCTAAGCCAATCCCATAACTCAGACGCCAAAACCATTTCATTGCTAACTGACCACCTTGAAATAATTCTTTTTCAGAGAACGAGAATGATAGATTGCCAGCCAGCAAATAGGAGAGAGGCACCCATAGTATAGCCAAGGCCAATACAATTTTTAGCATGCCGGCAAGCAACTTGTTCAGGCCTCCAGTTGGTTTCCTTAGCCTGCCAATGCCCCAGTAAATTGACAATGGCAAAGCAATCAAGCCAGCCCAGGTAATAAAAGTCCCTAGCGGGATTGAGTTATCCTTATCCACGGCTTTGGTCAATAATGGGGAACCAGTGATGAGTAGAAAAACGGTTAGAAGGGTGACAATGAGCGTGCTAAAAAACCAAATGCGTTGTCTGTTCATTTCAACTTCTAATCTTGTCTGATAAGGCCAGTATTCTGATCCCCTAAAGTATTGGATTTGTTACGCTCTTTCAAGTCTCCCATTCTGGCCTGATTATATTCAAATGGCGAATACAGTAATAAGGCCTATCACGGCCGTGTCAGTTTGTGTTACCTAGAATGAGGTATTCATTCAGCAAGGGCAGTGAAAGCCATCCACCCATTTGGCTATTGGTTAGGATCACATAACCGAGCCCACTGTTATCGTAGAATACCAGGTTGCTGATAAAGCCGCGGCCAGTGCTGCCGCTATGTCCATAGCTGATCCCTGAAGAAGTTTCCTCTATTCTGACGCCCAAGCCCCATTTGGTGCCATCCGCCCGTTCCGAATGCACCTTGAACATTTCATCATAGGTTTCTTTTTTCAGGCCTTTTCGTTGGTGCAGGGCCAGTGCAAATTTGGCTAATGCCTCGCTCGTAGACTGGAGGGTATAGGCTACCATCACCTTTTTGGCCATGAAGATATCACTGGGTATGTATTTCTTATGACCATTGGCGCCTCGTGTGGCAATCTGGTCATTGGCTTTGAAATACATATCGGTTATTTGCAACGGTGCTAATACCTCTTGCTGCAGAATGGTATCGATGTCCTTGCCTGTGATGGACTGAATGACGCTTTTGAGGTATTCGAAAGCTTTACCAGAATAACCATAGCGAGCACCAGGCGGGAAGTTCAGCTTGAACTTCCCGTTTTCATCTTTTCGAGGCCAGTTCGACATCCCGGATTGATGGCTGAGCACGTGCCTGGCAGTCATGAGCTTATATCGCTCATCATCAATTTCTTCTGATGGCAGGTACTCATACAGTGGTTTATCCAAGTCAATTTCACCTCGTTCATACAAGCGCATCACGGCAAAAGCAAAGACCAGTTTGGTGATAGATCCTGCTTCGAAGAGTGTTTCATCAACAACCGGCTTTTGGGTACGGTCGTTGGTTACGCCATAGATTTGGGTATAAATGATTTGATTGTCCTTAATCAAGCTCAGCGTGGCACCTGGTACTTCGAAGAAGGCCATTCTTTCCTTGATGAATTGGTCGACGGCTTTAAAATCTACTTGCTGGGGTGATTTAAGCACGCCATCCCCAATACGCGGTTTCGGCCAGGGAATAGTGTCTAATATAATCACCACTTCATGGTCTGTAGCTGCGTTGACTTCTAGTTTCAATGCCGACTCTTCTTCATCAATTCTAACCAACTCTTCTCCCATCCAATGATAGTTGAGTTCGGTAGAAATAGTATAGCGACCATAAGCCAAGGTCTTTTCAAACCTCCCCAAAGAATCAATAGCTTGTAGCAGCCAGAGATCGGGATTTGCCGTGGAGGTTATTTGAACATTAGCGGGATAACCGGTGATAGCACTGTCCTTCCAAACAAACTGCCCTTTGATGATAATGCTATCTGTGGATTGTTCATCGACCTCCGATTTGCCAGGTAGGTCATGTCCGGTCTCCATGCTGGCCGCCGTAATCGACACAGCCATGCTATGAAAGGAGCTGAGCGTCAGTATGACCGACGCCAGCATAGTTATTGTACGCATATACAATGCTTCTATTCTATGGTTCTGATTTCAACGGCGCCGTATCTGCCTTCAACACCATACTTTCGTTGAGCGGCTTCTTTGGATAGGGTGACTATCTCACATTTGATACCGGAAAGCTTGATTGAGGAATTGAGTTTTGCCGGGCTACCGTCGATAACCAGTAGATTCACCTTACCTAAGAAGGAAAAAGAACCGTTGCCCTGAACGTCATTTTCGCCATACTTGATATCCACCTTGCCCTGCAGATAAACCTTTTGATTTTCTCCCGACCAGAATAAAGTGTCAGCATAGAAGATACCTGGTTTCTCTCTATCATCTGACCCTAAACCTATATTCTTCACATTCGAAAAAGCGGTGGTGGCAAACAGGGTAATAACGATAGGGACGAATAAGGCTAAGCGATAGAAAATCTTACTCTTTTGCTCATACTTTGAAAGCATAATTAATCTGTTTTTGATGAGTGAATAGTTAAATCCGCTAGCAAGATTTAACGTTTTATCCCGGGTGGTATAGTTTATAAGCTTATTTGAATACGCTATTTTGTCTGAACCTGATTTGACTACAAATTCGTCTGCCAAATATTCGTGGTTCGTTTTGATCAGTTTTTTAAAAAGTAGAATAAAAGGATTGAACCAATAAAAGACCTGAACCAGCTCCATCAAGACGCTATCGATTGAGTGCAACTGGCGGACATGACCGGACTCGTGTAGCAATAGCTCATCGTCCATTTCACCATTCTTAAAGGCATCCTTATTGATATAGATCGTGCGGAAGAAGCTGAACGGGCTGATCTTAGTGTTCAATAAAGCGAGTTGATGGCCTTTGTAGACTGTTTTCTCCGCAACGAACTTTCCGGATATGAATGGGTATAAGTTGAAGCAAAACCTACCTAACAAGAAGGTAGTGATCACCGCATAAAGGATATAAAGTAAGTTCGACAGGTTGAAACCGGTATAGACTTGCTTGGTATTTTCTACGGCTTGATTTGACAATGTTGATATGCCGGAGATGGCATTGCTGACGTTGCCGTTCAAGATGACCTCACCTTCGAAGTGGTCATACAATGAAACATTTAGCAGCGGAGCCGCTAAAAAGAAAAGTACTGAAAACAACAACACTGCTCGATTGACATGATACTTTCTTGATCTTCTAAAGCACAAGAAATAGCATAAGTAAAGTATGCCGCTACAAACGGTCGATTCTATTAAGTATTCAATCATTGTCTTTAGCCTTTACTTGTTTATCCACAATGCTTTTGAGTTGCTTCAGCTCTTTGTCACTGAGGTTGGTCTCCTTGGTAAAGAAAGACGCAAATTGCTCAATAGAGTTGTTGAAAGAGTTTTTGATGATGCCTTTGATTTGAACGGAGAAGTAGGTGTTCTTCTCAATGAGCGGGAAGTATTCACGGCTATTGCCATAGACTTTATAGTCGATAAATTTTTTGTCGATCAACCTTTTCAATAATGTATTAATGGTGGTCGTTGCTGGCTTAGGCTCTGGAAACTGTTCTTTAATTTCCTTGAAAAAGGATTTTTCCAGTTTCCAGATATAATTCATCAGTTGTTCTTCAGCTTTTGTGAGATGCATCACTCTATATAATTTGTATATACTCTACAATTATAGAGTAAAAAATTGAATTGACAAAATATTGGTTTGTCAACGGCAATATGTTGATCAATAATATTGGGGATATATACTTGAATTTCAGGGCATTGACCAGTAATTACGTGCCTGGATATCGGTACATCTTAAAGCTAGCCCCGGTCAGTCTATCCGCAGAAAAGACCTGACTCATGATGTTCCCAATAAAAGTTGCCGGTCAGATGATGTAAATCAGTTATCTCTTTTGCGTTTAACGGAAATACATAGTTGAAGCTATCGAAATCGTGCCCCAAGAACCGGATGATTATTTTATCTTCGGTTTTTCGTACCCCAACACAGTTTGCGGATTCGAGCATGTTTAGAATATAATCATAATCATCTTTCCCAATTCCCTGGTTGTTTAAGAGCATTTTTACCATTGAAGTATTGGTCTTCCCTGAATAATGTATCTTCCAGTTGCACACATCAAGCGAATCAAAAATGGTAGAATTGGTTATCATTTGCTCGATATCGGCCGGCTTAAGATCATAATAGCCTGCTAGACTGATGGAATTATCTTGAATGTTAATCCAAATAAGTTCATCACTACTTTGTGGATCACTATTTTCAATAGTTAGATAAAATATATCATTTGAAGGAACGATCATTTCAAAGCTCTTGAATTGTTTGACGAACGTTGTGAGTTCTAACATTTCGTCAGCATGACGTTCAAAGTTTTTAACCAGCCTCTTTTCAATTAATGAAATTTGATAATCGTTGATAGCGCCTTTTAAAAACAATTCATAAACCACAAAAAGCGCGGTAAGGCTGAAAGAAAAGATTAAAATCCATTTGATGATTCTTTTGCGCATGTATTTAAAAGGTTATGCTCATCTTATTTTTACTGCCAATCAACAAAAGGGAATCTGCTTCCTCGAACTCAGCATAGCTCTCGATCAATAGTATTTCGAAATCCTCTTCGAAAAATGTTCGTAGCTCACTTTCCGTATGATAGTTTACGAAAAGTCCCTTAAAGGTTTCAGAGCCTTCCCCTTTCCAAAAAGAGTGGCAAATGATGCCATCCGGATTTAGTATATCGTATTGCCTATTGATAGACTTGACGAGCTCATCATCTTTCAGGTGATGCATGACTTTGTTTGCATAAATGCCATCAAATTTTTCATCAGTCTTGAGCGTGATCGCATCTAATTCGAGAAACCTGCCAGCTGGGTGATGAGAGGTCAGATGGTTTAGAAACTCCTGGGAAAAATCGGAACCTACTACCTTGTAATCGCTATTGAGGATTTCCCAATCTGTTCCCGGCCCTGAGCCAATCTCGAGTACGGTAGAATGGCGTGGCAGGAACTGCTTCAGTTTATCAATCAGTTCACCGCCATTTACATCTTCAGCGAGCTTGATGTATTCTTCTACTGACGCTTTGGTTTGATAATAGCCTGTTGTCATTTCTTGCCTTGTGTAGAACCTTGTGGTAGCGATCTTTCTATTGTATTCTAAAGTAGCATATTTGTACAGTACTTTCAAATCATCTTTTTGGCGTACTTACGCTTCTATCTACAGATTACGTCTACATGCTTTATGGCGGTTCAAACTCCTTTGTCGGTACCGTCTCCAACAGCATCTTTGTTGAATAATACGCGTTGGAGACAACTCCTACGAGGGCTGAAAAGATAGATGGTCTTCTTGCCATTGGAAGAACACCCTATATTGTAGGTAGAGTAATGAAAAAGCCCTGTAGGGGCGACCTGTCAATAGCCACATGTTCGAATACCCAAACAAAAGCGCCGTAGGTGCGACCCAAAAGCTACCGGGTCGCACCTACGGCGCTTGAATGGGCATGATGGTCATATTTTCTATAAACAGGCCACACCTACGGCGCTTGAATGGGCATGATGGTCATATTTTCTATAAACAGGCCACACCTACGGCGCTCATTTTTATTCCTTGAGATGACAGCTACTGCCACGGATTTATTCCATCATTCAAGTTCCACAATGCCCATGGTTTGAACTAACCTCCATAGAGCGGGCATACCATCAAACGGCGTATTCAGAACTGACCGATTGATATTGCTCAGTGGTCTATTTTCTTTCGGTGCCGCTGTTGGAGTTGTCTCCAATAGCATCTTTATTGAACAACACTCGTTGGAGACAACTCCAACGAGGGCTAAAAAACAAAATCAGTGATTAAAACTTCAATTAGTAGAATTATTTTATATATTTACTTCAATTAGAATTAAATACATGAAAAGGAACAGACTAGGTGAGTTTCAGGAGTTGGTTTTAATGACTGTTATTGTGTTAGGCGAAGAAGCCTATGGCAATGAGATACAGCGTTATTTGGAGGAACGACTTGATGAGCGGTTGAGTATTGGTGCTATACAGACTGCTTTGAAGAGAATGGAAGAAAAAGGGTTTCTAACCGCCGAGTGGGGTGAGGCCTCGCAAAAGCGAGGGGGCAAACGCAAACGCATCTATGCTGCTACCGCGTACGGCCATCAGGTATTGCATGAAATGAAAGATGTCAGGTCACAATTATGGAACGCGATGTCCTTAATGGGCGCTAAAAACTAATGCTTGTGAAGAAAAACAGTAGCACTTCTCCACCTTACTGGACGCTCAAAATCCTTAGACGCTTGCTTGATCAATCCTACCTGGAAGAGATAGAGGGGGATTTGGAAGAACGGTTTGAAGATAATCGAGAAAGATATGGCCTCAAAAAAGCCAGATGGTTTTATGTGCTGGATTCATTCAAACTATTACGACCGGCGCTGATGAGAAAGGCAGGCAGGGCAGATCGTCTCAACCACTATGGTATGTTTAAACACAATTTTCTACTGGCTTTTAGAAGCTTCAAAAAGTATAAAAGTTCTTTTGCCATTAACCTGATGGGGCTATCCATAGGACTTGCCAGTGTCTTGTTGATTTACCTATGGGTAGTGGATGAGCAATCGGTAGATAAGTTTCACGATCGTGATGATAAGCTATACAAGGTGATGCTCAATATTGATCAGAATGATGGGGTGAGCACTGCAGGGTACACACCCATTCTATTGGCTAAAACACTGATGGAAGAATACCCTGAGGTGCAACTGGCTACTGCTGTCAGTAACCAGTTCCCAGCTGACCGGATCAATGGCATGCTGTCTAACGATCAGCAATTCACAGATGCGAAAGGGCTGATGGTAGACCGGCAATTCTTTGAGGTCCTTAATTTCGAGCTACTGCAAGGAAACCGGGAGCAAATCCTTAGCAGCACTTCTAACATAGTGATTTCTGAAAGCCTGGCATTCAAGTTATTTGGGGGTACAAACGTACTTGGTAGCGAACTCGAATGGGAGAGTTCGGAACGGAAGAAGCCATTTCAAATAGCGGGTATCTTCAAAGACCCGTCCGTACATTCAAGTCTTCAATTCGAGTTTCTGCTTCCTTTTGATGTATTGGTAGAAGCAGATGAACAACAGGGGGAATGGTACAGTTGTCCGGCCAGTACGTATGTACGATTGCAGGAGGGTACCGAGATCAATGCTTTCAATGAAAAAATCAAGGATTTGCTCAAGTCAAAACATCAATGGAACGAGGGCATGTCCATATTTCTCACTTCGTTTGCTGATTTATACTTGGAAGGAAATTTTGAAAACGGCAAGAATGTAGGTGGGAGAATAGCCTATGTGCATTTATTCTCCGCCATTGCTTTCTTTATTCTACTGATTGCCTGTATCAATTTCATGAACCTATCCACCGCTCAGGCTTCGAGAAGATTAATAGAAATCGGGGTTAAAAAAGCCTATGGTGTAAATGGAAATGCGTTGGTATTGCAGTACCTGAGCGAGTCTGTTCTGCTGGCCCTATTTTCCTTTTTGATTGCTGTCCTTATTGTGTTTCTATTACTGCCAGAATTTAACAGTATTACCGACAAGGGTTTGAGGCTACACTTTGTGTTGAAAGATGTGCTTTACATCGCCACAATAATTATCGGAACAGGAGTAATCGCCGGCCTTTATCCTGCCTTGTATTTATCCCGGTTTAGGACATTGACTGCTTTGAAGGGTAGGTTGAGGTCCGCTTTTGGTGAAACCTTTATCCGTAAAGGGTTGGTCATTTTTCAATTGAGCCTATCTGCCATTTTTATCATTGGTTTTCTCGTGATTGATGGACAGGTAAACTATGTTGGAGATAAGCATATGGGATACGATAGGGATCAAATCGTCATTTTCAAACGAGGCGGTTCTCAGATAGGCAGCAGTGAGGCTTTTCTTTCTACTATAAAAGATACACCAGGAGTCGTTAATGCATTTAACATGTACGGTGACTTGCTGACCAATATCAATATGAATCGGGGCTACACCTGGCAAGGAAGCGATGAAGGCAGTGCGAAGCTTATTTTACCAAGCCCTCCGGTGAATGATGGTTTTGTAGAAACACTAGGATTGAAACTGGTAGCTGGCCGGTCATTTTCAGGCGAGTACGGAGATGAAAGTTCAAAGCTGGTTATCAACCAGACTGCCGCAAAAAACCTGGGCTTGAGTGACCCAGTAGGACAATGGGTCAAAAGAGGTGACCAAGAAATGCAGGTGATTGGGGTGGTCGAAGATTTTCATCACGGATCGCTACATGAAAGCATCCAGCCCGTTTTTTTTAGGTATGAGCCTGATGGCCGGACTTTCTTGGTCAAAATCCAGGCAGATAATTACAGTGCAACTCTCAGGAACCTCGAATCAGTTTATCAACAATTTCATCCCAAGCAGACGTTTGACTATCGCTTTCTGGATGAGGAGTATCATCAATTGTATCAATCAGAACAGAAGATAGCGGTACTGTCGAAGTACTTTACCGGATTAGCCATTTTCATTTCCTGCTTAGGTTTGTTTGGGCTTTCCAACTTTGTCACTGAGAGAAGAACGAAAGAAATCAGCATCAGAAAAGTATTGGGTGCCAGTTCATTCAACCTGATTAGACTTTTGCTCCAAGACTTTACCAGAATGGCCTTGTTATCGTCCCTTGTAGCCTTACCCGTGGGTTATTTAGTGGGGCAGCATTGGCTGGAAGGGTTTGCCTATCGCATTGACCTCGAATGGTGGTTTTTCGTTGGCTCTGGCATTGCCTTGTTACTATTTACCTGGCTTACTGTTGGATTTCACACTTTGAAGGCGTCGCAGATCAATCCTGTAGAAACGTTAAAGAGTGAGTAGGGCTTGTTGCCTGCTATGTTGAATTTGGTACCATGAATGGGTAAAGTAAAGAGTTACTCTTCCCTTAAAGGCTATAATTTTTGTTTGTTACTGGTTTAGGATCTTCTTGATAGTTCTTTTCAGTAAGAAACTACATTCAGCTTTTTATAAAGTGCTTTTTGGGCATTTTATGATGGATTTTGAGCCCTGATATTTTCACTTTTGTTGAGTTTTCGAGGTTTTGCACAATTGAAGATTAACATACGGTCAAATAAAATTGGAGGGCCTTGATCACCAGACAGCCTTCATTTCTTTTCCTTAGATGAAAAGAAACGAAGCAAAGAAAAATCAAGCCAAAATTTAACCTTCAGCCCACAGGCCCACGCTGGCCCGGAATTTTGGCCGCCAGCCGCACTCGTACTAGCCAAATAATCTTTCACAAGCACATTGTGAAGCAATTATCAAGGACGGTCTGGTTTAAACTTTTTCCAAAAAGGTGGATAGGACTTGGGCAATTCCTAATCATCTAATGGCCGTTTCATTTTCCTTATATCATGGACAGCTTTTCTTAGATCTTCGGAACACTTTGAATGAGGGTAATGCGGTCTTTTATTTTTATCAGGTTCTAATGATTGTTCATACAACATCACGCATAAGCTTTCATCCATGGACACAATCTTTTGCTTGAAAATAAGCTTCCATATCCAATCAGTACTTCCTTTATAAAAAGAACTAGTTATATCTCCAAACGAATCTTTTTCGGTCTTAATACATCGATTCCATACAGGCCATTTGTGAGAGAAGGCTTAGTTCGTCTTGCAGACTTTATCATTTTAAGTTCATTTTCTTTTTTGTAGGCTGGTTAAAGTACCCCAAGTTCAGCGCAGATTTTCTTGGTTATTTCCTTTCTACAACTTCCGAAATTGGCATTGGGCTCATTTAAATCATTAATTAGACGAGTAGCGAAGAAGTACACATTGTCCGATGTTTCAATATATCCGACCCACCAGCCTGTGTCCTTTCCACCATCCCTCGTCCAACCGGTTTTGGCTCGAATAGTATAGTCATCGCTTTTTTCTGCTATCATCATTTCTTTCAGGATCTTAAAAGACCGTCTAGAAAAAGGTAGCGTTTCTTCGTAGATGCCTACCAGCACATCAATTTGGTTCGCCGGGGAAATGGCAAAATCTCCGAAGTTCCAAAAATCCGGATCTTCAATCGATAGGTCTACATTGCCGTATTCGATTTGCGTAAGAAAGCTTTTGTACCGGTCTTTTCCGATTCTCTTCGCCAACTCTATATACGCCCAACCGGCGGAGAGTTTGAAAGCTTCTTTCATATTCATGCTGTGGTAGATATTTGGACGATGTCCATATTTGGCAGTGTCGTAATGATCAATCCACGGAATGATTTCATGCTCATCTTTGATAGCGCCTGTTTCCAGCGCAATGAGGGTATTTACTATTTTGAAAGTAGACGCCGGTAGTGTAGGAACTTGGCTATCCGCCATGTCATTGGTCATCCACTTCTTTAGTTTATAATCATAAATAGTGATACTTCCTTTGGTGCCACATTCCTCAAAAGGTTGATTCCAATGGGCTTGACCGAAAAGATATGAGACAGAAAAGATGAAGATTAAAACGAATGTAATTTTCATGGCTGTCTCAAATGATTAAGAAGAATTCTCCGTGTATCTGTATTTAATTGGGTGTGGTGTTCAGTAGGTATTGGAAACCAAGGATAATAGCTATGGTTTAAATTTTAACCTTAATACTTTCACTATTGGTTTCC
>JBCBSS010000008.1:0-93858 GCA_039819065.1 Bacteroidota bacterium
TCTAAAAGTTCGAAAACTCTAACCAAGATTAAAATCATATCAAATTGACTATTCATATAACCAAAAAGTCAAATTTTCCTTTAATATTGTAATAAAGCGAATCACATTGGTCAAATTCATCGCCAGAGAATTTTTATGGTTCATCATCAGCTTGGTGGCCGCCTACATGCTCAGCATGGTGCTGAAATGGGTTTACTATGGCATTGATGGATGGGCGAATTATTACTTGGTGCAGGTAGAACTGCCCATTCTGACAGAACTTCCCAATTTTTATTTCTTCGTATTAACCCTCGTTGGATTGTATATTGCACGTATCGCATTCAATGCTGTATTGACGGTCACTAAACCTCAGGAAGAAAAGAAGTAGACTCCCCTTTCAGGAACCTGCACATTATCAGTCAATTAAAACAATACTTTAAGGCAAGTCATGGAACTCACTGATTATCTGATATAAAAAAATTGTATTTTTCTTTTTATAATCAGCATTCATTCCTATTTTAGAAATGCTTTGGATATAATACGATGGTTTGTTTGGCTCCGATTTTTGTGCAGTTCTAAAAATATCCAACTCCGCAATATTTTAAAACGATCCTTATCTGTAAAATTTAGATGCTTAAAGAAGTTGTCTCATTTATATCTGACGAACTGAATACGTTTATCAAAACGAGATTAGAATTAAATGAAGATAAAGTTGTAATTTCTAACTTCATGAACCAAGACGGCACTTTGGCCTTGCAAGAAGAGAACAAAATAGTGGTCTCGATGATCAATCTCGAGCAAGAGACCGTGGTCAATACAGCCAGTGTACGAGCACTCAATACGCAAGTAGCTTATGCCAATCCTCCTCTCTATCTGAATGTCTACCTGCTGTTCAGCGCCTTCTTTGGAGGTAGTAATTATACAGAAGCGCTCAAGTTCCTGTCATTGGTGATCAGGTTCTTTCAAGGCAAGCACGCTTATGACCATCAGAACTCACCCGCTATGCCTGACAACATCGAAAAGCTAATATTCAAAATGGTAACGTTGGACTATCAGGAACTCAGCCACATGTGGGGAATGCTTGGGTCTAAGTACATGCCATCAGCCATTTATCAAATGCGCATGATCACCATTGACGATCAATTGATCACTGACACATTGCCAGCCGTAAGCGGCAGCGATACATCCGCAGAAAAGAGATAGCCTGATGAGTACCACCACATTCAAGCCTGTATTCGACCTGCAAATCCATCATGATTATTATAGTAGTGGTCAATGTCCGGACTTGAATATCAGACCGGCTTATGACTCACTCCCTAAAATAAAGAACCTGGACCTTCACTTTGCTTCAGGGGTATCGAACGCCATGCTTTTAGTCGATGCAGAGGTAGAAGAAGACAAGACGAAAGCGAGTGAGAAATTGGGCGAATACTTTAAGCTGACCTTTTTCATCACCAACAAAAACCCTTATTTCTACAACTTCACCTCGCTACCGCTAGATAAGCCAGCACTCTACAATACTGATTTCAGTGCGGCGCCGTTTGCCACACAGTCCGTTTACTATTTCTCAAACCTTCGTGGAGAGAACGGCAGCTTACATCAAGGTGAATTTGCGGGCAAAGAAGACTTGGTTTACATCAAACCTAAGACTTTCCAATGCACTTTCGATGAACCGGTGCTACCCTCTGAACTGACCATTGTAGACAAGGCCACGGAAGAGACAATCAAGACACTGGAAGACGAAAGGAATGGTTCAGAAGCCAGAACACAGGTTATCGTCGATTTGGAAGCATATGAATGCGGCCTTTACTCACTAAAGAAGGGGGATACGGCAGTTTTTGATTTTTATGCTGTGAATTTGAACATGCAGGATCAGCTTTTTGGCATAATTGAAATTCACAACAACCCATCCATGCCGGAAGAATCGAAAATGGTGCAAAATGATCTTAGCTTAACCAATAAATCCTTCCAGATCAGTTTTGAAGCAAGGGCTACATACTGGCATTATATCCTCAATAACCGCAGTGGTAGAAAACTGGAAGACCCAGCAGTGATGAATGGCAAAGAAAGCCTTGGGTTTGAGCGAACTGATGCATCGACTGAGGATAATATGACGAGCTCGGGCAATGGTAGAACACCATCCGTTTTGAGCTTTCTTTCTAAGCAACCCATCAAACTTCGGGAAAAGTATAAAAGCATTTTACAGTTAAAACATGACCTGAACGGAGGTAATCAAGGCACCATCATTCTGCCTAACCTACCCAACGCAGGTGTCAAAGTAATCAAACCTCAAAGAGGTGAAAGTGAAAAAATTATCTCAGAAATAAATATTTACCTATAACGCAAAAAACTCTGAATTATGGCTCAAATGAAAACCCCGGGCGTCTATATAGTTGAGAAGAACGCCTTCCCAAATTCGGTGGTCGAAGTGGAGACCGCTGTTCCGGCCTTCGTCGGATACACGGAGCATGCCGAAACGAATGGCAAAACACTGCTCAACGTTCCTACCAGGATTACTTCATTAGCAGAATACCACAGCTATTTCGGTGGCGCCCCGACACCTGCGTTTTCATTTGCAACCACTGCTCCTGCTGCCGATGCTGATCCACAACCGGATTTCTCTTTTAAGTATAAAGAGGCAGACTATTTCTTCAGCCAGACCAGCCAGAAGTACAGACTTTACTATAGCCTTCGTTTATTCTTCCAAAACGGCGGTGGCCCCTGCTATATCGTTTCGGTAGGTGATTACGACGCTGAAATCACTAAGGGCATGTTGGCTGGTACGGATTCTGATAAACCAGGTACAGGTATAGAAAAGCTGGTAAAGGAAATGGAGCCCACCATGGTTGTCATTCCTGATGCCGTTAGCTTGAGTTATGGAGACTGCAAAGACGTGCAAACGGCTATGATCAAGCATTGCGGTAAAATGACGAGCCGGGTAGCCGTACTTGACGTACACGATGGTTTCAAGGCCAGAACATTCGGAAAGACCGATGACGTAGTCACCAATTTCAGAAGCGCCGTAGGTAATCAATCACTCAAATATGCAGCCGCTTACTATCCATGGCTGAACACGAGCATTGTCAGAGAAAATGAATTGGGCATTGGCAATTTCGATAAAAGTGTGGCCGATGCACTTAAAACCATGCTCAAAGATGAACTGAGTATAGCCGATGCCGAAGACGAGACACCCGAGAAAGAGCTTTCCGATAAAATCGATAAGATCGGCGCCGATACTGATGGATTGACTGGTGAAGAGGCTGAAGAATTAAACAAAACACTACTCGCACTGAGCGTAGGTTATACCACTTTCATTGAAAAAATAAATGAATACCTCAACCTGATGCCACCTGCGGCGGCTATGGCTGGTATTTACACGATGGTTGACAACGCTCGCGGTGTTTGGAAAGCACCAGCCAATGTAGCGCTTAATTCCGTGGTTTCACCTGCCGTCAACATCACTCACGACCAGCAGGAGATGCTCAACGTTGACCTCAACGGTAAGTCCATCAATGCAATCCGGTCATTCATCGGAGAAGGTGTATTGGTTTGGGGTGCTAGAACGCTAGACGGCAACAGCCAGGACTGGCGATATATCAACGTGCGTCGTACCATGATCATGCTAGAACAATCCATTAAGGCTGCAGGCAAGGCTTTCGTTTTCGAGCCAAACGATGCCCAAACCTGGACGACAGTCAAAAGTATGATCGAGAACTTCCTCAACACCCAATGGAAGAAAGGAGCCTTGGTAGGTGCAGTTCCAGCCGACGCTTTCTCCGTCCAGGTGGGATTAGGACAAACCATGACCGGCAATGACATTCTGGATGGCATCATGAGAGTAACCGTATTGGTAGCCATATCCAGACCAGCCGAGTTTATCGAGATCACTTTCCAGCAACAAATGCAGAAATCATAATCATTCTTATACATCGAAATCAAAACATTTTAATAACCCTAAATAGTAAAAAATCATGGCAGATGACGGATCAGCACAATCGACCAGTATATGGCCCATGCCGAAATTCCACTTCCAGGTAAAGTGGGACTCTGAAGTAATGTCTTTTCAGGAGGTATCGGGCCTTGATACAGAAGCACAACCGATAGAATACAGACATGGTGACAGCCCACAATTCTCGAACATCAAAATGCCGGGATTGCAGAAAACAGGTAACGTAACCATGAAGAAGGGTGTATTTAAATCTGACAATAAGTTCTGGGATTGGTATTCTCAGATCAAGATGAACACCATCAAAAGAATACCGGTTACGATCAGCCTTCTAGACGAAGGTGGTGCACCTACTATGGTGTGGAAGCTCGCCAATGCATGGCCATCGAAGATCACTGCTACAGACATGAAGTCCGATGGTAATGAAGTAGCTATCGAAACGATAGAAATTGTCCATGAGGGTGTGACGATAGAAAATAGCTAGTGCTAAATGATCCAGAACATTTAAAATGTAAAATATGTCACAGATGAAAACCCCAGGCGTTTACGTCGTCGAGAAGAACGCCTTTCCCAATTCTGTCGTCGAGATAGAAACTGCCGTACCCGCCTTCATAGGATACACGGAAGAAGCTGACAATCGGGGTAAATCCCTGCTCAACATTCCCACCAAAGTAACCTCCCTGGTAGAATACCATAGATTCTTTGGCGGTGCACCACAGCCAAAGTTCAGCATCACTGAAATAACAGATGACACGCCAGCAGATATTACCGTGAAAGCGGACGATGGTACGGCCAAAAAATACGCTGTCGCTCAGGTAAGTGGTAAATATAAGCTCTACAACAGCATCAAACTCTTCTACCAGAATGGTGGCGGCCCGGCCTACATTGTATCCGTAGGTAAATATGCGGTCGACGATGCTAGCAAAGAAGATGTGATCAATGCTGAAGATTTACAAGGAGATGATGGTGCTTTTACCGGCATGCAATCATTGTTGAAGGAGATGGAGCCCACCATGGTGGTTATACCCGATGCCATGAACTTGAAAGACACAGAAGCTGCTGCGCTTCAACAAGCTATGGTAAACCACTGCGGAGAAAAGATGCGCAACCGCATCGCCATCCTTGATATTTACGATGGGTATAAAGATCAGGATGACCCGGCGGGAGATCCCGTTGCTGCATTCCGTAACATAGGATTGAATTTTCCTGATTTTGCCACCGCTTACTACCCATGGCTGAACACTTCCATTGTTCAGGACAACGAAATCAGCTTTGAAAACCTGGCCGATGTGGCGCCATTGCAAGATATTTTGAAAGCTGAATTAGGCGTGGCAGGTGATTTAACCGCTCCCGCTGACGATGCTACTCCTGCTGAGAAAAAGGCTTATAATGCTAAAAAGGCAATACAAGACCTGATCGGTACCATAGCACTTGACATGGAGGAAAAGGAAGGTGCGACCTTGAGCAATACGCTCATGTCATTGAGCACCAAGTACCGCGAAATCCATAAGAAGATCAAGGATGACGTCAACCTGTTGCCACCTAGTGGCGCTATGGCAGGTGTTTATACCTTAGTCGATAACAGCCGTGGCGTATGGAAGGCGCCGGCCAATGTATCTTTGAATTCTGTGGTCTCTCCTACTGTCAATATCTCCCATGATGAGCAGCAAGACCTCAACGTTGACCTGAACGGTAAGTCTATCAATGCCATTAGGTTCTTCCTTGGCGAAGGCATATTGGTTTGGGGAGCCAGAACTTTGGATGGTAATAGCCAGGATTGGCGCTATATCAATGTACGCCGTACCATGATCATGCTGGAGCAATCGATCAAAGCAGCTGCCAAAGCATTCGTGTTTGAGCCAAATGACGCTCAAACCTGGACGACGGTGAAAAGTATGATCGAGAACTTCCTGACCGGTCAATGGAAAAAAGGTGCATTGGTAGGTGCGGTACCAACAGACGCGTTCGTAGTACAAGTCGGTTTGGGCCAGACCATGACTGCCAACGACATTCTGGACGGCATTATGAGAGTCACTGTATTGGTAGCGATTTCGAGACCAGCTGAATTTATCGAGATTACTTTCCAACAGCAGATGCAAAAATCTTAAGAATCATGCTAATGCTCTAGAAAAGGACTGAACTTAGTTGTTTCTAAACTGTCTCGAATGATTGTCATCCTGACGTTAAGAGAAATCTATCTCTATTCAGAAGGAGATATATTTCTCGGCCTTGGATCGGGAGGAATACAAGGGGGTAAGACCAGGCTGGTTTAACCGAACAAAACCGTGCGTGAGATGCGCACGGTGGTGAGAATGTTTCTCGGCCTTAAATCAGGAGAGTTGAAGGTTTATCAAAAGCTCTTTCAAATGTCATTTCGACGATAGGAGAAATCTTACTCGAAATGACCGCTCTGAATGGCTTTTGAGATAAACTATATCTTTTTTAGCGCTTTAAGTTGTAAACCAGAACTAGCAACAAGATTATGGCAGACGACGGATCGGCACAATCAACCAGTATATGGCCATTACCCAAGTTTCATTTTCAAGTAAAATGGGACTCGGAAGTAATGTCCTTTCAGGAAGTATCGGGTTTGGATACCGAAGCTCAACCCATTGAATATCGACATGGAGATAGCCCCGGTTTTTCTACCATCATGATGCCCGGACTCATTAAAACCGGCAATGTCAGTATGAAAAAAGGCGTGTTCAAATCTGATAACAAATTCTGGGATTGGTACGCACAGATCAAGATGAATACGATCAAACGTATCCCTGTCACGATCAGCCTTTTGGATGAAGGAGGTGCACCGACTATGGTTTGGAAGCTAACCAATGCCTGGCCTACGAAAATCAGTGCTACAGACATGAAATCAGACGGTAATGAAGTGGCCATAGAAACACTTGAAGTATCACACGAAGGTTTGACCATAGAAAATAGTTAATGGGGTTCTTATCCAACTTACTACCCAGTGATTACCCGCCCTCTGCCTTCTATTTCAAGGTAGTGTTCAGCGTTACCGGTGCCGGTGGTATGGTAGATACGAGCTTCAAAGAAGTTTCCGGCATCACCAGTAAAATGGAAACAGACGGCTATCATGAAGGAGGTGAAAACCGCTTTGAGCATGCATTACCCAAAGTAGTAAAGACAGAAAACTTAATACTCAAACGAGGTATTGCACCTCTTTCCTCACCATTAGTAGTCTGGTGCAAGAGTATTATTGAAAGCAGCTTCATGGTGCCCATAACCCCTCAACCCATGATGGTCTACCTGATGGATGAAAACAAAATACCCTTAAGAGCGTGGTCTTTTTCCAACGCCTTTCCAGTATCATGGGAGGTAGAAAGCTTCGATTCTATGAAGAATGAAGTAGCCATTGAAAAGATAGAATTAAGTTATACATACTCGAACAGGCTTATGTAAAAATACGAAAACAGTTATACCTACTTTGTCATCTTCTCCATAAGCCCCTGTTGTGTGTTATCACCAACAGGTTTCAGGTTATAAAATTGCTGGTGATAACACACAGCAATGGCAGCAGATTTTAACCGGACAAAGTAGGATTAATAAATACAAAGAACCAAAACCAGTAAATCTTTAGAAGCTATGCCACTGGAAATCAAAGAATTGATCATAAAGACAACGGTAGAAGAAGGCACCGGCAAAAGCCAAAGCCTGAGTGCCGATCAAATAGAATCATTGAAAAGAGAGATCATTCAAACGTGCCTCGAAGAGGTGAAAGAAAGTTTGACCATAAAACTGGAGAGATAAGATGCAGGGAGCATTGATCAGTGCCTCATTAGAAAAACTCAAGATAACCGCCTTTAAGGATGAAACCTTCAAAGACGAGAAGAAGAGCTTTGAAGTAAAACTCAACCCTACCGAATACTCCAGGAACTTCCAGATCAAATACAACGACGACGAGGCGCAAGGTGACAGTGCCCGATCCCCAAAATTCAATTCCTACGATTGCGAGGAAATGAGCTTCAAGTTCATGCTGGACAGCACCGGAGCAGTTAACCCATTGAGTTATGAGCCTGTGGTAGACCAAATCAAAAACCTGACGGAAACGGTCTACAATTACGACGGCAGCGAACACGAACCCAGTTATGTCGAGATACTATGGGGGACGCTGATATTCAGAGGCCGGCTAAGCAAAATGTCGGTAAAATATCCACTCTTTAAACCGTCTGGGGAACCCATTCGGGCTGAAGTGGACATATCATTTAAGAGCTTTATCGATAACAAAGAGAAAGCCGCCGCCGCGTCGAATAGTTCGCCAGACCTGACCCATGTTGTGACTATCAAAGAAGGAGACACACTGCCTTTGTTATGCTTCAGTATATATAAAGATAGCGGCTACTACCTGCAGGTGGCCGAGGCCAATGGCTTGAAGAACTTCAGAGCGCTTGAACCCGGAGATAAGATATTCTTTCCACCCTTAGTCGATTAATATGGCCGCTACCTCACCCAAAAACTCCAAACGCGTCAATTTTGCTATTAAAGCAAATGGCGCCGCCTTGAGCACAGAAGTGGCCGTCAAGTCCATCGATATCATCAAGGAAGTAAACCGCATTCCCACCGCCAGAATCATCATCTATGACGGAGAAGCAGCCAAGAAAGACTTCCCGGAAAGTAACAAAGACGATTTCAAACCAGGCTCCAAAATAGAGATCGAAGCCGGTTACGATCAGGAAAAAGAACTGGTATTCAAAGGTATTGTCATTAAGCACAGCATCAAGATCACACGCGGGTCGGCTATGCTCATTGTAGAATGTAAGGACGAGGCCGTGAAAATGACCATCGGCCGGAAGAATGCCTATTATAAAGACAAGAAAGACAACGCTATTATCTCGGAGATAATTGGTAACTATAGCGGGCTTTCTGCTGATGTAGAAAGCACCACACCGGAGCAGAAAGAAGTAGTGCAATACTACTGCACCGACTGGGACTTCATGCTTTCAAGAGCTGAAATCAATGGCAAGATTGTCATTGCCGATGATGGCAAAGTGAGTGTAAAAAAGCCAGATACTTCTACCAGCGCTACGCTAGGCATTACCTACGGATCAGACATTCTGGAATTTAATGCGGAAATGGACGCACGCACCCAATACTCTGCCTCGCAGGGCACGAGCTGGGATATGTCGTCACAGGCCATCGTGCAAGCTACCGGAGCCAACCCATCGGTGAACAGCCAAGGCAATTTAAAAAGCAGTGACTTAGCTAGTGTGGTAGGCTTGGATAACCTCAATCTACAGACTTATGGAGCAGTAGCCCAAGATGTGTTACAGGCCTGGACTGATGCTCAATTGATGAAATCGTGGCTATCACGCATTCAAGGCACAGCCAAATTTCAAGGCAACGCCGGTGCCAAACCAGGCGTGACTATGGAAGTAGATGGTGTGGGAGATCGTTTCAACGGCACCATGTACATCACTGGGGTACATCATGAAATATCCAAAGGTAATTGGACTTCCGAAGCGAGAATCGGCCTGCCCGCAGCATGGTTCAGTGAAACACCGGACATCGTAGCTCCACCTGCTTCTGGCCTACTCCCAGGCACTCAAGGCTTGCAGGTTGGCAAGGTCAAGCAGCTTGACCAAGACCCAGACGGCGAGACCAGGATCATGGTCACTTTCCCGCTCATGCAGGATGATAGCAACGGCGTTTGGGCAAGACTGTCCAATTTCTATGCGACTAAAACAGCTGGCAGCTTTTTCATCCCCGAAATAGATGATGAAGTGGTAGTAGGTTTCCTCAACGACGATCCGAGATACCCGATCATTCTAGGCAGCTTGTATAGCAGCAACATCGCTGCTCCCTACACACCTACTGCGGACAATTACACCAAAGCACTGGTCACCAATAGCAAACTCGAAGTCAACTTCGACGACGAGAAAAAGGTCATCGTGATCAAAACACCGGGCGGTAATTCTATCACCTTGAGTGAAGATGCCAAATCCATTACCATAGAAGATCAGAATAGCAACAAGGTAGAGCTGGGTAGTAGCGGTATTACCATGGATTCTCCAAAGAATATCGCCATTACAGCAAAAGGGACCATTGATATTGATGCCACCGGTACATTGACAATCAGTTCCAAAGCAGACGTGAGTGTGAAAGGGCTCAATGTAAACAACACCGCCAATGTAGGCTTCACCGCAAAAGGCAACGCCTCCGCCGAGCTTTCAGCCTCCGGCCAAACAACGGTAAAAGGCGCTATGGTGATGATTAACTAGATGGTAGATATGAGATGTGAGATGTGAGATGTTAGATGTTAGACATAAGACGAAAGATGTAAGACTAGGACACTGTACTTCTGGCTGTCATTGCGAGGAGGCACGACGAAGCAATCTCGTAGCGAATGGAAATAAATAGAAATACATAGAAGTAAATAGAAATAGGTGCAGTTTGTCATTTCGAGGGACGAGAAATCTCACTCCTGGCAAAGTGAGTACCTAGAAAGAGAAAGATTTCTCCTAGCGTCGAAATGACATGTTATAGTAAAAGAATATATCAAAAGGCTATATGCTTGGCAGAACTCAAACGAATAGGCATATGATCAATTGAT
Source organism: Bacteroidota bacterium (assembly GCA_039819065.1). Taxonomy (GTDB): domain Bacteria; phylum Bacteroidota; class Bacteroidia; order Cytophagales; family Cyclobacteriaceae; genus JBCBSS01. The sequence continues at coordinate 10,494 of JBCBSS010000008.1, forward strand.
GATATCGAACAAAAAGTAACGAGGTTAAGCCCTTGTTGGAGTTGTCTCCAACGAAGACACCAAAGTAACGAGGTTACTCGAAGTAACCTCGTTACTCCGAACTAAATACTAAAGACCAATTACTAACTACTAAAAACCAAACAAATGCCACCAGCTGCCAGATTAACCGACATGCACACTTGCCCGATGCAAACACCAGGAACCCCTCCCATTCCGCATGTGGGAGGGCCAATTGTAGGGCCAGGCGTACCAACGGTATTGATTGCTAAGCTACCCGCAGCAGTAATTGGAGACAGCCTAGTCTGTGTAGGGCCACCAGATACGATTGCGAAAGGCTCAGCCACAGTCATGATCGGTGGTAAACCCGCAGCACGCATGGGTGATACCTGCGCTCACGGGGGTAGCATAGTAGCGGGTTGTCCAACGGTGATGATTGGGGGGTAGGAAAGTAGATATGAGATACTAGACATAAGTAGTAAGACAAAAGATATTAGACATAAGACGTAAGAAGAAAGAGGTAAGACTAGGAAACCGCCCTTCTGGATGTCATTGCGAGCGAAGTATGAGCGAAGCAATCCGGTCGATGAACTATGAATTGAGTTCCATGCCTCGTCCTTCTGAGCAGCAACTTATTGGAGGCTTGGCAGAACTTAAGCGAATGGATATATGATCAATTGATGATATTGAACAAGAAGTAACGAGGTTACTCTAAGTAACCTCGTTACTCAGGACTAAATACCTTGGAACCCTGATGGCGCGCGTCTGTGACGCGTGACCAAAACTTTAGCGAACGCGTTGCAAACGCGCTCGAAAAGAAAACTAAAATGAAAGCCCTGTCTTTCAAAACGATAAAACACAATGGCTAAAAAGCAAAGCAAATCATTCTTGGGAACAGGTTGGGGTTTCCCGCCGGAGTTCAAGAAACGCAATGAAAGCGCCTTGATCAACCATCCGGCCGGTGTGGAAATGGTGAATGATGAAGACGACATAGAACAGAGCCTGGGCATTTTGCTTTCTACTATACCCGGAGAGCGCATTATGGAACCGCGATACGGCTGTGGGGTGAAGAAGATGGTATTCGAAACCATCAGCCTGACTATGACCACGCGTATCAAAAACATCATAGAAAAGGCCGTACTGCTCTACGAGCCCAGGATAACGGTAGAAAAAATTGACGTTTCAGATGGTACTGACCTAGGATTACATCGCGGTGAAGGTGTATTATACATTGATCTTCACTATAAAATCATCACCACCAACACACGTAGAAATATGGTTTATCCATTCTACCTGAAAGAAGGAACTGATATACCCAATCTCTCTAGCCTATCTGCCCAATGAAAAACAATCGGTCACAGATAGTCGATTTCAACGAAGGCACCAGCCAAAGAGCGCGCTACCCACGCGCACTGAGGCCGGAATATGCGCCAGTCGATGAGAAAGACGTCTATGATCTGATGCAGTTCGCGGCCAAATATTCTGGCCTGATCAACTACTTCGAATTCAAACCAGCCAAGAAAGCCAAGGCCAACGGTAAGGAAAAAGAAGCCCAGGCCGACTTACCCGATTGGAAATCGTTCTTTGCCGATCAGGAGATCATCATGCTTTCTGGCATCCTGAATTATGACATTGGCTCAGCTGAAGATAAGTTCAATTCCGACCTCTATGCCATCGAGATTGACAACTATCTCCAAAGCAAGATACAGTCGTTGGATACGGTATTGACCTTTCTCAGCAATACAGTGACTGAACTAAGTGGCTGGCAGCAGAACCTCAAGCTCAATGAGGATCAGGATAACATGCTGGCCGGACTGGATTTACTGATTGAAGGCAGCCTCAATGGACTATTGGGGCAAATCCTGAGCTACATCAAAGACATCGAAGATAAGTATGACTTTGCCGATTTCAGTGCCTTTAAAAAGATGGTCAAGGAAAAACTAAAAAGGTCACCCTGGAAAATCAAAGAACCAGAAGATGCCAACTTATTCGGCGGTTCTGCAGAATCGGCACAGTGCATTGATGACAAACTCCTTCCGGTACTACAAGAGCTTTTCCTAAACCTATCTAAGTTTATCAATGGCCTGGTGCAAGCCTCCAAGCGCTTCATTGATCACAGGCTGAAGTCCTACCAGGGTAATGAGCCTCATATCGGCCTTTTTGTGGCTTTTCTACAACTCTTCAAATATGCGCAAGACCAGATCAATGCCATTACTGGCCTTCATCTGAAGCATCACTACCGGGAAATCCTAAAGCAATCGCCAAAAGCAAGCGAACCCGACACTGCTTATGTACTGCTAGGCCTGGCCAAGACGCTGGACTACTTTACACTGAAAAAAGGGACACAGCTCAGTGCCGGCAAGAATGCGTCAACGGCAGAAATTATCTATGAAACTACCCGTGACGTTGCCCTAAGCCATTGTGAAGTGAAGGATATCAAAACGGCCTTCATGGCCAGAAATGAGGATGTTTACACAGGCTGGATACCCGGTGGCAACCAAAGCTATTTTGCCTCCTCTGAAAACGAGTATTTGGTTTCGGGTATCTACAGCAACAGACAGGTCAAGCTTGCTGAGGATAGTTCGGAAGAATCAGAGGACGGCTTTCCGGTATTCGGACAAGACCAGTTCTATAAGTACGACAGCCAAAGAAATATGGAAAGCGCGACCATCGGGTTCGCCATTTCCACCCCTACCCTGCTACTCAACGAAGGCGAGCGCAGCGTGACCATCAAAATTGATTTTGACAGGCGGTCTTTCAAAACAACCAGAATATTGCTTGCCAGGATCTTTCTGGGCGACCGTGGTCACCATCGTAAGCCGTCAGAAGTGGGTAAAAAGGGCTTGCTCTACGCCTTCCAAAGGCACTTCGCCAACCCCTTCGATCTTTGGTACACCAGTGATGACGGGTTAATTGAAATTGATAAATACCGTTTGAGCCTGAATGTGGATAAACCTGCTATGGAAATCTCATTCTACCTGCCACATAGTGCAAAGCCATTCACCGGATACAATGCGGAAATTCACGGTAACAACTTCAGTACAGCATGGCCGCTATTGCAAGTATTGCTGAAAGAGGAGACATCCATTTTCCCCTATTCTATCTTCAAGTCGCTGCAAGTTGAAAATATCAATGTACAAGTCGTAGCCAGGAATGTGCGAAATCTCATTTTGTACAATGACCTCGGGCAGCTGACTATTGATAAGCCATTTCAGCCGTTCGGAACGGTACCATACAAAGGCTCATACTTGCTAATCAGCAATAAAGAATTATTAGCCAAGCAGGTCACCGATCTCAAATTCAGATTTGAGTGGCTTGACCTACCTGCCCATGATAATGGCTTCAAAGATCATTACGTATCATATAATTTGGGCACCGACAATGACGCTTTCGAAATCAAGATCAGTTATCTCAAAGATAGAAGCTGGTCTCCTGCTCCTGCGTCGCAGCAGGTCTTCAATCTATTCGAAAGCCAAGCTGCCACAGATGAAGACGGACAGCCGATTAACCCATTATGCATTTCTACGGATTTAGAAGACATCAAACTAAGTCCGTTGCAACTTGCGCCAATCGAGCTACCCGATGAAATGACTTACAGCAGTTTGACAGGGGAAGGTTTTTTTAAGCTACAACTATCCTCCCCTCCGTATGCCTTCGCACATGACGAATATACCAAAATTCTATCCAGAACCATTCTGGAGAATAGCAAACGTGAGGAGGCAGACCAATTACCAGAACCTTATCTGCCCTACACGCCAACCGCCAGTTCGCTGACTTTGGATTATTGTGCAGAACAGGACATTAAACCAGCGGCGCCACAAGAAGGCGGCACTGAGAATAGACAGCTAAAATTCTTCCATATATCTGCTTTCGGAACACGCCAGGTACTAGAAGGCACCACCATAGAAAGAAAGCCCTTGCTGCCCAACTATGGCTACCAAGGACTGCTTTACTTGGGGCTGGCTAACTTGAAGCCGCCACAGCAGGTATCCCTACTTTTCACCTTTTCACGATCTCCTGAATACGAAAATCAGGCTTCTATTCCCGAGCCAGAATGGAATTACCTATCCAACAACGAATGGAAATCCCTGGATCGAGAAAGCATCGTTCTCGACACGACCAATAAGTTCACCCAGACGGGTATCATAGAACTGAACTTGCCGGAGGACATCACAGACAATAACCCGATCATGTCATCGCCGTTGTTCTGGCTGGCTGTAGGGATAAAAGAGAATGCCAACCTGACCAGCAGGTGTACTGGCATTTCACCTAACGCGGTAACGGCAGTATGGAAAAAAGACATAGCCGATTCTGACCACCTCAAGAACCCGTTACCGCCCGAAGCCATCAGCAAAATCCTGGATAAAATACCTCAGGTGAAGTCACTGGTTCAGCCCCTACCTTCGTTTGGTGGTGAGCCCAGAGAAACCATCAAGAAATTTCATACCAGACTAAGTGAGCGATTAAGCCATAAAAAACGGGCACTCAACACCTGGGATTATGAGCGCCTGGTATTGGAAAAATTCCCTGAAGTATACAAAGTGAAATGCATCACTGCCTCGGATGTGGTAGACGTTGACCACTTTGATGACGAGACCATTGTTCCCCCCGGCGAAGTACGCATTGTAGTGATTCCGGATATCAGCAAGATCAAGACGGGCAGTAAGCTGAAGCCCAAGTTCAATGTGGCCAAGCTTGAAGAAATCGGTAACTATATCAATGAGTTGACCTCAAACTTTGTCAAGGTGAGGGTGATCAACCCATTCTATGAGCGGGTGCGTGTGGCGCTCAAAGTGAAGTTCAATGTATTCGGAAACATAGGCCCATACATCACCCAGCTGCATGATGAAATGACCACGTTTCTGGCGCCATGGCTCAGTGATGAACTAGAAGAAGAAAAATTTGGAGGAAGTATATATAAGTCTGATGTTGTTGGATTTATCGAAAATAGACCTTATGTTGATTTCGTAACCGCAATATCATTGATTAAGATCAGTAGAAGCAAGAAAACAGGCTATAGTTACTCAGAAACCACTTCGTTGGAAGGTGATAGTGATATCGAAAAGTTGGACGCCATGCACCCACATTCGGTGTTGACTTCCGCCAGAAGTCATATGATCGAAGTACAGGACGATAAGATGCATGAAAGTGCGGAATCCAGGTGCATTGGCAACATGGAATTAGGAAGTGATTTCATCATCGGCTGACGCCGGTGTAATCAAGAATTAGGATGTCAAAACATAACCGTAGAACGCTTAAGAACCTTTTTAGATTTGGGTCTCGCCCATCAGAGGAGAGCTTTGAAAAATTGATAGATTCTTCTCTCAATTTGATCGACGATGGTTTCTCCAAAACCTTCGATGACGGCATGCAAATCTCGCCGGGTTCAGAATCTAAAAACGACCGGCTGCTCAGCTTCTACAAGGACATTTCCGATCCAAAGCCTGAATGGTACGTCGGGCTGCACAAAGAGAAGGGTGGCGAAAAATATGGGCTTTCTATCGGTAGAAAGGACGAGAAAAAAGGCAAGCTCCACTTATCCGCCGACGGTGACGTAGGCGTAGGCACGGAGGATCCCAAAGCCAAGCTGCACGTCAATGGCAATCTCTATGTCAGCAAAAAGCTGAAGGTCAATGACTTCATGATCATGAAAGGCCGTACTGGCGCTTTCGGTCATACCCATTCGGTACCAGCTAACGGTGAGTGGCACAGCATTATCGAAGGGCTCATGGATTGTCAAGCATTCGAGGTGGTAGCACGCGCTGGTGCAGAACGTGCTGCCGGTAAGTATGCCTTAGCACACGCCATTGCGGTTAACACCTACGCCAACTCGATTGATCTGATTCAAAGCAAGCAAGGCGAAAGTAACTTTTTCAAGCGCTTGCAGGGGGTTCTAGGGTATAATTCAAAGGGCACCATTAAAATATCCAAGACCCAGGCTTTCTACGGACACCGGAAGAACCGAATTAAAATGCGCTGGAGAAGCTACGAGGTGAAGAACGGAGGCTATTACCCCTACCGCTACGATTTACAGATCAAAACTGCATCCGACTATGGCCCAAAAGGGCATATCAAATTTTCGATCACGCACCTCTGGGGGGATAAGGAAATGGGGTTGAGTGAAGAGTAGATATGAGATGTGAGATATTAGATTTTAGACATAAGACAAAAGAAGAAAGACAATATAAAATAGAAACTGTCATTGCGATCCGTCAGTGGACGGACAGGGGACGAAGCAATCCAGTAGCTATAAAAAACAAGTGGAAATAAATAGAAATATATAAAAGTAAATGAAATAGGTGCAGTTTGTCATTTCGAGGAACGAGAAATCCCACTCCCTGTAAAGTGAATCACCAAGAAAGAAAAAGATTTCTCCTAGCGTCGAAATGACATGCTATAGCAAAAGCAGAGAAGTAAGAAGAAAGACAATAGACTGGTGAATTATAATCGAAGCTGTCATTGCGCGCGACGAAGGAGCAAAGCAATCCAGAAGAGGCCTACGAATTACAAATTGTATTCGTGCCATGTCCTTCTGAGCAGCAACTTATTGGAAGGTAAGCATGACTTAACCAAATGGCATATGATCAATTGATTATATGCTATAGAATATGAACGCACGAAAGTAACTTTCGCGCTAGGGCGAGGAGCAAAGCAATCCAGAAGCTATTAGAAATAAATAGAAGTAATTAGAAATAGGTTCTGGCTGTCATTGCGAGCCTGTCCGTCTACTGACTGAGAGGAACGAAGAAGCAATCCAGTGGATGAATTACGAATTACAAATTGACTTAGATCGTCATTCCCTTGCGACCTTGCGTAGCTTGGGAGACTTGGGAATCTCTATATCAGACATAAGAAGTGAGACGAAAGATATGAGACTGAGAGATTCCCTGGATTCGTTCCTACGTCACGAACCATGGAATGACAGCAGAAGCTATTCAAAGTAATTCAGTAGCTAAGAAAGATTTCTCACTACGTTCGAAATGACATGCTATGGCAAAAGCAGAGGTGTGAAACAAGGATAAACAATCAATCGACAATCGTCACCAACTAAACACAAAATACTCAATACTAACTACTAAAGACCGACTACTACCCACTTGCCAGAACACATCACCATATCGAGAGCGAAGCATGATAACCCCGGGATGGACTACAGTTTCCTTAAGGCTAAGGGAATCGAACTCATCCAGGAGCTATCGGGCGACCTTTGGACGGACTACAACGAGCATGACCCTGGGATTACCATTCTAGAACAGCTCTGCTACGCCATATCCGACCTGACCTATCGGGCCAATTACGACATCAAGGATATCCTCGAAAGTGATCCTGACCATGGGCGGGACAGCGTACTATACAGCGCTGCGGAGTCACTACCTTCTAACCCGGTAACCATCGAGGACTACATGAAGTTGATCATCGATCACGTTAAAGAAGAAGTCCGTAACATCTGGATCGAACCTTTGAGGCGGTTTAGCCAAAAGGGAGCTATCAATGGTCTTTATCATGTGAAAGTATGGCTTCAGGATTCTGTCTATATGATGGATACAGAAGCCAGGGATAAGGCTTACAAGGATGTGAAGGCCAATGTTTGGAAGTTTCTCGACCAGAACCGCTTACTCTGCGAGGACTTCGAGGACATCGTGATACTAAAGCCTCAAATGCTTAACCTTAAAGCGTCGATCAGGCTAGATCAAGGTGCTGATGCAGAAGATGTGCTGGCCAAAGTATTCTTCGAAATAGACAGGGCCGTATCGCCATTGGTGCGTTTCTATTCACTACCAGAATTGAAAAGAAGAAATGTCCCTGACTATCTCATTTTCAATGGCCCATTGCTTCAAAATGGCTTCATCGACGATAGTGACCTCACCCAGAACCCCAACTTCATTTCCAATGCCGGGGTGATTAGCGCCATCAAGAAAATAGACGGAGTCAATACCATTCATAGTCTGAAACTGCAGGATGTAAATCCAGGTGCTTACGAGGCATTCAACATCAAGTGGGATGGCGTATTCATAGAACTGCACAAGGTGCCTATGCTGAATCAACGCAGGCATGGCGGTGCGCAGGGAATACTGGCCTTTGCCAGCGAGGTGACGGTTTTCAAAGACAATATTCCCTACGAACCCAACTTCACCATTATTGCCAGAAAACTGGACTTACTGCGCAAAGACAACCTCATATCCCATTACCCAGAAAAGAAAGCAGTTAAAGATTTCCAGGTCAAAAAAGGTAAGTCAAAAGAGATCGGAGAATACTATTCTATCCAGAATGACTTCCCTGCCTTCTATGGGATTGGAGCCAGGGGTATACCAGTAGAACAACTGCAAGGCAACGTGGTGCAAGCGGCAGACGATTCAGCACAACGTCGTGTAGTGCAAGCCAAGCAACTCAAAGGCTATTTGCTGTTTTTCGAGCAGATCATGGCCAACTTTCTGGCACAACTAAGCCAGGTCAACAAGCTCTTTTCTATCTCCGAAGCGCTCAATGGTTCTTACTTTACCCAATCGATCAAGACGGCTATACCTCAGTGGGAATTGACCAACCTCTTCAAATCTATCTATGAAGACGAGCTCCCCAAATACATAGAAAACGAAGGGGAATTTCTAGAACGCAGGAACAAGTTTCTGGATCATTTATTGGCTAGATTCGGAGAAGATCCACTCAAATACGAATTACCCCAGATCAACTTATTCCTGGAAGGCCCTGAATTGAAAAGGCAGGCGATCAAGAACAAGATCAACTTTTTAAAACACTTCACTTCGCTAAGCAAAAACGGCCGTGGCTTCGATTATACCAGGAATATACTAGAAGCGGGCAATATGTCTGGGCTAGAACATAAGATGAGGGCCATCCTTGACATTGCTATGAATAAAGCCTTGCTATGGGAATCATCAAGAAAGCTCCAGATCTTTTTCAATGACAGAAGCCCTTATGAAAATATCCGTTTGACTGGCGACTTCTCACCTATCATGGACATTGCTCCAACAGAAGAGGACAAGAAAGACCTTGAAGACGAAAATATTCATGAAGAACTACTGGAAGCCGGTTATGGCCTACACAATTTCCGCATCGGCCCGTCGATGGGACGTGAATATCACGATTCGGAAGATGTGACAGTGGTCTTTAAATCTCAAAACGAGAAGGGAGAGCAATGGAAAAAAATACCACGTTCATTCGCTAATAGAATTGATGCGCACCGCTATGTCAATGCGCTTGCCCAGTGGCTAAGGTATGTCAACAAACAAATAGAAGGATTCTATGTAGTAGAACACATTCTCTTCAGACCGGAAAGGCCGACCTTCAAGTTCAATCTGCATTATCATGATGAAAAGTATAAAGTAGACATCAAAACGCTCAATCAATTCCCTTATGAGGAGTTGCAGGATGTTTTCAATGAGGTAATCAACACCTTGAAGAAAAACGACTACGCTATCGAGGAGGTACCAGAATCTACCCAAGCTGAATATCGTGCCCTGCTGAATGACAAACAGGCCATTGTGCAATTCTCCATTCCACAAAATTCGGCTGACTCGAACTTAACACCTAGAAAGTACCTACAGCGATATTGCAAAACGCAGTTGAACCCATCCGATATCTATGGTAACAAGATGGAGTTCATGACCGATAACGTAGAAGAGTTTGGGGTGGACGCAGCAGACTATTCTTTCAAAATGACTGTTGTGCTGCCCAGTTGGCCATCACGATTCCGCAATAGAACTTTCATCAAATACCTTGAAAGCCTTGTCAGAAGCCACACACCGGCACATATCGTGGTTTACTTCAAATTCATGGATTTCAATAACATGAAGCAGTTCGAAACCACCTACATCAATTGGCAAAAGGAACGCTCTGTACCCGGCCATCAAAGGGACATCCAGGCGGTGAATAGACTAGCCAAAGAGGTAATGACCATGATCACTTCCAACGACTAACCAAAAGTGTCGGAGAAGCAGCAACACAGCATACGGCAAACCAAACTGGAAGTAAACTTTGATAACCGCTACCTCGCCAATGAACTTCAAAGCCGGTTGAGCCACCTATTTCGTGACAAACTTGCCAAGCTCATAGAGGAAGTACTGGATGAAACAACCGACCCGCTCCAACTGATCAAAATAGACAGTTTGGAGGTAGAATTGGGTGTAGTACCTTACGAAAAGTTCGAGCAACACATCATCGACAGGTTAGCCCCAGCTTTGAGAAAAGCACTTTCGGATAGCATAGCCAAGCTCAGGGTCTACCCTACCGGTCAGGATCGTGAAGTAAACATCAGTAATACATCGGTAGAACTATTAGGCCATTTTCTACAACACGGTAGCCTACCCTGGTGGGGCAAAAACAAACAGATCGACCTCAATGCGCTGCTAAAAGAATGCCTTCAGGATAATACGGCCGCCTTAATTGAATTGGTGAGAAAGATCGGAAAGCAAGAGCAGGTAAGAAAGCGGCTCGTGCTACAGTTCAAAGAGCCGGCGCTTAAGCAACTCGTCGCTAAGCTAGAACCACAAGAGCAGTCCTTCATTCTGGACTACGTGAAAGAAATCAAGCACGTACAACAAGAGAAAAAGCTGGTCAAAACCACCAGCTTAGGTTTCCAAAATAGTATCTGGGAATTTGTACTGGCCTTCCTATTAGTCGATCGTGGCTCTGTTTTCAATACCAAAAGCTTCATCAAGTACAATGTGTTGAAGATGGCCGAAGCGTACAAAATAGACTATAGTCAATTGTTGAGCATGCTGGCTTCAGCCGTTGATCAACTAGTGACACAATTCTCTTTCAAAACATCACTTCCCTCCATTATCTCTTCCCTCTACGAAGAAGATGACACAGCGTCCAAAGATGCGATTCAAACCTCGGACGGCTCCGACAATACGATCTCAGAACAGGAACGTATTGGCAAAACGGTGTGGCACTTTCTGCAATACGGCAGCCTGCCCATCCATGCGACCATCCTGACCGAAGCTGATTTTCAGACCATATTCCTGGCATTTCTTGAGCAACTGGATGAAGAAGATAAAAGCTATTTCGTCACGAGAGGAAAGCAAGCATTCATACGAGGCAGGCTGATTGATATACTTAGCGATGAGGTGATGTCTTCTATCCCTAAAGTGCTAGAACCCGCTCATGCCCCGCTCATCAATGCCTACGCCAAACACCTGTTGATCACTTATGAGCCTTCTACGCTCGGAACCATTAGTAGATCGACATTTCGACACCAACTTTGGGAAGTCATATTAAGCTACCTCTTTATCAATCGAGGTTCACATTTTAATACCAAGTCCTTTCTGAGCGTCACATTGAGTCGTATCGCCAGCAGTTTTCAAATCACCTTCAAAGAATTATTAGCATTGCTTATCGAAACCCTACCGTCAATTAAAGGGCATAGCCAATACAAAGCTTCCCTGCCGGGATTGATACGAGAATTAAAGGAAGAATCCGGGGTATTCGAAGAAAAGGAAAAACAGCTGATAGATTCGGAATTCGTTGTCCCTGAAGCATGGGAGGAGTTAGAGCAGGAGGAATATCAGCAACTGTTCCTTGACGTATTCTCTTACTTTCTAGCCAAAGGTGAAATACCCTGGTGGGCACAAAAGCATTATGATCTACAGAAACTGACCAAGGCATTAGCCGTACTTACCGCCCAATCACCGTCCCATGTCAACCATGCTATTCGAAAGCGCATTGTGACCCGTGCCGATATAGAAAGGGTGAGTGGTTTCAAGGAAAAGGTAATAGACATTATGATTCAGGCGCTTGTCCCACAGGAACGACATTTGGTCAACCACTATGCGAAGTCGCTTCATCAAAATGAAACCTTGACACAATCGGCAGGTAGATACGGGTCAGATTACAAGAAAGCGATCTGGCAGACGGTTTTTTTCTACATTCTGGAAGACAGAGGGTCACGCTTCAACACCAAGTCATTCATTAAGTCCACTTTAAAAGCATTAGCTACTGCCTACGGCCTTGATTATCGCCAATTGGTCAGTTCTACAATAGACATTGCCTATAAAAGAACCGATAACCAAGGATTGGCCTTTCTAAAGATTTTGGAAGAAATAGATTCAGAAGAATTCGAGCCCATTCTAATTGGGCAAGGCAACTTAGATGAGTCTACCGATACCGTTTCCCAGAACCAATTGGAAAAGCAAGAAGCCTATATCCAATTGTTATTGGAAGTACTCAAGATATATCTCTCCTCTTTTGAATTAGGTGAAAAGGCACTGTCCTTGGGCATTGAAACGGAAGAACAGCTAATATCGCGCTTACATCTTCTGGATAGCAATCAGTTAATAGCCATCCTGGCCAGTAGATTTGCCTCGGAAGGTGCTACAAGTGATATGCCTGAGCGACTATCTCATACCTTTCTTCTCAGACTGTTTGTGGTATCAAGTGCCGGTCATTTCATTTATGTCCGTGAAATGCTGGAAATATTTTTCTCACTGGCGCGGAAAAGCGAATTATCAAGTCAGGAAATAGACACCATAGAAAGGCACTTGTTAGTAGCTGCCCTGCGATTCCTTTCATCCTCGCCTACCACAGGTGAACAAATACTCTATGTCAAGGCACTGATTGAAGCGCTTTCGGCATATGAACAAACGGATTATGATTTGTATCTCAGCAGGTTAATCAGCGCATCTAATAACCTGCCTAAAAAACTATCTTCCACGCTTAAGCATATGGTTGAAGAAGCTAACCAAAAGCGCGCTTCTGGCTCCAAAAGCTCCGATGAACCTGACCAGGCGCAAGATGCTTGGATTTGGAAGTCTGAAGACGAAAAGGAGGAATCAGAAGAGGTACATTTTATAGAAAATGCTGGCTTAATCTTAGTTTGGCCGTATTTACCGCAATTATATGACATGGTCGGACTGATAGAAAGTCGTATATTCAAAGATGTCAAGGCGGCATATAGAGCAGTTCATATTCTGCAATACATAGCTTTTAAACAACATGAGGCACCAGAATATGACTTAGTTCTGAACAAGGTACTTTGTGGGATACAAACAGCCAAGCCTGTAGAACGGGACATCCGACTTACTGACCATGAGAAGGAAACAGCTGATTCGCTACTCAAAGGAATCACACAGAACTGGGATAAACTGAAGAATACTTCCGTGGATAGTTTCCGGGAATCATTTCTTCAACGCAGCGGCAAACTGACTAAAGAAAGGGAGCATTGGGAATTGGTAGTGGAACAACAGGCCTATGATGTGCTGTTGGATACACTGCCATGGAGTATAGCAACCGTCAAGCTTCCTTGGATGAACGAACCGATTTTTGTCACATGGGCATAGACATTAGTAAGAATACCGAGGCCCTTGAAAAAGAACTCAAGTGGTTCTCAAAAGTACTTGAGACCCGATTAAAGCTCTACTTCGAAAAAGAGTCTAAATACACCAGCATTCTGGATGTACCAGTGCCATCTCTCTGTCCGGAGAGCTCTTGTTACGGCAACCTCATTTGCCAGTACCAATTCTCACCGGAAGAGCGCATTGTACTAATTTTGGCCATTGCTCCCCATATTAAGCCTCATTTATTGGACAATTTCTTTATCAAGAATGCCAATCATGATCGGCCTTTTACGGAATTCGGGGGGTACAAAGCGCAGCATCACAACGGCTTTCTGCCTACCAAGCAAACGGCCCTATTCTTACTTTCTGGCAATGACTTAAAAGAACGAGTAAAGGCACAGACATTCTTCTATCGAGAACATCCCTTTTTCAAGGAAAACATATTGAAGACTGGCATTCTGGACAGTCATGAGCCTGAAAACAGTAGCTTGCTCACCATCACCAACGAATACCTGAATTACATTCTCACTGGAGTACGACATAAGCCTGATTATACCACAAACTTTCCGGCCAAGCTCATCACTACCGAACTCGACTGGGATGAATTGATTTTGGAAGAGCATGTCAAAAAGGAAGTGATGGAAATCCAGGCATGGATAGAACATGGGCAGAAACTGCTCAATGTTTGGGGACTCAAGAAGAATATCAAGCCGGGCTATCGTAGCCTGTTTTTTGGCCCTCCGGGGACAGGAAAAACATTGACCGCTTCATTGCTGGGCCAGTCCGCTGGCTTAGATGTTTATAGAATAGACCTATCAATGGTGATTTCCAAATACATCGGGGAAACGGAGAAGAACCTCGCCAATGTATTTGACCAGGCAGAAAACAAGAATTGGATACTGTTCTTCGATGAGGCAGACGCACTTTTCGGAAAGCGTACCGTTACCACCAGCGCCAACGACCGCTACGCCAATCAGGAAGTCGCGTACCTCCTGCAACGCATTGAAGACTTCCCAGGTATTGTCATACTGGCCACCAACCTCAAGGCCAACCTAGACGAAGCTTTCGCCCGCAGGTTCCAGTCTATGGTGTACTTCCCGGTACCTGGCCCAGAGCAGCGCATGCAGCTGTGGGAAAATGCTTTCTCTCACGAGGCGATTTTAGAAGATGATATCACTTTAGAAGACATCGCCCAGGACTTCGAAATCACGGGCGGCGCCATCATCAACGTAGTTCGTTACACATCATTGATGGCACTGCAACGCGGTGATAATACCATTCGCCTTACCGATCTCATCCACGGCATCAAGAGAGAATATCAGAAGGAAGGGAAGACACTCTGAATTAGATGTGAGATATGAGATGTTAGATATTAGAAATAAGACAAAAGACACAAGACACAAGACGTAAGACTAGTAACCTACAATCGGAGCTGTCATTGCGCCTGCCTACCGCTAGGTAGGAGGAGGTACGACGAAGCAATCCAGTGGCTATTAGAAGTTGGATGCTAGAAATAATTGGAAATAGGTAAAAACAAATAGAAGTAAAAGGATTGATTCTAAACACGGTTCGAATAACCGAGGTTCATGCTGTCCCCCTTTGGAATGGGTAGGCGAAGGACACTCAGGGATTCCCTGGATTCGTTCCTACGTCACAAACCATGGAATGACGGTAGCAGTTATTCTAACCAATCCATTAGCTAAGTGAAGTTGGAAGTTAGAAACAGGTAATAAGCATCACAGAACCAATTCCATCATCAAACTATCAAACCATTAAACCATCGCATTATCAAATCATCACATCACCGCATCATCTCATTATCAAATCATCATAGCATCAAACCATCTCTAAGCAGACTCATCAATAGCCACCCGCCACCCTACTCCTCCTTCATAGCTATTCTATTGCAGCGCATTAATGCTTCCTGCAATTCATGGCCTTCCGAATTAAGCGGATCTATGCTTTTCACTAGTGTTCTCCTCAACTCATAGAGTTGTTCTCTATTGTACTTTTTAGATCCCTTTACCAAACTCAATTTGTTGATAGCTTCTTGTTGCTCCTGCTTAGGATTAAGCCAGCCATTCAACTCAGAGCATTGATTACATATCCCCTCTTTGCTGACCAAGGCACACCTTCTGTCGAAAACGTCTACCATAGTCTTTCTGGCTTCCTGCAAATTGTACTTAACCACACCGACACTTTTATCCATAATCTGGCTGATCTCATGAACGGAGAACTCATAGATATCTTTGAGGATCAAAGCGATTTGATTTTCGATCAAAAGTGTCTTGCCAATGCAGGTAAAGCAGGTATCAATGTGCTCTTTAATCTCATATCTGCCATAAGGTGATGTCTTCCTCACGACCTCAATTGACCCTGCCAATGCTGCATTGCCCATAACCAGATCTTTTGCTTGAGCCGCTGAATCTTCAGCCCAACGGTTACGCTTTTTCAAAGCATTGTATGCCAAGTTAGTGGCAATTTGAAAGACCCATGTTTTCAGGGACGATTCGCCTTTATAAAGGCTTAGTTTGTCATAGGACCGAATGAAGGTATCATGTAGAATATCCTCGGCATCGCTCCTATTGGCCAAAAGGCGGTATAAATAGGACTTCAATTGCGCCTGAAAATCAGAAAACAACTCCTGGTAGGCCTTTATATCTCCGCTGAGGGCCTTTTTTAATATAGCTTCTTTATCCATATTATATCATTTGGAAACCGCACAAAGGCCAATGGTCAATTACAATCATGACCTTAGTACGATATCATTTACAATCTGTTCATTGGGCTAATTCAATAGCCATTGTACTGCATTTTCAGTAGCATCAAAGAAGCGATTAACGTAGGTAGCTTCTTGAAACTCTTGATTTGCGAACTGTTCAAAGCCTTCTTTTTTCATGACGAAGGCGTGTTTAGTCACAGGCACTTTTTCATAGCGAGGATTTAGCCATTCGTTCTTCCATTCTAAATAATCATCCGGCATTTGATAGTGAAACCGAACCGTATCGATCAACAAAAGCGAAACATTGTGTTCGATTGCCAGACCTGCATAGATCATGCAAGCTTCCTGAAAATTCAGGAATTCCATATTGCGCGTTTCATCCGTCCATTCGAACTTGAGGATTTTACCATCCTCAATCAATTTAAAGGCATATAAGGGAGTTTCAAAAAGTATCATATCAGTTTTTAGTTACGGGTGGTAATAAAGCAGTGGGTCTTCTATCTGCCGTACACATGTTGTTGTCAGCAGGTCGGACACCGAAATAAAGGTTACCCTGGTCGTCCAACGCCAACAGGTCATGGTCTTCATGACAATCAGCCACGGAAGGCCATAAAGCACAACCATCTTTCGAGATGTCCTTCTCCACGTGAGGTTTTAATCCACACTCCGATAGGCCAAAAGCCTGGATCAGTTCTGGGTTATCAGTTTTTAAAGTGACATACTTTTTGTCTTCGTAGAATACCGCCTCGTACGCTTTCGTCACTTTCGACTTGCTTAGGACTTGGTATGTACCGTGTGTACGGAATTCGAATACCTGATTCTTCATATCAGGATCAAGGGCGAGCACAAACCTTAAAGTCCAATGGCCATCACTGAAAGAGAATTCGCGGGTACCGAATGTTCCTCGCCCCCAACCTTCAGCCTGCTGACTGACATAGGTTCCGGAAAGGTTTTGCAACTGTTTCTTTGTGCCCTGAGCAAAAGCCATGGTGCTTATTGCCAGGCAGAGCATAGAGATTTTGAAAGTTTTCATCATGAATATGAGTTGGTTTTAGCTTCTGACAATTAAGCCGCGCCAAACGGATGAAAATTTTCAAAAAAGTTTTGGATAGAGGTATAGAACGATTGTTAACTGATGTTGATTTTGGATGCCAAATGTTGGTAGTTGGAGATTGAAAGTTAGAAGTTGAATGCTAGAAATAATTAGAAATAGGTAGAAACAAATAGAAATAAAAGGATTGGTGCTAAACACGGTTCGGATAACCGAATTTTAAGCTGTCACCCTTTAGAGGGGTTAAGGGCAAGACACACTTAGAGATTCCCTGGATTCGTTCTTACGTCACGAACCATGGAATGACGGTAGAAGCTATTCTAGCAATCATTACGATCCGTAAGGGGACGAAGCAATCCAGTGGAATAATTACAAATTTGAGAATTACGAATGAGTCAACTACGTTTTTGATAGCCAATAAGATGCTGCCCAGAATGACCAGCTACATTAAGACTCACCAGAACTAACACATCATCTAATTATCGCATCATCATACCATCCAATTATCAAATCATCGTACCATCAAATAATCATCTCATCATCATCTACCAAACACAATCACCTTCTCATTGGCAAAGGCCCTAATACCTGCCTCTCCCATTTCACGACCATAACCAGAATGTTTAATACCTCCGAATGGCACTCTCGGGTCTGATTTCATAAAATCGTTGATAGCAATGGCGCCAGTTTCGATCTTAGTAGCAAAGTCAATAGCGTGCTGTTCATCGCCACTCCAAACAGCACCACCTAGACCAAAATCGGTGTTATTGACAGCAGTAAGGAGCTCTTCCTCCGACTTATAAGGAATCAAATTAATCACCGGACCAAACACCTCTTCCTGATTGACCAGGTTATCTGCAGCACTCACTATTAGAGTAGGCTGAAAAAACGAGCCTGCTGCTTCCCCTCCCGCTATTTTCTGGGCACCATGGCTTACCAATCTTTTCACTTGGCTTGCAAGTTGATCTGCAAACTCCAACTTCGAGATGGGACCGACATCGGTTTGGTTGTTCATCGGATCACCAATTTTCAGCGCATTTAATTTCGATTGGAGATGGTTAACAGCTTCATCCAAAATTACTTCTGGTACAAAAACCCGCTTCGCCGCTATGCATGACTGTCCGGCGTTAAGTATCCTGGACTCAAAGGCCGCATCTAACGCTTGCCCTACCGGAGCATCATCCAACAAAACAAAGACGTCGGAGCTACCCAATTCTAATACTGACTTCTTCAAGTGTTTACCCGCTAAACCTGCCACGGCTTTACCGGCATTGGTACTGCCTGTAACACAGACCCCTTGTATGGCCGTATGAGCAATGACCGTTTCTACCTGTGGTATGTCAATGATTAGGGTTTGAAAGATATTGGGGATGATATTTTCTTGCTCAAATAATGACGCAATGGCGAGCCCACAGCCAGTAGAGTTGGGTGCATGCTTTAGCAATGTCACATTGCCTAGCAGTAGATTGGGAATGATATATCGGAATACTTGCCAATAAGGGAAATTCCATGGCATAATGCCGAAAACCACTCCGGTCGGTTCCAAAGCATGAATTACCTGCTTATCACCCAGATCTTCGACGCATGTCTTCAGCAGATCATCGGCCGCATCCAGATAGAAATCGCAAAGCCAAACACATTTTTCTATTTCGCCAATCGATTGCGTAATAGGTTTACCCATTTCATTGGTGATCAGCTGAGCATGCGTTTGCTTCTCCATTTCAAGTCTCAGCTTGATTTTGTTAACCGCCATTTTGCGCTCCGCTAATGTTCTAGCCTTCCAATGGCTGTAAGCTTCAGCCGAGGCATTCAGCCTATTAAGCAATGCCTGCTCCGAAAGGAATTGATAACTGGCTGTCGGTTGTTGGGTAAAGGGGTTTATCGTTTGGAAGCCTTGCATAGATTCGAAATTAGTCAATAAAGCAATGCCATTGAAAGTCAACATGCTTTCAATGGCATCAAGTTTAAGATTTTTCCGCCGTCGCTGGAGTTGTCTCCAACGAACCTCAAGTGAGATTTGGCAGTTAATTAATTACCTAGCGCGCTGATCATCTTTTCAGCCACACCCTTAGCCGAAGCAGGGTTTTGACCGGTGATCAATCGACCATCTGCAATGCTATGAGGTTGCCAAGGCTCCACTGACTCAAATTGAGCGCCTTTATCTACTAGCGCACTTTCAAGGAGGAAAGGCACGTCATCTTTTGCATAGCCTTCTTCTTCGGCATTGCTGAATGAGGTGATCTTCTTGCCCTGCACTAATGGTGTTCCGTCACTTAAGGTCACATTCAAAAGAGACACCGGGCCATGACATACAGCACCTACAACGGCACCACGGTCATAAGTTTCTGCAATGGCTTTTTGTATGCTTTGATTATCAGGCATGTCGACCATTGGGCCAAGACCACCTGGCACGAATATCGCGTCATAGTTCGCAACATCCACATCCTCGATCTTCTTGCTTTGCTTCATTAGTTGAAGCCCTTCGCCCTGCAAAAAGGCAACATTAAGAGGATCATCAGTCAATTCAAGACCGTCGATAGGTGGCTCCCCTCCTGTAACGCTGGCAAAATCTACTTCGTAATGCTTGTCAGCGAATTCTGCATATGGGTGAGCGACTTCTGGCAAATAGTTTCCTGTTTTTCTGCTGTTCGGGCCTATCTCATTGGCACTAGAAACAATGAATAAGATTCTTTTTGACATTTTCTTGGGGTTTAAATGAGAGTGTCTCAAAAGCCGATTTTAATGTCATCCCGATCAATCGGTATGAGAAATCTTACTCCCTTGAAAATCAATACTTTAAATCGAGTAAGATTTCTCTCCCGACCCGTCGGGATCGAAAAGACAGCTTTTGAGACAGCCTCTGATTATGTTAGAAATACTTTATTAAAAACTGATCATCAGACTGAAAGAGGCTTTACCCTGATCACTTCTTTTTCTGCTAGTAAAGAGATGGCTTTTCCTGCCACCAATCTTTGATAGTGATAGGATTGTTTGTGGCTTTCCACTGCCTCTTCATCCAGGTAGGCCTCGTACAAGTAAATTTGCTGAGGATCCTCGGTAGATTGGTGTACATGATAAAGGGTATTGCCCGGCTCATTGCGCGTTTCCTTTCCCATCTCATCAATGATAGAAAGCACCTCATCCAGATGACCCGGTTTGACTTTCCAACTAACGATTAAATAGACTTGTTCTGCACTCATTTTTATAGAAGTTCTTTAATACAATGGGTTGTGATTAACCTTATGAATGCAAACCTACACGCCCCGATGGCGTGAAAAATTGATCTATGATAAGATGCGCGTAGAGTGGGAAATTTATCTCTTCAAACGTGCTTTCCGCACCCTGCTCAGGCTTTCAGGAGTGATGCCCAGGTAGCTAGCGATTTGGTAATTGCGTACCCTTTGTTCTATGTTGGGATATTGGTGAATGAATTGTTCATAGCGCAATTCGGCTGTTTCATGCAGATTAGAAAGAATGCGTTTTTGGAAAGCGACGAAGGCTTTCTCCAATTGCCTTCTGAAGAAATGCTCAATGGCAGGTACTTTCAGATAGAGCGATTCTAACTGGTCTTTATGTACCATCAAAACCTCAGTATCTTCAATGCATTCTACACTAAGTACTGATTTTGCACCGGTATAATAGGCGATGTAATCACTGGCCCACCAATTTTCGACCGCAAATTGTATGGTATGTTCTTTTCCGTCTGGGTCGATCAGGAAAGTGCGTAAGCATCCCTTGATCACAAAGTACTGGCTTTTGACATATTGCCCAGGTAGAATAACCTTGGTTTTCCTATTAAAGAAACCGGATTTGAAATGTGGAAGCGCGTTTTCAAATTCGGCTTCCGTGAATGGCGTGACTGCTGCGATATGTTGGTGTAGGGGGTGCAACGCGCGATATCTTAATATTTGAATTTGGATAAAAAGATACTGCAGGAATATTGATTTTGACAGCTTTGATTTAAATGACAATATATTTCCATATGCATATACTATGCATTTAGGTTTAAGCATAAATCATCCACCCGACTTTAGAGGTGAGGTTCGGCAGCTATTTAATAGACTATATTCTGATTAAACTTATTTCAGGCTTGTTTCCATCTCCTGTAAAACGCTTTGACACATGGCAAGCATTTTCTTCTTCTCCTGATCATTCAACCCAGCCATGCAGTTGTTCATCATTTGTCGCATCATCCCCATCTTTTCTTCCGTTTCCATTGACGACATACACTTCTTCATCATGTCGGGCATTCCCTCAGACATCATGGCAGCCATATCCTCGGGCTTCATTTTTTTCATCATTTCAGACATCATTGTTTCCATTTTGTTATTGTTTAGGGTTAAGGAATATCGGTGTTCAGTAAAGTGCACAAAACCACTAGTCTATTATTCTTGCAGTTTCATTTTCGGGCTTTTTTCAATTGGCAATGCCATATCCGCACTTTCTTACTACTATGGCCATATACAAATGCTCGATGCCCTGGCGGGTGCAAATAGGTTTGTAGTTCTGACTTTAGCAATGACCGGTGTTAGTGGAAAAACTAATATCCAGCAGTTTGCGACATTTATCAGTAAGAAGTGGTTTCTACGAGAGGCTAGTGATACGAATCAGACTTAGGCCAATACTTTACCCTCATCGGCAAACTGATGGATATGTTCTATAGAAAGCCTGTCAGTAAGTCCCTTTGCGTAGTGGATCTTTCTGATGATCATATTTTCATCAAGCAAGAATTCGGCTGGTATAGTATTGAAGGATTCTCCATCAGCCATAGGATGAATGGGTAGTCCTTTGAGTTTGGCTTTAACAGCTGTTTGTATGAAAGTGGTGAGATGGGCCATGACCGACTTACCTCTTGAATTCTCAATACCGTAAGTCTCGTACCAAACCTTCTCAGGGTCAGAAATCAACGGAATGGGTGATATCTCATCGTGAAATGTGCTTGCTTTCAATATCTTCTCTTTGGATTCAAAAAAGAAGATCATTTCAAGGTTCTTGGCTTTGAGCTTCTCGTATTCTTTTTGAAGATAATGCACCCTTAAGTTACAGAATGGGCATCCTGCATGTCGGAAAAAGCCGATAAAGACACGCTTGCCTTTATAATCTTCCAGGTTAATCATACGATCAAAGACATCCTTTAATTGGAAGTTCGGTGCCTTTACATTTAAATCTAAAATTACCCTGTCTGCGTTTGCCGTTTGGTTCATTCAACTTTTTTCAATCCTTACGTAAATTAACGAAATAATGGTTGCCTTTGGATTTGAAGAAAGAATAAAAGATGATTTTTTGATGGTTTGATGGTACGATGATTTGATAATGAGATGATGTGGTGATGAGACGGTTCGATGATGAAATGATAGTTTGATGTGGTGATGGTTTGACTAGCTTCTACCGTCATTCCATGGTTCGTGACGTAGGAACGAATCCAGGGGATCTCTTGACCCCGTATCTTTCGTCTTTCTTCTTATGTCTTACCTCTTTTGTCTTATATCTTATGTCTATTATTCAGATTCCCAAGTCTGTCCGGCACTTGTCCGTCCATTGACGGATCACAAGGGAATGACGCTTAAATTCAATTCGTAAGTCACTTCTGTATTACTTCGTCATACCTCCCTGTCTGTCGACAGGCAGGCTACCAATGACAAGTTATTTCAATTTACTTCTATCTATTTCTACTTATTTCGATTAGCTACTGGATTGCTTCACTCATATTTCGCTAGCAATGACAGCCAGAATTGAGTTCATAGTCTATCGTCTTACTTCTTTTGTCTTTCTACTTATGTCTTACGTCTCTACAAAAAAAGAAACCCTCCGGTCTCCCGGAAGGCTTCACATTTGACCAAAACAACCTTACTCTAATTCGGTGGTAATATCACCTTGTCTATCACATGCACAACACCATTTTTGGCCTTTACATCTGCCGCTACAACCTGAGCATCATTTATTTTTACTTTTCCACTTTTTATCGACACTTTAATATTGCCTCCTTGTACTGTCGCTGCTTTCTGACCATTGGATAAGTCTGTAGACATTACCTTACCAGAAACAACGTGGTATTTTAGAATGGCTACCAGTTTGTCTTTGTTCTCTGGCTTAAGCAAGTTATCAAGCGTTCCAGCTGGTAAAGCAGCAAAGGCTGCATCAGTTGGAGCGAAAACGGTGAATGGGCCATCGCCTTTAAGTACATCCACCAAGTCGGCAGCTTTCACAGCAGCGACTAAAGTTTTTAGGTTTTTGTTGCCTGCCGCCAGGTCAACGATGTCTTTGGATTGAGCTTGAACTTGAGCTGAGAAAGCAAAGATTGCTATGATAGCTCCGAAAAGAATTCCTCTTAATTGTTGAGTTTTCATCTGTTAGTATGTTTTATGATAAAATCAAATACACACTAACTACGAGGTCGGATTTCAGTTTGGATTTATTTTGTTAACTTTTTTTCAAAAAACCTTTAACAAAAGTTTTGTCTATTGTGGCAATGGGTGAGCCTCCCTCCTTTTCAAGGGTCACAGCAAAGGCATTGACATCTCCTCTGATGATCTTTAATTCTTGTACCAATTGATTGTGATCGAAAATACCTGCATCGACTGGAGGTATACCTGGTTTAATGGCCCATAATTGATACTGATGTCCATCCGGAGGTTCGGGCAGGTTATCTACGCTTATAAAAACAGCATTGGTATTCTTGTTCCAGAATACATTGGCAAAGGCCTCTGGCGCGACATCCAGTCCATCCATACGCACATGGATATTATCATCATTGAGAAAATGAGCGATTCTTAATTTGGCGTAATCAAGCTCTTGATTGGTTCTTTCCGTCTGATCGGCGAGGAGTGTCTTTTCCTGCGCCAGTTGTTCTGCCCTGTCATTGCTTTCGCGCAACGCACCGAAGAAATATATATTGAAACCTACGCTTACCAACAGCAATAAACTGGCTGCTATTGACCAGACTGAAAAACTGCTTTCTCTACTTCTCTCACCGAGTTGAATTTGCGGCGTAGTCGAATCTTCTTGTTTTTCTTCGCTATCAATAGTTGCCATTACATTCAATAAAACCGAGTTACTTGGCGCTTTACCAGAGACCCCGGCATATTTGACAATATCGCCTCTCAACTGATCCAATTCTACAGCTACTTCAGGATGGTCATCTGCCATTCTATCCACCGCTTTCATATCCGACTCATCAAGCTCACCCATCAGGTAAGCTTCCAAAACTCCAGATGCTATGTATTCCTTTATATCCACTTCAAATAATCTCTCTCAAATTTGTAATTGCCGCCCTCATCCTGGTCTTAACCGTGCCTAGCGGAATATCGAACTTTTCTGCGATTTCTTTTTGCGTATAACCTTGAAAATAGGCTAAATCTATCAATAATCGCTGCTTTTCCGGTAACCTTTCCACTACTTGAGCCAACAGCATTTCATCTACCTCCGGCGATTGGGCCTGGGTATCTGATATACTTACGATGTCAGAGGCGTTCATGGATGTTTCGGTTAGCCTGAAATCTTTAGTTCTGGTCTTGTCTATCGCCGCGTTGCGGCTGATTCGAGTCATCCAGGTAAATAAACTACCTTTATTAGTATCGTAAGAAGTACGATTATTCCAAATTTTCAACAAGGCCTCTTGCAGTACATCTTCCGCAATCCGCTCATGTTTTACTACCCTAAGGATAATGTTCATCATTACCGGAGAATAGTTCTGATAGATCAGCTTAATGGCTTCTTTATCATTTTGCCCCAGCAATCTGATGATTACCATATCAATAGTTTCACCTTGTTTGGTATGTTGTGTCTGGGTAGTCAATCTTTTAAGGTTAATACTCCCGATAAAAATAGTATTTTAATGGCAAACGCACATTATTAGGCTTTGTTTAAAAATGGCGATTAAGTTCTCATGCAAATGTTCGGTAGCAACAACTATATTAAGCGTAAGAATTTAGCATGTGCAATAGCTTTTGTTGGGTAATCTTATGGAAAAATATGCCGATCAATTTTATCAAATGATTAACGCTTACACCACTGTAAGTAGCACGTCTTTTGACAAGCTGTGGCAAATAACTAAAATCCGTGAGGTGCAAAAAGACGAGCTTATTCTAAGGTATGGACAGGTTGCTAAAAATATACTCTTCGTCTGCCAAGGCATACTGACTTCACAATACTATACCAAGGATGGTACAATACACATTAAGAACTTCTTTGTAGAAGGAAAGATGGCTGGCTCTACTGCCTCGCTTCTAACCAAGGCACCTTCTGAGTTCGCCATTCAGGCAGTGACGGATAGCGTATTGCTCAGCATCAATTATGCAAAATATCGAACGCTAATCTTCGAGAATGATGACCTAAAGTCTTTCTACATCGCCTACCTGGAGCAGCATTGGATTATCGTGAATGAAAAACGACAAATATCATTTGCTACCCAAACTGCTTCAGAGCGTTATCAGACCTTTCTACAAGAATATCCTGATTTGGAAGATAAGGTGCCACAAAAATTGATCGCTTCCTATTTAGGTGTTACTCCAACCCAACTCAGTAGAATTAGAAATCCCTAAAAATATTTACCGCATCAACATATGTAAATGACATTGGTTCGTACGCCTAATAACTTTGATATATAAATAAAAAACAGCGTTATGAACCACTTGATATTAAGCATATTGGCATTGGCTGGAGGCATTTTTCTAGCCATGCAAGGAGGACTGAATGCACAGTTGGGGGTAATGCTAAAGAGCCCTTTATTGGCATCTCTAGTTGGCTTTACCGTAAGCATGTTATTGGCGCTATTGGTCGTCACTATCTCTATGAGGCAAGTGCCGGATGTGCAACATCTGAAAAAAGTACCCTACTATTTATGGTTCGCTGGAGGAGCGATGAGTCTTTTGGGTATTGGTCTTTACTACTACACCATGCCAAAGCTCGGTATCTCTACCATGATTTCACTCGGGCTCTTCGGGCAGTTAATTTTTGCCGTGGTAGCCGGTCATTTTGGTTGGTTTGGTTTACCAGTAGAACCAGTAGATACCAAGCGTATCGGGGGTGTTTTGGCTATGATCTTAGGTATTTTTCTAATCAATAATAAATAAACAGGGATATGGATTTAGTAAAAGAAAACATAGATAACCTCACTTCAATGTGGGAAATAGTGAACCAAAAAGCAGGTGTACATCAATCAGAGCCATCTTATGACTATGGTGTAGTAGATTATTCTGAGTGGCCAAACAAGATCTGGTTACATGAAGAAGTAAATGAAAAAGTACTCAACGAAACCATTGAGAAAATGACCAGCAGCCAGGGCAAGTTAACACTACCGTATTGGAATACTTTGGAAATGGACGCCGGGCAATGGCTGGCATCCCAGCCTCTGGAGATAAAGTCTGAGCAGTTAGCCATGTATTTAAAACTGGGCACCCCACCCAAAGATGACGGACGGCTAAAGCTGATCAAAGTAACTGATACCGCCGCAGCTATACTTTGGGAAAAGCTATTCCAGCAAGCATTTGGCTATCAAATCAGTCATAAACTGATTATGCTCACTCATACTGACATTGATTGCTTCATCGCTTACAAGAATGAGGAGGCAGTGGGTACAGCGATACTACATGCCAACAATCACAAGGTGTTGGGTATACATTCTATGGGAATCATACCGGCTATGAGACGCATGGGATTAGCGGAACAAATGATGTTATTGCTGCTAGCAAAGGCAGTGGATAAGGGTTATGAATATGCTACGCTTCAGGCCTCTCCTATGGGAAAGGGGCTTTATGAAAAGCTAGGCTTCGAAGAGCAATTTCTCTTGACAAATTATGCCCTAAAATCACAACCCAATGAGTAACACTGGATAGCAAATTCTTGTTAGGGTATTGTTGAAATAAGTAAAGATCATATAATGGAATTAATCGAAAATCTTAAATGGCGATACGCCACCAAAAAATTTGACGCTACTAAGAAAGTAAGTGCGGAAGACCTCGAAAAAATCAAAGAGGCCATACAGCTTTCGGCGTCCTCCTATGGGCTTCAACTCTACAAAGTATTGATCATAGAAGATGCTGAATTGAGGGAAAAGCTCAAGCCAGCAGCGTGGGGGCAGTCGCAGGTTACTGATGCCTCGCAATTGATCGTGTTTTGCAACTACAAGCAAGTAGAAGATCAGCATATCGATGAGTATTTAACGCTCAAAGCGGAGACACAATCGTTGGATGTGGCCAACCTCGCCGGTTATGGAGACTTCATGAAGAGTAAGATTGGCGCGCTATCGGCAGAGCAACAGAATGCGTGGACTGCCAGACAAACTTACCTCGCGCTTGGTAACCTGTTGACCGTTTGTAGCGCACTTAAGATCGATGCCTGCCCTATGGAAGGCTTCGAGCCCGATCAATTTGACGAAATTCTAGGATTATCAGAGAAAAATCTCAATGCAGCAGTGATCGCAACTATTGGCTATCGCTCAGAAGAAGACGCCACACAACACGGCCCTAAGGTGAGAAAGTCAGCAGAAGCACTTTTTGAAACTATTTGATTGTAACCAATAGAGCCTCTATAAAAGGCTTTTCATCATACTCAAAATCTATCTCATTGTATACAGTGGGATAGCTTTTCCCCTAGCGCTTATCCCGATATCAATGCAGTTTATTTAAGCATTGGCCTAGATAGAAGCAATCATTACCACGCCTTAAAAGGCGTTTACCTGATGCCTCGGTTGAAGTTGTCTCCAATCATTTTAAAATTGCTATCTATTGTAATAACAGCCTCTTGCATTACTTGTTGGGAACAAATGAGGCTGTAAAACTATGAATTGACACGCCTTTTAAGGCGTGTGATCAAGACATAGCCTTCCCTACGGCTTTAGCCGTATAACAACAATGTCAGCTTTTAATCGTGCCATTATGGGCTAAAGCCCGGCCGATTATGTCTTATTTGACCTATGGCCTAAAGGCCATAGCAAGTCAAAACGGCTCAATTGAAAAGAATCCTTTAAGAACTTTTAGGAGTTGCAGTATTCCTTATCTTGTTTGTTAAGTAGGTTCAAATGGACTTTTTGATAATTTCTATAGAACAGAAAAAGCTAAGCTTTGATCAAGGCAATAGAGTTCAAGCACAATTTCTACCTTAAGAACGACGACTAAATAGTTGCGTCTCTAATCTTGTAATTGCTAAATTAAGCGTTCTACTAATTACTAAAGTATTCAAATGCGCTTTAACTGTCCATTCAGGCTAACCTCTTCAATGGTTCTTATCATACCTGTGGTATTGATGCTTTTTGGTTGCAAATCTGAACAGCAAATACCTAAAACCAAATACTCGGCTTACCCTCTTGAGAAGCCGAATACAACCTCAAAAGACGGTAAGTGGGTGATCAGCTTCAATAACAATTTGCATTGCCCAGTAACTTTCAGGTCAAACTTAGATCATCAGGCTTTGGCAGCACATTTTCCTGTCACGGTAAATCCACTTACTACTCACGAAATAAGCATCGATACCTTGAGTCTTTCTAGAAAGGACTTGAAGCAATTTACCTATGGCTACACTATCGGTAACCCTAACGCAACTGTCGAGTCCAAGCCGGTGAGCCTACCGTTTTTACCGGGGCGATCTTTTAAAATACTACAAGGGCACAATGGGTCATTCTCACATCAGTCCGAATACAGTAAGTATGCCGTAGATTTCGACCTTCAGGTTGGTGATACAATCTGTGCGGCAGCAGATGGTGTTGTGGTAGGTCTGATTGATAAATATGAAAGAGGAGGCAACGACAGGAGGTTGAGGGATTATGCCAATTTCATTACCATTTTCCACCCTACTGCCAACTACTTCTCTCAATATGTTCACTTAAGATTGGACGGAGCCTTGATAAATGTAGGTGATACAGTAGTGCAAAACCAGCCTATTGGCATCTCCGGTAACACAGGGTTTTCAGGTGGCCCTCATTTGCACTTTAATATATTGGTAATCAAAAGTACAGGCGATAATCTTAAGTCTTTTCCCGTGGATTTCATTGATGGATATAAAGGTGGTGCTCTGAAAAAAGGTGATATCGTTCGAAAGCAGTAATCTTCTATGCTAGAATTTATGAAAGATAGCATTTAGAGCATTACCAGATCGAAAGGAGAAACAATCACAGACCTCAAGACCCACGCAAGAGGTTTGATATAAGAGTCCTACTTTATGATTAAAGTGATAGGTTTCTGACCAGCAACTACGATCATGGGTGTCTTTTTTATATATTAAGATTATGGATGCTATTCTCACACCTGTTTCTAACCATCACCAAAGTTATCTGTCGTGAAAATTATTCAGGGAGAGCTTCTACCAAATAGTAAGCAATTTGTGCATGCCATTTCTATTATAGAAGAGGATATTGGTATGGCAGTAGAAGTGAAAGCGTTCCCGGTAGGTTATCCATACATCAACGTTGTCACCGCTTCAAAATTTAGGATCACAGGCCAGCAAAGTAATTTCTCTACTCACAGCTACATTTGCGGGCAGACCATATCCCCTTTCGATCTGCAAATGCCTCTGATTGACCGGTCACTAATTATACACCTCAAACCTTGGGGGCTCCAATCCTTATACCCAAATCTGGTTCCTGATATCTCAAATCTGCAAATTGATTTGGCCTTGCTAGATAGTGTTTTGGCTAATGAATTAGCACACTTGATGGACAGTAGCCTGAGCAGCGAATCTGTTTTGGAAAGCGCACAAAAAGCACTTATTACCAAATTCAAAGGTACTAGTCCAGACACTCGCGTTCTAGCAGCCTGGCAACAGATAGTGTGGGGCGGAGGTGATTTAAAAGTGGCGGAATTGGCTTCATACCTCAATCTCTCCCCTAGAAGATTGCAACAGCTTTTCAAATCTGTGATAGGCATGTCTCCCAAGCAGTACATGAAAGTAGCCCGTTTACAACATTATACTTACCACCTCCTTCAGCATGAAACAAATGACACTATACCTTCCGGCTATTACGACCAATCGCATTTCATCCATGAGTTGGGTCAGCAGACGCAAATGACTCCTACCGCATTCCATTCCTTCCTGACTACTTCAGGGCAATCTGAGGCTTACCTCAACACTAACCTTTACCGGCAATACGGCTCAAACTGATTTCGCATTTTTACAATACATGGTGTTTTGGAAATACTATGTTTGATTCATGAAAAACGCGATACAGAACTTCAATATTCCGGTAGTCGAGTTCGAAAGAGCCGTACAGTTTTATTCTACATTGTTGAACTACGAGATACAAACAACCGACTTCAATGGCATCAAGTTAGGTTTCTTTGCATGTGATCATGAAAATGGCGGCGTGGGAGGCACCCTTTTGTCCGATCCAAGTGCTACTCCTTCTAAAATGGGGACTATGGTGTTTTTACACGCTGGAGAAGACCTTCAACAAGCACTTGATCGCATGCCAGACACCGGCGATGTAGTGGTACCCAAAAGTCCGCTAGGACCTAACATGGGATTCTTTGCCATATTTGACGATAGTGAAGGCAATCGTGTGGGGTTGTTTTCAACGCAATAGGAAACGGGGTTTGGAATTACTTATTGTGCCCTTTTTCTATCTCACTATTTAACATGAGAAAGGGACTGCCCCAGTATCTCTTTCATCTTTGCCCTTCTACTTGTTGTTTCTAAAAAACCTCCCCCTACCCCTTCCAGCGCGGGACAGCTAGAAGTTCGGCAACCTAGATCTGTCAAATGTGCCGCAACGCCCTAGCGCCAAAGTTACTTTCGTGTGTTCATGTTTTGTTACATATAATCAATTGATGATATTCAATTCTGGATTGCTTCTTCGTTCGTTCCTCTCTCATCGCAATGACAGCCAAAAGTATAGTTTCCTAGTCTTATGTCTCTACTTTCGCTATAGCATGTCATTTCGACGCTAGGAGAAATCTACCTCTTTCTTAGTGATTCACTTTGCCGGGAGTGAGATTTCTCGTTCCTCGAAATGACAAACTGCGCCTATTTCAAGTTACTTCTATCTATTTCTATTTATTTCCATTAGCCACTAGATTGCTTCGCTCATACTTCGCTCGCAATGACAGCCAGAATTCAAGTATATATACACCTCTTTTATCTTTTGTCTTACTTCTTTTGTCTTATGTCTAAAATCTAACTTCTCACATCTAATATCTCCTTTACCAACCAGCAGTCACAATTTAACCTTGCGATTCCGGCTATTTTACTATTTTTAGCTCCGCTGTGTATCAGCATCATTATTCTTTGATAACCTAAACCTACGATATCCATGAAATGGACTTATGCTCTATTGCTCATTGCGTTAATCTCTTGTAACCCCTCTCAGGAAAAACAAGGTAGCGGAGAAATCGCGCGATGGGAAGAACAAGCCAAGAATATTACCATCATAAGAGATGACTTCGGCGTACCCCACGTGTATGGCAAAACCGACGCTGATGCCGTTTTCGGGTTACTCTACGCACAGTGCGAAGACGACTTCAACCGGGTAGAACGAAACTATATATGGGCAACAGGCCGCCTGGCGGAGGTAGAAGGAGAAGATGCGCTTTACAGCGACTTACGCGCTCGTTTGTTCATGACCGAAGAGGAAGCCATTGCTCACTATGAGAAAAGCCCCGAATGGCTCAAAAAGCTATGCGATGCTTTTGCCGATGGTATCAACTATTATCTGCATACCCATCCCGAGGTAAAACCGAAGCTACTCACCAGGTTCGAGCCATGGATGCCCATGTATTTCAGTGAGGGTTCTATCGGAGGTGATATAGAAAGGGTTTCTACCCGGCGTATCAAGGCATTCTACGAAGACAAAGCTGCGCTGGCCTTAAATAAAAATGGTGATGGCCTAGTGCATATGGATCGCTTCGCGGAACCAAAAGGATCGAACGGCTTCGCTATCTCAGGTGAGCTCACTGAGTCGGGTGATGCCATGCTGTTGATCAACCCACATACCTCCTTTTTCTTTAGAGGAGAAGTACATGCCGTAAGTGAGGAAGGGCTTAATGCCTATGGTGCGGTCACCTGGGGACAGTTTTTCGTCTATCAGGGTTTCAATGAAAAAACCGGATGGATGCACACTTCTACCTACACGGACGTAATTGATGAGTTCTTAGAAACCGTGACCGAAGAAGGTGGCCAGTATTTCTATCAATATGGTGATGAGAAAAGGCCAGTAGAAACGAAGCAAGTCACGTTGAAATACAAGGATGGTGAGGCCATGAAGGAAAAAACCTTCCCCATGTATAGAACGCACCATGGCCCTATTACACATAAAATCGATGATAAGTGGGTGGCTACGGCACTCATGTGGAAGCCAGTAGAAGCACTGCAACAGTCGTACACTCGCACCAAGCTCAACGGACATAAAGAGTTTTGGGAAATGATGAAGATGACCACCAATTCTTCTAACAACACCGTTTACGCAGATGCTGGAGGTAACATAGCCTATTATCATGGTAACTTCATACCTAAAAGGGATACTGAATTCAA
This sequence comes from Bacteroidota bacterium, assembly GCA_039819065.1. GTDB lineage: Bacteria > Bacteroidota > Bacteroidia > Cytophagales > Cyclobacteriaceae > JBCBSS01. The sequence goes on from JBCBSS010000008.1 coordinate 43,009, forward strand.
CTACCGCCAGCCGGTTGATGGCAGCAACCCTGCAACGGACTGGAAGGGTTTGCATAGCTTAGAAGAAACCATCACGGTGGTGAATCCTGAAAACGGGTGGATACAAAACTGTAACTCTACGCCATTTACGTCAGCAGCCGAGTTCAGTCCTAAGAAAGAAGATTATCCCAACTACATGTCTATCGATCGTGAGAACTTTAGGGGTGTACATGCGATTGACCTGTTGAAAAAAGCCGAGGGGCTAACACTGGATAAGCTGATTGAGGTGGCATACGACCCATACCTTCCGGCTTTTGCGGAAGTCGTCCCTGCCTTAGTAAAAGCGTATGACGAATCGAGCAATGCTGACCCTCAACTCAAAGGGGCGATAGATGCACTGCGCGAATGGGACTTCACTGTATCAGCCGGATCGGTGCCTATGTCTCTTGCTCATTTTTACGGGATACAATTGATGCGCGACGGTAAAACCCCAGATGGCATGAACATGATGCAGCAGTTCAACTATTTCGCTACGGAGACACCTAGCGATGAACTATTGAGCATCTTCAAAAAAGTATACGACAAGCTGGAAGCCGACTTTGGGTCATGGAATACACCATGGGGAGAAATCAATCGCTATCAGCGCATCAATGGAGATATTCGACAGGCTTTCAATGACTCTATCCCTAGTTTGCCAGTCGGTTTGACCTCTGGCAGATGGGGTGCTTTAGCGGCATACGGTGCGAGAGCATCTAATGGTACCAAACGTATTTATGGCACTAGAGGTAATAGCTTTGTGGCTGTGGTAGAATTTGGCGATAAAGTGAAAGCCAAGAGCATGCTCGCCGGAGGGCAAAGTAGCGATCCTAAATCTCCTCACTTCGATGACCAAGCTCAACGCTATGCGGATATACAATTCAAAGATGTGGCCTATTATAAAGAAGATGTAGAAAAACGAGCCACCAGGCAATACCATCCGGGAGAGAAATAACTCTCAAAGACTAGACTACCCTACTGTCGGGTCTTTCGATCTGACAGTGCCTAGCTGTTAGGTTTTTCATCGTGCTGTCAGGTGTTTCCACCTGACGGCCTCGAATTCAAAACTTCAAAGTCGGTGGAAGCACCCGACTTCACTTTCAATGAATTTCCTGCCCGCTTTGGTGATATCACCAAAGCGTTTCTCTTACCATGATTATCTCTACCCTAGCGCGAAAGTTACTTTCGGGCTATCATTAGATACTCTGCTATAATAGCAAAAACCGCCAGGTGTTTCTACCTGGCAGCACCCAACTTCGGATAGAAACAGATGGCCGCATAAGATCAACGTTATCAACCTAATTAATACCTTTCCGACCAACCTCTCTTTTCCAAACGCCTGAAATTCGGTACTTCTTTAATGCTCAGAAGATACTTTCCCAAGCCAATCAATTCCATGTCATCAGTATCTCCTTCGAAGGGTTTAATGTATATAGCATTCCCATAATTGTTGTTCACTTTCTCCTGAGAATCATCTACAATCAGCATATGCTCAAGGCGATAATCTAGCTTTTTGACCTTTTTAAGGTGCTTTTCCCAAACATAACGATCTAAATCAAAATGCTTTCTCATCGTGCAACGAGACCGTCCCCAAACGAACTTCAAGTCCACATGAGGAGTTATCAAGGCTGAAACAATAGCATCTACATAGTCATCATCCGCCGAAGACCATATCGCAATATCATAATGGGCATTAACGACCGTCAACAGGGATTCGACATGAGGCCTTTTATAAACAAAGTACTTATCGAAAGCCAGATCATGCTGCAAGTGGTTCAAGCGATTTTCAGTCGCATGGATGAGCGTTTCATCAAGGTCAAGGATAAGCAGCTTTCTATCTAGTAGATCCATAACACTTCGCTGTCAGGTCTTTCGACCTGACCGTTTCGAATTCAAAACTTCAACATCGGGTGGAAACACCCGACTTCACTTCACTGTAGTACGGCCATCCTACCCTAGTGCGAAAGTTACTTTCGTGCTGTCAATAAACATATGGTTACAAAAGAAAAAACCGTCAAGTTTAACGCGACCGTTTTCACTCAAAGCTTTAATGTGGGGTAGAAACTCCCGACATCACCCAACTGGTTAAGGTAACTGTTTTTTGACGGCCTCTTAGCCTGAAATACATCACACTCATTCTTTCTGATAACAGCTGTTCACCAAAACTGTTACCCTTCATTACTCATCCCTCAGCGCTTTCACGGGGTTGGAAAGTGCAGCGGTGATAGACTGGTAGCTTAAGGTAAGCACGGCGATAGTAAGCGTAACCAATGCCGAGGCCAAGAAGATCATCAGGCCTTTGCCGGACAGCAAATCAATTTTGTATTGAAAATCAGCTAACCAGTTATCCATGGCTAGGTAGGCTATAGGCCAGGCAATGAAATTGGCGATTAGAATCAGTATCAGGAATTCCTGGGATAGCAATACCACGATTTGCGCTACCCTCGCTCCCAACACCTTTCTCACTCCTATCTCTTTGGTGCGTTGCTCGATCATATAGGAAGCTAGACCGAAAAGACCAAGACACGCGATGAAAATCGCCAACCAGGTAAAGCTGGTGATTAAAGCCGAAAACAATTCGTCACTCTCGAATAGCTGTGCGAATTCCTCATCGAAAAACTGGTACTCGAACGGATGCCCGGGATAGATTTCGCTCCATGTATTTTCGATATAAGTCATGGATTCGGTGATATTATCAGCATTTAACCTTACCGATAGGTTTGAAGTGGTATTGGGGTTGTAGAAAATGACCAAGGGTTCTATGGTATGGCGCATAGAAGCGAAGTGAAAGTCTTTGACCACACCTACTATGGTTCTTTCATTGTTACCGAAAGTGATCTTCTTGCCAACGCCGTCCTGCCAGCCAACCTGTTCTAACAGCGCTTCATTTACAATCAACCCTTCTTGCTGATCAGTACCGGAGGCCTGATCGTAATTTCTACCTGCCACTATTTCCATACCCATGAGGTCAAAATACGCTTCGTTGATCGAAAAGACGCTCACTATCCAGTTCTGCTCATCATTGGTACCCTCAGGCTGAATCCCCGTTCTACCGAAAGTCCTGCCCGGCATATTGGATGAGGTAGCCGCTGCTACTACACCTTGATGCTGCAATAGCTTGTCACGAAACACCTCCATACCCTCTCTCATGGATGCGTCGGTCATCTGAAAATTGACAATTTGATCCTTATTAAAACCAAGATTCTTATTCTTGATGTATTGCAATTGCTCGTAGACCAGCACCGTTCCGATGATCATAGCGACAGAAGCGGCAAATTGCGCAATCACCAATACTTTTCTTAGTAGAATACCACTCTTGCTGCCCATGAATTTACCCCTCAAAATGCTGACCGGATGGAAGCGCGACAAAATAAAGGCGGGATAACTACCTGAGAACACACCTAGAATCAAGGTAGCTGCTACGATTGTGATCAGAATCAAAGGATCACTGGTGATGTAGCCTAGCACATCGCCATTAAAACCTAAATTGATCATTGGTCCAAACACAGTGATCAGCACTAATGCCAGCAAAAGGGAGATAAAACACATCAGAATCGACTCGCTCAGGTGCTGCTTGACCAAGCTCATCTTAAATGCACCCATTACCTTTCTAACGCCCACTTCTTTGGCCCGGCCAGGGGATTTGGCGGTGGTCAGGTTCATGAAATTGAAGGCTGCAATCAATATGATGAAAACAGCCACTGCTGTCAACGTGTGGATGTAGGCAATATCTGACTTATTAGCATTATAACGATCGAAGAGAATATCGGCAGACTGCAAGTGGACGTCTTCCAGTGGCTGAAGCTGGGGAATCCACACCTCCGGCACTTCATTCTCAAGGGCAATGCGCTTCATTTCAGCCTCCACTTTATCCTTGGAGCTGGCATCATCCAATTGAATGTAATTGACCATTCCCAAGCCGCCCCAAGTGCCTAACCAATTGACCAGGCCAGAATCTTGCTCAGTTGGATATAGTGCCAGCAATAGGTCAAAATCCAAATGCGATGGGTTTTCGAGGTCTTTCATTACCCCTACTACCTCCCATTCGTCGCTATTATCTACGTTAATGGTGCGGCCAATTGGGTCTTCGCTCCCAAAAGTTCTTTCTGCCATGGATTGGGTCACCACCGCCGTTCTAGGTTTGGACAGCACCTTTCCTGGTTCCCCTACCAAAAGCTCATAGTCAAAGATCTCGAAGAAGGACGAATCCACGCTCTTGGCGTTTTCAGCATAAAGGTTGTGATCACCGACAGTGACCAGCGTATTACCCTGATTGATCATGCGGGTAGAAAGCTCCACCTCAGGTAGTACATCATTAATAGTCGGCCCCATCATGGGCATAGTAATGCCTACTTTGTTACTGCTTACACCCAGCGCCTGATCGATTGTGTAGGCTCTGAATATGCGATCGGATTTGCTGTGAAAAGCATCGTAGCTAGTTTCTTGCTTGACGAAGAGATAGATTAGAATGCAACTGGCCATTCCAACCGCCAGCCCGGTGATGTTGATGATAGACGCACCTTTGTTTTTGAGTAAACCTCGGTAGGCTACTTTGAGATAGTTTTTAAGCATGACCTCTATTTTGTTGTTAAACTCAATTTGGTCAAGGCCAACCACGATTGAAAGGAATATAACTATCTGCGGTTATTACGAAGGTTTACGTAATAATATTATACACCAGTGGTCACAGCCGTTTAAAAAGGTTTCCCAGGTTTACACCCTTCTTTCTAGCCTATCATCTTGTCTACTATAGAATAATTCGCCGCCATACTTAGTAATAGATAATTATTTATGATAATAATTATTTAACATATGTAAACTTTGGCGAACCGATTATTTCATTATATTAACAACAATTAGAATAAAATTTATTGAACCATGAAAAAAAATAAACTAAAACTCGAAGAACTAAAAGTTCAAAGCTTTGTCACTGCAATGGATGACGACAGAAACAACACGATTAAAGGACAGTTAGGCATTCAGCATGCAGACCAAGCCATTAAGATTGGCGTATCTGGAGGTGGAGGTGTGGGTGTACATGCCGCAGCTGGTGCTTGTATGATTTCTGACGGTGATGTTCATTGTCCATCAGAAGTGCACATATGCCATACTGATGATTGTACTGTAGGAACTTGCCCATCATTAGGATGGATATGTAGCGCTGCCCTTCCCGGTCCATGTAAATGCTAATATACATGGCAGAATGGTGATGGTTATCCAACTATCACCATTCAACTCTTCTTATTATCCCCTCGCACAAATAGTACTTCACCTTTTCCAGCACATAACCACGCAGTTGTGCCGACTGGTCATCAGACAGACTACCACCAAAGCTTTTCTGTACGGCTTCATAAGCCTCACTTATATGACAACTATCATCGAAGATGGCCAGGAGGTTATAATTAAGAGCACTTATGATCACCTCTTTGATCATACTATCACCAGCATACAAAACCAAAAAGTAGCCCTCGACTGGGTTTTGTCGCAAGGCAAAGTCATCAGGCTTTACCAGCATCTGACTCCAATCTCTGCTTATTTTGAAAACCTCAACCGAAGCAATCAATTGAAGCCGATTATCGCTCTCCCAGCTGAACGCTTTGGACAAGGCATAATCAGCATTCGCCATCCTTTCGGTGGATATCCATGGCCTTGACTTGATGCTGAGATCGAAGCTTTGCTTGGTATGTTCTATTTTACAAATCTCCATTAAGAGGGGTATATCTGCATTGCTATCTTCTTTGGAAATAGCCTGCTCAAGAAATTCAACAAAGTCTTTTTCATGATGTAGGTATGCTCCGGTTGAACCTATGAACTGGTTGACCCGCTCAGGTTGTATCCTTTGCGCCAAACGGAATGATCTGGGGTACTTTTTGGCGGTAACGCTGTTATTGACCTCTTTTAGATCAATGCCTTGCGTGTGCGATTGTCTTTTAGGTTTGATCAATAGAATAGAATCTAGGGCACCTTTGGTATGCATTCTTAAAAGCATATAACCAACCCCGGATGTACCGAGAAACAGCCCAGGGTCTTCTGCATAGTCAAGGTCATCGTAGCCCGGAGCATATAATCCTAGTTCACTTCTCTGTTGCAATGCATTGCTTACTACCTCCCTTGCCACTTCTTCATAACCATCCTTTTCAAATAAAGCCGATGCTTCTAGAAAAAGCTCGAAGCCCCCTCCTGCTCCATGACATAATGTGAAAGAATGAATAGGCTCAGCAGGTGCTTGCAAATTAAGTCTCACTTTGTCCAGTGCCTTCTCAGCGTCCGATGAAAAAGTGTCGTCCAAAAGTTGGCTCGCCCCTATTCTACTCAAGCCGATACCCGTAGCTCCATAGCACCAAGCATCTTTGTCATTACCATTGGTGAAGTAGGCTTTGTCATCCTGTAGAAAACGTTCCTTTCGCGTCTGGTTGTCGTATATCTCTGCCACTCCCTTTCTAAAGTCAGGCCAGTTGTTCAAGTCAGCATCATAGAGTGAATTCTCGTAGGCAAAAGCTTCCCTTGCCAATCGTTTGTAGGCCTGATTCTCAAAGTAGTCTCCTATTATACTAAAAGCGTATCCAACACCAGCAGCACCATGAGCAAACCCTGTCATGCCTCCTATCGGATGGGCTGCATGCTCCCAATAGAGCCCTACGGTAGAAGGTTTGGCCAGTTCGATGAGCCGGCCGGCCGCCTTATGAATGAGATTTTCTATCTCAGTAGCATCAATGCGCTCATGAATGGCCACCAGACCGAGAATAACTCCTGCCAGACCGCTGATGACATCAAAGTTTTGGCTGTGCTCGATATGCTTACAGCACTGGTCAATGATATCCAGAATGGTAGCACGGTTGGTGCTTTCTCCTTTTACTTCGTCCAGGATGGTCAATACATAGGCCAACCCGACATCTCCAAAATAGAAGCCCAAATCAGGTTCAGCTTGTTGATAACGGGACAGTGCCCATTGCAAGCCTTTTTCTGCCCAATCCAGGTATTTGGTTTCCCTGCTTTGCTCAAACAGGCGTATCAAGTATAATGCTATTCCGGATGCACCATCATACAAATGAGTAGAAGCCTTCCACTGCACCTGACCATCTGGGTTGATGGTCTTAATGGTATGCCAGTAAACGGTATCGTTTTCTACAATAGCTAAAGCAATAAGCTGGTCACCAATGCGTTTGGCCTCGTCAAGAAGTGATGGTTTGAAGGTAGTGTTTAGTTCGTTGGTCATGCCCTGACAATATAAGGCTTAGCCTTCGGATTGCATGACCTAATTTAACATTCGAGCTTATGAATTCTAGCTTGAGTGAGGTGTATTTCAAAACGGATAGGGTGTCGGACTAGAAAATGCCCGAACGACGTGTTTTCTTCTTGATGTAACGGTCTCCCAAAAAAGCGATCAGCAGAAATCCGATCGAACCTGTCCAAGGGTTGTCCAACAATACTGTGCCTGATAGGGCCTGAAAAATAGTGATGAGAATAAGACTTACTCCAATGGTAAGGGAGATCATAATAATCAACCGCCATCGAGCGTATTTCGAAGCAGAAGTACTCATGCTGTATAGATTTTCAAGTCAGGTTAAAAAGTCAGTTACTTAAAGAAGTAAGGTTTGCTACCAGAGTGTATCTGAACTTAAGTATAGTTTCTAATTAATGATATTACTGATTGAAATACAAGAAATTAAGCGATATATCTCGATTTCTGCTTCCAATAGCACGATTTGCGGGTTAAATGGTCAATTCGTTCTATCGGCCATGCCAAATACCAACCTGAAAGGCCCGGCGCCAGAAATGTAAGAAAAGGTTAATAAATGACCATTTTGAGTGCACCAGAGCGGTCTAAATTAAGGCATCAGGTAATTAGCTGGCCTTAACGGGAAAATGCACCAAGCACAACAATCCACCAATGGTGATATCGAAACAGATCATTGCACAAGGCCAAGCAGCCACTTGAGGGTAGTACTGATATCGGATTAGGCCTTCTACGTACTTTGTTTTGGCAGTTGTTTTTTTCTAAATTCGATCGTTAGCCATCAGCCAAAGTATGGCGCACTGATCAACCTAACCATGAAAGCAAGCACCCCATCCCCTGTCCGGTATTGGATCTTCCAAGGCAAACCGGAACGATATGAACTCAAGGAAAAGCTCATTGCCAGCAAGAAGGAAGACTGGGTAGTGACCAGGTACAAGAATGATATCAAGCCAGCCGATATCGTAATATTCTGGAGAAGCGGAGATGATGAGGTGCTCTATGGTTGGGGCGAGGTAATAGGTGAAGTGACCAACTTACAAGAAAAGGAAAGCCGGGTTGCTATTCAATACCTGAACCGCTTTAGGAACCCCATCAAGTTGTCGGCGATTGAGGGACATAAGGAATTATTTGGCTTGACCATCCGACGCAATAGTCAGGGGACTAATTTCAGGGTAACCCGGTTGGAGGTTAAGGCGCTCAATGAGATCATAGCCAACCAGAAAGAAGTACAAGTGCCGCTTGAGGCAATAGAAAGTACCATTAATGACATTGCACTACACGAGTACCGGTATTCTAGCTCGGTCACCCAGATACTCAATACTTTTCTTATCGATAGAACGCAGCAGCAAGAACCTCCAAACTGCGTCACACTGCTGACCAGTTTCTACAACCTCGCTGAAATAAGGGCGGCAGAACGGGAGACTTTCAAGTTTGTACGAGAAGCATTGGATCGTTATGGTTTTGGCAAAGCTTTCAAACGACCCAAGCAGAAAGGCAGTACGTTGGAAGTGTTCAAAGAGTTTGTCCGTCCTGAATTGCAGGATGAATTTATGGGCGATGATGTGGATATCTCAGTGGTCAAACTGATATCAGAGGCAAGAGGGATTGCTATTAAAACCACATCGCATGAGCGCGTGAACCTGAGGCATTTTTTCGCTGCCTTTCTAACCCAAGCGGAGGCGTTCGGATTGCAAGAACTTTATGACGGGCTTTCGCTCAATATGGATGGCCTGCGCAGTGATTTCCTCAATTTCATCAGGTCTAGTTTTGCCAGTAAGGAGGAAATACCCTGGGACAATATGTTTGCCTGGGAGAACATTCTAACCGGTCAAAACCAGCCTGCGCTGGACATCAGCGACCTACTCACCCAAGTAAATGCTGACGACACCGACGGTAAGGACCTGCTGAATATTACGCCGGAGGTTAACGCTTTTGCCTCCATTATAGCTTCCAGTGACCTTAATCCCCCCCTGGCCATTGGCCTGTTCGGTGATTGGGGTAGTGGTAAGACCTTCTTTATGGAGCGTATGAGTGACCGTGTAAAAGCTATTGCTGATAAAGCCAGAATGGTTGCTCAAGACAAACAAACCAGGTTTCATGGCAACATTGTGCAGATATGGTTCAATGCCTGGCACTATATGGATAGTAATCTATGGGCTAGCCTGGTGGATCATATTTTCAAGGAGTTGGAAAGGAATGTAAATCAATTGCAAGAAGAGGAAAGGCTTGATGAGGATCCTTTTAAAAGTTTCACCATCTCCAAGGAGGAAGAAAAAGCCGCGGAAAAGCGCTTGAGGGTTGCTATAGTGTGCAGGCATAAAGCGAAGAAAAAGCTTGAATCACTTCAATCAGACAAGAAGCAATTCATGGCGGCAGTTGAGAAAGAGCAAAAGAAGAAGTCTCTTGACATGACATTGGCAGATACCTCCTTCGTCAGGCAACAACTGAATACGCTACTGCCCAAGTTAGAGACACTGTTCGGTGTAAAGACCGAAACACAGCACGCTGAAACTGCTAAAACTGCTCGTGAGGTGATGAACATCATGAGCAGTACCAGCATGTTGGCTAACAGGGCGCATAATCTGTGGCGTTCTATTATGGTTGACTCTCCGCCCTTGAAGACTAAAATCTTGCTTTGGATCATAGCGATCATTGGCCTTGGACTTATAGTGTTCGCAGTTGTTGAGAAAGCGAGCTCTGGTATTCTGGCAACCGTTATCGCCCAGATTGGAGCCGCCATAGGAGTCGCTTTACCATGGATCAAAAAGAGGATCGCCGAGGCTTCTCAAGCATTGGATATTGCGGAGAATATCAATACTGACCTGAACGCCAGAATTGAAGAGGAAGAAGTGAAGCGCAAGGAAGCCATTCTCTCTTTAGAGAATAAGATCAAGAATACGACAGATGAGCTTGTGGCCGCCGATCAACAATTGGTAGAAGCTGAGGAAAAGCTAAGGCAATTGCAGGCAGAGCGCCGCGAGTTGACCACGGCAGAGCGCATGGCCAACTTCATAGATCAACGAGCCAGAAGCGATAGCTACAGCAAGCACTTGGGGCTAGTCAATATGATCAGAAAGGATTTCAAGATCCTTTCCGACCTGATGCTGCAACAAAACAGCGAACAGAACGCAGGCAGCGAGCTTGATGCTCAAACGGCGGGTGACAAGAAGATCAACCGCATCGTGCTTTATATTGATGACCTGGATCGCTGTCCGCAAGATAAGGTGGTAGAGGTATTGCAGGCAGTTCACCTACTGTTGGCGTTCAAACTCTTCATCGTAGTGGTAGGCGTGGATGCGCGATGGGTGAGCCGATCGCTCAAAGAAAGCCACCCTCACCTACTCTACCAGGATAATGACGACCCGGCCGAGCCAGTGAACGATCAAACCTCGGCGGTGAGTGGAACCGCTACCACCCAAGACTACCTGGAGAAGATATTTCAGGTGCCATTCTGGCTCAAGCCACTGGATATGGACAAGGTCAGCGATCTCATCGATGGTATCATAGACCTTGGCGGTGAAGTGGCCAGCGGTGATGATGAACAGGATGAAGGTCAATCGGACATGCCGGAAAAAGGAGAGGGTACTGGGGCAAAACCGAGTGACGAAAAGGGCGAGGAGTCTACAGAAGATGAAGAGGAAGGAGCGGAACACCGAGAGATCAATCTTAACCCTCAGTCTTTGAGTATCACCACCAGCGAGGTAGAATATATGCGGGCCTTGGGGGATATCGCGGGCAGGTCGCCTCGTGCTATCAAGCGCTTTATCAATGTGTATAGATTGCTCAAAGCCAGCATTCCAGAAGCAGCGCAGGGGCGGTTCACCTCGGAACATGGCGAATTCAAGTCTTACCTGTTGTTATTGGCTATTCTCACCGGAAGGCCTTCTTCCGCTCCATTATTCATAGAAATGGTCAGCAAAGAGGGCAATAACACCACTAGCAAGACCTTCATCAATAAGCTCAAAAAGCACGAAACTATGGATAATAAATGGGTCAGGTTTTGTGCTTTGCTCGAAGCTTTTAACCAATCCAAAACCAGCCGCATTTCTATAGAACAGCTTAAGAAGTGCATTCCACAAGCGGTGAGGTTCAGCTTTCAGCATTGGCGGGTTTAGGGGTAGAGTTGCTACTCTCACCTCGTCTTTCTGAAGGAATCTTATTGGAGGTTTGGCATTGCCTTAATACAAAGTATATGATCAATTGATGATATAAGTAACTAGGTTACTTTGGAGTAACCTAGTTACTGTTAAGCCAATCTGAAATAATCATTTGATGGTTTGATAATGAGATGATTTGATGATAGGGTTATTTGGTGGTGCCAGGGTTATTAGAGTAACTAGATTACTTCGGAGTAATCTAGTTACTGTTTTTCCAGCGCTGATATTATCAATTGATCATATGCTTATTCTTCTGTTTTAGTCGTACTTAACTTCCAATGGGTTGCTGCTCAGAAGGACAGGGAACGACATTCAATTCGTCATTCCTAATTGGTCACTAGATTGCTTTAAGTGGCTGGCGTCATTCCATGGTTCGTAACGGAGGAACGAATCCAAGGAATCTCTAGGTAGGTTTTATCTGGTGCTCTGAAGAGTAACTAGATTACTCCAAAGTAATCTAGTTACTGTTTTTCCACCCCCTGCCCCCGCCAGCGGGGGACAGAGCCAGAGCCTGATACATCTATTTATTTCTACTTGTTTCTACGTATTTCCATTTATTTCTTCTTGGTTCTGAATTGCTTCACTCCTTCGTCGATACCCGTCCGTCCACTGACGGATCGTAATGACAGGTTATTTCTATTTACTTCTACCTATTTCTAAATACACCTTTCCAACTTCTAACTTCCAATTTCCAACCTCCAAATACCAACATTAAGCGATTCACTTAATCCGTCGATTACCAATTTACTCTATTGAACCCCGCTGGGTGGCCAAGTACATTTACTAGCATTAATCGCCTCTTAACGAGGCTTAAACACTACTAATTATGAGCAACGTGAAACAAGCAGATAGTGTCGTAGATATTTCTTACCTGAAGCAGGTTTCCGGAGGGGATACTTCACTGATGATGGACATGATCGATCTGTTTTTGGGACAGACGCCTTTACAAATCAGCCAAATGTATCAATGTGTCGATGATGAGAACTGGCAAGCGCTCAATAGAATTGCGCACAAAGCCAAATCCTCGTTCGGAGTGATGGGGGTTGAGAGTATAGTGGAGGATATCAAGCACGTTGAGATATGGGCATCACAACAGATACGTTTAGATGAGATTACTCCACTGATTGATAATATTAACAGGGTCTGTCAGCAGGCTTATACAGAATACGAACGCATTATGGAGCAGATGTGAATCCGCACAAAATCATGACCTACAGAAGCGTAATCTAGCCGTGAATTTGCACTCAATCCGAGAGACCTATTTATACAATCTGTACTAAGATGTTCACATCTTCATTTAACCGAATTAACCTGCCCGACTGGGCTATTCGAATACTTAACCTAACGAATAATGAAAGATCAATTTTACCTGGTGATCAACGCTGAAGACGTAGTCACCACACCGCTAGACTGGCACTCTCGCCACCTCTACGAATCAAGGACGCCATACCTGGAAGACAACATCAGAAGAAGCATCAGTATGTTCGAAGGGGTGTGTGATCCAGAGAACATTTTCGTGCTTTGCGACCAGCGAAAAGCGGGGATGTTAATGGGCAGTTTGACAGAACTAAACAAGCGACATATCATCCCCTTGCCGGGTTCGAAAGCAAGCGCTTTGAGCATGGCTGCGATATGCGCCAAAGTCAGTCAAAAGGGTGAACAGGCGCAGATGATTTTTACACCGATCAACACCATTCAACCGGAAAGAACACAGTTCATACAATCGCTTTATCAAGCACTTTTTAATACCTGCTTTCGGCAGATTATTATCGCCTTGGGTGTGGTAGAAAAACAGGAGGTTTCGACCAATGAACAGTTGGTAATCGATAGTACTGAAAACACCATGACCAAAAAGGTTTGGCAGTTGGTCAAGTCCAAAAATATGAGGACAAACAGGCAGTCCACTTCTTTTGAAACCTGGCAAAATTCGCGCATCTATATCGGTCACGCATCGACATTTCTCAATGCCTTTAAGCAACACAAAAAAGAGGCCTATCAACGGCTTGCTTTGACCAGAAATGTATTCAATACGCCAGACGAACAACGGTACATAAATCGCATGTTATCCTTGCTGAGTTCGGCCACTTTTGAGGCCAGTATCTTACCTAAGATCTCCAACCTATTTACGCTACCTATCCATGTAAAACATCATGAATTGGACATTGAAAACATCACCGAAGGGATGCTTGAGCTGACTGGTTCAGCATAAAACAATCCAGGCATTTTGGGTCAATTATACTTTGGCAATTGAGTCGATTCTTGATGAGGCAGGAATAGGCTCTTAGTCCTGAAACAGAATAATATTTTGTTTACTCAATAGGGCTATTTCCAATTGTTTTAAACATATCATCAATTGATGATATGGCATATTTAAATATTTCATAATCAACTATTTAAGCTATAGTTATTAAACTGATTTATAAGGGATATTCTAGCTGTTTGACCTCTTCATGATACACTCATTGCCCTTAAAGCAGTGCTTGAAATACCTTTCTATGGTACTATTCTACCATCAAGATTAGTTATAAAGACCGGCTGTCTAGGTGGTACAATACAAGCATTTTACGCTCTTCCACGAGCGCTTCAATTTTAGGTCTCCCCTATTCTGGCTTCCAGGAAAATGGCTGTAAACAAGGTGGTTTGACATCATAAGCTTAACCGATGTAATGGCATTGATAAAACTTTGAATTAACTTAAAGTTTTAGAGTAACTCCAAAGCTTATGAATCTGAAGAAAGGCTACTCCTTTTTTGCGGCTATTGCCTTCGTTTTTCTAGTCGCTTGTGAAGACCAAAAAGAGGAACAAAAACCATCACCTTCCCTGTATTCCCAGACACGCGAATTAACCAGTCTGAGTGGTAAAGGTTCCTACCGTGATGCCCCTTATGTCACGGCCGGAAATAGGGTCTATATGGTGGGTCATCAGAACGGAAGTTTCCCTGATTTGGGCTGGCACGTGAAAGGCGAAATGGGTGGTATCTGGAACCATCCCATCAAGCTTATGGATGGCGTTACCGGCTATGTAATGGACAAGAAATCTGGCCACGGATATTGCCTCGATCAGGCTGATGCTTTCATCAATTATACCATGGCCAACCAGCACGATCAGGAGATCGAACCGTTGGATTTAAGGGTGAGTAGAATACAGTTTGTACCCGATGACAAAGAGGGGCTGGTGATCGAATATTTGTTCCGCAATCTATCGGTGAAAGACACCCTCAATCTCCAGTTTGATTTCTCCGGATTGGTAGACCTTCGACCGGTCTGGTTGGGAGAAAGAACCGACATGATTGACTCTACGGATGTAGTCGCATATGATGAGACATTGAGTGCGTTCGCTGCCCAAGATCAGGGCAATGAATGGCATTGTATTTTCGGTTCGAGTACGGCATCGATCAACCAGTATGCGGGCGAAAATGCTTGCGACGCTCCTCGCATTGGCAAGGGCGTAGCGGCCACACTTTCTTACGATCTAACGGTGAGACCAGACGGTGCTTCTAAGCTTACATTCTACATCGCCGGATCATATGAATCCAAGCCACAAGCCGCAGCTACTTACAAGGATCTTAAGGACAATTACTACAGCTACTTCGTGGATAAGAAGGCACACTATGACGCCATTCTAGAACGGTCTAATTTGGTGATACCGGATAAGAAATTGGAAGAGATGTATACCTGGACAAAGTATGCTACCGAGTGGCTGGTTCGTGAGGTGCCCGGTCAGGGACGAGGCATCAGCGCAGGTATCCCTGACTACCCCTGGTGGTTCGGTGCAGACATAGCCTATACGGTGCAGGGTGTTCTGCCGATAGGTGACCACCAGTTAGCCATGGACGCCATTAATCAACTCTATGAATTTTCGGAAAGCGCTAACGGGAACGGGCGCATCGTACACGAGGTATCGACCAATGGTGCGGTGTTTAACCCCGGCAATGTCAATGAAACACCTAGCATCATTCTAGCCAGCTGGAACATATACGAATGGACGGGTGATAAGACTTTTCTGAACAGGGCCTACGAGATGGCCAAGAAGGGGATTGACTGGTTGGAGTCTGTGGATGAAGACCAGAATGGTTATCCTGATGGGCATGGTATGATGGAAATACAGGGTATGGATTCCGAGATGGTCGATGTAGTGGTTTACACCCAGCAGGCATATGAGGTAGCGGCCAGCATGGCGGCAGAACTCGGTGATACAGAAAACGAAAAGCTTTATGCTGACAAGGCTAAAGTGCTAAAGGACAAAATCAATTCGGACTGGTGGGTGGATGGTGCCAATTCGTTTGCTGACTTCCGGGCCGACAAAACCAAAGCCATGTCATTGCTCGATGATGCCATCATCCGAGCCGACACACTGAATAAGCCTTGGGCAGTAGAAGAGCTCAACAACACCAAACGCCAACTCGACTCCTCCCCTAGTGAAAGCGCAGGACATGCATTCTACCATAATTGGGTGGTCAATACACCTATGGAAATGGGCATTGCGGATACGGATAAAGCCATGAAGGCATTAGAAACAGGCAGAAAGTTCACCAACCGATTTGGCGTATATGTGACTGGTATCGACAGGGATGAAAACTTCGATGAGTCTTTTGCCGCTTCTAAGCGCAAGCAAGAATTCAACTATGTGGGTGCAGTGATGACTTTGCCGACGGGCGTCCAGGCTGTGGCTGAAAGCCGTTATGGTGAAACGGATCGCGCTTTAGAATACCTGAAGTACCTCTCCAACTCCTTTGGCTATGCTACACCAGGCACCATGTATGAAGTATCGCCTGACTATGGTATGTTGGTGCAGGCATGGAATATCTACAGTGTCGCTAAGCCTATCGTTGGCTTCTTCTTCGGTATCCAACCGCAGGCGCACAAACAGATGATTCTGCTAAAACCTAGAATGCCATCAGAATGGAATGAAGGCGAACTGTCCAATGTGCAGGTGGGAGATAATGCGGTCAGCGTGTCTTATTCATCTTCAGCCGAAAGCACCAAGTACACGGTCAGCCAAACCAAAGGCGAATGGAACATCAAGGTCAATCTCAAATACAGAGATGGCGCTACTTATCTGGTCAATGGTCAGGAGACGGCTGGGGAAATCATAGATGGACAATGGGTCGTAGAACTAAGTGGAGAGCAGAATATAATCGAGGTGAATAAATAGTCACTTGCGAATAGAAACCCTTAACGAAGTATTGATCGGTGAACATCTATTTTCTAATCGCTGGTATTCTCTTTTTCGTACTGGGGCTTGCGCATTCTATACTGGGTGAATATCTCATTTTTAGGTATAGAAGGAATAAGGGCAGTATTGTACCAACAAAAGTGAGTGAAGGATTAAAAGGAGGTCACCTGCGCATCATTTGGGCAACATGGCATGTGGCTTCAGTCGTTGGTTGGTGTGTAGGGGCACTGGTAACGAAAATAGCCGTAGAACAAAGTAAGCTGGATGTAGAATTTGTTGATTTTGCGGTTAAAGCAATTGTAGTTACAGCATTCGCTTCTTCCCTATTAGTCTTGATCGGCACTAAAGGAAAACATCCGGGATGGGTGGTTCTCTTATTGATAAGTATATTGCTCGTTATTGGAAAGTAGTAGGTCATAGAGAAGATAACTATGTCCGAGATCAGAGCCACTATCTTCGCTGGCGGTACCGAAAGCTCCTCTTGAGGGTCATTTCGATCCCGATGGCTATCGGGAGAGAAATCTATCTTACTAATAGTCGTGCCTTCGGTGGAGAGGGATTTCTCCTAACGTCGAAATGACAGCCTTTTAAAACTGTATATCTTTGATCAGTCGTAAGCACTCCTTATGGATAACGCTTATCCGTATAAGTAAGCGTAAAGCATTAAATTCAATCATTAACTCATCAGAAGCATAACAATGAAATTCAACTTAGCAGCATCAATTGACATTCTAGAAAGGACGCCTTCTGTCCTGAATACACTCTTATCAGGTCTGTCCGAAGATTGGACTATGCACAATGAAGGGCCAGAAACATGGAGTCCTTACGATGTAATGGGGCATTTGATCCACGGCGAGCAAACCGACTGGATCCCTCGCACGGAAATCATTCTCAGCGACAGCGAAGACAAACGCTTTACGCCTTTTGATCGATTCGCTCAGTTTGAGGCCAGCAAAGGCAAGTCGCTACAGGATTTACTCTCAGAATTTGAGCATTTAAGAGGAGAAAACATTGCCAAGCTTAAAGCTTTCAACTTGACTGAAGAAGATTTGATCAAAACCGGTACGCACCCAGCCTTTGGGGATATCACGTTGAAAGATATGCTATCAGCCTGGACAGTGCATGATTTGGGGCACATCGTTCAGATATCAAGGGTGATGGCCAAGCAGTACATTGAAGAAGTGGGCCCATGGACCCAATATCTGGCTGTGCTTAACCCCAAGGCAACGTGATCACCCGGTGAGGCTTTGGTGACAACACCAAAGCCGGCGGGAAATGACCATTACAGTCATTCAGAAGGAATCTTATTGGCTATGGAACAAGACAGAACATCTCCGAAAATTGAACATAGCCGCAGTGCCATTCAGTTGAATATCAAGTCCTGTATGGTCGTATGTACCTGCTAATAAGTTTCTTTCAGAATGACTTCTGTGAGAATTAAGTAATGCTCTCTTTGGGTTCCTTTCTGGTAAACCTGAAGTGAAAATACATGAGGTGTTGGGTGTGAAGTGCATTGTAAGTCATTCTATTTCTTACCCACCCCCACCCCTCCCTAATTTTAGGGAGGGGAAAAGTCTGACAAGTCAGACTTGGGGAGGGTAATTCTGAGATAGGAAAGGTTAGCACGATCGAATGAAACAGCTGGAATGTACCTAAACCCCAAGCCTACAGGATACTTCAGGATACTCTAGCTGTGGCATTTCCCTATGTTCAAAGGTCGGCTGATCGTACAGATATTCTATTGACAGCAGTATGGTAAAATCTAACTTGCATTATCTTCGAATTTGTGCGAATCAGTAAATAGAACTGACTTTTAACTTTTTTAACTATACATGAGTGACCAAAGTAGCGCTGCAACTGGCGAATTTGAACGAGAACCTATACCTGACTCACAACTAAAAGGTTGGAAAAGCTTTCTAGGCATGTATGCCGGAGAGCATGCAGCCGGTACTGAATTCATGATCGGCCCTTTATTCCTTACGGCCGGTGTCAGTGCCTTCGACCTCATAGCAGGACTTTTTGTGGGTAATCTATTGGCTGTACTGAGCTGGCGCTATGTGTGCGCTACTGTCTCTACGGAAGTACGGCTTACCCTATATTATAAGCTTGAGAAAATATGTGGTAAAAATCTGGTAACCATTTACAATCTGGCCAATGGCATACTCTTTTGTTTTCTGGCCGGAAGTATGATCACCGTATCGGCAACAGCAGTTGGTATCCCTTTCAATATGAAAATGCCAGGTTTGAACGATACTTTACCGAACGGGCCTTTGTGGATCATCATTGTAATCGCCATAGGTGCGGTGATATCCCTGGTGGCTGCCAAAGGGTACAATGCCGTTTCCCGCTTTGCCAATATTGCTTCACCGTGGATGGTATTGGTCTTTGTGGCTTGTGGTCTTGTGGCATTGAGGCAATTGAATGTATCTTCATTTGGAGAGTTTTGGGCTATTTGGGGAGAAGGTGGTGAGCCATTCCCCGGACAGATCAAATACACATTCTGGCACGTCGTCTTTTTTTCATGGTTTTGTAACGCAGCGATGCACATTGGTATGGCTGATATGAGTGTCTTTCGCTATGCCAAGAAAGCTTCTTCAGGCTGGATGACGGCGGCCGGCATGTATATCGGTCACTACTTGGCCTGGATATGTGCTGCCCTACTCTATGCCGTCTTTCTACAATCTCCTGAGGCAGTAGCCATGCTGGCCAATGGTGAGGCGCCACCGGTATCTCCTGGCCCTATGGCTTATAATGCGGTGGGCATAGCAGGTATCATTGTCGTTATTGTAGCAGGCTGGACTACTGCCAATCCGACCATTTACCGTGCAGGTCTGGCTTTCCAGGCCATCGCACCCAAGATGTCCACGTTTGCTATCACTATTGTGGCAGGAACGCTGGCCACCATTGCGGGTATCTTCCCAGCCTTTGCCATGCAGTTGCTTGGTTTTGTAGCCACCTACGGCTTCATCCTCGCCCCTATCGGTGCTGTCATTGTATTTGACCACTACTTCTCCAGGAAGGCCGGACTTACTACTGATTATGCCGAAAAAAGGGGAAGTAATTTCAATATTGCCGTTCTTTTAGCGTGGGTGTTGAGTATAGGTACATTCTACGCTATATCAGAATTGAATGGCATCTTTCTTTCCTTTCTCACACTACCGGCATGGATAGCTTGTGGTGTTTTATTCTTGTTATTAAGCAAACTCACACAAAGAGCATGAGCAAGATATTTAAATTCATCGGCCTCGCAGGACTGATCTTGACCATTGTCCCAAGCTTCCTTTATCTCACCGGCTCCACAACTTTGGACAGCCACAAACAGGTTATGCTCATCGGTACAGTGCTTTGGTTCATCTCTGCCCCTATTGCGCTGAAGAAGAAAGAGAATAGTTAGATGATTTGATTATTTGATAGTCTGATGATGTGATGTGTTGATGATGTAGCGATGGACTGATGATTTGCAGATATGCTTTTGCCTACTGTTGTTTGTCAACTGCTCACACGCGCTAGCGCGAAAGTTACTTTCGTGCATTCATGTTTCGGTGCATATAATCAATTGATGATATGCCATCTGGTTAAGTCATACTTACCTTCCAATAAGTTTCTTTCAGAAGGACATGGCATGAACACAATTCTCACTTTATCAACTGGATTGCTTCGTTCCTCGCAATGACAGCCAGAAGTCAAGTCTTTAGTCTAAAGTCTTTCTTCTTATGTCTTATCTCTTATGTCTGACAAACAGATTCCCAAGTCTCTCCTAACGCGTCGGTGCTTGTCCTTCTACTGACGGATCGCAAGGGAATGACGCCTAAACTCGATTCGTGATTCATCCACTGGATTGCTTCATCGCTGCTTGTCCGTCCACTGACGGGCGCAATGACATCCAGTATCTATTTCTACTTATTTCCAGCCTAAGCCTGCCTTACCGGTAAGGGTGACTTCTTCCGTACTTTGTGAGATTTGTAAAGGCACTTAATATACCTTTAAAGCGCTGGGTGAATAACCGAAATACTTCTTGAAAGCGGTGCTGAAATGTTGGGGGTTCTTGTACCCTACTCTTTCGCTCACCTCGGTTACGTTCATCATGCCTTCTGCAAGTAGTGTTTGGGCTTCCTCCATTTTAATCTGGTTCCAGTAACCAAATACAGTGGTACCAAATAGTTCTTTGAAACCCTTTTTCAATGTAAACTCATTGGTGCCAACCTTTTGAGCCAACTCATTCAGCGTTAGGTCTCCATTCAGTTGGTTGGTTAGAATCTCACGAGCAGCGTAGAGTTTCTCCTGGTGCTGCTTGTTATGAGCGCAAAACACATCACAATTGTGGCTACTGATCTGTTCTAACTGTAGCATCAATAGTTCGATGACGTGTGACTCAAGAAACATGCGTTTAAAATGTCCCGTGCGATTACAATTGATAATCTGGTGAATCAGCGTCATCATACGAGGCGTTATTGGGTAATTATGATTAGAAAGAAAAGCCCCTTCCTGCCTCTCAATATTCTTTCTGAAAATGTCAAAAAGCGTACCATCAGGTAGGTATTTTTTGAAGAAAGAAGGCCATAGATTGACTTCAAAGACTTTCATATCTTCTTCCGCACACCACTCAACCGCTCCTTTAAATTCACTGGCATAAATCAAATTATGCTGGTTTGATTTGAAACCCAGCCCTTTTTTAAAGTCCTTCGAGTGAACACTCGCTCGACCCTGCAAGGCGAAATGCATCTCTATGGTCTCCATCTCGGTGTCGAAGTAAATTAGTGTAGGTTTAGGCAACCTGAAATCTCCGTAACCAATATGAACACCTTCAAAAAAAGTTTCGGTGTAAGTTCCTTCCAACATCAAATGGTGGCCGGAATATTTACGTTCTATAAAAAAAGATTGATCTGTTTGAAACGCTTCGGGATGGGTCACCTCAACCGCTAGCTCTTCAAGCTCAGACCCATAAATTCTTGTCTTCATGTAGTTATTTTACGATACTCCTATTCCTCTTTAATTTATAAAAATGGGAATTCTTTGGATAAGAGTCAATTACCCTAGTTAGTGAATTACCTACTAATATTAGCTATTCTAGGCTTTTAAACCTTTCTCCTTCTTGCGTAGGTATTACTCCGCTTGACGTATGTTGGCACCTGTTGCATGCAGTAAGTTTGCCATCGTTTAGAACTATTCTAAATAGACTAACCAACCTTAAATAAAATGAAAGCAATCAAAATGAAAATGTGGGCGCTAGCCCTTGTGTTGTTGATCAGTTATGACCTCTCTGCTCAATATAAAATTTCAGGAACTGTTAATGACGAGTACGGCGAACCGCTTATGGGGGCCACTGTTCGTGTATTGGGCACTGCCAAGGGCACAACATCGGATGCTAAGGGCACCTATGTTATCAGTGATTTATCGTCAGGCCAATACTTTCTGGAATTCTCATTCATTGGATTTGAAATTATACAGAGACAAGTAGACGTAAACCAAGACCAGCAAATTGATATTCAAATGGTCACGGCAAGCACCGCTCTGGGAGAAGTAATCGTATCTGCCAATAAGCAGCTTCAGAATATTCAGCAAACACCCATTTCCATGACTGCCATTCAATCCAAGCAAATTGAGCAGTTGCAAATCAATGAACTGAATGAGCTGAATCGAGTGGCGGCCAACTTTAAGTCCTATGATGACGGGGGTGGAAGCTTTCAAGTCTTTGCCAGTCGTGGCATTTATACGATTGATGTGATTCCTACTGTGGGGGTCTATGTAGATGAAGTTCCCTTCTTCGCTTCTTATGGTTTCCCTACACTACTCAATGATATTGAACGGATTGAGGTTTTGAAAGGGCCTCAAGGAACGCTTTACGGAAGAAATGCTTTGGCAGGTGCTGTTAATATCATCACCAAACAGCCCACGAATCAAACCAGAGGTTTCGCACAATTTGGTTATGGTAATTTAAATCAATTGAACGCTTCAGCCGGGGTGAGCTTGCCTGTCATAAAGGATAAGTTATTTGCCAAAGTAAACGTCGGGTACACACAGCGAGACGGTTATATCGACAACATCGCGATCGGCACAGATAATTTATTGGGAAGAGAGTCGGTAACGGCTGGCTTTAAATTGGATTACTACCCCACTGATCGATTATCGTTTTCTCTCAGTTCAGGGTTAGAGGTTCGAGAAGTAAATGCCTACGCCCTATTGGGTGGTTTTGGTGCAAGTGGTGCAACACTTGACTCACTCAAGGAAAATCATCCTTATGAGGTGAACTTTGACAGACAAGGCGTTTACAATACCACCACTACTCACAACGCGCTGAAAGTAAGTTACGACTTGCCGACAGCAACACTTAGCTCAATTTCTTCTTTGCAATATTACGACAATGACCGCGACAATGATGATTTTGACTTTACGCCCTTTGATATCAATTATATAGCAAATGGTTCTAGCGACAATTATACGATCAGTCAGGAATTCCGCATCAATTCCAATAATAACGAGACGTTCAACTGGATAGGCGGTCTATATTTATATTATGTAGATAGGGATGAAGTCACTCCTACTGTATCCACTGAATTAGCAGGAAATTCAGCGGGCGAATTCACTCAAAGATTAGATGCTAATATTCAACAAACAGGTTTTGCCTTGTTCGGCCAGGCTGATTACCAGTTAACCAAGCAATTAAGCGTCTTGCTCGGGTTGAGATATGAGGTTGAGCGCAGTGAAATTATCGCGGTAAGGCAACACTTGAGAAATGGACAAGGCTTTGAAGACCCCGATAATACAATATTTACACAAGAGGGTATAGTACCTTCCCCTCTGTTGAATTCTACCGTTGAGACGGATGCTACTTTTGATGCCGTTTCGCCCAAAATAGGCCTGAATTATCAAGTTTCTAATGATATGTTCTTTTTCGGGAATGTAGCCAGAGGTTACCGCCCGGGTGGGCTCAACCAGTTTGTGGCCGATGAGAATGCCGCTCAATATCAGCCGGAGTTTAGCTGGAACTACGAATTAGGCGTTAAGTCCACTTGGCTGGACAATCGCCTAAAAGCAAACTTAACGGCATTTTACATCAACTGGCAAGACCAACAACTCTTTACCATTGTCGATCAAAGTACTTTCCAGTTTGGCGTGGATAATATTGGTGCGTCCACCAGCCAGGGTGTTGAGTTAGAAATGAATTTTTTACCTGTCAAGGGATTAGACCTCACTGCCAATATTGGTTATCTGTCTACTGAAATCACTGATTTTGAGGTGTTAGGGTTTACTGGTGAATTGGTTAACAACGAAGGTAATTTACAAGGCTATTCACCTCAATGGAATGGGAATTTTTCTGCTAACTATGAGTACAAACTAGGGGCAAGAAGCGCAGTGTTTGCTGGCGTAGATTACATCTTCCAGTCCGAAATGTTCTTCGATCCAGAGAATATAGTTCAGCAAGACGCTTATGGTTTATTGAATGGTAGAATTGGTGCTAATTATCATGGGTTTGAAATAAGCCTATGGGGTAAAAACATCACCGATGAAGTGTATTTCAGCTACGGATATAGCGTGGGTGGTGGAGCAGCTTCATTTGCCAGTTATGGCTTACCTGCTACTTATGGCTTCACCACCACTTATCGCTTCTAATGAAAATTGCTCACTATATCATCAGATTTTTACTGGCCTTGATATTTGTATATGCGGGAATTGAAAAGCTATTTCTGCCTTACAATCCTTCAGTATTCAAGTCAGATGTAGAAATGACAGACCCGAAGTTTTTCGAGTTCTATGATTTTCTGATGGGCGTGGGCTATCTCTACTTTGTGGGCTTCTTTCAGTTACTCAATGGGCTATTGCTGGTCTTTAAAAGAACCTACTTGCTTGGAGCCGTGATGATGGTACCACTTATGCTTTGCCTGTTGATGACCCACGTGTTTATCTCCAGATACATGGGTTATATTCTGTTCGATGGTGTCATGTTCTTGCTGAACGCAGTATTGATACTCAGTCATTACAAACAACTAAAAGGTGTTTTTCTAAGACCCCAGACAACAATTATATAATATGGAACCGATCGTTTTAAAAGTAGTCTATGGCGTTTTTATGGTGATCTATTCTATCATTCGTAGACCACATGAGCGCCTCAACAAGGAAAACAAGATCATCGATGATCAAAAAAGCACCCAGGAAAAGCTACTACTCTTCCTGGTATTCATTGGTATGATGATGCTACCGCTGATCTACGTGTTTACAAATGTCTTGAGCTTTGCCAATTATCATTTACCGATTTGGCTACATATCTCAGGTATAGTCACTATGTCTGTCTCTGTGTGGTTATTCTATCGCTCCCACAAAGACCTGGGCCGAAACTGGTCTGTGAGCCTAGAAATCCGGGAAGAGCATTCACTCGTTTCGTCGGGTGTTTACGGTAGAATAAGACATCCGATGTACACGGCCATCTGGCTTTGGGTGATTGGCCAAGCCCTGCTTCTCAACAACTATGTTGCCGGTCTTAGTGGCCTGGTGTTTTTTGGGTTACTCTATTTCTTAAGAGTAGGTCAAGAAGAGAAGATGATGGAATCAACCTTTGGAGAGACCTATCGGGCTTACAAATTACGAACCGGAAGAGTGCTTCCGAAATTCTAAAATTTCAAAATTCAAATTCGATGCAGCTAGTTATAAAAAATTTATCGAAGACCTATTCTAATGGTGTACAAGCACTAAAGGATGTCAATCTAACCATTGATAAAGGGATGTTCGGACTATTGGGTCAAAATGGCGCTGGAAAGTCCACCTTGATGCGAACTATTGCAACACTACAGGATGCAGATAGTGGCACGATACATTTCAACGGGATTGATGTAGCAAAAGAGCCTGAGAAGCTTAGAAAAACACTCGGCTATTTACCTCAGGAGTTTGGCGTTTATCCCAATGTTACGGCAGAGGAGCTACTCTTGCACATAGCCGATATGAAGGGCATTGTGCAGAAAGGTGAGCGAAAGGATACGGTAGAGGCACTGCTTCAAAAAGTCAATCTCTATGATGCCCGAAGCAAAAAGCTGGACGGCTATTCCGGAGGAATGAAACAGCGCTTTGGTATTGCCCAGGCACTGGTCGGCAACCCTGATTTGATCATTGTAGATGAACCTACTGCTGGTTTGGATCCGATGGAAAGAAACCGTTTCTATAACCTGCTTTCGGAGCTAGGGGAAAATGCGGTGGTCATCCTTTCTACCCATATCGTGGAGGATGTAAGTACGCTTTGCACAGATATGGCTATTATCGGTAAAGGCGAGGTGGTGCTTACGGGCAAACCGGATGAGATAGAGGAAGCGCTACGCGGCAGACTATATGAAATGCCAGTCAGTAAAGATGAAATTGATGCCTACCAGGAAAAGTACAATATAATCTCCCAACGCTTTTTCGCTGGTAGAATGATGATTACCATTGTTGCTGATGAAACCCCATCCAATGGATTCGATGCAAAAGCTCCTTCTTTAGAAGATGCGTATTTCAAAATACTAAGCGAACACTAACTATGAGAACGATCCTTTCAATTATCAAGAGCGAGCTCAAGCAACGATTGTTCAGTTGGGTATCGCTGATATTCTTCTTAATGCTGGTATTCCAGGCCATATGGTATACCCAGGGTGCATTTGAATATTTTGCCAATGAAAATGTATTGATGAATGCTCCGAGTATCATATACCGGAATTACGCTGGTATGGGCATGCTTATGATCATTATCATCGCCATTGCTACCGGAGGTGTATTGTACAAAGACATTCAGTACAAATCTGCTCAATGGACATATGCCATGCCCATCAATGACAAACACTTCTTTATTGGGCGTTTTTTGGCAGCCTATCTCTATTTGATCATCATCAGTACTGGTCTAATCGTTGGTCACATACTGCTTCCCTATTCAGGTATTGGTGAAGCAGACCGATTTGGTCCAACGCCATGGGGACAGCTTTTTCATGGATGGTTCATGTTCACCGTCCCTAATTTGTTTGTTTATGTAGCACTGGTCTTTTTCTCCATTGTTTTTTCAAGGCGAATTGCCACGAGCTATTTGGCTGTTTTTGCAGTCGTAATTACTTTCTTGATTGCTCAGACCTCCTACGAAACGGGAGGAGGGGATAATATGTTGGCCTATCTTTTGGCAGATCCGGGAGGATATGTGGCTGCTCAATATTACGCGGACTTGCAAACACCTCTTGAATTGAATACGGCCTACTTCTCTTTTACCGGATACATTTTACAAAATAGACTACTATGGGTTATTGTTTCTTTACTCCTTGCGGTGGCCGCCTATTTCAAGTTTTCTTTCAAATATTTCATTCAGGCTGGGGTAGATAAGTCAAAGAAAATCAAAGAAGAAAACGGAGCCCTTTTCAGGTCGGCTGGTATCCGACTTCCGCAAATTGTGAAGCACTTCCGAGTCACAGATTTTTTGAAAAAACTATTGACCTTGTCCAGGCTGGAGTTTTTAAATATTGTGCGGCCTACGTCCTTCAAGATTATCCTCGGTATCATTTTGCTAATGGTTTTCTTACAAAATGTAACTTGGAATGCTACCTACTACATAGGAAAGGAAGTGCCTATCAGCAGCAATATGACATTCTTCCGCTTACAGTGGGGGGTCTTTGTCAATATGTTGGTCATGATTTGGGCCGGTGAGCTCTTTTTCAAAGACAAGACGGTCAATATATGGCAGATCACAGATTCTCTTCCTGTCCCGGTATGGGTAACGCAGCTGTCTCGTTTTGTAGCAGTCATTGGGCTTTCATTGGTATTAAGCCTTAGTTTTATTGGCATTTCCATTTTTACTCAGATACTGCTGGGGGGCGCTAGCTACATAGAATTGGGACGTTTTGTCGAGGACTTGCTCTTGTATCGCTGGGCGTTTATGAACTTTGTACTTTATGCTGCCTTCGTCTTTTTTGTAGCAGGCCTGACTTCTCACCGGATTGTAACACACCTGATTAGCGTAGGCTTGTTTTTGTTTCTGGTCGTCTCTTTTGATATGGGGATTGTAGAAGACCTGCGCATTGGTTACGGGTTTACACCCGGCATAGAAGATTTTTCAGAAATCAGCAGCTATGGCATTTTTCAGATTTCCGCTAACTGGTTTTTCTGGCTCTGGGTGTCTTTGGCAACTACGTTGATTATGGCGGGTATTTGGCTGTGGAAACGAGGTTCTGACAAGAAATGGAGTCATCGACTGTCATTGAAGAATGTACAACTGAGCCATGTTTCAAAGGTAGCTATGTTATTGTGCTTTGTCGCATTCTTCGTTTTGATGTCATTTATTACAAAGAACGTCTATGACAATGGAAACTTTACTCCGGAAGATGAGGAAGAACGCCTTGACGCTGAATATGAAAAAAAATACAAACACATTGAAGCGTACCCGCAACCAAAGTATTCAAAAGTTGATCTGCAGATTGACCTTTTCCCATCGGAGAGAAAAGCGACTTACGTGGCTGATATTCTACTGAGTAATTCTACGAGATTAGATACAATTTTCCTGAATTGGAAAGATTTTGTAGAGGTGACAAGTCTGAAGCTGAACAAGCAGAATTTACAACTGGTGAAGGAAGATACCGAGCAGCATTTAACAGCCTATCTCATCCCAAAAGGCCTTCAAGAAGATAGCTTATTGAGCTTAACTATTGAAGCAAAAAAGCGGTACGTAGGTTTTGTACAAAGCGATTTCCAAGCGGACTTAACCAATACCGGGAGTTTTGCGAGTGTACAGGATTTTTTGCCGGTTATCGGATACGACAGTGAAAAGGAACTATTAGAAAACCGAAAAAGAGAAGAAAGGGGGTTAGAACGACTGCCTTCTCGCATGGCGGCTATTGGTGATCCATTAGCACAAGAGCAGGATTTCTACGCACCTGATGCAGGAATGGTGACAGGTAGTATCACTATCAGTACTGAAGCAGGTCAGATACCTTTTGCGGCTGGAATTTTGACGAAAAAAGAAGAAAAGGATGGTCGTATCATAGCTACTTACAGCATTGACGGCCCAATAGCATTCGATTGGCACCTAGGGTCTTCTGATTATACCATGCTAGATGGTAAAGCGGGCGACTTAGCCTATACCATTTTGCACAAACCTACACATACGTTTAACATAGACTTGTACCGCGACGCTATTGGCAAGGCAGTTACTCATATGCAAGATCATTTTGGAGCCAAAGCTGTTCCTGCTGAACTTAAGCTAGTGGAAATTCACCGCTGGCAGGATCCTTTCTATGCCTTTGCCAATTCGATTGTAATCTCTGAAAAAGAAGGATGGGTAGCAGATACGGAAGGATTGCAGGAGAAAGCTTATCTCTACATGACAGTCGGTAGCGGTTTGGCGAGTTTGTGGGTTCAGGAACATGTTCAACTCGCTAACGTACAGGGAGCGGAGATGCTTGCTGAAGCTTTACCGGAGGCCATCGGGTTACAATTTGTTAAAGAGGTATTTGGCGAAGAGGCGGTTAAATTATTGGCCGACAAGAAAATGGAGCAGTACGCCAAAGATCGTAACAATGAACCTAACGTAGAGCCTCCACTTTTGTACGCAGATGGGGCAGAATACCTAGAGATCAATAAGGGAGCTACCGCGCTTAGCCATCTCATAACGGAGATTGGTTTGAAAGGATTTAATTCTATTTTACTCGAATGGGTTGAAACCCATAAAGGGCAGAAAGTGACTTTTAAATCGCTTTATGATACACTGATGAATAGTTTATCTACCGAATCGCGCCAAAAATGGGTGGAGATATTTGAAACTACTGAAGGTAAGTTGATTTAATTCAACTTACCTTTTAGTATTATTTCGAACCTCATCTTAAATGCGACTCGAGCTCGTTTATCGGCCTAGAGGACTACAGTCATTCTGGACAGCATCTTATTGGCTATGGAATAAGACAGAACAGGCTAGAAGATCGAACATCATGGTATGTAGCATTCTGCCAACTAAGAGGCAGCAAATAATCAGTATGATCAGTTGATTACATTAGATATAATCATCTGTGGATATGGTTAGTGAGTGGTGGCGAGTTTTACTCACCTCTTTGCCTTTCTTCCACCCCCTAACCCCGCCAGCGGGGGACAGCCAGAAATTTGGTCATCTGAATTCTTTTAAATGTGCCACAATCAACTTATTTCGGTTTACTTCTATCTATTTCTACTTGCTTCTTATGGCTACTGGATTGCTTTGTCCCCTGTCCGTCCACTGACGGATCGCAATGACAGCCAGAAGAACGGTATACTAGTCTTATATCTTTCTACTTATATCTTACGTCTAGTATCTACTCCAATTCCTTCCTCGATAAAGCTCCTAAATCGCCGCTCTTAGGCTCGTATGGTCGGATGGAAAAACTGTAGTTGTATTCTCCGGGCTTAAGTCGGTAGGCATCCATCGTTCTACCCCAGAAAGACCAACTGTCGTTGCCCCCTACCCCGGATTGTTTCCAGTCTATGTTGAGGGTGATAGCTCCGTCCTTTGTCAACTGATACAAGTGGCGGGCCTCTTCAATGTTCTCCTGAGCATATTCATGAGCACTCATCGACAATAGAGTCGATCCCGATATTAGTAGACCAGCACCACTTCTGTCTCGCAAGGCCATCCACCGGATGTCTGTTCTATTGGCATTTTCCTGAGGCAAGATGTAAGGCTCGAAGAAGTCCTGTATGCTCATATCATACAACCCAACCGCGGCACTCTCCTGCCGGTCGATGTAATTCTCATGAGGCCCCTTACCAAACCACGTAATCTGCTGAAGACCAGCATTGACTTTGGTTTGCAATCCGACTCGCAGTAATTCAGGCAGGCTTTCATCTGCCTTGAAGCTGTTGTCTATATCTACCCAGCCATTGGCATGAATAGTATAAGTAACTGTCCACGAGGCCAGGTTATCTTTGAAATTGTAAGTAGCCACTGCTTCCACTTTCTGATCGCCAGATTGGTTGATAGTGAAGCTAGTAGGTTTGGCAGGCAGGTTCACTTCCGACCAGTATTTGAGATTGCGCTGGACTTGCCAGGCGCGCGAATCATTGTCTGTTCTAGCTCTCCAGAAGTTAGGGCGTATGGCACCCTCTATCATCTTTTTACCCTTATAAGTATAACTTGTCAGGTTACCATCACCATCAAAGTCAACCGAAAAGTTGGTTCCCTTTACACTGCTGCCATCCAGTTGTAATTTCTGTCTTTTAGAAAGACTGACCGAGGCAGCAGGCTTGTTCCAATCGAGTTTAAAATAGTCACTGGCAATTGTATGTCCGGCCTTGGCCCAGCTTTGATCGGTACCTAAAGCAAAATCAATATGTAAGAAATATTCTGCACCGGCAGCTAGCTTCTTAGGCTTCTCCATTGGGATATTCACATCCAAAGTACCATCTGGAGCAAGATCAATAGTATTTAATGCCCCGCTTTGTACGGTCTTGCCATCTGCCTCTACCCTCCATGAACCTTTGAACTCACTCAGGTTGGTGAAATCATAGCGGTTGACCAATGTAACTACGCCGTTATTAACATCTTTGGCTTGGATGTCCACCGGTTGCTGTACGTATTTCAATTCATAAAGCGCCGGTTTAGGTTT
Source organism: Bacteroidota bacterium (assembly GCA_039819065.1). Lineage (GTDB taxonomy): Bacteria > Bacteroidota > Bacteroidia > Cytophagales > Cyclobacteriaceae > JBCBSS01. The sequence continues at coordinate 74,160 of JBCBSS010000008.1, forward strand.
GCGGTCTGGATAAACCACACCATTCATGCAGAAATTGTAATCTGTAAGCGGCTCGTTAAAATCACCACCATAGGCATAGAAAGTCTCTCCTTTATCGTTTTTGGTTTCCAATCCCTGGTCTACCCAGTCCCAAATGAAGCCACCGATTACATTAGGATATTTGTAGATGATGTCCCAATATTCTCGCAGGTTACCAGTAGAATTACCCATAGAATGCGAGTACTCACACATGACAATGGGTCTTCCACTGCTGTCATTCTTAGCCATAAATTCTAAGTCACGTGGCCACGGGTACATGCGGCTCAGCATATCCACCCAATCAGGGTCAGTAGGGTTAAGGATATTCTGCCAGTAGCCTTTTTCATGTCCAGCGATATGTCCCTCAGCGCGAAGATTCTCTTGGGCTCCTTCATAATGAATCGGCCTATCTGGGTCAAACTCATGGATCCAGCCAGCCATGGCAGCATGGCTGAAACCTTGCCCTGCTTCGTTACCCAATGACCATATTACAATCGATGGGTGGTTCTTATCGCGTTCTACCATTCTAATGCCACGCTCTAAAAAGGCATAGCTCCATTCTGGCTTATCCGACATCTCAGGTAGCATGTGGGTCTCTATATTAGCTTCATCAATGAGATAAATGCCATACTCATCACACAGGTCGTACCAGCGCGTATCGTTAGGATAGTGGCTATTGCGAATGGCATTGAAGTTAAACTGCTTCATCAGTTTGATATCCTGGATCATACCTTCTACAGATACCACCTTACCATTGACAGGATCGTGTTCGTGGCGATTTACCCCGGTTAGAATGACCGATTTGCCATTGACTAAGAACTCTCCATTCTTGCCAGTTTCTACCTCCCTGAAGCCTATCCTGGTACTCCTGGCTTCTACTACATTCCCAGAACCATCTTTCAGGTTGATTACTAACGTATACAGGTTGGGTGTTTCAGCCGTCCATTTCTTAGGGTTCTTAACGATCGTGTTCAGAAATGAGAACAGTGGGTGTCTCCTTTGCGGTCCGTGCTGATTGAGTATTTTCTTAGCTTCTACTGTCAGTGCAGAATCCAGAACTGGTTGCTTATTTTCATCATACAATTGTGCTTCCACCAAATAGCCTTCAGCATCCATTCGGGATGGGTTATTCAGCTCTACGTTAATGCTCAGCTTGGCATCCCTATACTGATCGTCAAGGTCCATTCTAGCGAAAAAGTCATCAATATGAAGCTTAGGCTCTGCCAATAACAGCACCTCTCTATGGATACCACTCAAACGCCAATGATCCTGATCTTCCAGGTACGAACCATCAGACCAGCGGTAAACTTGTAGGGCAATGGTATTCTTCTCCCCTTGCCTGACCAATGATGTGATGTCAAATTCGGCAGGCAGTCTACTGCCTTGGCTGTAGCCCACCATTTCGCCATTCACCCAAACATAGAATGCCGAGCTAACACCACCGAAGTGCAGCCGGATATTCATGTCTTTCCAATCAGCAGGCACATCGAAAGTTCTGAAATATGAACCCACCGGGTTATTGTCCTTAGGAGTATAGGGCGGATCTACCGGTCGAAAAGGGTACTGCACATTGGTATAAATAGGTATCCCATGTCCTTCTATCTCCCAATTGGAAGGCACCTTGATTTTACTCCACTCCTTACCTGTCGGGGCTTGCTTGTAGAATTCCGTTGGAGCTTTGTCCGGCGTGGGTACATAGTTGAATGACCACATTCCATTTAGGCTCATCATACGATCGGTTTGTGAGCGATCGTAGGTAAGCGCTTTTTCTACGGTCGGAAAAGAATAGGAAGTGGCGCGGGCTTTCAATTTGTTGATCTGGGTAACTCGTGGGTTTTCCCAATCATAAACCTGCGCCTGGGTCAATACAAAAGTAAATGCAAGAGAAATGGATAAAAGGTATTTTATCATCGATCGGTATATTTTAACATGTTAATCGTGAAGATACCGATCAGCGTGAAATGTACTGTCCTGCTGTGTAGTGATTTTTTAAGGTAGGAGAATTGTTGTATTAAATGAGATGATTTAGAGCAGTCAATTTCACAGCCCGACCAAGTTTAGTATTAAACTGCTGGGTGGAAGCACCGAAATTGCTGGTCATCATTTGGTTTAAGAGCTGAGGCGGTACGAGTGGGCATTTTCATTTTACAAAGATGCAAGTGCCTATGTCACTCATGTAAGTTCAAAATTTGGCCACTCCGAAGAGCGGCCAGGCATTATGTTAGTGCACGATATGATCGTTGCAGAATAGTCCTTTGGTGCGGTTGTAATCATCACATCCACCGTCATCCAGAGTGCAATTATTTCCTATTGATAGAAGTCCTCCCTTAACAGTTTCTACTTGATCGTCTTTCATGGAGGTAACAAAACTTTTTACTTTCAAGTCTTCAATTTTTAACTTGTTGTTTTTCATTTTTATTTACGTTTAAGATTAAGTGCCTACTCTATCGCTGCTTTTCGGCTTCCGCAGTTTCAATCAGTTTTTTATGGTAATTCTGCCGCGTTTAGGCAGAGCAAATACTTAAATCTTTAAGCAACAAAATTAACCTTTTAATAAAGAGTTACTTTTAGTCGGGAAATATTACGCTTTTTTGCATTTTTTCTTTAGAAAAAATTTTGTTTGTTGATTTTGCAAGTCTGTACATACAGCGATATTATGGGCGAATACTAACATCTATACTATTCCTTCCCTTCTTATCGATAAGCACACTGAAACGTATTACCAGATTGAGTTCAAGTGCCTGATAAGTCAAAGCGTTTCACACTGCTATGCTTATCAAAAAAACCTGCAAGAATTGCAGTATGACTTATTCAACCATTATCTATCTTTCAACGCAAGGTGTTGCATGATTATTATATTATTTTTTTAAGTATTGTTCATTTAACTCGAATTCAGCAGTCGTATTTTATATATGTAGATCTTTAATCTCAAAACGTTGGAATTAGTTATAATTACACATATTCTGACGGAGAGCTTCCTACTTTTGATCAACATTCCTTAAGTCAGTGTTTCATACTTTTCTTGTGGTCGTTTGTACCTGCCTACCCACACAGACATATCTTCACAAACGACTAAACTAAGCATGTCCGTGCGTGAGACACGCAGGGTGGCGACATGAAAGCGTGGTGTAGAAATACCCAGCTTCACCCGAAACGAAATAGTGTGTTATGATGCTCAAAGATGAGCCTCGCATACCATGTGACAAACTATATCAGCTAAAAGCAATATATTGGGCTCGCTTGGATCTTAATTACATAATTGACAAATGACTGCGCAACAAAGCCAGACCAATCAACAAAAAGAAAAGTACTTGATCAGTAACCCAACCGGTTTCTTTCTTGATATCAACGATATAGCAGGGCTTAGCCAATACTTAGCTCAACTTGATTTTCTAGCCGACAACGAGGAACTGCTAAAGCTTGAAAAGCCAGGAGAAGGCAATATGAACCTGGTAATCAGAGTAATCACTTCCCACAGAAGTTTCATCATTAAGCAATCCAGACCATGGGTTGAGAAGTACCCAACCATCGCAGCACCGTCATCGCGGGCTCAGATAGAAGGGCTATTTTACCATACTGTTTCAGGCATTGCGCCTATTCAAAAGCGGATCCCATCTCTTCTTGCCAGCGACCCGAATTCTAACATACTGATCTTAGAAGACTTGGGTGCCACCTCGGATTTCACACACTTATATAATAAAGGCATCGATCTGAAAGCAGATCAAGCTGACTTGCTCACCGATTTTCTCCTACAACTTCATCAGCAGGTAAACAAGGAGACTACTGACAAAGTCATCACTAACCTGGAGATGAGAAAGCTCAATCATGAGCATATCTTTCATTTTCCTTTCCTGATAGACAACGGTCTTGACCTCGACCAGTTCATCCCTGGTTTACAAGCGGCTACCTCAGATTTATTGGCAGATGGCAAGCTGGCAGAAAGGGCTGAGGAAATCGGAAAGCACTATTTGGCTGATGGCAATACACTATTGCACGGGGATTATTATCCAGGGAGTTGGTTGAACAGTGAACAGACGTTGTACATTATAGATCCAGAGTTTTGCTTCTTTGGTTTTAAGGAATTTGATCTGGCTGTTTTCTTGGCTCACCTGATACTCTCAAATCAACCTTCATCTTTGATTAAACGGGTTATTGAGCGCTATGAAAATCAAATGACGATAGATATCTCTCTTGTTAATGCTTTTGTTGGTACAGAAATCCTAAGACGTTTAATTGGTGTCGCACAATTGCCGCTTGAACTGGATCTCAAAGAAAAAACAGACCTAATGAACACCGGACGTGACCTGATGCTATCCAGCAAAACCAATGTTTTAAATCTCTAATGCTATTATGCGCCATTCCCTTTTCTTCTGCCTGACACTTTATTGCACAGGACTTTTCTCCACTATTAGCGAGGCTCAATCGGTCAACAGCTACGAGCAAAAAGTACGTGGTATGCTAATGGGTTCATTCATCGGTGATGCTGCCGGCGGCCCGTATGAATTTGTATGGCCGCTTAGCCGCAATAGTTGGTCTACCAATAGTGAAAAGCTCACCAAGGTTATGTTGCCACAAATTGCATCTGCATTCAAAATGACGCCATATCGAGAACCTCTCGAACCTTATGGCGCCTGGATAGATGATGCTCCCAAAGGCAGTGTTACTGATGATACGAGGTTGAAACTTATCTTCATCAACTCTTTAGGCAGAAAGAAAGAGATCAGCACTAAACGCTTCGCACAACATTTGATTGACTATCCTTCTACTGTTAAGCCAGAATACCGGCTATTGGCTCAGCAGTGGTTGGAACAATTCATACCTTCGGCACTGTATGTTACTGGTAAGAAAAAAGACCCACGAGCTAAACCACCTCAAACCATCTGGGCAGGCGTACCAACTAACTTGGGACAAATGACTTTCCTGCCCATTGCAGCCATACATCCCAACCAACCTGAATTATCCTACAAGGAGTCTTGGGAGGTAGATTACTTTGATTTTGGCTATGGTCGTGATATGCATGCCAGCATCATCGCCGGGCTTTCGCATGCCTTTAATGATACGGCAACCTGGGCAGGCATCAAACACGTGATGCAGGAAACTGATCCATTTGATATGAACAGCATCCCCTGGGCCAAGCGCCGTACGGCATATTGGATCAAATATGCCGAAGATATTGCTGATCAGAGCGATGGCAATGTAGCGAGGCTATTTGAAATCTTAGAACACGAGATGCATGTCATAGAATGGTGGGATGCCTGGATACCGTTGGTGATGATGATCAGTATCGGTGAGTTAACCGATTATGACCCTATTGCTACCATCCAGCTGGCCATAGAGTTTGGTTACGACACCGATTCTTATGCCCAGCTTATTGGGGCTTTTATGGGCGCATTACACGGACCAGAGATCTTCCCTGAGGATATGCAAAAGGCGGTAACCAGCCAATTAAAAGAACAACTCAATGAAGATTTTGAAGCGTTGGTGAGTAGACTAATGGGTAAGTAATGCCTGCTTTGTTTTGGTTGCGAAATTCAATCACCAGTTGAAACAACTGGCTGGACTTACTCGTTTGCAACACTCTTAATAAATACCTCACCCAACATCATAATCAAGTTATCTACTGTCCGAAATACCCTCTCCTTGAGGAGAGGGTGGCTGATGCCTCTGCTTTACTTGCAATTGTATTTGGGTAAGGTAAACACTCCTAAAAGCTCGGCGTATTCATCAGCGCACCGAGCGTCTTAACACCCCGCTTCTGCAGGAGGTTAACTTGATGCATGAATACCTGTGCGGTAAGGTAAGCATCTCCCAAAGCGGTATGCCGGTTTTCTACTGGTATGTTGAATTCTTCACAGAGCTTGTCTAGCTGGAAGCTATCGTGTCCAGCTACCATTCTATTCATACGCTCCACATCCAAGCGCTTCATCAAATTAAAAGTGTCCAGTACTTTGTTTTTGAGTCTGCAGCCTTTGAAGTGACTGCTCAACCATTGATTGAGCTTGCCAATATCGAAAGCTACGTTGTGGCCAACAATAATGGCATTGTTAAGATAAACCAGGAATTGCTCAAGGAATTCAGCTGATGTCGCTTCAGGAGCAAACGAAAGCTCTTCATGAACTTCTGCGCTTGCATTACCGCTTTCTGACCCTAACCTTAAATCCAGTGCATCACCCACACTGATCATAGACCGATGCACCTTCACCGCGCCAACTGTGATTATTCGGTCATTCTTGTCAAGCCCAGTTGTCTCACAGTCTAGTACGCAGAATACAGCCTCGTCGATAGGCAGTTGTTTGGAACCAGAAAAATTAGACTGGTAATACGTTTTAAGGAATGTTGGCCCTGATTCTATTGCCGGCTTTCTACCGAAAAGTTGTTGCAACGAGAACATATCACCCAAAATAAGCCGTTCGGAATCTGACCTCGATGATCTTCTGCAAATCCTTGATCGAATTGAAAGTACTGCGCAAGATCTGCTTCTCCAGTTTATTCATACCGTCGATTTCAATAAAACGGCCCGAGTCACGGTTTTGAATGCCTTGCAAAGCGCGTATTCTCATCAATATCTCATATGCCTGTGCAGCCTCTTCATAAAGTAAGGCGTTGCTTGGTTCAAATTCAGATACCTTTTTATAGCGTTCAGGTGTATTCTGAGTGTTCTGAATACCATGCTGCAAGGCCAATAACCTCGCTGCATCTGATAAGGGCATCATAGCTCGTTTTTTGATATCAAACTCATCCACATGTTCACCGCTGCGTTCTACCAGGAATTTCTTGAAGAAGCCAACCGGGGATGGGTTTTGCAGCGCATTAACAGCCATATGACTCAGGAACTTCTCTTCTTTGGTTATCGCTTCAATCAGGCTTTCACTCAGTGATTCAGCCAATGATTTATCTCCATAAACCACGCGAAAATCAAAAAAGATGGTACTATTCATCAACGCCTTAGGTTCTGGGGTTTTAATCCAATCGGCAAAGTATTTTTGCCAGGCAGAAAGTGGTTGGCAGTATTTCGGGTTCCTGGCCATGATATTGGCCGGACATTCTTCAAAACCACAAGCTGCTAAGGTTTGGTTGATATGTTCGGCCAATTTGATCAGCGTAGCCTGCACTTGATCATTATCGTCTCCATCTTCAAAAATGATCGCATTATCCTGATCCGTACGAAGCAATTGTTCTTCTCTCCCCTCACTGCCCAGACTTAACCAGCAAAAAGATATCTCCTTGGCCTCTGGATATTGATCAAGCGCCAGTTCAATGGCCTTCTGGATCAAAGTGTCGTTGACCTCAGTGATGAAGTTAGATACCAAGGAAACAGATACTTCTTTTTTCAGATAGTCGGCCACTATGGCTTCAGCTTGATTGCGCAATGCAGGCCATTGCTCAGGATCGTTCTCATTTCTAATATTCTTCGCCAGTGCCGCCGGATGGTTCTGTTGTGACAGCATGATATCGTGATCAGAAACAATCCCCACCAAGGCCGATTTATCCGTACCGTCTTTGGTGACCACAAGGTGGTGCACATGATCCCGCAGCATTCTGATCAGCACTTCAGAAAGTGAGAACCCTTCGGCTATTACCCTGACCGGAGAGGACATCACTTCTGTGACGGGCTTTACCACTGACAAATTCTGCGCTACTACCCGCTTACGCAGGTCCGTATCGGTCACGATACCTACGGGCAGGTTTTCATCATCGGTAATCACCAACGAACCAACACTTCGGTCTGTCATGCGCTGCGCTACTTCCTGAATGGACTCATTGGCGCTGCCGACCACTACGTCTTTGGAATAGTTGACTTTGTGCTCCGGAACGGCGGCTAACTTCTGAGCAGATGGTTTTTCCTTGCTCCTGACTACCGATTGTCCGGCTGCATAGCCCGCAGCGAAGAAGAGCGAGAAGCCTTGTGTTTCCTTCAAATGGTGATCAAATACTGACTTGGGTAACTCGTATACCAGGGACTCTTCTACACAGGTAGCAGACATCACATACGGATTGCCAGAAAGTAACGAACGCACACCGAAAACATCACCCGGTTCACACTGCTCAATCAGTTGTTCCTGATCGTTTTGATTGGCCGTAAGCTTAACATTACCCTGACGGAGAATGTAGCAAATATCATTGCCTGGCTGCCCCTCTTCGAATAGCATTTCGTCTTCTCTCGCAAATCTGACATTGATGGTCAGCGCCAACTCCTCCAACTGAGGGTAATCAATAAAGCCAAAGGGTGGATAGTCTTTTAAGAAGAATGCGATTCTATCAGCAATGACGTTGGACATGCGATGTGGTCAGTCTGGGTTTAATAATATTACCTTAGCTTCTCTGTTCTCTCTGTAGTCCGTGATGATCCGAACAGCCCTTTCTCCTGTGGGTCATCTCGACGTTAGGAGAGATCTATCTCTTTGATACCGAGATAAATCTCTCTCGTGTTCATAGAATGGAGTAAGATTTCTCCCTACGGTCGAAATGACAGCCTTGAGCCTCTGTTGGAGTCAATTCACCCCGATCGAGCGCGTTTGCAACGCGTTCGAATTATACATCTCAGTAATGCCCTCTTTCTACGCCCATGTTGGAGTTGTCTCCAACAGGTTATGAATAAGTAGTACTTGTTGGTGAAAACACCAACAAGGGCATCAATACCTAATTCTGCTATCGGTCATCTCGACGTTAGGAGAGATTTATCTCTCAGTAATGGAGATAAATCTCTCTCATATAATTGGCACTTTGAATAGAGTGAGATTTCTCTCCCGACCCGTCGGGATCGAAATGACAGCCTTGAATTTCAGTTGGAGTAGTCTCCAACCCGATCGAGCGCGTTTGCAACGCGTTCGAATTATACATCTCAGTAATGCCCCCTTTCTACGCCCCTGTTGGAGTTGTCTTCAACAGGTTCTACCTACAAACTTGTTGGTAAAAACACCAACAAGGGCACCTCCATTGCTAATCCCTAAGCATTAATACCGGCGCCGTCGATGATCTGTTCTACCACTTCTGGGTTAAGTAATGTAGAAGTATCACCGAGGTTAGAAGTATCCTTGCTGGCTACTTTTCTCAATATACGACGCATGATCTTACCGGACCTTGTCTTCGGCAATCCAGGTACGATCTGTACTTCATCTGGTTTCGCAATTGGCCCAATGATCTTTCTAACCGTATCCTTGATCTCACCGATCAGGTTCTCCTCGGTACGTCCCTCAAGGTCGCAGATCACGAAGGCATATATACCTTGTCCTTTCACATCATGAGGAAAGCCTACTACAGCAGATTCTACCACTTTAGGGTGCTCATTGATGGCATTTTCTACCTCAGCCGTACCCATTCTATGGCCAGAAACGTTGATCACATCATCTACTCTACCTAATATTCTCAAGTATCCATCATGGTCTCTCTTGGCGCCATCTCCGGTGAAGTATTGGCCTTTGTAAGTGCTAAAATAAGTCTGCTTGCAGCGCTCATGATCGCCGTAGGTCGTTCTAATCATAGAAGGCCATGGGAACTTTACACATAAGTTACCTTCTACATTATTGCCGTGTAACTCATTACCTTCTGCATCAACAATGATCGGCTGAATACCGGGCAATGGTAGCGACGCATAGGCTGGTTTATTAGGCGTAACGCCTGCCAATGCAGAAATCATAATACCACCCGTCTCGGTCTGCCACCAGGTATCTACTAATGGGCATTTGCTTTTGCCCACATGGTCATGATACCAGTGCCATGCTTCTTCGTTGATGGGCTCCCCTACCGAACCGATCACCTTCAATGAGTCCAGCGAATAAGGCTCCAAAGGCTCTAACCCGAAAGCTTGTAACGCCCTGATAGCCGTCGGAGCCGTATAGAATTGATTGACTTTATATTTATCTACTATCTCCCAGAAACGACCTGGATGTGGGTAAGTCGGCACACCTTCGAACATCACTGTAGTGGCTCCGGCTAGTAGTGGACCATAAACGATATACGAGTGGCCAGTTATCCATCCTACATCCGCTGTACACCAGTATACATCACCTCCGGTGTATTGGAACACATTGAGGAATGAGTAATAAGTATAAACCATGTAGCCGCCAGTGGTGTGTACTACACCTTTGGGCTTACCGGTAGAACCAGAAGTGTACAGTATGAAAAGCATATCTTCAGAGTCCATTTCAGCCGCCTTATGCTCAGTAGATTGACCAGCAATGGCGTCATGCCACCAAATGTCCCTACCCTCAACCATATTTACCTCTTCACCCGTTCTTTTGAGCACAATCACTTTGGAAGTGCAATCGCAAATCTCCAGCGCTTCATCAACCACTGCTTTGACAGGTATTGATTTCTTGCCCCTGAAATTCCCATCAGAAGTGAGTACTGCTTTGGCCGAGCAATCATTGATTCGATCTGCCAAAGACTTGGAAGAGAATCCGGCAAATACCACCGAGTGGATAGCGCCTATTCTAGCACAGGCCAACATAGCGACGGCCGCCTCAGGTACCATCGGCATATAAATGATCACACGGTCTCCCTTACCTATGCCCTGTGCTTCCATGGCATTACAGAATTGGCAGGTCATCTCGTGTAGCTCTTTGTAGGTGATGATGCGATTGGCTTCCTCCGGATCATTGGGTTCCCAAATGATAGCAGGATTATCGCCATGCGTATATAAATGTCGCTCAAATATATTCTCCGTGATGTTGAGTTTTCCGTTCAAAAACCATTTCACATCAGGTCCTTCAAAGTCCCAATCAAGTACTTTATCCCATGGTTTCTTCCAATGGAATGATTCTGCAATTCTAGACCAGAATGCTTCGGGTTGGAGCACGCTTTTTTGGTACTCATGTATGTACCCGGACAAGGTTTGGATCTTATGGCTCATTTTTACTTTAGGTTAATTTTTAAATGCTTTTATCAATTCTTTTTTAGTTGACCAGTGCTTTGATTTCCTTCATCAAATTCCTGGTGGAAAAGGGCTTAGTGAGATACTTATCGGCCCCAATTTCATATCCTTTTTTAATATCTTCCTCTTTTGATCTGGCACTGAGGAATATCACTTTGATGTGCTCGGTGATGGCATTACCCTTGATAGACTGACATACTTCATAACCATCCACATTGGGCATCATGATGTCCAAGACCACCACATCAGGTTTTTCTTCACTGATTATATCCAAAGCTTCGGCGCCATCCCGAGCTACGAATACGTCATAATTCTCCTTGCGCATTAGAAATTCGAGTGACATTAGAATGTTTGGTTCATCATCTACTATTAAAATTTTGTTCATATTCTTCTTCGATTGCTTGTATATAACTGCTGGTTGGTAGCCTTATGATAAATGTAGAACCCTTTTGCCATTCACTCGTCACTTCTATTGTACCCTTGTGCAATTCTATGATCTTTTTAGAAATAGAAAGTCCCAGTCCCGTTCCCTTGGGCTTTTTGCGGGTCTGGTCGCGTGCCTGGAAAAACTTCTCAAAGATGCGCGTCATGTTCTCTTTCTTGATTCCCCTGCCATTGTCCGTGATCGAGATGATCAATGCTGACTGATCAGTTTCACATTGTATAGTTATAAATGGCTGTTCTTCACTGGCGTATTTGATGGCATTGGATATCAGGTTAATGAATACCTGCTTCAGGCGATCTTCATCTCCCGTAATTTCAACGCTATTGACATCATCACCGAATTGCTGGTTCAGCTTGATTTCCTTAGATAGAATCAAGTGCTCCAGGCTCTTGATAGAATCATTCAGAATCTGATAAGGCGAAATAGTGGTACTGGCTATGGTAGTAGCACCAGATTCCAGTTTCTCCATATCCAGTACTTGATTGATCAAGCGTGTCATGCGATCGATCTCGTCATTGATGGTACCTAGAAAGCGGCTGCGCTCTTGCTCCTCTATTTCAGGATTGTCCTGAATGATCTCGACAAAAGCCTTGATAGCAGTCAAAGGGGTTCTCATCTCATGCGTCACCGTAGAAATGAAATCATCCTTCTCTTTATCCAGGTTTTTCAAACGCTCATTGGCTTCTTCCAATTCGTCGGCTTGTCTTCTCAATTGAGAAGATTTATACTGCAATTCCTCATTCAGACGTGCCGTTTCGCTCGTTTCTTTCAGCAAAACGATCACATCCTTCAGTTCTATCTCATCTTCCTTGGCCATGGAAGAAATAAGCAGGTGGGCTGATGCCGAACCAACTGCTCCTGACAAAAGACGTTCTGTATAATTGACAAACTTAGCGTCCACTACACCATCCTGATGGGTTTCACCGTAGCGCTGTCGGTAGTTGTCTATTGCCTCTGCCATTCTATCCTTACCTAGCAAGTTTTCCGCTAATTTGACCAGATCCTGATAAACCATTTCCCCTTTCCAAACCAGCTTCTCTGCACTCTTGGTAGAATACTGGTAAATGTCTACATACAATTCTGCCTGATTACGCTCCTTGCCTGATTGCTCTGTGAAAATGGAAGCAGCGAAAAAAGCTAACGTGTTGAAAAAGAGGCTCCAAAGTGTTCCATGTGCGATGAATGGAAGCGAGGAGCCAAACAATGATTCTGGTCTCAGCCAGCCTATACCAAATGGCCCGTCATGCATCAACGATTCTGGCAAGAGCCCCACTTCTATCACAGTAGGTATTACCAATGTATAGCCCCAGACTACGAAGCCAATGATAAGACCGCTCATAGCACCCTGCTTGTTGGCGTCCTTCCAAAAAAGGGCTCCCAATACAGCCGGGGCAAATTGTATGATGGCTGCGAAGGAAATCAAACCAATCGAAGCCAAAGGAAATCTGTCAGCGATGAATTTGTAATACAAGTAGGCCAGAATGAGTATGCCGAATACGGCCAATCTTCTTGACCTGAGTGGTAGTGAGGAGTAAATATTACGCCCTTCCAGGCTCTTGAGAATAACCGGTACAATCACGTTGTTACTGAGAATTAACGCCAGCGAAATAGTCGATACGATGATCATACCGGTAGCGGCGGAAAAGCCACCGATAAAGGTGAAAAGCGCCAGACCTTCTTTATTGCTCATAAGCGGTATGGCCAACACATAGGAATCCGGATCTATACTGGCTGGAAGTAATAGCTTACCTCCCATCGCGATCGGTACCACAAAAATATTGATCAATAGTAAGTATAGCGGGAAGACCCAAATAGCCGTTTTAAGGTGGTTTTCGTTGGTGTTTTCTGCCACGGTCACCTGAAACTGCCTGGGCAGCAACATAATGGCCGACATGGATAACAGCAGCATGAAAAACCATTCTATCCCACTACTTTCTGGCAAATGCTCAAACTTGCCGAGTGTTTCTTTGTCAATTTGGCTGAAGATATCGCCGAAGCCATTGAAAAGGACATAGGTCACATATACCCCAACGGCGATGAAGGCGACCAGCTTGACCACCGAGTCAATAGCGATGGCGCCCATCATCCCGAAGTGCTTGTCGGTGGTTTCTATTGATCGGAATACGAAGAGAATGATGAACAAGGCCAGAATAACCGAAAGGTAAAAGGCGGTATCATTCAAAAAGAGGTTGGCCATGTTGCTATCCTGGTAGGCTCCATAGGCCAGTATCTCATACGAGTTGGTGATTGACTTAAGTTGGATAGAAATGTAGGGAATGATCCCTAAAACGATCAAGACACTGGAAAGGACACTGATAGTGAGGCTTTTACCATATCTCAGAGAGATGAGGTCGGGTAAGGTGGAAATCCTTTGTACCTCACAGATCCGGATCATTTTTCTCATGACGATCCACCAAAGTGGCATAGTCAGCAATGGCCCGATATAGATGGTCAAGAATTCCCAACCGTCATTTACAGCATTACCTACACTTCCATAATAAGTCCAGGCGGTACAATAAACGGGTATGCCTAGTGCATACACCCATTTGTATTTGATCAGGTGCTTTCCGACTCTAGCCCGTTTGTCCATGAAGTGAGCCAAAACAAATAACAGCCCCAGATAACCCAATGAAATCAATATGATGATCCACCCAGCCAAGCAATAAACTAGTTTTTGTGTCGGTTTCTGTTAGTAAAGAAGTAGGCCATTACCGCAATCAGTATGACCCAGCAAGCTCCAATATAAAGCATAAGTGCAGGGAGTCCTCCTATCATACCATCGGGTATAGATAAGAAGGGTGTGTTCAATAACATGAAGAATAATACGAACACAGCGACAAGTGTCATTTTCCGTTTTGACTTCATGTTATCAATATAGAAAAAATCCACCGTTACTCCCTGCATGATTTTATTAATGATCTACAGCTTCACCCGCGCCTCTTGGGTAACGGATGTTTTCTACCATTTCCTGTACCTCTTGTGGCGTTTCAGCAGTGGCCCTGGATACAACTACACTCACTACCACGTTCACTAACATGGCGATGGTACCAAAACCTTCTGGCGAAATACCAAACCACCAGTCTTCCTGTGTTCCTCCACCGAAACCTTGTAGTTTGTACTTGATCATATAGAACAGCATCAACAATATACCTACTACCATACCACTGATCGCTCCTTGTCGATTCATGCGCTTATCAAAAATACCGAGTATAATGGCTGGGAAGAATGAAGCGGCAGCCAGTCCAAATGCCAGTGCGACCGTTGCGGCCACGAAACCTGGAGGGTTGATACCGAAATAACCAGCTACAACAACAGCGATAGCAGCACCAATTCTAGCCCAAAGCAGTTCACCTTTTTCAGAAATATCAGGCTTGATTTGCTTCTTGATCAAATCGTGTGAAACACTAGTTGAGATCACCAAAAGTAATCCTGCAGCCGTTGAAAGCGCTGCTGCCAAACCACCGGCTGCCACTAAAGCAATGACCCAGTTGGGAAGCTGTGCAATCTCCGGATTGGCCAATACCATGATATCCCTGTCAATAGTCAGCTCATTAGCTTCGGCGTCACCAACATATTGAATTTTGCCATCTGCGTTCTTATCCTCGTATTTGATCAAACCAGTCTTCTCCCAGTTGTTAAACCATTCCGGCATATCCGCATAAGACTCGTTGGATACCGTATTGATGAGGTTCGTTCTGGCAAATGCTCCTATGGCAGGGGCAGTAGTATAAAGAATGGCAATGAATATCAGTGCGAAACCAGCAGATAATCTGGCGTCTTTTACTTTCGGTACAGTAAAGAAACGAACGATTACGTGCGGTAATCCCGCCGTTCCGACCATCAAGGCCATGGTGATAGCAAATACATCGATCATACTTTTAGAACCACTGGTATACTCAGCAAAACCCAGTTCTACATGCAATTGATCTAGTTTATCCAATAGATAAGTACCATCGTTCATGGCGCTTCCGAAGCCGATTTGCGGTAGATAAGTCCCGGTTAACTGGAACGAAATGAAAAACGCAGGTACCATGAAAGCGAAGATGAGAATACAGTACTGTGCTACCTGTGTATAGGTGATGCCTTTCATTCCACCCAATACGGCATAGAAGAATACCAATCCCATTCCGATGTAAACACCGGTATTGATAGGTACTTCGAGGAACCTACTGAATACCACACCTACACCGCGCATTTGGCCGGCCACATAAGTGAAGGAAACGATAATGGCACAAAGTACCGCCACCGTTCTGGCTACATTCGAATAATAACGGTCTCCGATGAAATCTGGCACAGTGAACTTACCGAATTTCCTAAGATAGGGAGCCAAGAGCAAGGCCAGTAAAACATAGCCTCCAGTCCAGCCCATCAAGTAAACTGCACCGTCGTATCCCATAAAGGAGATCAATCCGGCCATAGAAATGAAAGAAGCAGCTGACATCCAGTCAGCAGCAGTGGCCATACCGTTGGCCAAAGGTGGAACACCTCCACCCGCTACATAAAATTCTTTAGTTGATCCGGCACGTGACCAGATCGCAATGCCAATGTAGAGCGCAAACGTTACGCCTACAATGATGAAAGTCCAGGTTTGTACATCCATTTTGGTTAAGTTTTTTAAGGTTATTTCTCGTCTACATCAAATTCTTTATCCAGCTTGTTCATCAGTCTTACATACACGAAGATCAAGATGACAAAAGCGTATATCGACCCTTGTTGGGCAAACCAGAAGCCTAGCTTGAAGCCTCCTAGCCTGATGCTATTGAGCTGGTCGACGAACAGTATGCCGCATCCGTAGGATACCACAAACCAGATGACAAGAAGAATGGCCAAATAGCCGAGGTTCTTCTTCCAATATCTTTTCATATTGTTGGACATGATATATTTTGATTTTGGTAAAAGTTCTTTTGAATGAATGAGCAGTGGCTACAGGAATATGTGCGTTTGCAACCTGATTCTCGAAACGTCCCCGCCAAGTGCATCCCTGAAGTCATTTCTGATATTATGATATTCTAGTGTGATCTTGGCGTTATGTCCATTCACGTAGTAGTTGACCCCGAAATCAAATGAGGTTACGTTATCTTCAAGGGCCTCATAGCTACCAGATTGAAAAGCCACATAAGGCATGATGTTGAGGCTGGGGAAAAGGTAGCCGGCATGTGCGTAGATATTACTGCCCGTGCCTGCCCATCTGGATACGTAGTTGTCTCCGTAATCGAAGTTGATGAAAGAGGCATAGGCGTTGAGCGCACCATTACCAAGAGGCGCATCATAGAATACGTCTGCAGCAAAGTGGAATACATTTTCATGCTCCTGGGAAATATTATTAAATGCTCCATTGGCGTGAGAGAAAAAGCCCAGGCCAAACCCGAGCACCTTCTTGTTCCCGAAGTACGTTCCTACCTGATAGGGAAGTTTGATCGACTCGGTATCAAAAAGGTTGTAGCGGAAGTATCCTTCTACGATGGTATTGCCCGTGGGACCGCCATCTTCATCTACAACTGCACTTCCGTTGTAGGTGATACCAGAAACTTCAGCATTGGGAAAACCAGCGCCAAAGTTTCCTCCCTGACCTAAAGCATTGGCTGGGTTGAGCGGATTGTTTACGGCAAAGCGGTAGTCAAATTGGCCTAAACGACCTTTTGCATATACTCCCATATGGCGGGCAAATTGATCGGTGACACCCAGTGAATGCCAGTGCGTAAAGGGTCGTGCTTGGTCTAAGGTCATGAAGTTCAATGTGGAAGCACTGGCTAACCTTGTCAGACCTTTCCAATAATGAAGTCCGGTTCCTATGTAAAGTGCGTCATTGTTAGACACCTTAAACTCCGTCCAGGCATCATGCAGGAAGAACTGGGATGAGTTACCGTTGTTTCCCAAAGAGGTAAGATTGGCGGGTGTTTGGTTATTCAAACCAATATGGGTAAGAATCAAAAACCGCGGTGAAATTTGGGCATAAGCCAGCATACGGCTCCTTCGTGCGAATGAAGTCAGTTGAAAATCTGAGTCGTCCTGTAAATTGTTGCTTTGAAGCCATTGCTGATGCCAGATGATAAACCTGACGTAGACATCTTCATTGATGTCGAGTTTTAACGGTTTATACTGGGGAGCCGGGTAAACAGACTTGTCGTCCTGACCCATCGCCTGGAAGGCAATGAGGGAAATGAGGCACAGTAAAAAGTAGGTCTTTTTCATTATTGCAAAATTTTTGGTTAATGATTGAGAGGTTAGCAAAACATTCTGCTGAACACTTGATCAAAATGAGAATTTTGCAATGGAGGTAATGAAAAGCCTGTATATTTTTGGTAAGTGGTATATATCAGTCACGGAACCGCTCCCACTTGATCATCATGAACTTGTCACCAAGCTCGGTGAGGATCATACCGGAGCCACCCAAAAAATGAGGGTCTGCCATTAGCTCTTGTAACTCACTGTGGGTCAATATTTTGTAGGTAGGTCGGTAATCAGTATTGACGGGCGCTTTGATGTGATATTTCTTAACCCAGTTCATGACCGAGACGTGGCTAATGCCTAACAAACGTTCGATCTCCCGGTAGCTGACACCTTCGATATAGAGCTGCAAAGCTTTGATCACCGTGTAGTCATGAACCTGCTTACCCAGCTTGGGGACTGTAAAAAAATAGTTACAAGATTTACACTTGAATCTTTGTCTATCTTTGATTACACCGCTTTTTACAGTCTTAGGATTACCACATTTCGGGCAGTTCATAGGGTTGATTATTATAGCTATATCAATTTAGCATAAATATATCAATTTAGCAAGATATATACCTAAGCAGCGTGAAATCATGACATAAATCAGTAAAAATGACACAATTGGGCAAGCAAAGGGCATGTATCCTTGGTATATATTTTTGTCAGAATCGGTTGTTTCTGCTATCGATTACGGCCTATGTTCGAAGTAGGAACGCCAAAGGAAATACGGTTACACTAGCACTTCTGGTGTCATTGCGAGTCCGACGCAGGAGGGCGAAGCAATCTTGGCTGTAACCCGAACCACTAGATCGCTTCGTGCCCTGTCTAGCCGACAGGCAGGCTCGCGATGACAGTTCTCGACAATGATAACCCTGGCGCGAAAGTTACTTTCGTGCCTGAACTGTACATTAAATTCTAGGTTCTAAAGAGGCAGAAGAGAAATTGAGACCACCAGGTGGAAACACCTGGCTGCACCCGTAATTCTGGTATCATTGCGATCCGTCAGTGCCCGAACAGGACTTGACGCAGGAGGGCGAAGCAATCCCGACCGGATTCCCGGTACCCCTTTTACCTAACCACCACCCTCCAACTCCTCCTTAATACTATTATAAATCTCTCTAGACTTTTCAATATGCGGATGCCCTTTAGGAAGAGACTTTTCAAACGCTGCCGTAGCTTTTCCAGACATGACCAACGCTTCTTCTAATTGTTGAAGATCTTGAAGAACCAGAGCCAAATTAGAATACCTTATGGCAGTAGATGAGTGATCAGGGCCAAAGTTCTTTTCAGCAAAATCTAGTGCTTTTTCAAGCAAATTTCTGGCTTCAGGTAATTGTCCGAGGTCTTGGAGAGCTGTAGCCAAATTAGAGTAGTTTGTAGCGGTAGTAGGGTGATCAGGGCCAAAGCTTTTTTCATTAGAACGTAGCGCTTTTTCCAGCAAAATCTTGGCCTCAGACAATTGTCCCATGTTTTGGAGCACAGTAGCCAAATTAGAATAACTTGTAGCTGTATAGGGGTGATCGGGGCCAAAGTTATTTTCATTGGAATGTAGCGCTTTTTCCAACAAACTTTTGGATTCAGGCAATTGCCCCAGGTCTTGGAGCACTATGGCCAAATTAGAATAGCTTATGGCGGTGGAAGGGTGATCAGCACCAAAGTTTTTTTCATTAGAAATTAGTGCCTTTTTCAGCAAACTCTTGGCTCCAGACAATTGTCCTAGGTCTTTTAGAACAGCGGCTAAATTAGAATACCTTATAGCTGTAGAAGGGTGATCAGGGCCAAAGCTTTTTTCATCCGATTGTAGCGCTTTTTCCAGTAAATTTTGGGCCTCGGGCAATTGCCCTAGGTCCTGGAGCACTATAGCCAAATTAGAATAGCTTCTAGCGGTTGAAGGGTGGTCAGGTCCAAAGTTTTTTTCAGCGGACTTCAGCGCTTTTTTCAGTAAACTCTTGGCTTCATGCAATTGTCCCAGGTCTTTGAGCACAGAAGCCAAATTGGAATAGCTTATGGCGGTGGAAGGGTGATCAGCACCAAAGTTTTTTTTATCCGATTGTAGCGCTTTTTCCAGTAAATTTTGGGCCTCGAACAATTGCCCTAGGTCCTGGAGCACTATAGCCAAATTAGAATAGCTTCTAGCGGTTGAAGGGTGG
>JBCBSS010000009.1:0-91129 GCA_039819065.1 Bacteroidota bacterium
GCAGGAACCCGCTTTTCGATGTGATGGTGGTCATGCAAAACACCACGGTAGAGGATGCACTCAACCAACAACTGGAAGGCATCCAAGTAAGTGCCTACGGCGATAATACAGGAGTGAGCAAGTTTGATATGACCATCAACTTTACCGATGTAGAAGATGGGCTTGCCCTTGAAATAGAATACAATACAGACCTGTTTGACCAAGCCTGGATCGACCGGTTTGCCTCACATTATACACAACTGGCATCGGCCGTCACCACATCAGATGAAGCCATAGCCACCATTGATTATATCAGTGAAGAAGAGAAAGCATTGCTGCAAAGCTTCAATGCCACGACCAAGGCATATGCAACGGCCACTAGCATTCACCAATCCTTTGAGACACAAGTAGCGAAGACACCTGATGCGATAGCATTGACCGATGCGGAAGGCACATTGGATTACAAAACCCTTAACGAGCGCAGTAACCAAATCGCACATCAACTAATTGCCAGCGGTATAGGCAAAGGCGATATAGTAGCCGTGATGATGGGCAAGTGCAACACCCTTCTGGTCAGTATGTTGGGCATACTTAAATCAGGTGCGGCCTATGTACCGGTAGACCCAACGTTGCCACAGCAAAGGATCGCAGACCTCTTATCAGACAGCCATAGCAAAGCAGTGCTGGCACTGGATCAGGAAAACATTCCTGAAGGATACACAGGCCATGTCATTATACCCACAGAAAATTACGATAAATACCCAACTGAGAACCTGGACAAGGAAACCAGTACAGAAGATACAGCCTACCTGATGTACACATCAGGTACGACAGGCAAACCAAAAGGGGTACTGGTCTCACACAGATCAGTACTCAACCTGAACCATTGGTTGGGGGATATTATTTATAATCCATCCCCAGCACCATTAACAGCCCTACTTACGGCCAACATCAGTTTTGATGCGTCGGTGCAACAGTTGTTCCCGCCGTTGCTACACGGAGGTACGCTGGTACTGATAGAAGAAGAAACCAAGCAAGACATCAACCGTTACCGTCAGCAGATCATAAACCATGGCGTAGACGTGTTGGACATTACCCCCGGATATTTGAGTGCATTACTGGCTTCTCAGCCTGAAGGCAATAAGCTGAATGTGGGCTACACACTAGTAGGAGGAGAAGCGCTGAGCAACGAATTGGCCGGCCAATATGAACAAGGCTTCAAACAAGGTAGCCAATTGATCAATGTGTATGGGGTGACCGAAGCCGCAGTTGATTCTACCTACGAACTGGTTTCCAAAGACAGGATAGAAGGCAGCATAGGCCAACCTATTCCCAACACCAGTATCTACATACTGGATGATCAACAAAGCCAGCAGCCGGTAGGTGCATGGGGAGAGATCGCCATAGCTGGCAAAGGGGTAGCGCTTGGCTACCACCAAAGGGACGAACTGAACGCATCACGCTTTGTCCAGAACCCAGGTAGCCAAGAAAACATGTACCTGACCGGTGATATTGGCCGGTGGCTGCCAGACGGCACGATAGAATTCAAGGGCCGGATAGACACCCAGGTCAAGTTGAGAGGTTACAGGATAGAATTGGGAGAAATAGAACACCACCTTCAAGGCCATGATGACATAGGCTTGGCAGCGGTAGTAGTGCATGGAGAGGGGGAAGACAAACAACTAGTGGCCTATTACTCAGGCACAGAGCAGGCAGCACAGGACTTAAAGCAATACCTATCAGTCCGCATACCGGTCTATATGGTTCCGGCACATTACCATCACCTGGACACGATGCCGATGACCAGTAGTGGCAAAGTGGACAGGAAGCAATTACCGGATGTTGCTACTGATGATAGTGCCTCTGCTTATGTAGCGCCAAGGACAGCCACCGAAGAACAACTGGCCAAGATATGGTCAGACATACTCGGCAAAGAACAGGTAGGTATACATGATAACTTCTTTGCTTTGGGTGGGCACTCGCTCAAAGCCATTAGAGTGGTATCTGCCATTGCTGACCGTATGCAAACCCAGGTTGAATTAAAGAGCCTGTTTGTGCATCCAACTATATCCGAGTTAGCCAATGAAATTGACATAGTGTCCTGGGCAAAACAGGAAGAAACTGACATTAACGACGAGAATTACGAGGAAGAGATTACAATATGAAAACCATTGATTTATTAGCCAGACTTAAAAAGCTTAACATTAAGCTGCGTGTTGAAGAAGGTAACTTGAAAATTAATGCCCCCAAAGGAGCATTGACTGCTGAGTTGCAATCAGCACTTAAGGAGCATAAAGCCGAACTAATAGATTTTTTGAATCAAATAGATGCTCAAGTCACTAATGCCCCCATTCCTCGGGCGCCTGATTCCTCAGGTTATGCATTGAGTTCATCACAACGCCGTTTGTGGATCTTGGATCAGATGGGTGTGACAGGTGCTGCCTACAACCTGGGCGGGTATTACAAGCTGTCAGGCGCTTTGGACGAGGCACGGTTTATCGCTTCGATAGAAAGCTTAGTGAGGCGTCATGAGATCCTGCGAACGGTATTCAAATCAGAAGGCACGGAAGTGCGTCAGGTGGTTTTAGATGCTGACCAGAGCAATTTTTCTGTAGAACGGGTTGACCTGCCCAACGCATCGGACAATGACCTGGAAGAACTGGTTTCAGAAGAACGGTCGCGTTTATTTGACCTGGCCACAGGCCCCTTGCTCCACGCCAGATTAGTCAGGTTGGGAGGGGAAGGTTACCTGTTCCTGATCACCCTGCACCACATCATTTCCGATGGTTGGTCAGTGGATGTAATGATCAAAGAATTGATACAGCTCTATCAAGGTAATGCCCTACCCGAACTGCCCATACAATACAAAGACTATGCAGGATGGCAGCAATCACAACTAACCGGTAAATCCTACGACCGTGCAAGGGCCTACTGGCACGGCCAGTTTTCGGGTGACATTCCAGTCTTGGAACTATCAACTGTCTACAAAAGGCCAAAAGAAAAGACTTACAATGGGGACACAGCCTCATATCAATTGCCCTTAACACTCAAAAACAGCCTGAATGACTTCAGCCAGAAACAAGGCGCCAGTCTGTTCATGACCCTTTTATCGATCACCAAACTGCTATGCTACCGGTACACAGGCCAAGAAGACCTGACCATTGGAACAGCAGTGGCCGGCAGGAACCACAAAGACCTGGAAAAACAGCTAGGGTTTTATGTGAATACCCTGGCCTTAAGGTCACATATAACACCAGATTGGGCCTTCACCGATTTGCTGGAGGCAGTTAAGAAGACCGTACTGGATGCCCAGTCATATGAGCACTACCCCTTCGATGCATTGGTAGACGAGCTAGACCTGGCCAGGGATTTGAGCAGGAACCCGCTTTTCGATGTGATGGTGGTCATGCAAAACACCACGGTAGAGGATGCACTCAACCAACAACTGGGAGGCATACAAGTAAGCGCCTACGGTGATAACACAGGAGTGAGCAAGTTCGATATGACCATCAACTTTACCGAGGTAGAAGATGGCCTTGCCCTTGAAATAGAATACAATACAGACCTGTTTGATCAAGCCTGGATCGACCGGTTTGCCTCACATTATACACAACTGGCCTCGGCCGTCACCACATCAGATCAAGCCATAGCCACCATTGACTACATCAATGAAGAAGAGAAAGCATTACTGCAAAGCTTCAATGCCACGGCCAAGGCATATGCACCGGCCACTAGCATTCACCAATCCTTTGAGACACAAGTAGCGAAGACCCCTAATGCCACAGCATTGACCGATGCAGCAGGCACATTGGATTACAAAACCCTCAACGGACGCAGTAACCAAATCGCACACCAACTAATTGCCAGCAGTATAGGCAAAGGCGATATAGTAGCGGTCATGATGGGCAAGTGCAATACCCTTTTGATCAGCATGCTGGGCATACTTAAATCAGGTGCGGCCTATGTCCCAGTAGACCCAACGCTGCCACAGCAAAGGATAGCAGGCATCTTATCAGACAGCAAGAGCAAAGCAGTGCTGGCAGTGGATCAAGAAAACATTCCTGAAGGGTACACAGGTCATGTCATCATACCCACAGAAGGTTACGATAAATACCCAACTGAGAATCCTAATAAGGAAATCAGTACAGAAGATACTGCCTACCTGATGTACACATCAGGTACGACAGGCCAACCAAAAGGGGTACTGGTCTCACACAGATCAGTACTCAACCTGAACCATTGGTTGGGGGATATTATTTATAATCCATACCCAGCACCATTAACCGCCCTACTTACGGCCAACATCAGTTTTGATGCATCGGTGCAACAGTTGTTCCCACCGTTGCTACATGGAGGTAAACTGGTGCTGGTGGAAGAAGAGACCAAGCAGGACATCAACCGTTACCGTAAGCAGGTCATAGACCACGGGGTAGACGTATTGGATATTACCCCTGGTTATTTGAATGCCTTACTGGCTTCCCAACCATCAGGTAATAAGCTGAATGTAGGCTATACATTAGTGGGAGGAGAAGCACTGAGCAACGAATTGGCCGGCCAATACGAGCAAGGCTTCAAAGCAGGTAGCCAGTTGATCAATGTGTATGGGGTGACAGAAGCCACCGTTGATTCTACCTACGAGCCGGTTTCCAAAGACAGGATAGAAGGTAGTATTGGTAAACCTATCCCCAACACCAGTATCTACATACTGGACGATCAACAAAACCAACAGCCGGTAGGTGCATGGGGAGAGATCGCCATAGCTGGTACAGGGGTAGCGCTTGGCTACCACCAAAGGGACGAACTGAATGCTGCACGTTTTGTCCAGAACCCAGGCAGCGAAGAAAATATATACCTGACCGGAGATATCGGCCGATGGTTACCGGATGGCACGATAGAGTTCAAGGGCAGGGTAGACACCCAAGTCAAGTTGAGGGGCTACAGGATAGAACTGGGAGAGATAGAACACCATCTTCAAGGCCATGATGACATAGCCTTGGCAGCGGTAATAGTAAGCGGAGAGGGAGATGACAAACAACTGGTGGCCTATTACTCAGGCACAGAGCAGACAACACAGGACTTAAAGCAATACCTTTCAGGCCACATACCGGCCTATATGGTTCCGGCCTATTACCATCACCTGGACAAGATGCCGATGACCAGTAGTGGCAAAGTGGACAGGAAGCAATTACCGGATGAAGCTACTGATGATAGTGCCTCTGCTTATGTAGCGCCAAGGACAGCTACTGAAGAGCAACTGGCCAAGATATGGTCGGACATACTCGGCAAAGAACAAGTAGGCATCCATGATAACTTCTTTGCCTTGGGTGGGCATTCATTGAAAGCCATTCGGCTCTGTGCTGCGGTATTCAGGCAGATGGATAAGACGATCAACATTAAGGACGTTTTTGGTTCACCGACGGTAGCCGAACTTACTGAAGTGATCGAATCCGGCACAAAAACAAAGAGCGCAATACCCAAAATTGTTGAAAGCGAACTTTATGACCTTTCTATTCCTCAGTACAACCTATGGATGTTGAGTCAAATGGATGTCATAGGCAATGCTTATAACTTGACTGGTGGATATGAATTTTCAGGAGCGTTAGATGAAGACCAATTCGTTACAGCAGTTAAGCAATTGGTACAACGACATGAAGTACTCAGAACCTCATTTGTCATGGAGGACAGCAAGCCTAAGCAAAAGATCCATGACTTTGCAGCATGCGGTTTTGAGGTGGTAAGGCTTGATTGGTCAGCTCAAAATGATACAGAAGAGAAGGTACAGCAGATGATGGCCGAAGAGAAAGACAGACCATTTGATTTAATGCAAGGGCCGTTGATATCATGTCATTTGATCAAATTAGCAGATGACAAATTCTTTTTCATTGTGTCCCTCCATCACATCATATCTGATGGGTGGTCAGTGGAAGTAATGTTGAAAGAAATAATCTCCAGTTACAAAGGAGACAAACTTCAACCCCTCAACTTACAATACAAAGACTACGCAGCCTGGCAACTTGAGCAACAGGAAGAGGGGTCTTTTCAAGAATCACGTAACTTCTGGCTTGAGCAATTCAGTGGTGATCTCCCAGTATTGGAGTTGCCTACTTCTTACCCCAGGCCAAAAGAAAAGAATTTCAAAGGACACACTAAACGTTATAATCTCGGATCTGAGCTAACGCATCAATTAAAAGACTTAAGTGCCGGCCAGAATACATCATTGTTTACTGTGCTCTTGAGCATGTCTAAGGTGCTCCTATACAGATACACTGGGCAGGATGATATTATCATTGGCACTGCGGTAGCCGGTCGCAACCACAGCGACCTTGAAGATCAAATCGGATTCTACGTAAATACAATCGCATTACGCACTCAACTTCAGGGAAGTTGGAGTTTTGTTCAGCTTTTAGAAGCAGTTAAAAGCACTACTTTGAATGCTTATACGCATGAGGATTACCCTTTCGATGCATTAGTTGAAGAACTAAACATCACCAGGGATTTAAGCCGCAGTCCGCTTTTTGATATAATGATTGAAATGCAAAGTACGGCTGAAATTGAGGATATTCTCACTGAGCAATTAGATGGTGTTCAAGTGAAAGAATACAGTGAGGACGATACTGTCAGCAAGTTTGATGTGATGATCTATTTCTGGGAAAAGGGTAACGACATAGTTATGGAAATGGAGTATGATACGGCCCTATTTAGTGAGGAATGGGTTGATCGGTTTGCCCATCATTTTACCCAATTGGCAGATCATATAGTGGCTGATATTGACAAAGGATTAAATGATTATGCTTACCTGTCCCATACAGAACAAGACAAGTTATCAGGTCAATTCAATCAAAATCAAAGCCATTATGATATTCAGCAGACTATCCAAGGTCTTTTTGAGGCCCAGGTAAAAGAAACGCCTGATGCCAATGCTGTTATTTATGATGGATTGGAGATGTCTTATCAGACACTGAATGAGAAAGCGAATCAACTTGCTCATTATCTGTTAGCTGAAACTGGAATCAGTAAGGACGATACAGTAGTGGTTATCATGGATCGTTCTGATAAAATGATAATAGCCCTTTTGGGTATCCTTAAATCTGGCGGGGCATATGTCCCGATTGACCCTTCTATTCCTACTCAAAGACGGCAGCATATTTTGAAGGATACCCAACCCAAAGCCATTCTCACGGAGACTGACTATCTGTTCGATATAGAAGCAACAGATGCCATGATTTTTGCGATGGATATTCAGATGGATACGCTTGAGACATCATCGGCGAACCCAGACATGACTACTGCTCCTGATGCCCTGGCTTATATCATCTATACCTCAGGTTCTACTGGAATGCCTAAAGGTGTTTGCATTCAACACAATCAAATAGCCAATACACTTTTCTGGAGACAGGAATACTATCAATTTGGCACTGGCGACGTCAACCTGCAAATACCTTCATTCGCATTTGATAGTTCCGTAGAAGATATCTTCAGTCCGCTCATTAGTGGGGGCACCTTGCTCATCCCGAAAGAAAGCATGCGGGTCAATGCAGAATACCTCAAAACACTAATTCTAAACCACGAAGTCACTCATTTCTTGATGGTACCTTCGTTGTACAACGTGATAGTAGACGAAGTAGGGAATGGCCTAGCCGGGATGAAGGCAGTAACAGTTGCCGGTGAGGCACTGAAGCAAGACCTGCTAAGAAAGCACATGGATACCGTGCCAGATGTGCGTTTGATCAACGAATATGGGCCTACCGAAAATGCGGTATGCTCGACCGTTCTTGAGTTAAAGAGTCCCGAAGATCATGTGACGATAGGAGGTGGCATCTCCAATGTGAAAGTCTATATTCTAGATGGCAGCTTGAATATGTTGCCGATCGGTGTACCAGGCGAAATATGCGTTTCTGGCCCAGGTTTGGCAAGAGGCTACCTTAACAATGACAGTTTGACCCAGACAAAATTTGTTGCCAATCCTTATGCTAGCGACGATGCCGATCAGCGATTGTATAGAACGGGGGACATGGGGCGCTTTACCGAAACCGGCGAGATAGAATTCCTGGGACGCGAAGACGGGCAGATCAAAATAAGGGGCTATAGAGTGGAGCTCGGTGAAATAGAAAACACACTTTCGAGCTATGAATTGGTCAAGGATGCCGTGGTCGAAGTCAGGTACATGGAAGATACGCCAGTGTTAGTGGCTTACCTGTTGAATACAGAAGGTCTCAGATGGCCGGATGTAAAAAAGCATTTAGCTACTGAGTTACCTTACTACATGGTGCCTCAATATGGCGTATTGCTAGACGAATTTCCTGTAACCAACACTGGCAAAATCGACCGTAAATCATTACCTGATCCTGATTTTGGTGCTTCTGAGTTTGTAGAAGCGGAAAACGATTTAGAAAGAATCATTGTCGAAGTCTGGCAAGAAGTACTTGTCAAAAAACAGATAGGTATTTATGACGATTTTTTCAGTGCCGGTGGTGATTCAATCAAAGCCATTCAAATCTGCTCAAGGATACTCAACCAAGGTTACAAACTCACCGTGGGTGAAATATTCCAATACAAAACACCGGCTATGTTAGCTCAGGTGATGCAACCGGTAACCAAAGAGATTGACCAGCGTACTGTGACTGGAAAAGTTGCACTGGGGCCAATACAGAAAGAATTCTTCTACGGTGAAGATGAAGACAGGCACCATTTCAATCAAGCAGTGATCTTAAAGGCTGATAAAGCTTCAGTTGATAAAGAGATAATGCATCAAGTACTGGTAGCCCTTCAAAACCATCATGACATGCTGAGGACTACTTTCAATCAAGAAGAGGGAGAGTCTGTCCAGACTGTTCACGATCTCGATTTCCCTGTCAGCCTTGAAGAGTATGACTTGATGAATACACTTACGCCGGATCAGGAATTTATGACACTGGCCAATGAACTACAAGGTCAGATAGATATGGTTAACGGGCCACTCATGAAGGTAGCACTTTGTAGGCTGCCCGATCAAGATAAGGTCATCATCACCGTACATCACTTGGTCGTAGATGGTGTTTCATGGAGGATACTACTTGAAGACATTGATCAATTGTATGATCAAATCCGGAATGGTGAACAAGCCAAGCTACCACTCAAAACGGAGTCTTTTGCTACGTGGTCTGACAAGATCAACACTTATTCTGAAAAAGAAGGAGCGAAAGATGAAATGGCTTACTGGGACGATATAGTATCTCATGAAATGCCATCAGTTCAGCCGGAAGTCGATGTTCGTGACAATTTGGTCAAGGACACCTCAACCATTTCGTTCAAACTTTCTACCGAGCAGACGCATGCACTGCTAACCAAAGCTAACGAGGCATTCAACACGGAAATAAATGACCTATTGCTAACCGCACTGGGGCTGGCCATTAAAGATTCCTTTGGCATATCATCGTGTGGTATTGCCATGGAAAGCCATGGCCGTGAAAACGAGCATGTAGACCTGGATGTCAGTCGTACCGTTGGTTGGTTTACCACCGTTTACCCAGTGATTTTGGATGTAAAGCACTCCGATGATGAAGTAAGACTGCTCAAGGAGGTAAAGGAAATGCTGAGAAAAATTCCAAATAAAGGTACAGGCTTTGGAGCACTTAAATATTCGACGAATGATACTGGTAGAACAAAAAAATATCATAAATTAGTACCAGAACTCAGTTTCAATTATTTGGGTCAATTTGATGCTGAATCTAAAGGTAAATGGTTCGCCATATCTGATGAACCAATTGAAAATCAAGTCAGTGGAAACAGGTCTCGGGAGCATCTGATAGATGTATCCGGCATGGTAATAGAAGGATGCCTGGATATGTCAGTTACTTATAACAAAAGACACTTTGAGTCCACCACGGCACAATCGTTCTGTGAGAACTTTCGGAAACGATTAAATGGAATAATTACGCTTTGTTCTACCAGAAAATCTAAGGAAGTAACACCGAGTGATTTGGGTTACAAATCATTGTCGATAGAAGAGATAGACAACTTCTTTGACTAAAAAGCCAAAGTGAGCATGCTGACAAGCGATAATATAGAAGACATTTACCTACTCTCACCTATGCAAGAAGGCATGTACTTTCATGCCTTAATGGATAGTGGGTCAACGGCTTATTGCAATCAGGTCTCTTACCGTATTCATGGAGACTTGGATGTGACATTGGTGGAAGATAGTTTCAATGAATTGATAAGCCGTCATGCTGCACTGCGAACCGTATTTAACCATAAAAAGAAAGATACACTCTTGCAGGTAACACTCAAAGAGTGGCCAATTAAAGTCCACTTTGAGGATATCCGGCATCTTTCAGAAGAGGCATCTTCCAATCATCTGGCAGACTTTAAGTCCACAGACTTAAACACACCTTTTGACCTCACCGAAGACAAGTTGATGCGCATTGCCGTTTTTCAGCTGGCAAGCGATCAATATGAACTGATCTGGACGCACCATCACATCATTATGGACGGCTGGTGCCTGGGTATTTTGGCCGAAGAGTTTTTCGAGGTATATAAGAGTAGGTTGACAGGATCACCGGTTGCGTTGTCACAACCTCAACCATATCGCCGATACATAGATTGGTTGAACAGCAAGAATCACGATCATGCCAGGGAGTTCTGGCGCAATTATCTTAATAACGGTGAAGAACAGGCGCAACTTCCTAAAAAGGTCAAGCACGGAAAGCAAACCCGGAAAAACAATTTACGGAGACGGATCCAACTGAGTGAAGAGACAACCAGCAAGCTGAACAGCTTAGCCATTAAACATGGTGTTACGCTCAATCATATCATCAGTACGCTATGGGGAGTAGGTGTTTCCCTCTTTAGCGGCAAACAGGAGGTAGTATTTGGTGCTGTAGTTTCCGGTAGGCCGGCAGAAGTGCCTGGAATAGAATCTATCGTAGGCCTTTTCATTAATACCATACCTACGCGAATCAGAATTGCCGGAGCGGAGCAATTTATAGACATAGTGAAAGGGGTGAATGAGCATTCTGCTGCTGCACAGGATTATCAATACCTGCCACTCGCGGAGATTCAATCTTTATCCCCTCTTAAGCATAATCTCATTGACCACATTGTCATTTTTGAGAATTACCCATTGGATGAAACACTGAATGGTGTAGAACAGGATGACAGCGATGGGCAAAAGCTCTTTGAGTTTTCCGATGTCGAAGTGGTCGAAGAAACCAACTATGATCTCAACGTAGTGGTAGCTCCAAATGAAGCACTGATATTGGACATTGTTTACAATGCCCACGTATTTGATCAAAACTTAATCAATAATCTGGGTGATTCGCTAGAGGTAATCATAGATCAGATTATAGAAAACCCCGAAGTACTGATCAAGGACTTGGAGATGATCAACACCAACCAGAAAACGCAGTTGTTGGATCAGTTTCAGGGAGCATCAGTGCCTTTCCCTGACAAGACCATATCCCAGTGGTTTGAAGATCAGGTAGTGCGCACACCAGATGAGAGGTGTGTAGTATTTCAAGATCATACACTCAGTTATCAGCAAGTCAATGCGTTCGCCAATCAGATAGCACATGTCCTGATCGATAGATACGACATAAGGGAAGGCGATTTGGTAGGTATCATGATGGATAAGTCGGAGAAGATCATGCCGGCGATGCTAGGGATCATGAAAGCCGGAGCAGCTTATGTACCTATCGATCCCAACTACCCGGATGAAAGAAAACAATATTTGGTGGAGGACAGCCGAATCAAAGTATTGATTTGTGACGATGAGACCAATCCTGCTTATATAGATAATACGCTACTTATCGATAGCGAGGAAGTCGAAAACGCAGAAAGCACCAATCCATCCCTGAACCTCGCTACAGATAAACCAGCCTACGTAATCTATACATCGGGAACGACTGGACAACCTAAAGGAACCATAGTAGGCCACGAAGCGGCTGTGAATATGTTTCATTGGCTCATTGAACTGGCTTATCAGGACAAAAAGCTGAATGTACTGGCTTCTTCTTCCATAAGCTTTGATGCCTCGGTACAGCAGTTATTCCCTCCGTTATTGCAGGGATCTTGTTTGGTGCTGATACCAGACCATTTAAAGGCAAATCCCGAGGCATACCTTAAAGCCTGTATTAAACATAACGTTGAGGTAAATGACATTCCGCCATCCTATCTCAAATTAGTACTAACTGATCACGCTGATCTGTTCGGGCAATTGAACCTCAAATATTCATTCACGGGAGGGGAGCTCTTACAAAAAGCGGTTAAAGAACGATATCAAAATATATTCAAAGGCAAAAGTCAATTATATAACAATTATGGGCTTACAGAGACATCTGTAAACTCGCTTTTCCAAAGGGTTGACAATTCTAATTTTAGTGAGCAGTCTATCGGTAAGCCCATTTATAACACACAGATATACATCCTCAATCAGGATGCTCAAATGCTACCAGCGGGAATACGAGGTGAAATTTGCATAGCCGGTACAGGGCTCGGTTTAGGATATCTCCACAGACCGGAACTCACTGAGAGACGGTTTGTTGATAACCCTTTCAAACCAGGTACGAAAATGTACCGAACCGGTGATGCCGGTCGCTGGACGTCAGATGGAAGAGTCGAGTTCTTGGGTAGAATTGACAAGCAAATAAAAATAAGAGGTTTCAGGGTAGAACCAGGTGAAATAGCCGAAACCCTGATCAAGCACAAAGCAGTGAAGAATGCCGTAGTTACCTGTCATGAAAAAGGAGATGACAAGTATCTGATAGCCTATGCGACACTTTATGATCAAGTAGGTACTGAGGCGCTTTCAAATTACCTGAGAGAGCAACTTCCGGAATACATGGTGCCTGGATATATGATGATCCTCGATCAGTTTCCGACTACTGTCCATGGAAAAATTGATTTCGATGCGCTGCCATTGCCTGCCGATGCTACAGTAGAAAAATCAACATCGATTCAGGAACCAGCCAATCCCATTGAAACACAGCTTCTGGCCATTTGGAAAGAAGTCCTTGAGAAGGAAGCAATTGGTGTAACCGACAATTTCTTTGAAATAGGAGGCCACTCACTAAAGGCGATTAAGATCATTTCTCGGGTGCTGAAGACACTGGAGGTCAATGTAGAATTAAAAGATGTTTTTGGATACCCTACGATAAGGCAATTGGCTAAGCTGATTGCTGAATTGAATGGTAATCAAGATAGCGCTTCGCCAATCCAAGGTTTGCAGCCATCAGCTCACTATACCCCGTCGCATGCACAAAAGCGGCTATGGATCATTGACAATATTACGGATGACAAGGCAGTGTATAACATGCCATCCGCTTACGTCATTGAAGGGCAGCTCGACGCACAATTATTGGAGCGATCCTTACTGCATCTAATCAATAGACATGAAAGCCTTCGCACTGCTTTCATAGAGGTAAACGAGGAACCGCAGCAAAAGATAATAAGCCCGGAAGAGGTGCAGTTCCAATTGGAATATCAGGACTTGACCAAAGGCGATAATGCGTTGGCTACCGCTGTGAAGCATATCGGCGAAATATCAATGGGTACATTCGACTTAAGCGATGCACCATTGTTAAAAGCCGGCTTACTGAGATTGCAGGATGAACACCATGCATTCTACCTGAATGTGCATCATATCATTGCAGACGGTTGGTCTATGGAGGTGCTGGTGTCAGAACTGATGCACGTCTACGAAGCGTTGGAGCAACATGCTGAAATCACTTTGCCAACACTGAATGTCCAATATAAAGATTGTACGCACTGGCAAAACGAAAACCTCGTAGGTGAGGAAGGTAGAAAGGCACAGGCGTTTTGGAGGAAACAATTTGAGGGAGAAATTCCAGTATTGGAATTAGCAACCGATAGCCCAAGGCCGCCCATCAGAACCTATAAAGGAGAAACGGTGGAATACGCCATAAGCTCGGTTAACCTGGAAGAAATCAATGCCTTTTGTGATGCGCACAACGTAACGCTATTCGCTTTCCTTCAAGCCGTTATCAATACCTTGTTGTATCGCTATACAGGACAAAATGAAATCATTACAGGAACTGTCACTGCCGGTCGAGACCATGTTGATTTAGAAAACCAAATTGGACTGTACGCCAATACATTGGCCTTGAAGGCCAAATTCAAGAGCGATGACCAGTTTGAAGACCTGTTGAAAAGAATACAAACCAATACCATAGAAGCTTTCAAGTACCAGCATTATCCATTTGATAAACTGGTCGAAGAACTCAACTTGCAGAGAGACGCTTCACGATCACCGCTATTTGATGTGTTTGTTACACTTCAGAATAATGCACTGTCTACACCGCCGTCTATGCTAGGTAGGAAAGTTGACGCCCTGGAGTCAGATTTTACGGTGAGCAAATTTGACCTCTCTTATATCTTCAGGGAAGAAAGTGATCAACTTTGTCTGGACATTAATTTTAACACAGACATCTTCCAGGCAGATAGAATACAACGAATGGCGGGTCATATAGACCGGCTTATCGGAAGTGTTTTGGAGGATAGCAAGCAAACAATTACCAAGCTGCCCTACTTAGGCACACACGAAAAGAGTGTCCTCATTGCACCTGCCAATGAAGGTGCGCCTGAGGATCAATCGCAGCTTACTATGGTAAGCCTTTTCGAAAGACAAGCCAAAACCCATGCCGCTGAAATAGCAGTGGTATGCAGGGATAATACTTTGACCTATGATGAACTGAACCGCCAAGCCAATCGCTTTGCACGTCATCTGATGGGCAAGGTTGGAGAAACTAAAGGGAAAATCATCGGACTGATAGGAGAGCGTAATCCAGAAGTAATGGTGGCCATAATGGGTATACTCAAAGCGGGAGCAACTTATATGCCTTTAGATCCCGCTTACCCTATAGAACGTTTGGATTATATCCTCGACGATGCTGGAGTTGAACATTTGATACTAGGAGAAGGAATAGCCCCTATTGATGACTTGAACCATCAAGTCAGTCTGATTTCTATGCAAGAATTCTTGCAAACATCGAATACATGGGACGAGCAAAACCTGGACAAAGACATCTCACCTGATGACCCTGCTTACCTGATTTATACTTCAGGTTCTACCGGGAAACCAAAAGGTGCCTTGGTCAGGCATGGAAGCAATGTAAATATGTCATTGGATCAGGTACAAAGATTTGGTGTGACATCCAGCGATAATGTACTGCAATTTGCATCGCTATCGTTTGACGCTTCCGTCTATGAGATGTTCATGAGTATCTACGCAGGAGCAACGCTGGTGATCGTGCCTAGGGATGAAATTCAAGATCCTGAGCTTTTTACCGCTTATATCAATGCTAAAGAGACTAGCGTAGTTACGCTGCCACCGTCATATTTAAACGCACTGAATTTAGATCAACTACAATCGCTTAGGGTTATCATCACAGCAGGAGAGGCGGCCAAGGTAGAAGACGCTGTTAAATGCGCAAGCTTCGCCGATTATTACAATGCTTATGGCCCTACTGAATGCGCTGTATGCGTATCGACGTATAAGGTGAGTGCCGAGGACGCTGGAAAAGCCAATATTCCCATTGGCAAACCCATAGCCAATACGAGCTTATATGTACTCGATGATTTTATGCAACTGGTAGGTAAAGGCAATGTGGGAGAACTCTATGTTGGCGGTTCAGGTGTGGCATTAGGTTATCTCAACCGACCAAAAATGACCGCTGAACGTTTCATCGATAATCCATTCGTCGATGGAGATCGATTGTATAAAACCGGGGATTTGGTGCGCATGCTACCTGATGGCAACCTTGAGTTTTTAGGGAGAAAGGACAATCAGGTGAAACTGAGAGGGCACCGGGTAGAATTGGATGAGATAGAAAATATACTCAACACATCTGATGCGGTTGGGCATGCTGTAGTCACACTGAGAAAAGACCGCAACCAAGAAGATCAATTGGTGGCCTATTATACCGGTAATGAAGGAGCGGATGCCAAAACGTTGAAGACATACCTCAGGCAGTTCCTACCCGAGTATATGATTCCTACGCACATCATACCAATCGATAAATTCCCGAAAACGGTGAGTGGCAAAATAGACAGAAAAAACCTGCCCGATCCCACTACGGTGTCGTCGAATGGAAATGGTACTGTTGTGTTACCGGAGAACGAAACCGAGAAAACCATAAAGTCCATTTGGCTGCAGGTATTAGGCGTAGAAGAAGTAAGTGTTACGGATGACTTCTTTGAAGTAGGAGGTAACTCATTGAAAATAATCAGTTTACATAAAAAAGTATTAGACAGGTTTCCCGACAGTATTACGGTGGCAGACCTGTTTGTATATAATTCGATCCGATCCTTAGGAGAGTACATTGGGACGGAAGAACTTCAAGAAAATGGGATAACAGAAGGAATAGAAGTATAAAGCTAATAACAAGCTTATGGAGTCAAGAGAGTATATCGCAATCATAGGGATGAGTGGCATTTTTCCCGAGGCTAATGACCTTAAGCAATTCTTGAATAATTTAAGAAGTGGTAAGGATAGCGTCAGGAAGTTGTCTCCAGAGAGAATGGCCTATTCAAATATTGATAGTACCAAGGATTATCAGATCACTGGCTTCTTGGATCGTGTCGACTTCTTTGACCATAAGTTCTTTAACATTTCTAAAAAAGAGGCAGAGCAAATAGAACCCGCACAGCGCATTCTATTGGAAAAGGTTTGCGAAGCTGTGGAAGATGCCGGTTATAGTCTCAAGGAAATCGAGGGTAGTGCTACCACCGTATTTATTGGCGGCAACCCTTACTCAGACTACAGCGATCTTATTGACGACTATGACGCTACTGTCTACTCAGGGAATTTACACGCTATGCAAGCCGGTAGAATTTCCTATACACTCAATTTGACCGGGCCAAGTTTGATGATTGACACAGCTTGTTCTTCATCATTGGTAGCTGTACACGAAGCCTGTCAGAAACTCTTGCTAGAAGAAGCCGATATGGCCATAGCCGGAGGCATCGATATCCTGACTACTTTCCCGGAAATGAAGCAAGGGCCTGCCGATCTGGGCATACAATCATTCGACGGAAAAAGTAAAACTTTTGATGCCAATGCAGATGGCACCGGTGGTGGAGAAGGTGGTGGAGTAGTCATTCTAAAAAGGTTGAGTGAAGCCACGCGGGATCGCGATCACATCTATGGCATTATAAAGGGCAGTGCCATCAATCATGACGGCAATCGTTCTAACGGTATTACTGCACCTAGTCCTACTGCCCAAACCGAAGTGATCCACAAAGCATGGAAGCGCAGCGATGTCATGCCAGAGCAAATTGACTATGTAGAAGTGCACGGCACCGGCACCAAATTGGGCGACCCTATAGAATTCAAGGGATTGACAGATGCCTTTAACCAGTTTACAGATAAGAAGAAGTTTTGTGCGCTAAGCGCCTTGAAAACCAATATTGGGCATTTGAACAATGCAGCAGGCGTAGCTGGCTTGATCAAATCACTCTTAGCGATCGACAACCAGGAAATATTCCCTTCTCTGCACTTCCATGAGCCTAACCCTTTCATAGACTTTGAAAACACCGCGGTTTACGTCAATACTGAACTGAAGCCATGGAAAAGAAATGGACATGCCAGGCTTTCCGGCCTTAGCTCGTTTGGCCTGAGCGGTACCAACGCGCATTTGGTATTACAAGAGCCAGAACCAATAGAGAAAACCAATGCTACCGACTCAGTAAATCGGTTTATGTTGAAGGCATCGGCGCGTTCTAGTGCTGTACTGATTGACTACCTGAAGAACATAAATGATTTTCTGGCAGCAACCGAGGAGAGCCTTGCGGATGTTACTTACACACTCAACAAGGGACGAGGTGACTACGAATACCGTGTTTTGATCGAGGGTACAGACAAAACAGAGATTGTTCATCAAATAGAGCAGCTAGTCACATCCCTTGAGCAGGATGAAAGAAGCCCGATACGACTCAAAGAGAAGTCTTTGGTGCTGCTTTTTTCTGGTGAAGGAATACCTACCGAAGTAGAAGAGCAGCTTTTACAAAGCTTTCCACAATTTGGAGTGGAAGTAAATGGAATGATAGAAAAGCTTGGCGGTCAATACGGTTCTGAATCAGTGAAGATCGTCCTTCAGCAATATGTCCTGTTTAACCTGATCTCCTCACTAGGCTTTCAGGTCAAGACCATCATTGCGACAGGTATAGGAAAAGTGACCAAACAGCTAATCAATAAGGAAATCCAGTTTACCGATGTTGTGAAAAAGGTGGAAGACCAAGCGTTATCTCAGCCACTCGATAAAAGTAAACTGCGCAGTGCTGTTGATCGTCTCAATATCAACCGGGACTTACTGTTCGTAGAAGTTGGTACGCACGGTATTTTATCGGCAACATTGAAGGAGTGGAAAGAAGAGCTCAGCAATCTTGAAGTATTGTCAGCGCTAACTGGTGAATCATTGAGCGATGCCACCCTTGACATCAAGCAGTTGTATGAACTGGGGGCTATCCCTGACTGGAAATCCTTCTATAGGGAAGGTGCTTTTAGAACAATTAGCGCACCTACCTATCCCTTCGAAAGGATACGATGCTGGGCTGCTGAAGCAGCTCCAATCATTGATACTCAAGTAGCGCAATCGTGTTTTCAAACCAATTGGATCAAAACACCTACTCGCCATAAACGAAAGCCCATTTCAGGAGAACGTGTGTTGATACTATCTTCTTATAAAGCGAAATCGTCAACTATTACCGATGAGCTTATATCGAGCCAGAAAGAAGTAAAGCAAATTTCATTAGCGGACGGAATAGCTGAAGCCAAAGCGTTCTTTGATGCTGTTGAAGGTGTGTTCAACCCTGACACGATCATTGTTGATTGGCCTAAATTAGAAATAACCCTTGATCAAATTGATAGCATAAACGACGCTGTTCAGGCAAGACTGGCGCTGATCAAAGCCCTTTATGCCTATCTGGAAGGACATAAACCAGCCATGGTTTTTATTACGGAAGGTGCGTTTGACATCGAAGGTACCGGCAAAATTGACTTATTGAACAACGCTGGTGCAGCCATGGTTAAATCCCTCATTTCTGACCATCCTGACTTGACGATAAGCCTAGTAGACTTTGACGTAAGTGTCGATGCACAGGTATTAACCGAAGTACTGGAAGAAGCACTTGCAGCCGATAACACCAGTAGAATTAGTGCCTACCATCAGCAAGAACGGTATGTACAAAACATAGTGCCTTTCAGTGCTGGAAGTGCTCATACCAACTTGATTAAGCATGGAGGAACCTACCTGATTAGTGGAGGCGCATCGGGTATAGGTTTTGAGGTGGGCAAATCGCTTGTGAACGCTCATAATGCCAAGCTCATTATACTAGGTAGAAGGACTCTTACGGAAGGAAATGCCGAACTCAGAGATGCCATCAGGCAACTAGAAGAGAAAGGAAATGCTATTCAATATTACTCGGTCGATGTTTCACACAAAGAGGCTTTGGCCAAAGTGATTGAAGAGATCAAAGAAGGGAATGGTAAAGTTGATGGCGTTATTCATGCGGCTGGAGTACCGCATAAATCGACTCCGCTGGCTGAGAAATCAGAGGAGGAGTTGAATAATGTGTTAGCACCCAAAGTGTCCGGTACAGCAAATTTGATTGAACTGACCAAGGTATTGAACCCGTCTTTTTTCGTGTCGTTTTCGTCATTGAATGCGCTTTTCCCGCAAAAGCATAGTACAGAATATGCATTGGCCAATGCCTTTCAAAATGCGGTGAGTGAAGCAATGGGTAATAGTGATACCCAGTTTATATCTATAGCCTGGACAGGATGGGGAGAGACGGGAATGTCGACCAGGAATGGCGAGGTAACGGACACAACCGAAATGCTTTCTAATCAAGAGGGCGTAGATGTATTCAAACTTGTAATGGGTCAGCCCAAAACCAATGTAGCGGTAGGCAAGTTCTCTCTTGATAAAATAGGTGAAAACCCATTCTTCCTGGTCAATGCGACTGAAGATCAAGATGATAATCTCACCAATACAGAAGTACTAGCCGAAGTGGCAACTGGCGAACCCAAAAGCATAGAAGATAAAGTACTGGCTATTTGGTACGAAGTGCTAAAGGCAGATGAGATAGCCTTAGATGACGATTTCTTTGATATAGGAGGGCATTCTCTCAACGGCACGCAAGTGATCAGCCGCATTGAAAGTGAATTCGGCGTTACTATGGAATTCGATGAACTCTTCGACTATGCCACTGTAAATGACATTGCCGATTACATCCGGGAACGTTTGCCAGAAGAAGTGGTTCAGCCTGAAAGTTCGACCATCAAGCCGATAGCAAAGCAGGAGTTCTACCCCGTATCTCATGCACAAAAAAGACTCTGGATAGAATCTCAATTCGAAGAAAGCAAGAACCTTTATCTCATGCCGTTGGCTTACGAGATAGAAGGAGATATTAACGTCAAAGCCTTCTCTGCTGCCATTAGATCTACCATCGAACGCCATGAAAGCCTGCGCACTGTATTCACCACCGTTGATGATCAACCCATGCAACGTATTTTGGATATCAACGAGCGTGACTTTGCACTGAAGTATGAAGATAAAACCGGTACTTTATCCCGAGAAGCGTTGGATGCAGCAGTATTGGACGAACAGACTTTAGGATTTGACCTGGAAGAAGGGCCATTGTTGAGAACCAAACTGCTCAAGTTTGACGAGCAAAAGTACCTCTTCCTGTTTACCATGCATCACCTCATTTCAGATGGGTGGTCGCTGGAAGTGATGCTCAAGGATATCGCTACTTTCTACAAGCATATTTCTGAGCAAACCCAGCCTGATTTGCTACCATTGTCCATTCAGTACAAAGAATACTGTGCATGGCAGCGTGATGAGTTGAGCGGCGTGAAACTGAAATTACATCAGGATTTCTGGCATCAGGTTTTTGCCGGTGATATCCCGGTGCTATCCTTACCGACAGACTATCCTCGCCCAAAAGTAAAGGAATACAAAGGCCGTCACATCACGCATCATTTCGATAAGGACTTGAGTGAACAGATCATAGCCCTAAGCCAGAAGGATGGTACCAGCTTGTTTATGACTTTGCTAGGCGCTACCAGCGTGATGCTCTATGCACAAACCCTGCAGACGGACATCGTAATCGGAACGCCTATTGCGGGCAGAACGAAGAGGGAGCTAGAAGATCAAATTGGTATTTACATCAACACACTTCCAATCAGAATCAATTTTTCTGAAGAGGATACATTCACTCGGTTGATTGCCAAAGTGAAAGAAGTCACCCTCGGCGCTTATGAGCACCAAATCTATCCCTTTGATAAATTGGTGGAAGAGCTCAAAATACCCAGAGACCTGAGCCGGTCACCATTGTTTGATGTCATGATTGAAATGCAGGAAATCATGCCACATAGTGACGCAAATAATATGGCCGAAGACCTGAAAATGACAGAATACCCAAGGCAAGTGGAGATCAGTAAGTACGATCTTTCTTTTGCTTATATCAGAGAAGCGGACGTTTTGAAATTGAGTGTAGAATACGACATCAACTTGTTCAACCCAGAGCGCATATCATATATGATCAACCTGCTCGAACGATTGATGCACAAAACGATAGATAATAACAGCTTGACCCTGAAGGAGCTGATTCGCGAAGAATCAAAACCGACTACGGGAGATGATAAAGACCGATTCGTAGAAATGGATCTTTAAAAAAAATAATAGCGTAACTGTTCCTGCGAAGCGCTAAACGAGCCTTCGGAGACAACAAGTAACCTAGACCAACTAACTAAGTGTATAACCATGAATGCCGACTTTGCTAATCAAATAGCGAAAGACTACTACTATAATAAGCTCAAAAAAGCCGAACCAGAGGGTTTCCCAACCAACGGTACGACTGTCGGTAATGGTGCGACTATTAAGTCCGTGACTGATTTGCCTCAGGGAGTGGCTGAGAGATTATTGTCCCGTTCTAAGGAAAACCAGCACAACCAATACCTGCTACTATTAAGTGCCTTAAGCACATTGCTTTACCGGTATGGTATTAAAAAACCCGTTATAGTCAGTAACACAGAAACTGTAGCTGAGCAGCCCACATTCTTCTCTCCTGAACTGAACGGGGAAAGGTTAGTAAAAGAATTGGTCAGTGACATCAAAACGCAATACCAGGAAATTGAAAATGCCGGCCACTGCGACATTCAATCTGTCTTGGAATTACTGCAAGCTAATGTGGGCATATCCGCTGAAGAGCCCTTTCAGGTAGCATTTAGCTACAATGCCATCCGCCCTTTATCTCAATACGCGAGAGACAAAAGTGCCATTCACTTTGAAATCGAATCGCAAAACAAGGGTTATCAATTAGTCATAAGCCATGACGAAAAGCTTTATACGCAAACCTACATTGACCTGCTGGCGCAGTACTATGTAAATGTGTTAGACAACCTTTTGTCGAATACCAGCGCGCCTTTAAAGTCTATTTCGGTTCATTCTAAGGACAGTCAGCAACGTTTTCTTGAGCAAGTAAATGATACAGAAGTTGAAGTGCAGCAGGGCACTGTTTTGGAGCTATTGCAAGCCCAGTGTGTTAGAACGCCTGAAAAACCGGCTATTCACTGCGGAAATAAGTCTTATAGCTTCCGTGAATTATCAGAGACATCAGATGCCATAGCCAGTCACTTAATTAGTGAATATGCCATAAGCAAAGGAGACCTGGTAGCGGTCATGATCGGTCGCTCGGAATGGACAGTCATGTATATACTGGCCATTCTGAAATCCGGAGCGGCCTACTTGCCCATTGACCCGGAATACCCGGAAGAACGCATCAATTTTATGCTGGAAGATAGCGGTTGCAAAGCTGTCATTCTGGACAATGAAGGCGATGCCGTGCAAAAGGATAGTGATTATAAAATGATCAGTTTATCAACACTGATAGACAGCCTACCCAATGGAAACACACTTCCAAAGCTCAGCATCGAAGCTGCAGACTTGGCTTATATGATCTACACATCAGGTTCTACAGGTAAGCCGAAAGGAGTGAAAATCACACACGGTAATCTTATGAATTTCTCTCGGGGAATGACTGAATCGTTAGATTTCACCTCTGATGATCATTTACTGGCTGTCACATCTGTCTCATTCGATATTTCTATCCTGGAGTTGGTATGGACGATATGCAATGGCATAGAAACAACCATTAAGCAAGACATACTGCAAGTTCAAGATTTTGATCACTTTGTAACCAATCGTACCAACCCACAGATAGACTTCAGTTTCTTTTATTTCTCCAGTCAGAATGACCAGGAAGAAACCGACAAATACAAACTCTTTTTGGATACCGCCAAGTTTGCCGATGACCATCAATTCAAGGCAGTTTGGACACCTGAAAGGCATTTCCATGAGTTTGGAGGAATATATCCAAACCCGGCTATCACCGGTGCGGCGTTGGCCACCTCCACCAAACATGTGGAAATAAGATCGGGTAGTGTGGTGCTTCCGATTCATGATGTTGTCAGGGTAGCAGAAGAATGGTCTGTGGTAGACAACCTGTCCGGAGGCCGGGTTGGTTTATCCATAGCTTCGGGCTGGCATGCAGATGACTTTATCTTCTTTCCTGATCGGTACGAGAATCGAGTTGAATTGATGTACGATAACATCTTACAGCTCAAAAAACTTTGGCAAGGTGAATCGATCAAGAGGGGGAATGGCCTGGGAAAAGAAGTAGATATTAAGATTTTCCCAAGACCTATTCAGAAGGAATTGCCTATCTGGGTCACCGCGGCAGGTAGTCCGGCCACATTTGAAAGCGCAGGAAAAATTGGGGCGAATATTCTAACCCACTTGTTGGGGCAGGAAGTAGAAGACCTAGCTGAAAAGATCATTATCTATAAAAAAGCCTTGACTGAAAATGGATATGATCCTGAGAAAGGGCAAGTAGTAATCATGCTACACACCTACCTGGGGCAAGATCTGGATACAGTTGAAAATGAAGTGAGCGGGCCGTTCAAAGGATACTTACGATCAAGCATAGGGTTGTTAGGGAAACTGGCCAAGAGCGTTGATATCGACCTCAAAAAAGAAGTCAGTGACGAGATTATGGAAGAGTTGGTCGATCTGGCCTTCCAAAGATACTGGCAAACAGCGGCATTGCTAGGGACTAAAGAGAGTTGTGCTAAGTTGATAAGAAAAGTAGCCGCCATTGGCGTAACAGAAGTGGCCTGTTTGGTTGATTTTGGCCTTAGCTATGATAAAGTCATGCAAGGACTACCTCTACTCAACGAGTTGATGCAAACCTTCAAGGAGGCAAAATCGAACAACCGGACTCCTATCACGGCACTTCAAACTACACCGTCATTACTTAGGCTCATATCAGAGGATGTGCAATCGCAATATTTTCTGAAAGAGACGAAGAAAATAGTGATTGGAGGTGAAAAGCTGCCTCAGCATGTACTGGATAGTGTTCGTGAAAAAACAAATGCCAGCCTCTACAACGTATATGGCCCCACTGAAACGACAATATGGTCAACATGTGCGGCGCTGAAATCTTCTGAGCAACTCAACGTAGGACGACCGATAGCCAATACGCAAATATATGTAGTCGATGAAGATAGACAGTTGGTGCCTGTTGGAGCGAAAGGGGAAGTATTGAT
Source organism: Bacteroidota bacterium (assembly GCA_039819065.1). GTDB lineage: Bacteria > Bacteroidota > Bacteroidia > Cytophagales > Cyclobacteriaceae > JBCBSS01. Next base: position 24,584 of record JBCBSS010000009.1, read on the forward strand.
TGGCGGGCACGGTGTAGCCCCAGGTTACCATCTAAGGGACGAGCTGACGGCTGATAGGTTTATTCAGAACCCGGTATTGGATAGCAACGATACGGTTTATAGAACTGGGGATATCGGAAGTTGGAACGAAGACGGCACCTTGAATATTTTGGGAAGATCCGACAGCCAAATTAAACTAAATGGCCGTCGCATAGAATTGGGGGAAATAGAAAGTGCATTAGCCAGCCACGAGCAAGTCAAAGAAACTGCAGTAGTATTATCAGAGCAGAAAGGCTCGGCTCAGTTGATGGCCTTTATGGTGCTTCATGACAAAGTAGGCGTGTCCAATCTCAGAGCCCACATGCTGGATAAGCTGCCAGACTATATGGTGCCAGCACAGTTTTTCGATTTGGAGAGGATGCCTTTAACCCCCAATGGAAAGACTGATCGCAAAGCCCTCCTGGCACTCAATGCCTTACCGCTCAACGGGACAACCGAACATGTAAAAGCTCAGAATGAGATTCAGGAAACCCTGATCAGTGTGTGGCAAGACATTCTTGATAATGATAATATCGGCATAAAAGATAACTTCTTCTTGTTGGGTGGGGACTCTATTAAAGCGGTACAGATTGCGGCCAGAATGCATAAAGGTGGCTATAAACTGCAAGTAAGGGATATTTTCCTATACCCTGACATCGAACAACTTTGGTCTTATGTCGTGCAGCTTGATCAGAAAATTGACCAAGGTCAAGTGGAAGGAGAAGTAGCGCTCGCGCCTATTCAGGCTGAATTCTTTGCCGACAATGAAGAAGACCTTCACCATCATAATCAGTCCGTGCTGATTTACGCCGAAAATGGTTTTGATGAACAAATACTGCAATCTGTTTTTCAGAAGATTCAGTCGCATCATGATGCTTTACGCATGACCTTCGATCTAAGCAAAGGCCAGATCAAGCAAACTAATCATGCCTCGGACTACCCTGTATCTCTTGAGATATTTGATCTTTCTTCTTCTGATAATGCGGTGAAGGAGATGAATCTTAAAATGAAAGAGATTCAGTCAGGAATTGACCTGAACAAAGGGCCACTTATGCGCCTTGGACTTTTCAGAATGTCCGATGGTGACCGATTGCTCATAGCCATACACCACCTGGTGATTGACGGCATTTCATGGAGAATACTACTTGAAGATATTGATAGCTTATACCAGCAATATAAAGCTGGTAAAGAGGCTGCCTTGCCGCTGAAAACGACTTCGTTCCAATCATGGTCACGAGAACTTCAATCTCACGCTTATAGTGTAGCATTCTTGAAGGAAAAAGCATATTGGAAAGGACTTCTAGATCAGGACTTCAGAAAGATCAATAAAGATTTTGATTATGAGGAAGCACGTGTAGGCGAAATGGAAAATATTTCCTTAACACTCAACCAGGATTTCACTAACCAACTACTGACCAAGGCCAACGAAGCATACAACACAGAAATTAATGATTTGCTAATTGCTTCCCTGATCATGAGCCTGCGGCAGTTTTATGACAGCGAACGTATTGCCATTGCCCTCGAAGGACATGGCAGACAGGAACTGTTTGAGCATCTAAACATCAGTCGAACCGTTGGGTGGTTTACAACTATTCATCCCGTGGTGTTGAACACTGAGCATATTGATGACCTGTCGTTTTATATATCTGAAGCCAAGGAGGCACTGAGGCAGGCGCCCAACCAGGGAATCGGTTATGGCATGCTCAGGCACTTATCTGATTCGGAACATACGGCAGATATCGATTTTGATAAAGAACCGGATGTACTTTTTAATTACCTGGGACAATTCGATACATTCAAAGAAAATGGTCAATATAGAATAGCTGACGAACCCACTCAATTTGAGATAAGTGACAATAGAATACTGAAACAATGCCTTGACGTATCGGGAATGATCAATGAAGGCCAACTCACCCTGTCCATCTCATACAGTCCAAATCAGTTTAAAGTAAGCACTATCCAGCAGTTAGGTGCTTCATATAAAAACAATCTGCAAACGCTGATTACGCATTGTATTGATCAGCAACGTACTCAACTCACCCCGCATGACCTTACGCTCAAAACGCTAGCAATCAACCAAATTCGGGACATAGAAGAGCAGTTTGGTCATCAGGTAAAAGACATCTACACATTATCACCAATCCAGGAAGGTACGCTCTTTCACGTCCTTTATGAAGAGACCAAAGCCTATCATCATTTGCTCTCTTATCGCATGCATGGTAGGTTGGAAATGGATAAAGTACGAGAGACCATCACCGAATTAAAATTGCGATATGACGTGATGCGAACGGCCTTTATCCATGAAAACGTAGACAAGCCTTTACAGGTAGTTCTACAAGACAGGGAGATAGAAGTTACTTACGAGGACTTAAGAAATTCTAGCGAAGAAGAAGCCAATCGATACATTGAAGATTTCAAGAATAAGGACATAGAACGCGGTTTCGATCTTCAAAATGACACACTCTTTAGGTTAGCCATTCTTCACGTATCTGATAAAGAATTTGAACTGATACAAAGCCATCACCACATCATTTTGGATGGCTGGAGCGCTAATCTGCTCAATCGGGAGTTTCATGCTATCTACGAGTCATTACTGAAGCAAGACAGCTTGCCGGAAAGACCGCAGGTCATTCAGTATAATAAGTACATAGAATGGTTGCTTCAGCAAGAGGCAGAAGCTTCAAGAAACTATTGGGGGCAGTATCTGCAGGGGTACGAAAAACAGGCTACCATACCTGCCAGCAAACCATCAGACCAATATACATTGGGTATCGATGCCCTGACCTTGAGAAAAGACAAAACCAGCCGATTAACCGGGCTTGCGGCAGCCAACAACGTTACCTTAAACACACTTGTCAATGCCATTTGGGGCGTATTACTATCACGCTATAATGATACGCGTGACGTCGTTTTTGGTACAATCGTCGCCGGTAGGCCGGTCGAGGTCAATGGTGTAGAAGAAATTCTGGGTCACTTTATCAACACCGTCCCTGTCCGCGTGAAATATGATCCTCAAGAGGGGCTAGACAAATTGTTAGGAAGGCTTCATGATGACGCCATCGAAGGTAGAAAGTATCACTACAGTTCCCTGGCCGATATACAAACCCTGACCGCACTGAAGCAGGATTTGATCGACCATATTGTCATTTTCGAAAACTTCCCGGTTGACCGCCAAATCACTGATGCTAGCTTAATTGACAGTGACCACAAATTGGCCGTCACGGATGTAGACGAATACCTGCAGACCAATTATGCATTTAACCTGATGGTCATCCCGGGAGAAGAGTTGACCTTCAAATTCTCTTTCGATAGCAACCAATATACCCGGGAATTTATAGACCAGATAAAGAAGCATCTACTGAATGTCATTGACCAATTGACGGTACCTGAAACGGATGCGTTAGGCAATGTTCAGTTGATGTCACCTGAAGAGCAGCGTCAATTAGTTGCTGCCTTTAACCCGCCCATAAAAGCGATCAAGCCAACGCATCAGTCCTACATCCGCATTTTCGAAGCATATGCGGAAAATCACCCAACTGATATAGCCATCAAGTATGGTAAGCAAACATTGACCTGTGAAGAGCTAAACCACCGATCGACACAAGTAGCTACTGCGATTATTCAGAACCACGGACTGATACGGGGCTCTGTGGTGGCTGTAGCTATGCCGAGGTCTGAAGTGCTTGTGGTGGCGCTATTAGCGATAGCCAAAAGCGGCTGTACTTTCTTGCCGATCGATATCAAGCAACCGGCAGAACGTACCCAGACCATTCTAGCCGACAGTGACGCAAAACTGATTTTGGTTAGCCAAAGGAGTGACACGACTATTACTGGCACGCCCGTACCAGTCACGGCGGTGGAAGAAATAGAAACAGAAGCAGTGCAAGAATTGGAAACACTGCCTGCTCCGGCAGAGATAGCCTATATATTGTACACTTCAGGTTCTACGGGCAAACCGAAAGGAGTAGAAATATACGAACGCAGCTTCACCGTTTTTCTACAATGGGCTAACCGTTGTTTTTACGGAGAAGACGATATATACCATACCGCATTATTCACACCTATCACCTTCGATCTTACCATGCCAAGTGTCTTTTGCCCACTCCTGAAGGGCGACCAAGTGCATATATATGATGAAGGCCAGGAGATCATAGACGTATTGGAAAACATCTTCTCGCCGGATAGTGAAGTCAATGCAGTGAAACTGACGCCTTCCCATATCAATGCCTTAATGTTTCTGCCTATTGAAAGCACGAACGTCAAAACGTTGATTGCCGGTGGAGAGAAGTTCACCAAGAAGCAGGTAGATCATTTGTTTTCGCTAAATCCGGACATGACCATTTTCAACGAATATGGGCCTACTGAGGCAACAGTTGGAACTACGATTAAAAGAGTGAGTCCATCCGATGAGTTGATCACTATCGGAAAACCGGCCGACCACGCTCATGTGCTCATTCTCAATGAAGAAAATGAACTACAGCCCATGGGTGTGGCAGGTGAAATCTTTATTGCCGGTCTGGCGGTAGCTAAGGGCTATTTGGGCAATCCAGCCATGACACAGGCAAAGTTTGTAGAGAATCCCTACGCTGATTCGGAAGCAACGAGCCGAATGTATAAAACCGGCGATTTAGGCCGCTGGCTGCCGAATGGAGAAATTGAGTATCTCGGCAGGGTAGATGATCAAATCAAAATAAGAGGGCATCGCATCGAACCCGGTGAGATCGAAGCGGCCATATCAGCAGTAGAAGGCATAAAGGAAGTCACCGTTGTTGCCCGGGAAGACGCCAAAGGCATCACATACTTAACGGCCTATTATATCTCCGATGGGGAAATCGAAGCGTCAGTGTTGAGGGAAAGTGTATCCAATCGATTGCCGGAATACATGGTACCTTCATTCTACATGGCGTTGGATGAAATTCCTCTTACAACCAATGGTAAACTCGATAGATCTAAATTACCTGACCCACAACTTGCTTTGCCAAAAGGCGATACACTGAAAGTTACCAACGATGTTGAAAAAGTACTGCTGGAGATTTGGAATGATGTCTTAGAAACGCCGGTTAACTCGCTCGATGATAACTTCTTCGAGATAGGCGGCCACTCCCTCAAAGTGATACAAATGGTATCGAGAATAAGAAGGGCTTTCGATGTGGATGTGCAACTGAAAGATATATTCAAATTCCCTACCATAGCGTCCCAGGTACAACTCGTGAAAGAAGCCTCCAAGGCAGTCTGGGAACACATTGATGTCTTAGATAAAGCTTATCACTATGCGGTGTCCCATGCGCAAAAACGACTTTGGATAGAAGATAAATTTGAAGAGAAAAGATCCTCTTTCAATATGCCGGGTCTGTTCAAATTTTCGGGGAACTTGGATATTGAGGCGCTTAAAAAAGCCTTTGAACTGCTTATCGACAGGCATGAAATCCTCAGGACGACCTTCACTCAGGTAGATGGCCAACCTTACCAGGTCGTTCATAACCAGAAGGACTTCGGTTTTGAAATGGAATATGTGGACTTGAGCCAAGAGCCTAAAGCCATGGAAATGGCCAAGGCCAAAGCATACGAAGATTTTGAAAAGCCATTCGATCTGCAAACTGGCTCTATGATGCGTGCCAGGCTTACTAAGCTGTCAGATGATCAATACGCTTTTATGTTTGTCATGCACCACATCATCACTGATGGGTGGTCTAATGAAATTATGTTCTCGGAGCTACTGACATTATACAATGGGCTAGTAGCCGGCAAACCAGTTGAAATGGAGCCGTTGAGGATACATTACAAAGACTATGCAGCATGGCACAATGGAAAACTCAAAGGAGAAAGCGGGCTTAAATTAGCCAATTACTGGAATCACAAATATGCAGAACCTGTTCCCGTGCTTAACCTGCCATTAGACTACGATAGAAAGAAGGTAGATGTAGCCAAAGGAGGCCGGGTCTATTTGACCGTTGATAAGGAAACGACCCAAGGCCTTAGAACGCTGGGTAATCAAGATGGACATACCATTTATTTCACCCTGTTAGCGTCGGTCGCTACCTTGATTTACCGATACACGGCTCAAAAAGACTTTGTGATAGGCACTCCGGTTACCGGTCGTGAGCATGACGATCTCGCTGATCAGATCGGTTTTTACATCAACACACTGGCACTTAGGTTTAATGTCGACGAAGGAGCCACTTTTCAGGAATTCTTAAGACAAGTTTATGGGGATACGCTCGAGGCACTTGAGCATCAGTTATACCCATTGGATATGCTGGTGGAAAGCCTTGATCTCGAAAGGGGCGCCTACAAGAATACCCTGATTGACTTTGGTTTCACATGGAATAGGGCAGGTGATACAACGTACCATACCAAATTCGATGTAGAGCCTGTAGAGATAGCATTAAGTACCAGCAAAGTAGATATGTGGATATATGGTTCGGAAGACGAAGACCATATCTATTTTGAAATGGAATATAACATGGCGCTTTTCAAGGAAGAAACGGCCATAAAACTAGGTGACAGGCTGATTCAGTTACTCAAGCAGGTAGCGCAGAATGCCCAACTCAAGCTTGACGACATAGAATTGGATGTAACATCCGAGACGCAATCAGCTATAGGTGAGTTTGACGAATCATTTGATTTGAATTTATAATCCCGGTGCTTACCGGTAAACATATCATTATGGAAACAGAAACTTCAGGTATCAAAACCGAGATTTCGACAGAGACTTTCCCGCAACGCATCGATTTCAAATCAGGAATCAGTATAGCGGATTTCATCAGTTGGTATAAGACCAACCAAGCTAGATTAGAAGAAGATCTACATACTTCAGGTGCGATCCTCGTCAGGGGTATAGCCATAGAGGATATCCAGGGCTTCGAGCAGGTGACGCAATCTATGTCTCCCAAGTTCCTGGATTACGTTGACGGTAATTCTCCCAGAACCAAGCTTTCCGGGAGTGTTTATACCTCCACCGAATACGACCCAAGCCATTATATCACTTTGCACAATGAGCTTTCCTATTCTAACAAATGGCCAGGTAAGCTCTATTTCAGCTGTATTATACCTGCCGCAACCGGAGGGGAGACGCCCATTGCAGATGGTAGGAAGATCATAGCGCAAATGGATAGTGGGCTTTTAGCCGATATCGAATCCAGGAAAGTAAGGTACATCAGAAACCTACATGGCGGACAAGGCTTTGGCCCATCATGGCAGGATACTTTTGAAACTGAGAACAGGGAAGCAGTAGAGCAGATATGCCAGGAGCGAGAGATCGAATTTCATTGGAAAGAAGATGGAGGTATTCGTGTAGAGCATATCAGGGATGGCATCATCACTCACCCTAAGACTGGCGAAAAAGTGTGGTTCAATCAGATCGATCAGTTTCATGCATCACACCTTGAGGAAGAAATCTATGAGACATTGATGCTCATGTATGATGGAGATGAAGAAGCCATGCCGATGAATGTCACTTTTGGTGATGGTACGCCCATTACTAAGGAGCAGGTGACCTCAATTAAAGAAGCCATTGATAAAGTCACTGTGCCGGTAAAGTGGCAAAAAGGTGATCTATTGATCATAGATAATGTCATGGCCTGTCATGGACGTTGGCCTTATACAGGAGAGAGAAAAGTGGTTGTAAGTATGTCATAACTGTCAATTCAACGCAAAACCAATCATTATGAAAGGGACGGATCAAAAAAGACGAAGTACGAAAAAAGTAGGTATAGTCGGTGGCATGGGAGCCAGGGCTGGATCGGACTTTTTCTCCAAATTAGTGGAGTATGCCCCAGCATTGACCGACCAGGAGTTTCCGGAAGTATTCATTCATAGTAATTCCAGGATTCCAGACCGGACAAAGGCCATAGTCTATGGAGAAGCGTCTTCCCTTCCCGAAATATTAAGATCGGTCAAAATACTGGATCAGAATGAAGTTGACCTGGTCGCTATGGCCTGCATTACTTCCTATCATTATTATCCTGAAGTAATCAAACATACCAAAGCGAATGTGTTGCACCCGGTAGAGCTCACGGCTCGTTTTATCAGGAAAAATTATCCCGACAGAACGAAGGTAGGTTTACTAGCCACTACAGGAACCATTAAATCAGGACTCTTTCATCAGATATACGATGAATATGGGCTGGAGCCGGTATTACTGGACGAAGAGGATCAGGAGAACTTCTTCATGACTTCAGTCTATATGGACAATGGGTTAAAGTCATCGGTGATTTCACAGGAGGCCAGAGACCTATTCATGTTTACTATCCCTCGATTAAAAGCCAAGGGTGCTGAAGTGATGGTGGGAGGATGCTCTGAAGTACAACTGGTGATCAAACAGTCCATGCTCGATATACCCTATGTGGATGCAATTGATTTGATGGTCAAAGAGATTGTCGATAAGTGCTACCACCTTAGCGATGGCCAGGTGATACACGAACCATTGAAAGTTTAAAGTGATCAAAGAAAAGATAAGAAAGTGCCAGATTTAAAACTCATACATAAGCAGTTCGAAGCCATTACAGAGCGGTTTCCTGACCATTGTGCCATTGAAGTAGCAGAAGATCAGATAACCTATCAAGCACTGAACGGTCAAGCCAATGCACTGTCGCATGTGCTTACTTCAATTGGTGTGGGCAAGGATACCATCGTTGCTGCTGTGCTTGAGCCCGGCGTTGCACTGGTCAAAACTATGCTGGCCTCATTTAAATCAGGAGCCATCTACATGCCTGTGGATATCCACTTTGCCCAGGCCAGGTTAGAACAGATATTCGAAGACACCTTTCATGGCATTTTGGTTACCACACCAGAGTTCGAATCCAAAGTGTTGTCTTTACTAGATACGTTGAATATTCAATTATCATATCTCATAATATTGGATGAAGTTGGCCTAACGGTCAAGAAGGGAGGGGCAGAAGTTGTTAATGACCTTGTGCCGTTCAGTGAAAACCCAGAAGTCAATGTAGCCCTTGATGATAGCAACTACATCTTTTATACCTCAGGTTCTACCGGGAAAGGCAAACCAATCCTCGGCCAACATAAAAGCCTGAGTCATTTCATCCAGTGGGAAATAGAAGAGTTTGGTATCGACTCAACTGTTCGTGTCAGTCAACTCATTCAACACACCTTTGACGCCTCCTTTAGGGATATACTTGTGCCACTATGCGCCGGAGGTACGATTTGCTTTCCTACGAAGGAAGTAAAAGCCAATACCATTCAATTGGTTGATTGGCTTAGAGACAATCGGATCAACCTCATGCACACCGTTCCATCTATTTTCCGGATGATAACCAGGGATATGGAAACCGGTGCTTTGGATAATCTTAAAAAGATATTGCTGGCTGGTGAACCCTTGTATGTTCGAGATGTACAGGAGTGGCAGAAAAAAGCATCGAAGGAAATAGAACTCATCAACCTGTACGGTCTGACCGAAACGACTTTACTCAAGACTTTCCATAGAATAAACCAGTTGCCAGATGAGCCTGCAGAGATGGTTCATATTGGTCACGCCATGCCGGGTACGGAAATCATTATCGCTGATAATGGTAAACGTTGTAAAGCTGGGGAGACAGGGGAGATTTACATTAAGACCGAGTACTTGTCCAAAGGATATTACAATAATCAAGCACTCAATGATCAGGTATTTGTAGCCAGCCCAATCGCTGAAGACAAAGAGAATATTGTGTTTAGAACCGGTGATCTTGGAGCCTATTTGCCTGATGGAAACATCGCCATAAAAGGCCGTAGGGATGATCAGGTCAAAGTAAATGGTATCCGGGTTGAACCAGGCGAGATCAAACAAGCTTTGCTGCAAGAAGAAAGCATCACCGCTGCAATAATTAAACCCTGGAAGAGTGAAGAGTCGCAAATAGAATTAGCAGCCTATTTTACAGCCAAAGAACAGGTCAATATTGAAGCGCTTAGGGAGAGCCTGTCAGTGAGGATCAACCGAAGTATTGTACCCACTTATTTGATTCAACTGGATCAATTTCCGCTTAACGCGAATGGTAAAGTAGACAAACAGGCACTTCCGCATCCTTCGGAGTTTGTTAAAACGTCCATCAACGAGCCGGGCGATGCAGTAGAGAAAACGGCTACGGAAAGTGGTATCGAAAATATTTGGCAGCAGGTGTTAAAAACAGACCAGTCACTGTGCACTGATGTTTCATTCTTCGAACTCGGAGGCAATTCGCTAAAGGCCATTCAGATGATTTCCAGGCTGTTCAAGCAATTTAAAGTATTACTGAATGTAGCGGATATATACGCACACCCGAGCATTTCGGCCATAGCCAGTTTGATAGAAAGCAAGCATGCTGAGGAAAGCTCGGTGGCCCAGATTGCCAAAGTCAAAGAACAGGATTCATATGAACTGTCCCATGCCCAAAAGAGAATATGGCTGCTCAATCAGGCTGGCAATAGCGCCAATATTTCCAATATGCCAGAAGCTTTCATCATCAAAGGTCAGTTGGATCGTCAAGCCTTGGAAACAGCTTTTCGAGGTTTAATAGAGCGGCATGAAAGCCTACGTACGGTTTTTCAAGAAGTAGATGGTGCGCCCAGGCAAATTGTCAAACTACCAACTGAAGTTGACTTCCGATTGGATAGTGTGGATTTGAGTCATGAGCCTCAACCTTTGGATGAAGCCAAAAGAAAAGCCCAGATCGCCGCCGAGCAACCTTTCACCTTGGAGTCTGGCCCGTTGATCAGATGTCATATCTATAGCATTTCTGAAGGGCAATATCTGGCATTGCTGAACACGCATCACACCATTGCAGACGCTTGGTCTATCGAAGTGCTTTTCAAAGAGCTTTTCGAAAGATATAGCGCCCAGCTCATTGGAAAACCATACAAAGCCAAGCCGCTCAAAATCCAGTACAAGGATTATACAGCCTGGCACAATGATCAGCTCAAGGGAGAAAAACGTCAAAAGCTTCGCGACTTTTGGATCAGCGAACTGAAAGACCTCGGAGCTGCCACCAGCTTCCCCATATTACAGCAAGAAGTATCAGGCGATAAAGCTTCGAATGAAGGGGCCACAGGTTTTGTCATAGAAGAATCATTGGCTGGCCAATTGAAGAAGATAGCCAAGCACAATGACGCAAGCCTCTTTATGGTGATGCACTCACTCCTGGCACTGCTCGTCAACAAATACAGCGGCGATGCCGACCTTCTGATTGGTGTCCCGGTAACTGGACGAGATAGAATCGAATTGGAAGATCAGATCGGTTACTATGTCAATATGTTGCCGGTTCGGATTGGAATAGAAGCTGGAGACACCTTTAAGGCTTTACTTAAGAGAACCAAAAAACAGTTTCTGAAGGCTTATGAGCACCAGGCTTATCCAATAGACCTGATCATCGGTGACCTCCAAACTGATGAGGCTTCCGATACGCAGTTATTCCAAATCATGTCGCAATTGCAGAATAAAGTGCAGCAAGGTGACGCGGAACACGGCCTGGAAATTGAAGGTGCTGATATAGGCTACATGGGAAATATGGGGCATCAGATCAGTTTCAAGTTTGAAGAAGTGGAGAATGAAATAAAGGTGATTGTTGCATTCAACAACGATCAACTCAGTGAGGACGGGATAGAACAGATCATTGACAACTACCTACACCTGGCACAAGCAGTTACTGCACAGCCAGAAGTAGCCGTTGACGCTTTGACCCTGACTAGTTCTCAGGACGAGCAAGACGAACAAGATGAATTCATGAAATCCATGCTCGAAATGTAATTGAGCAGGTAATACGAAAATATTAAGCTAAGAAGAATCTAAAAAGAAAGAAGTCGCATGGCACAACTAGATCGCGCTATATACACAGGGAGTAAATTCAAGCCGCATGAAGCATTTTGGAGAGGCCTTGCCGAAGAGTACCCTTCTGGCTTTGAGTTCAGACAAAAGAGAAAAGGGAACCTTTTAGACAATAGTACATTCAGGGTACACACGTTTATGCTTGCTCCTGAACTAGCCGATAATATCCATTCAATTACAGGCCGAAAAGAAAACAGTACACTGGTTTGTATGCTGTCTGCGTTCAGTTTGTTGCTCACTAAGTATGCCCAGGAAGACAAGGTGATCATAGATTCACCGCTTCATAAAAGTCTTAAAATTGAAAACGCCGTTACGTCAAAAGTACCGCTCGCGGTAGAAGTGAAAAGCGATAGCACCTTCAAAGCTCACCTTAGTAAGGTTCAAGATCTGGTGAAACATGCTTATACCTACCAGAATTACCCTTTGGACTTAATAGGTATGCCTAGTGCATTAGCAACCAATGTCCTGCTGTCCTATCACCACACACATCACGAAATTTCTGATAGTGCCAACTACGATCTTATTGCTGATATTGAGCGTGAAGGAGAGACTTTTCAAATTGAATTGAGATACAAGGAGAACTTATTTCAAGATCACTTCATCCAGCACATTGAAAAACACTTCTCCAATATCATCGCCTCTTTGGGCGATCTGGAAGTGCCGGTGAGCGATATTGATATACTGACTGAGCAGGAAAAGCAGCACATATTATCTGATTTCAATATCACAGAAAGGGCGTTTCCACATGACAAGGTGATTCCTGAACTGTTCGAAGAGCACGTTCAAAACAACCCAGACCAGCTTGCTCTGGTATTTCAGGAAAAGCAGCTCACCTATGCCGAGTTAAACGAAAAAGTCAATCAACTAGCACACCACCTGAGAGAAGAATTTAAGATAGGCCCAGGCCAATTTGTTGGCGTGATGGTGGACAAGTCAGAGATGATGGTGATTGGCATATTGGGCGTGCTAAAAGCCGGAGCCGCCTACATTCCCTTAGATCCAAAACTACCCTCTGACAGAATCGATTACATACTTGAGGATACCAAGATTGCCACGCTACTCACTCAAATAGACTATTTCTACAATCTGCCAAACTTCCAGGGCAATCTGTTTATGCTGGATGTTCAGTTAGAATCGTTAGAAACGGCTGCAACTGACCCCGAAATAATCAATGTTCCCTGCGATCCTGCCTATGTCATTTATACCTCTGGTTCTACCGGTAAACCCAAAGGAGTGGTGGTAGAACACATGAGTGTGGCCAATCTATGCAAATGGCAGGCAGCGCAATATGGTGTAGCGCCTGGTAAAAATATTTTACAATTCTTCTCCTATAGCTTTGACGGTGCAGTAGGAGAAACATTCATGGCCCTGCTCAACGGCGCTACCATGCGCATGTTCGACACCAACAAACTGGAAGTAGAAGAATTGCTCAACTTCATCAATAATAACGAAGTGGCAGTTGGTGTATTCGTACCGTCCCTGCTTAAGCAATTGGATCCTGCTCAAATCAGACGATCCAAGGAACTGTGGGTAGTTTCAGTAGGTGAGGAGTGCCCGACCCAGCTGGCCGAAAAGTGGGCTAAGTCATGCCGGTTCGCCAATGCCTATGGGCCAACTGAATATACTGTCTATTCCCACCTGTGGGAGGTAGATCCAACCGAAATCGATGATACGGTGCCTATTGGAAAACCAATGTTCAATTCGAAATCGTATATTCTGGATCGCAACCTCAACCCGCTACCTGTTGGTATAGCAGGAGAAATGTACATCTCAGGTGCCGGCCTGGCCAAAGGCTACCTCAATAACCGGGAAATGACACTAACCCGATTTGTGCCTAACCCGTTCTTCCTATCAAAGCAATTTACTGACCAAGGCGCTTTAGCATTCGAAGGCTCAAGGCATGAAATTGACCTGTTCAAGAAAGAAAGATCAGCCACCGTTTGGGATGATCTCATCAATGAGGAAGATGTACCTGATTTAAAGGCACTATTGCCACTGGTAGAGAAGCTTGATGATGATTTAGCGCTACTCACCAAAGACTATCTGGCCGAATGCGAGAAAAATCAGCAAAAGTTCAGGAGCTTTAGAAGGTATTTTCTGGAAGCCTTTAACGACACTTACGCTTCTTGTGGCATCAATGAAGAAGTGCTCAAGGCAATCCTGGCCACGGATGACTTCGCTGGTAAAAAGGGCGTTGACTTTGGCTTTGGTAACGCTGAGGTGATGATGTCACTTAAAACGCTGGGAGCTGAAGTTTCCGGCATAGAACTTAGCCCATTTTCTGTGCTGAAAGCCCGCAACAAGGGACTTTCGGCCCACATTGGAGAAGTAGATCTGAAGAAAGGCGATTTCTTTGACCACTTTGACCTTGAGCGCGGGACGCTTGATTTCGCCATTTCAAATTTGCTACTGGACAGAGTTGAGCACCCTTATCATCTGATAGAAAACATCTTCGAGGCTTTGAAAGAGGGCGGTCGCTTTGCTATTCAAACGCTACTGCCAGTAATTCCGGTGGACGATGGAGATGTCGATAATAAAATCACTTATACACCAGCCAGAAACCTGCTCACGGCTGGTCGTAGCCTGGAAGAGGATAAATTCAGGATCATTCAGGTATTGTACAGCTTGGGAGCATCGGACATTACCGTAAGGCAAATTCCTTTCGTTGTTTCCAGCCGTGATGGTGTACAGGAATATACAGCCTATAGCTTCAGCGGGGCGAAAGGAGAGGTGCCTCCCATTGAAGAAAGCGTGTACTGCATGATGTACAAAACCGGAGACCATGGGCTTTACCTTCCGGACGGTAAAATCGATTTTATCGGCCGGGTAGATGATCAAGTGAAGCTGCGAGGTTTCCGCATTGAGCTTGGTGAAATAGAAAGTAACATCCTCGCCTATGATGGCATCAAAGATGTGAAAGTAGTGGTCAGGGATGACACCGGTCAGGATAAAATGCTGGTTGCCTATTGCGCCGCTGATGAGGAAATACCAGTGGAAGACCTCACGAAATTCTTGAAAAAAAGACTACCTGTCTATATGGTTCCTTCCTTCTTTGTCAGGATGGACGCATTGCCACTCAATAACAGTGGCAAAGTCGATAAAAATGCCCTGCCAAAACCGCAAGGAATAGCGGTAGATGAGGATTTCAAAGCCCCAAACAACCCAATAGAAGAGCAAATTCAACAAATCTGGGTGAAGGTGTTGAAGCAAGAAGACATCAGCGTAACGGCCAATTTCTTCTCCATTGGAGGCCATTCCCTCAAAGCTACTCAGATGCTCTATTTCATTCACAAAGAAATGGATGTCAAACTCGACCTTTCGGCCGTATTCGAGAACCCGACCATTGAAGGGTTAGCGGCGCAGGTGGCTACCAAAAGCAAAAGTGTTTATGAGCACATTACCAAGGCTGAGGAGAGACCTTATTACCCTCTGGCCCACGCTCAAAAACGTATCTGGTTGGCCATACAACTGGGTGCTGATAGCGCAGCCTTTAATATACCCGTGGCCTACAAATTCAAGGGGAAGATTGATCTCGATAAATTCAGAAAGGCTTTTGATTTAGTCATTGAAAGGCATGAAAGCCTGCGGACTACTTTTATCACCATCGACAATCAGCCATACCAGCGTATTGAACAAGAAGGTCAGGCTGCCGAAAGTGTCACCATAATCAATTTAGAGGATGGCCAGGAGGTGGAAAAGACAGTGGCCGTATATTGTGGGCAAGAGGAACGAAGGGTATTCGACCTTGAGCATGGGCCGCTGATGGTGGCCAAACTCCTCCAAACGGCAGGTGATGAATACGTATTCCTACTCAACTTTCATCACATCATCACTGATGGTTGGTCTATGGATATGTTTGTCAATGAAGTACTTGAAGCCTATGAAAAAGGTGAAGAGGCAGATCTTCCAGCCCTGAATATCCAATATAAAGACTACGCGCTGTGGGAAGAGAAACAAATTGCGTCCGGCCGGTTGGAAGAAAGTAAGCGTTACTGGATGGATAAGCTACAAGGAGATGTCCAAGAGCTTGAAATTGTGATCGACCACCCTCGTCCTTCTATTAAAACATACAATGGAGATAACTTCTCTATCAATATTGATAAGGAAACCAGTAACGGAATTATCGCCCTTTCTGAAAAGAGCAACATCAGCCTTTTTAACACACTATTCTCTTTCGTGAATGTACTGCTGTACAAATATTCCGGACAAAATAGCATCACCTTGGGTACACCGGTAGCAGGCAGGGATCATGCTGACCTGGAGCGTCAGATTGGGGTATTCCTGAATATGCTCCCTATTGTCAACAAATTTAATGTAGATGATACTATACAAAATGCTATTGATAAGGTGAAGCAAAGCCTGTTCGACGCATATCAACATCAGACCTACCCTTTCGACCAGATTGTAGAAGACCTGGCTATTGATGCTAATCCTTCCAGATCCCCGCTATTTGATGTGGTAGTCCAAATGATGGATAATGTGATCAATCAGGACAAAGCCATGGATTCTGTTGAGGTAGAAAGCTATCCGTTAGGACAGAAAATGTCCAAACATGACCTCACCTTCTTCTTTAGGGAATTTGGTGAGGGTATAAACTTGAGAGTGGAATACAACACTGATCTTTTCAGGGTAGATACAATTGAGAAGCTATCTAAGAATTTTCTTCATGTAGTCAGTCAGGTATTGGAGTCTACCGATACGCTATTACAAGACCTGCACCTGTTGACAGAGAAAGACGAAGCCAAGGAAATGGATGACTTTATGCAATCCATGTACAATGTTTAGTAAAAGAATTGAAGATAAATAACTGATATACCGCACCATGTGTGGAATAACCGGAGTATACAACTTAGAACATAAACAGCCTGTCCAAGAGGAACTTCTTGGCAGAATGGCTGAGGCTATTCATCATAGAGGTCCTGATGAGACAGCAATTCATGTAGGAACCAACTTTGGAATAGGTTTCAAGAGACTAAGCATCATAGATGTGAAACATGGTCATCAACCTTATTTCTATGATGATGGCAACCTGGTAATGGTATGCAATGGTGAGATTTACAACTACAAAGAGCTCAGGAATGAACTCATGCAAAAAGGGCATGTATTCAAGACCAATTGTGACGTAGAGGTGATTTTGCCTTTGTACAAAGAGTATGGTACAGCTTTTATCAAATCGCTTAACGGTCAATTTGCTTTCGCAATTTTTGACAAAAAAGACCAAAAAGTAATATTAGCCCGAGACCATTTTGGAATTTGCCCTTTATTCTACACACAGACGGACGGGAGATTCATTTTTGGATCTGAAGTAAAGTCAATACTTGAGCACCCATTGGTGAAGAGAAAGGTCAACCTGACCGGATTGGACCAGGTACTGTCCTTTCCAGGTTTGGTAAGTCCGGAAACCATGTTTGAAGGTATATGTAGCCTTAAACCAGGCCACTTTATAAAGATAGACGCTGGGGAAATATCAATTCAGGAATATTGGGATCTCGACTATCCGGAAATTAGTCAATGTTCAGATGGGCGACCCGAAACATGGTATACTGAAAGGTTGGAAGAAGAACTGTTGAAATCGGTGAAGTACCGACTAAACGCAGATGTGCCAGTGGGCTTTTATTTGAGTGGTGGTCTTGACTCTTCTCTAATTGGAGGACTGATGAAGCATTTGGCACCAAATACTTCTTATGCTTCTTTTTCTATAGGCTTTCCAGGGCTTGATAATCAAGAGATTGATGAAAGACGCTATCAAAGAAAGATGGCTGATTATGTTAATTCAAACCATACCGAGATACCTTTTGATTGGTCAGAAATCAACACACGTCTGAAGAACGCGATATACCATTCCGAGATGCCACTGAAAGAGACCTACAACACATGCTCTTTGGCACTTTCTCGTGCGGTGAGTAACAGCGATATCAAAGTGATACTCTCGGGAGAAGGAGCGGATGAGTTTTTCGGTGGGTACATAGGGTACCGGTTTGATAAGCAAAGAATGAACGGCAATGGCGCATCTGACCTGGAAGAAATGCTAGAGAATCAAGTGAGAGAACAGCTTTGGGGAGATCCGGATTTCTTTTATGAGAAGAATCAATACCAATTCAGAGAGACCAAACAAGCCCTCTATGCTTCAGAGATTAATGATTTGTTTCATGATTTTGATAGTATACAGGCCTTAGCAATTGATCGTACCAAACTGAGAAACAGGCACAATCTGCATAAGCGTTCTTATCTCGACCTAAAGCTGCGATTGTCTGATCACCTGATCTCCGATCATTGTGACAGGGTAACCTATGCTAATTCGGTAGAAGGCAGGTATCCCTTTCTGGATGTCAACCTTGTCAATTTCATTAGAACCATACCTCCCGATCTCAAACTGAATGGGATGGTAGAAAAATATATCCTCAAAAAGGTAGCGAGGAAGTTCATTCCACAGGAAGTCTATGAAAGACAGAAGTTTGGTTTTGTTGCCCCCGGAAGCCCTGAGTTGCTTCGAAATGATATAGAATGGATCAATGACCTGCTCAGTTACGACCAGATCAAACGACAGGGATATTTCAACCCTGATGTGATAGAGCGCTTGAAGAAACAATACAAGAAAGAAGGGTTCAAATTGAATCTGCCTTTCGATAGTGACCTGCTTATTGTAGTGATCACTTTCAACATATTCCTGGAATTGTTTGAGATGCCCAGTTTTAGTTAACAATCAAATAAGCTGATACCAGCGAAAATGAATGTCAAAAATGGTTGAACCCAAAACACAGCGTACCTAAGCCATGTCCTACAAATACAGACTATTGATCGGTGGAATAGGCGACGACGCCCATTCTGTAGGCATCAGGCTTTTGGAACTCGGTTTTCTGGAATCTGGATACCTTGTGAAAAACCTGGGTATTCGCAACGATATCAAAGACTTCTTTGACTATGCCCATGACTTTGATATCATCATGATCTCCAATAAAAACGGTCATGCTGAACTCTACCTGCAGGATTTTCCGGTTCATTTAAGCAGCTTTCAGTTAAAGAACGATGACCCCAAGCTTTGGTATCTGGGAGGGAGTCTGTCAGTGAGCGAATCAGACTTCCAAATCAAAAAGAAATTCCTGCGGATGGGGTTTACCAATGTATACCCTAAACCGATAAGCTTTCAACAGGTGCTGAGTGAGATAGAGACCGATATCCATCGGTTTGAAATTCCCAAAAAGGACACCTATTCTATCGAGAAGAAACTCACTAAACCCCTCGCTTTTGACTATAACAATGTAATCGACCGGCAGTGGCATAAGGAAGAACTTCAGGAGATGCGTAAGGACATTCTACAAGAATGGCATACAGGCAAGAAGTTGCTCCGAGGTGAAAATGGAAGGGTATGGAAACAGGAGAGTTCATTGGATCAATTGCTCTGGAGTAACAAGAGACGCAAGGGACATGCTTTGCTCCAGCCTAGAACCGGCGTTGCTGATCTGACCGATCAGATATCCTTGCTGAAATACCTGGAAAAATCGGGAAGCTCCATCGCATCTGTACAATTAGATGCCGCATCGAGATCCAAGAAATATGATAAGGCGAGGCTAGGTTGTGAGATTAGCAGACAAAGAAAGAAGTCAGTCCTGAACGGCTTCCCCATTCCAATCTATGAGATAGAAGAAGTGGGTAAGGTAGTCGACTCAACCAATACGCCTTTCCAATTAAGAGGTGGCGGGCCAGATCATCGCTTTACCTATGAGATCGCATTAGGAGCAGGCGTGTCAGGCCTTGAAGGTGGATTTATGTGCTATTTGATGCCCTATGATAAATCCACTAACCCAGTAGATTCAATTAGAAACTGGCAATATGTAGATAGGTTGTGCGCACTGCATGAAGAACAACATCAAGTGCATATCAATAGAGAATATTTTGGCGTACTGACTGCTACATTGATAGAGCCATCATTAGCTATTATTATCAATATCGTGCAGTCTCTCATGAGTGCCCAACAAGGTGTCAAGAGTATTTCAGTCGGCTATGCAGAGCAAGGCAATAGAATTCAGGACATCGCGGCAATCCAGGTGATGGACGAGATGGTCAATTACTACCTGAAGAAATTTGATTATCAAGAATGCCGTGTGACTACCGTATTTCACCAGTTCATGGCAGCGTTTCCGCAAGACTATGAAAAAGCCGAGGAGTTGATATTCAATTCTACCATTTCAGCCAACTTGGCCGGTGCCACAAAAATAATGGTAAAAACAGTGGTGGAAGCGTTCAAAATACCTAGCCGGTACGACAACGCAAAAGCGCTGAAGGTTTGTCAAAAAGCGTTACTGTTGGCTAAAGATCACCGGCCTAATGCTCAGCAATTAGCTTTGGAAAAGCACCTTTTGAGAGAGCAGGTGAGACAAATTATGGAAGTGATTATAGAGCTAGGGAATGGTTCTATAGCCATTGGCAGCCTTAAAGCCATTGAAGAAGGCATCATTGATATACCATGGTCACCCAATATATACAACAAAAACAGGCTGACTGCTGTACGGGATGCTGATGGTGCCGTAAGGTTTCATGACTTTGGCAGTATGCCTCTCAATGATGAAGTAAAAGAATTTCATAAAGACAAAATCCAGATCAGAAAAAACCTGGAACGAGATGCCAGCATCTTTTCGCTGTTGGAAAAGGATTTGAGCAGGATATGGAAAAACGATTACAAAGCGTGGCCACTGGATGGAAATTATGTGACTTAGGCAGGTACTTCAGAGCTTTGACGAAATGTCCGAAGCTGAAGGTTATGAATATGTTAATTCAAACTATTAACTTCTGAAAAAGTAAAAATTTAACAAAATTAATTATTATTTTACCGGGACATTTTAGAGATAAGGTGAATATTCAAAGCTGGATATAGCGCAAGCAAAAGCCCTCCAATTGATGCTAAGGAGTAGGTGGTTCTAGGCGCATACCTTAACGATGTTAGGTAATTAAGAACAAACTATACGGTCATTGAAGAATCATACCAGAGAGTGGTATGTCGTTCTTGAATGTACAAAGAAACCAACGCTATGCGTACAATCGTGTGGTAATAGGGAGAGGTGTACATTTTTCACGATGTGTGGACGAAGGCTTAAAATCAAATAGCGAATAGCATGCAAACTGATTTTGCCCACGAGGTATTTGAAGAAATTGTACGAGATAATCCGTTGAAAACGGCCATCAGGTCAAATACGGGAGATTATACCTATGAAAAGCTCGACCAGAATGCGAATAACCTGGCGAGTATAATTGATACATTGGGTGTCACCGTAGGTGATGCTATAGGTGTAATCATCCCACCTGATGAAAGATTAGTGAGATCGTTGCTAGCCACATTTAAAATGGGTGGCATTTACATCCCCATCGATATAGCTTTTTCCAGAAAGCGATGGATTGAGATCTTTGCGGATAACCAACCTGGTGTACTCATTACTACTGAAGAGCTTCGAGATGAAGTAGTTAGCATACTTCAAGGATTGGAAATCGATCCAAAGTTTCTAATCGCTTTATCCGAAGATGGAGAAGCCCATGTGTACCAAAACTTAAACGGTGAATTCTCGCCATTCTCAATAGAGGTTAAAGGTGACTTTCTAAAAAAAGACCTAAGCCCGGATGACGGTAATTATATCATTTATACCTCGGGATCCACTGGTAAAGGAAAAGCCATTTTGGGCTGCCATAAAGGATTGACCCACTTTATCAGGTGGGAAATAAAAGAGTTTAATATCACTGATACTGACAATGTTAGCATGCTCAGTCAGCACACATTCGACGCATCACTACGCGATATATTGGTGCCATTGTGTGCTGGCGCTACCCTACATATTCCTGAGAAAGAGATTAAGTCTAACCTTACCGATTTGATATCCTGGATCGATCAATCTCAGATATCCTTAATACACTGTGTTCCTTCATTGTTCAGGTTGCTGACTAAGGAATTGGCCGCAACCGAGGGTGCAGTTACTTTACTGCAAAAGCTTAAGCATATTCTGATGGCAGGTGAGCCACTTTATGCAAAAGACATCAGCAGTTGGCAGGAGATTGGAAACAATGTTGAACTGGTTAACCTGTACGGAACCTCAGAGACAACACTAGCCAAGACGTTCCATCGCGTTAAGGACATCCCTGAAAACCCAGCTCAGGTCATTCACGGCGGTAAACCCATAGACAATGCTTTTATAGCCATTCTCAACGGTAAACGTTTGTGTAGAATTGGAGAGATAGGGGAGATATACATTAAGACCCCCTATATGACCAAGGGCTATCCGCATGATAAGACCCTTCACAATCAAGTCTTCGTGCAAAACCCATTGATAGAAGATAAAGAAGATATCATCCACAAGACAGGGGATTTAGGGAGATATCTTCCTGATCGGAGCGTCGAGGTTTTAGGAAGGCTGGATAATCAAGTCAAGGTCAATGGGGTCAGAATCGAACTCAATGAGATCGATAAGGCAGTTATGTCATTGGCAGGGGTGGAAGAAGTAGCTTCTGTGGTTTACAAAAGAACCGACAATCAAAATGAACTCGTTTGCTACTTTGTCGGCAAGGAAGTGACCGATGACGAGCTAAGAGCACACCTCAGGATTGAACTAAACGAAAACATTCAACCCAGCTACTTGATCAAGCTGGATGAACTGCCATTGAACCTGAATGGTAAAGTCGATAAAAAAGCCCTACCTAAGCCTGAGCACATTCTACTAAGCGGGACGAAATACCAAGCTCCAACCACTGCCACCGAAGAAAAGCTGGAAGCCATATGGCAGGAAATACTCGGGCTCAAAAAGATTGGTACCGAAGCAGCCTTTTTCAAAATCGGAGGTAGTTCCCTCAAAGCCATGCAGATGGTATCGAGGATATTCAAAGAATTTAATGTGGCGGTAAAAGTGAGCCATGTGCTCTCGCATCCTACCATTGGTGCATTGGCTGAGATTGTAGATAATCTATCCCAGAGCCAGACCGAAGCGATACTGCCGGTACCGCAAGCCGAACACTATGCGTTGTCCCACGCCCAGAAGAGAATATGGGTCATGAGCCAGTTCAGCGATGATGCATCGCACAATATGACCGATGCCCTTTTGCTGGAAGGAAGTGTGAATGTACAAGCATTTGAAAAAGCATTCCTAAGCCTCATAGAAAGACATGAAAGCCTGAGGACGACTTTCATTGTATTAGAAGATGAACCACGTCAGAAGATAAATAGCACAGATGAATCTGGTTTTGCATTAGGTTTTGAAAACCTTAGCGCAACCGGGGATAGCGAGGAAAGGGCCAAAGAGATTGCGGCCGAAGAGTTTGCTGCCTCTTTTGACCTCGAGAAAGGCCCGTTGCTCAGGGCTAAACTATTGAAACTGTCACATGATCGTTTTGTATTTCTGTTTACCATACATCACATCATAGCCGATGGATGGTCTTTGGAAGTATTGACCAGGGAACTAGTGACATTCTACGATGCCTATGCTAATGACAAACCCGTTGCCTTATCACCATTAGCCATTCATTATAAGGACTTTAGCGCTTGGCAAAACGATCAATTGAGTGAGACTAGGGTGGAGAAACTAAAACACTATTGGCTCGAACAAATGGGAGGAACATTGCCCAATGTGCAGTTGCCTAAAGATCGTATTGATCTTGATGAGAACAGATATGGAGGAGACAGAGCAAATGCCATACTGAGTGAAGGCTTATCGGCCAAAATAAGGTCACTAGCTGAGCAGGAAGATGCCACATTGTTCATGACACTATTGAGTGCGTACTATCTGCTCATTTATGAATATACAGGTCAGACTGATGTAATCATTGGTTGTCCGGCCACTGGCCGGGAGCATCCCGATTTGGAAGGTCAGATAGGCATTTACCTCAATACACTGCCATTGCGTGTGACTTTCAACCAATCTGATAGCTTTAGAACATTATTGCGAAAGGTGAAAGCAACAGCGGTCAATGGATTCGACCATCAACTTTATCCATTCGATAGGTTGGTAGAAGACCTGGGTTTGGGCGGAAAAGGAAGCCAAAATCCATTGTTCAATGTCATGTTTGATATGCTCGAGTTTGGTGCTACCAAAAGCGATACTCAAGGGTTGAATGGAATAGAGATCAAGCCTTTCTATTCAGTCCATAATACTAACAAAGCAGACCTGACTTTGTATGCCTATCACATGAACAGCCAATTGCATCTTCACCTTGGTTATGACACCAAATCATTTAAAAAGAATAAGGTGGAAAGGATGATCGAACGGTTGCTTAAAACCTTAGAGCAAGTAGTTGATAATCCTGATACAAAAATCGAAACGTTCAGTTCCGATGATGAGGTAGAACTGTCAATGATACAGCCAATAGCGAGATAAGAATACAGAAAGAATAGAAGACGAGATTAGCCTTAAGTAATGAAAATACCAGCTTCATATCACCAGGAGAGACTCTGGTTCATTGATGCATTTGAAAAGGGAAGCATTTATGACGACAGCCCTGTATATCATAACGTGCCTATCATTCTTTCATTTAAAGGTAAGTTGCGATGGGGTTTGTTGCAGGAATGTTTTCAGGCAATCATGGCAAGACACGAAGTGTTGCGAACTGCTATTCGAACTGAGCAAGACAAACCCTATCAAATCATTTCCAAGGATGCTGACTTTGGACTTGAGTGTGTTGATGCATCCGGTGAAGGTTTAGAAAACATTATTAAGCGTGCTATTGAATTTGCGAAGGAGCCTTTTTCCCTTGAAACAGATACCTTGGTCAAAGGCAAGCTATACGCCCAGTCCGAAGACCAGCATATACTGGCGCTTTCCATACATCATCTTTTAGTAGATAGAAGATCTACAGAATTGATCACTCAGGAGTTCGTTCGATTGTATGAGCAAAAGGTATCAGAAGATGATCAACCTGAAGAGCAAATGCCCCTGCAATATGCAGACTTTTCCCAATGGCAGAGCAGCCTTTCAGATGAAGCATTAGAACCTCACCTGCTTCACTGGAGGCGACAATTCCCGGAAAAACCAGCAGCGCTAGAGCTGCCAGAAGATACGCCCAGACCAGCCATTCACACTTTTACTGAGGGCCGGGTATCATTCAATATCGAAGGTCAGCAATTTGAGCTACTCCAACGCTTTACTCAGACATACGGAACCTCGATAGAATTGGTGATGATGGCGGCTTTTAAGGTGCTGATGGCCAGATATGCAGATCAGGAAGAAGTGATCATTGGCATGGTGGGAGAAAACCGCAGGCAATCTGACCTGAAGAAGGTCATAGGCCCTTTCGGAAATCTATTGCCTATCAAAAGTAATCTGGATAAGGGTTTGACTTTCGCAGATTTCATCTGCCAACTTTCAAATGACGTAAACCGCGCGATTAAATTCCAGGACATCCCTTTTGATAAGCTGGTCATGGAACTCAATCCGCAAAATGATATGAGTCGAACTGCACTGTTCGATGTACTCTTCCAATATCGGCAAAACGTAGCTACCGATTTTAACATTGAAGGACTCGAAGTTAATGTTGTTGAAACCAATCTCGGTTGGGGCAAGTATGACCTCAATCTATTGGTCACAGAGAACGATTCCATTTCTGCCGTCCTGGTTTTCAATACCGACATTTTTGAAAGAGAAAGAATAGCCCGGCTAGCAGAATATTATCAGATCATATTACAATCAGCCATTGATCGGCCTGATCAATCAATATGGCAATTGAATATGCTCAGTGATGAGGAGAGGAGTAGACTGCTCAATGAAGATGCTGAAAGTGTTTCTCAGTACCACGAGACACTATTGATACATCACGTTTTTGAAGAGATAGCGGCTGCACACGCACAACGTACTGCTGTTGTATTTGGAGAGAATAAACTCACCTACACTCAGCTAAACGAACGTGCCGATCATTTAGCCACTATCCTCAGGAAAAGCCATCGCATTCAACCCAACGATTTCGTTGGGATCATGCTGGAGCGATCAGAAAGCATGATCGTGGCTATGCTGGCCGTACTCAAATCGGGTGGTGCATACGTACCGATTGACCCGTCCTATCCCGAGGATAGAATCCAATACATTCTTAAAGACAGTGCATGTAGGGTACTTATCACGACCGAAGGTTTAGTTGAGCAGATTGAAAAGCCCGAGCATTGCCAGACGATAGACATTGATTGCCTGCCTGATATCGAGGTATCAGAACTGGTTAATGTCAATCAGTCGGGTGATACGGCATATGTTATTTACACATCAGGTACTACCGGCAACCCTAAGGGCTGTATGGTGGCTCACCAAAACCTGGTAAGCCTGATGAAACATGATCAGCACTCATTTTCATTCGACGAAAATGATGTTTGGGTTATGGCACATTCCTTCTGCTTTGACTTTTCAGTGTGGGAGACCTATGGCGCGCTACTATACGGAGGTACCGTGATCATGCCGGACTGGGACACGGTGAGGGACACCCAATCTTTCTTGAATTTCATCAAGAAGCACAAGGTTACCGTACTTAACCAAACCCCCTCCGCTTTTAACAACCTCATAGAAATAGAAAGCAAAGTTGCTGGCAATGAGCTAGGCAACCACCTCAGATACGTGGTGTTTGGCGGAGACAAATTGTCCCCGGAAAGCTTAAAGACCTGGACAAAAAAATACAGCCTCGATCAAGTCAAGTTGATCAATATGTATGGTATCACAGAGACTACCGTGCATGTGACGTTCCACGAACTGACCGCTAGTGACTTAGAAGGTAGATCAGGAGGTAGTAGTCCAATCGGCAAGGCCTTGCCCGGTGTTCATGTGTATATTCTGGATCGTTTTATGAATCCGGTAGGAACAGGAGTGACCGGTGAGCTATACGTAGGTGGTAGTGGCGTATCCAAGGGATATTGGCAAAGAGAGGAATTAACAGCTGAAAGGTTTATTCAGAATCCATTCAAACCGGAAGAGCGAATATATAAAACCGGAGATATTGGTTTCTGGGATGAGAATGGTGAAATCAATTTCGTTGGTAGAAATGACAAACAAGTCAAAATAAGAGGCTACCGCATTGAATTAGGAGAAGTAGAGCAATGCCTCAGAGACCACGAAAATGTGTCTGCCGCTGTGGTCACCGTCTTGGATGACGACTTTGGCAGTAAGCAACTTTGCGGGTATGTTGTGCTTGAAGAAGGCAAAGATGTGGCGAGCGTAAAAGCCCACGCCGCGAAGGTATTACCCTCATACATGGTACCATCCTTCATCATAAAGTTGGCCAAGTTGCCACTTACCTTTAATGGCAAAGTAGACCATAAATCATTACCAGATCCGCGAGATGAGGCTTATGCCAACCAGGGTCATAGCATTCTGGTTCCAAGAAATGAACGTGAAAGCCAACTACTGTCCATTTGGCAAGAAGTCTTATCAAGGGACAGTATCGGAGTGGATCAGAACTTCTTTGAAATTGGAGGACACTCTCTGAAAGCGACCCGTGTCATCAGCCGCATTCATAAAGCATTTGACATCAAGCTTGATCTGAAGAGTATTTTCGAGAATCCCACCATTGAAGGGTTGGCTAAACTGCTCGGTGAAAAGGGTCAAGATCAATTTGAGGAGATAAAACCAGTACAAAAAGCTGATCACTATGCACTGTCTATGGCGCAGAAAAGAATTTGGCTGGCCTGGCGATTAGACAAAAGCAGCACTGAATACAATGTGCCACAGGCCTATAAGATCGAAGGTGGATTAGATCGGGAAGTATTGCAAAAGACTATAGAAAGCGTTATTGCCAGGCATGAAGCACTGCGGACTACGTTTGGCATTGAGAACGACGAGCCCTATCAATGCATAGCACCGGCTGAGGATTTCAACTTCTCACTTGTTTACATCGATTTGAGTAGTGAAGATGAGCAACCGGCTAACGAACGGGCTATTCTTTTAGCTAAAGAACATGCAGGACAAAATTTGGATTTGGAGTCTGGGCCATTGTTCAAAGCGCAACTGATCAAAACAGGGGAAGAACGCTACATATTTTCTATCGTTCTACACCATATCATATCTGATGGTTGGTCAATGGAAGTACTACTTTCTGAGATCAGCAAGACCTACACTGCGAAACTAAAAAATGAGAAGCCGGCATTGCCTGAGTTGGCTGTTCAATATAAAGACTTCGCTGCATGGCACAACGATCGACTCAAAGGTGAGCAGCTCTTGAAGCTGAGACAATTTTGGCTTGATCAGATGGAAGGCCATACACTAACGGCCAGTATCCCTTTTGACAAGGAAAGCCGCTCAGAAACGATGGCCGAAGGGAGAACCATCAAAACAACTTTGGAAACGGCATTGAGCAACCAGTTGATGGCACTGAACTTAGACCAAAAACTCAGTTACTACATCAGCATCCTGGCTGCCATTAAAATATTGATCTCTCGCTATAGCGGACTTCAGGAAATACTTGTCGGTTCTCCTACTGCCGGTCGCAACCACGCCGCACTTGAGCACCAGATTGGTTACTATGCCAACACGATGCTCTTCAGGACTACTTTAGCTCCGGATAGCACGGTAGAACAGGCAATAGAGGCGGTTAGAAACACAGTGCTTCAAGCATTTGATCACGAGGACTATCCTTACAATGCCATTGTAGAAGACCTGGCGCTTAATACGAATGGCGGATTACTCTTCGATACAGGCTTTACCTGGCACGATGCAGCGGGAGTTTCCCAGTCCGATGATGATCAATCAGATGAGCTGCCATTCACTATCGAACCATTGAAAACCGGAGCAGACACGGCCATTACACCATTGTGGTTTCACGGCTATCAGACCGATGAAGGACTGGAACTGGCCATAGACTATGATGCCAGTCGCTATGAGAAGACCACAATCGAGATGCTGATGAGCCGTCTGAAGAAGATATTGGAGAGCATGACCCAACAGAGAGATATCAAAATTAACGATATCGCATTTGAAGAAAAAGTGGCACCTAAAGCCAAAATGTCAATTGACCTGAACATTTAAACGAACCTGAATTATGTCGGAAGCAAAGTATTATCTTAAGCCTAATGTGCAAATAGAACCACTGGTCAATTTGTGGCATGCATATCCGTTTGTGATAGCCCCAGCCGCCACAGCTATGGTCACAGCCAATTACCAAATGACCACTATGAAATCTTATCTGCAAATGCCGATGGCCCACGTGGCCGCGCTCAAAAACCCGGATATGGTTGGTGGCCCTTTTATAGATTACAATGGAGGAAGGCTGAAGGAGATAAAAGCACTGAAAGAATCAACAGAAAACAACAGCGGAGAACTACTTGAGTTTGCGAAAGGCATTAAGGAATTGAACGAACTACTCCGACAAAAAGGAAAAGGCTATCCACTGGAAGATATTTATAAGGAGGTACCCGAGGTGCTTCGCGGATACATAGAATTGGTTTATGACCTGGAACACAGGGCCACTTACCGATTTATTGAAAACCTGCTCTATCAAAGCCCTTTATACGATGAATCGACCCAGAGTATTGCCCTGACACTTATAAGCAGCGATGACAGGCCGTTCATCTTTAGCACCCCACGATTAAAGGATGAGCATATCGTGCATCTACCTATTAAATTCTCGGACGAGCGCATCGACAAGCTCGGAGAGTTGAGGGAAGAGCCACAGACTTATGCCTACATCAAAGAATTACTAAGTATTCCTGACGAAGATGATGAGACCTTTATGTCCTTTTTAAAGGAAGAGCCGCCACAAAAACGCCCCGGGTTCACTGAAGATGGTGTACGTGTGAGCTACTATGGCCATGCTTGTGTACTCCTGGAGACCAAAGATGTGACTGTTATGACTGATCTGTTGATCAGTTACAAATATGAATCGAACATACCCAGATACACCTTTGAAGACCTTCCAGAATCGATTGATTATGTGGTAATCACCCATTGTCACCACGATCATATTGTACTGGAGACTTTACTACAATTGAGGAGCAAGATCAAAAACATTGTCGTGCCCAAAGCCGGTAATGGATACTTACAAGACCCTTCAATGCGCCTTATTCTCGAAAACGTCGGTTTCGAGAATATCATCGAGATCGATGAAATGGAGCGCATCAATATACCCGGTGGAAGTATCACCGGACTGCCATTCTACGGGGAGCATTGCGACCTGAATATTAGAAGCAAATCCACCTATGCGGTGAAGTTCGACCAAGGTGGTACCTTCTTGATGGTGGCTGATTCTAGCAGTATCAACCCGGACGTATACAAAAATGCCCATAAAGCTATCGGTGATATTGATATGCTTTTCGTGGGGATGGAATGTACCGGTGCCCCTATGTCCTGGTCTTATGGGGCATTCTTCACCGAGCCTTTAGAAAGGCAGCTCGATCAGGTAAGAAGGTCTAAAGGTTCGGATAGCGCCACTGCGCTGGAATTGATAGATATATTCAATCCAAGCCATGTATACCTCTATGCGATGGGCTCGGAGCCATGGCTCAACTATTTCATGGCTTTACAGCATGGACACTCATCTAATACCGACGAAGAATGCGCCAAACTCCTGCAGATATGCCAGGACAGAGGCATAGAAAGCGAACGACTCTTCGCTAAAAAAGAAATCATCTGGACACCTGAAACCAACAAAGAAAACCAAAGCTTAACGCTGGAAGAGGATGTACTCAAATAAAATAGACCAAGCTTTATATACCGGCAGTGACTATGCCGATCACCGTAGTTTTTGGGAGAAAACCTTATCGGAGGTAGAACAACCCTTTACCTTCCCGAAAACAACCACATGCATTAACGACGACACATCGTCAGCTTTAAACGCCAGGGCTGAATGGGTGTTTTCAAAGCCCGTTCAGGAGAAGATTGACGCGATAGCCGGAGGTAGTCCAGTGGGTACTTTTGTGGTAGTCGGGGCGGTGCTCAACTTTCTTTTATCAAAGTACACCGAAGGATCAGTCATTCTAAGAATGCCTACTTTTCTATCTGAAGGAGAGGAACTCCCTGTCAATCATGAGCTGCCGTTTATATTTTCAGTTTCGGGTATCAACAGCTTGAAAGAGCTGATCGGAAAGCAGAAGGAAGCAGTGTTGAACCTGCACCAATTCCAGGATTACCCCATTCAACTGGCTGATGCTAACAACATGCTAGAGGTGAACCTTTCCAATGTCTTTGTGAGTATGGAAGGTGTACATAACGCTGCCGAGAACACGCAGCACTGCCAGCTCAGTTTCTCATTGAGCCAGCATGATCAAAATGTAAAAGTAGAAGCCCAATACAACGATACTTTTCTGAATGAGGGGAAAATAGAATGGTTTCTAAAGACCTTAGAACTTGCCCTCGAGTATCTTGATCGGCTAGACACCGATTTAAGTGATTTGCCGTACTTGTTTCCTGAAGAAGAGAAAGAGCTTATAGAAATATTCAATCAGGGTACGGATATCGATGAGCGCCCTGCTTCATTCGCAGAGGCATTTCAACAGCAGGCCATCGAGACCCCGGATAACATAGCGCTGTCCTATGAGGGCGTCAATCTCACCTACAAAGAAGTCAATGAAAAGGCCAATCAACTAGCGAGATATCTGACCGAAGATATTGGAGTCGAGGCAGGTGATTTTGTGGCGGTAAGAATGAAGAAATCAGAGCGATTGATCATCGGCTTGATTGCCATTCTCAAATCCGGAGCGGCTTACGTTCCCATTGACCCGTCACACCCGGAAGAAAGAATGAACCACATCTTTCGGGAAACTCGTCCTAAGACGTTGTTCATTGATTCTGAACACATGATGGACATTGGAGAATTTGAGGAAGCCGTGTTCGTAATGGATCTTCAACTTGATTCTTTAGAGCATGAAACCACTGATCTTGACGTACTACCCTCACCAGAAACTGCCTGCTATGTCATTTATACATCAGGCACGACGGGTACACCCAAGGGCGTAGTGGTAAAGCACAAAGGCATGGCTAACACCTTGCTGTGGAGAAAAGACTATTATGAAATGTCACAGGAAGATGTGGCGCTGCAACTCTTCTCGGCTGCTTTTGATGGATCTATCACCGATACTTTCACCATCCTGTTGAGTGGTGGTAAATTGGTTGTGCCTGATGAAGAATTGAAGAGCGATACCCAATACCTCGCAAAGCTTATTGCTGAACACAGCGTCACTAATTTTATAGCCGTTCCTTCATTCTACAAAGTACTGCTGGAAGAAATTGGCGATGGCCTTAAAGTGCTTAAGCATGTCACCCTTGCTGGAGAAGCAGTAGTTCAGGAATTGATCAATGCGCATTATCACCAATTGCCTGATGTACAGTTGGTGAATGAATATGGCCCGACCGAAAATACGGTTTGTTCTACCGCCATGGTATTAGACCCTGAGGAAGAGGTCAATATCGGATCGCCAATTGATCATGTCAAAGTTTATATCCTCGACGAATCACAACGAATAGTACCCTTAGGGGCAGTAGGAGAAATATGTCTTGGTGGAATTGGGGTGGCTGCAGGTTATTTGCACAGGGAAGAACTGACTGCCGAAAAATTCATCGCTGACCCGTTCAATGAAGGAGCATTGATTTATAGAACGGGTGATAAGGGCAGATGGGTGTCAAATGGCGAGATAAGCTATTTGGGTAGGGGAGATCATCAGGTAAAAGTACGAGGCTTCAGAATTGAGCTAGCCGAAGTAGAAAATGTGATCCGCAAGCACCCCGCTGTACAGGATGTCGTGGTGGATGCTCAACCCAATGAAGTCGGAGAAAATCAACTATCGGCCTATGCAGTTTCTGGTGGAGACACAACCGAAGATGAGTATAAAGAATTCCTGCATGTCAGGTTGCCGGACTATATGGTGCCATCAGTTTTTATGCTGATTGAAGAAATTCCACTCACCACTACTGGTAAAATAGACCGTAAAAAGCTCAGGCAACTGGCTTCGACGGCGACGAGTCAAGACAGGGAGATTGTAGCACCGTCTACGGAGACTGAGCAAAAACTGGCCGAAATATGGCAAGTGATTCTGTCCGTCGATGAGGTGGGCATACATGATAACTTCTTCATGATCGGAGGCCATTCTTTGAAGGCGACCCAAGTGGTTTCTCGTATTCATAAGGCCATGAATGTCGATATTGACGTCAAGGCCATGTTCAGTCACCCAACCATTGCTGAATTGGCGGTGTTGGTTGAAGAGGCCGATACCAGCGAGTACAATGCGATACAGCCTGTCGCGGAACAGGAGTTTTACGATATATCGCATGCGCAGCGGAGATTATGGATTCTGGATCAAATTGACGAATCCAAAGTAGCTTATAACATTCCATCAGCTTACGTTTTTAGCGGTGACCTGAACGTTGCCGCGCTTGAAAAGTCTTTCGAGCAACTGATAAACAGGCATGAAAGCCTAAGAACCTCTATTGTAGAATTTGATGGTAAGCCTGTTCAGGTAATTCGAACCTATGAAGAGCTTGGCTTTGGCATCGATCAAATAGACCTGAGTACAGATGCTGAAAAAGAATCCAAAGCCCATGCTTTAGCTGACCAGGAAGCCAGAAACCTTTTTGACCTCAGCAAAGACCCACTATTGCGGGTAAAACTGGTCAAACTGGAAGAGAAAAAGCATGTGGTACTTTTTACCATGCACCATATCATTGCCGATGCATGGTCGATCATCGTTTTGGTAAACGAACTGATCCAGTACTATGAGGCCAATTTGAATGGCCAGAAGCTAGAGTTACCACCGCTTTCCATACAATACAAAGAATATGCGCACTGGCAAAACGAACAGTTGAAGGATGAGCATAATGCGCACAGACAATATTGGCTAGAGCAATTCACAGGAGAAATTTCCGTACTGGATATGCCGACTGACTTTCCAAGACCAGATGTACGCACCTCCAATGGTAGCCACCTTAATTTCAGGTTAGAGCAATCGGCGAAGGACAATCTGAATGCATTAAGTCAGGAAAATGGAGTTAGCTTGTTTATGACCATTCTGGCCTTGGTCAATACCTTGCTTTACCGCTATACAGGGCAGCGAGATATTGTTATAGGATCTCCCATAGCTGGTAGAGACCACCACGACCTGGAAAACCAAATAGGCTTCTACGTCAATACTTTGGCACTTAGAACCCGTTTCGAGGCCAACGATTCTTTCCAATCCATGCTCGAAAAGGTGAAGCAGACCACGCTACAAGCTTATGAGCATCAGATATACCCATTCGACAAACTGGTTGATGACCTTGATCTGGAAAGGGATATGAGCCGGTCACCATTGTTCGATGTCAATGTGGCATTGCAAAACGCAGAGGTACAAGGGGTAGAAGGCATGAATGATGGAGGTGAACTGGCTGGCCTGGAAGTAGAAGAGTTCCAAGCCGAGAACGATACAAACCGATTTGATTTGGTTTTCAACTGTGTTGAGTTTGATGATTATCTATCCATTCACCTGGAATACAATACCGATATTTTCAGGGCTGAAAGAATGGAAATGCTTTCACGTCATTTCATCAACCTGGTTGAGAGCATCATAGCAAAGCCTCAGTCATCGATAAATCAAATAGCGTTCATCGATGATGATGAAAAGAGTGCCATACAGCAAGTATTAACAGGTCGCCGTAGGGATAGTCAAGATGATCTGACGGTATTAGACCTTTTCAAGACACAAGTAAACACCAATCCAGGGCATACTGCCCTCACTTTTGGTGAAGAGAGCTGGACATACCGTGAATTGGATGAAGAGTCTAATCGCATTGCCCATTTTCTGAAAGAAAAAGGTGTAGGAGAAAGCACCTTGGTAGGTTTTGTGCTGGACAACTCAGCCCATGCGATACAAGCCATATTGGGCATACTCAAATGTGCGGCTGGCTACTTACCACTACGACCCGATACACCTATCCCCAGACTTAGGTACATGCTCAATGATGCCGGTGTTGAAGTATTCATCACCGAAAAGAAATACATCAAAGTAGCCAACCAACTGCAATGGGAATGTGATCGCTTGCACAGCTATCTGTGCCTGGATAGCCAAAATGTATTGGAAGAAGCAGAAACCGCTAATGAATTGATGAGCGAAGAGCTTTGGGATTACGTAGGGGAAAACGCTCACGACGATATTTCCGGTGGTGGCTGGGTATCCAGTTATACCGGGGAAGACCTTTCTGCCGAAGAGATGAAAGAGTACGCTGATAACGTACTGGAGAAGGTCAAACCTTATCTCAACAAAGAAGCCAGGGTACTGGAAATAGGGTGTGCCTCGGGTATCTCTATGTTTAGCATTGCTCCCCATGTGAGCCTTTACTATGGCACCGACCTTTCTGGCAACATCATCCGCCGAACGGCGGAGCAAGTAAGCCTAAAAGGCATACAAAATATCAAGCTGGAGCACATGGCCGCACATCAAATCGATACCCTTGACGAAGGAGGGTTTGATTTGGTCATTATCAATAGTGTTATTCAAAGCTTTGCCGGGCACAATTACCTCAGGGATGTGATCGGCAAGGTCATTGACAAGCTCTCACCCCAAGGCCACATATTCCTGGGTGATTTGCAAGATCAGGATTTGAAATACAACCTGATCAGTAGCCTACAAGCGTTTTCTCTTGACAACCCCGAATTTGCCTCAAAAACCAAGACAGACTGGTCTAACGAGTTATTCATTTCTCGAAACTTCTTGGACGACCTAAGGCATGAATTCAAAGCGATAAAAGAGGTCGAGCATTCTACCAAATTGGGAGAGATCAAGAATGAGCTCACCCAGTTTAGGTTTGATTGCATTTTGGGCGTTGATAAATCGAATGACGACTTACCGGCCGGTGGAAAATCCAAGCAGCAGTACGGACGCAATGATATATCGACAATCAAGACTTCAGAAGAGCTGCCGGAAGTACTACCGATGCATCCTTCCTATTTAATCTATACCTCAGGCTCTACCGGGCAACCGAAAGGCGTGGCTGTCAATCATGCCAGCCTCTACAACTACATTGCCTGGGCAGGAGACTATTACTTCGATAGTCCATCTCAGGGGCATATGGCGCTAATTACTTCATTGTCATTTGACCTGACCGTAACCAGCACTTTCCTGAGCTTGGCCAGAGGAAATACATTGCACGTACACCATGACGAAGACATCAGTCAGGTACTGCTCGAATCGTTTACTGATAAGAAGGTTGATACCGTCAAGCTGACCCCAACGCACATTTCCTTACTCAAGGATATGGATCTGCAAGATACCCAGGTGAAAAGGGTAATTGCAGGGGGTGAAGCTTTGCGATTACAGCACCTTCAAATACTGCAAGAGATTAATCCTGAAATTAAGCTTTATAACGAGTACGGGCCAACAGAGGCCACTGTCGGTTGTACAGTCTCGGAAACAAGCTCTTCCTATTTTGACATTGGCCGACCTATTGACAATACCAATATTCACATACTAGACGACAACCTAAATATTCAACCTACCGGCTATGTCGGTGAGATAGGGATAGAAGGTGATTGTCTGGCCATGGGATATTGGAACAACTTCGAGTTGACCGAGCAAAAGTTTATTGATTCTCCTTTCAACGCAGATCAGAGAATTTATCAAACCGGAGATTTGGGTTTATTGACCTTTGACGGGGAATTGAAATACCTGGGAAGACTTGATGATCAAGTCAAAGTGCGAGGCTATAGGGTAGAATTAGGTGAAGTAGAAAAAGTACTTAGCACCATCAACGGAATAGAGGGCTGTGCAGTGATAGCCACAGAAGACGTTGAAGGTACAAGCAAGCTCATTGCTTACTACACAGGAGATGAGCTAGAATCGATTCATTTGCATGACCGATTAGCTATCCACTTGCCGGATTATATGGTGCCTTCCCTGTTCTTCAGGTTGGAAGAGATGCCGTTAGATGCCAGTGGTAAACTCAGCCGCAAAAAGCTACATGCTCTTGAAGCTAGTATGACTGCTGCTCAGGGTGATGGTGTGCAACCACAGAATGAGGATGAAAAAGCGTTATTGGCCATTTGGGAATTTGTGTTGGAGCGAAGCGGCCTCGGTGTTACCGATAACTTCTTTGAGATTGGTGGGCACTCGCTTAAGGCGACTAGAATAGTGGCTCAAATATATAAGCAGCTTGGCGTCAAGATTAGGCTCAGGGACGTGTTCCAGCAACAGACCATTCGAGCGCTGGCGCAGAAGATGAGTGCTCACAACAAACAAAGTTTTGTCAACATACCGAAAGCCGAGATACGGGCTCATTATCCGCTATCTCATGCACAAAGAAGGCTTTGGATCTTATGTGAAAGTGAGGAAGATCACGCTGCCTACAATATGCCTGGTGCCTATGTACTAGAAGGTAAATTGGATAGAGCTGCTTTCAGCAGGTCATTTGAGTCATTGATGGCCAGACATGAAAGTTTGAGGACTACATTCACCACCATTGACGGTGAGCCGCGACAGGTTGTACATGATCTATCCGACTATGATTTTAAAGTTGCATTCATAGATCTGCGCCAGTCGCAAAGCCAGAATAAGGAAGCAAGGGCCATTACGACCGAAGAAGTGAACAAGCCTTTTGAACTTTCACGAGGCCCTCTCGTAAGCGTAAGCCTCATCCAAATGGCTGATGAGGAGCACATCCTCTTGATGAATTTACATCATATCATTTCAGATGGATGGTCGATGGGCATATTAGTCAACGAAGTGCAGCAAGCCTATAACCAGTTGGTTAACGGGCAACAACCACAAAAAGCGCCGTTGAACATTCACTATAAAGACTATGCGGTATGGGAAGAGCAGTACTTAAATGAAGAACAAAACGAATCGCATCGATCGTATTGGCTGAGTGAGTTGGAAGGTCCGTTGCCAAGAATCAATGTAGATGTTGATTTTGAACGCCCAGCGCTCAAGACCTATAATGGAAGCCATACCGGCATTGAGATAAACAAAGAAGTCACCGATGGCCTGAAGTCATTGGCCAATAAGCAAGGAGCATCGTTGTTCATTACCATCCAAGCGTTGACTAAGCTGTTCCTGTTCCTGAAAACTGGAGACAAGGACATCATTGTAGGTTCTCCGGTTTCAGGCCGGGAACATCCGGATTTGGAAGAACAGATTGGTTTCTACGCTAATACACTGGCGCTTAGGACTAAGCTTGATGATGGTAATACTTTTAAAGAACTACTGGATCAGGTACGGGATGAAACCTTGCAGGCCTATGATCACCAATTATATCCGTTTGATAAGCTCGCCTCGGATTTGAATTTAGACAAAGACCGATCGAGATCACCAGTATTTGATGTGATGGTACAACTGCTCAACACATCTACAAGTGACAATGACGAAACACTGGATGGACTGACCATAAGACCCTACGGGCAGGAATTCATGACCAGCAAGTTCGACCTGTCATTTCTGTTCTTCGAGACGGAAGACAGTCTGTTATTGGATCTGGAATACAATACTGATCTCTACAAAGAAGGTACGGCCTTCATGATCAACGAGCAGTTCAAGCAGTTGGTAATGGATGTGATAGCCAATCCTGAAAAGGTATTGAATGCCTATGAATTGAAGTTACCGACAACGCAGCCATTGGAAAGTGCTGACCTTGACCTTGGCTTCAATGCCGATCTTTTGGGTTAAGCAATCATAGATGCAAATGAGCTAAGCAAAGCGTCATGAACAAGGAAGAAGCGATAAGAAAGAAAGTAGTAGAAGACTATTGGTTGGCAAAGCTCTCTGAAGCGAACGAAGCCGTCCAAAAGGAAGGTATTGCCAACGATGAGTTTGGCTACCTGGACTTTACATTGCCGGCAGCATTGGTCGATCATATAATCAAATTGGCCAATAACAAGGCTCTTTCTGAGTATTTGATCTATCTCACGGTGCTGCGCAGCCTGATTTTCAAATACAATCATTCAGAAACAGCATCAATCGCTATCCCTGGTTTACGGCTTCCTAACCGGGAGTGTGCCGAAACACTCTTCCTGAATATAGAAGCTAAAAGTGCATCTACTTTCAAAACATTGTTACAAGCTGGTCAGGCAGAATTGCAAACGACTATAGGGTATGCTGACTACCATTTCGTAGAGCTATTGCCAGCGTTTTCTCGTTTGCAGATCGTAAAAACAGACTTGCTAAGGTTCGGCCTTCACTTTGATGCTGTCAATCTGGATAGCCCAACCTTCGATGAAGTGAGTTTGAAGCTGTACATCAAGGAAGGTCAAAACGGGACAAGGCAATTTCAACTGAAATATGATCAAGGGGTATATCCCGAGGCAGAGTTTGTGGCGCAATTTGCACGACATTTCTGTCAATTGGCAGAGCAACTGACAAGAAGCACAAATACTCCTCTGTCTGAGGTTTCACCGCTTGATAGGTCTGACCTCGATCAGGTACTTTATCAGTTCAATGACACTTTTAACCCAAATTTTGAAGAGAAAACAATCATTGCCCTCTTCGAGGAGCAGGTTGCTGAACATGCCGAGTCTGAAGCACTTGTCTTTCAAGATAAATCTTATACTTATGAGCAGCTCAACAGACTTGTTAGTCAGCTAGCCCATTACCTGGTACAAGCACATGGCATAGGAAATGGTCATAACATACCGGTATTACTTGACCGATCAGAATGGAGTGTGATAGCCATGCTGGCCATTATGAAGGCGGGAGCCTGCTACATACCCATTGATGGAGAACTGCCCCCTTCACAAGTTAACTTCATCATTGGCGATCTCGGTGCTGATGTCATTATCAGTGAAGAAGACAAGGCGTCTTGGTTACCGGAAATGGTAAAGACCATCTCAGTTGATCAGCTTGATTTGAGTGGTTATTCGGCAGATTTTGCTTTTGCCGAAATTGACCTCGACGATCCCTGCTATATGATTTACACCTCGGGTTCTACCGGTAAGCCCAAGGGTGTTCTACAAGTACACAGGACTTTGTCCAACCTGATGCAATGGAAAAAGCATCACAAACAATTCGACCCTTGCATGAAGCAGATGCAATACGCATCATTCGGGTTTGACGTATCACTTGAGGATGTATTCACTGCATTGACTTTTGGTGGTTCACTATTTGTCGTACCTACGGAAACCAGGTACGATCTGAACTTGCTGAAAGATTATATACTGGACAATCGCATTCAGATCATCGACCTTCCTTTTTCGGTTTTAAGTAATTTCTTCAATCACTTTCAACCCACTGATTTAGAAGGTCACTCCCTTGAGTATATCATTTCAACAGGAGAGCAATTGCTGATAGGTAAGCACCTTCGCAACTTTCTGACTGCCAATCCTCATTGCAAGCTCTACAACTACTACGGGCCGTCTGAAACGCATGTCGTTACCGCTTGGGAAACCGACGGCAATACTGGATACATGCCAGAACGGCCGCCAATAGGGAAACCGATTAGCAACACAGGGATTTACATACTTGACCAAAATGAGCAGCCCGTTCCCATTGGTGCAATAGGTGAAATATTTATGACAGGCCACAATCTGGCTGCTGGCTATTTTCAGCGTCAAGAATTGACCGATGAGAAATTCTATGAAATCACCATTGAGGGTAAAAAAGTAAGGGCTTATAAATCCGGAGACCTGGGCAGGTGGTTGTTCAATGGCTCGATAGAATATATTGGCAGAATTGATAACCAGGTCAAAATCAATGGCCATAGAATAGAACTTGGTGAGATAGAAAGTGCCCTCCTCCAGCACAAGGACGTCAAGGAAGTAGCACTGGTGATCAGAACGAAGGAAGATGGTGCTAAGCACCTTGCCGCCTATTACCTGTCAGAGCCGCAAATGAACGGCTCTGAACTTCGTCAATTTATGTTGTCGAAAGTGCCCGAATACATGGTTCCCAGCTACTTTGTGGTATTGCAATCCTTCCCTTTGACACAAAATGGAAAGATTGACAAAAAGAAATTACCTGACCCAGTGGCACTGGTCGCCCATGAGAAAGCTGAGTATGTCTCTCCGGGTAATGCCATCGAAGAGCAGCTTGTCAATATTTGGAAGCAAGTACTCAACCTGGATAAGGTTGGTGTTCTGGATAACTATTTTGAGAGCGGCGGGGATTCGCTCAAAGCCATGCAGATCATTTCGCATGTCCATAAAACCTTTCAGGTCAGGGTAACGATCAAAGACATTCTGAAGCTACAGACTTTACGGGAATTGGCCGAAAAAATCTCCTCTGCCGAAGTAAGTAGTTACAACGATATTCAACCCATTGAGACCCAAGCGAACTATGCTGTATCTCATGCGCAAAAAAGACTGTGGGTATTGAGTCAAATTGACAAAGAAATCAATGCCTACAATATGCCCTTCAACTACAGGTTTACCAAAAACCTTGATCGTGAGGTATTGTCTCAAACGTTGCAGGCACTTATTCAAAGACATGAAAGTTTAAGAACGACTTTTACCTTGGTAGAAGGAGAAGTGCGACAGGTTATACATAATGTAGAAAACATTAATGACCAAGTAGATTACGTTGACTTATCCTTCAAGGAAGACAGCCATGAGAAAGCTGCACATTTGGTGGAAGAAGCCTCCTGGGCACCCTTTGATCTTGAGCAAGGGCCATTGTTGCGCATCAGGCTCATCAAGCTGGCTGAAGACAATTACATCTTCATTTTTGTAATGCACCACATCATTTCCGATGGGCAGTCATTGGAAGTATTGCAACGGGATTTTATAGCCTTATACAATGCATTTGCAGAAGATAAAGCGCACAACCTTAAACCTCTTTCTATCCAATATAAGGACTTTACTGCCTGGCAGAATGAGCAAGTAGATGATAAAGACCTGAAAAGTAAGGGCGCCTACTGGAGAGAGCAACTTGATGAAATCAAGCCGCTAGAGCTGAGGACAGACCATACACGGCCGCTGCAAAAAACATACAATGGCGCTACAGAAGGCATCATCATTGCCCAGGAACTGGTTGCTGGGTTAAATGATATCATCAAAGAGGCCAAGGCCACCAAGTTTATGGGGCTTGCTTCTATCGTAAATACCCTATTATATCGATATATCGGGCAAGAAGACATTACCATTGGTTTCCCTATTCTGGGAAGAGACCATCCTGACCTCGAGGATCAGATTGGTTTCTACGTCAATAGTATTGCCCTCAGAAGTAGATTCTCTGCTGAAGACAGTTTTACAACGCTATTAGAGAAAATCAGAGAAACCACTTTAGAGGCTTATGAAAACCAGCAATACCCATTTGATAAGCTGGTAGAAGACCTGAACGTTCAGTATGACAGGAGCAGGGCACCGCTGTTCGACATCATGATGGTATTCCATGAGCATGACGATAGCGCGTCGATGTCTTCAGCGCTGCCTCAAGTTGAAATTGAAAACTTCAGCCTGCAACAGAAAACCAGCCCTTATGATATGACCTTTGCCTTCTGGGAATTGGAAGAAGGCATGCTGGCGCAGTTGAATTATAATACTGACCTCTATGAGCAGTCTACCGTTGAGCGCATACTCCAGCATTTAGAGAATATCATAAGATCGGTTGTAGCAGAAAAGGAAAAATCTATAACGTTGGTCAATATGCTCTCTTCAGAAGAGAGATCACTGGTCACGGAAGCGTTCAACAATACGCAGACCGACTATCCTTCGGAGCAGTCAGTCAAGTCATTATTTGAAGCGCAAGTCGATCAAACCCAGGACGCAATTGCGGTTGTATTCGAAGGCGCAAGCCTTACCTATCATCAGCTCAACGAAAAGTCAAACCTGGTTGCACATCGGTTGATTGATCAATACAACCTGAGAAAAGGACAACTGGTAGGTGTGATGATGAGCCGCTCATTAGATATAATTCCGGTCATAATGGGCGTACTGAAAGCAGGAGGCGCTTATTTGCCATTAGACCCGGATCACCAAGGGCAAAGGCTTCAGCTTATGCTAGAAGACGCGGGCTTGGCACTTGTAGTGGTAGATAAGACCAACGACAGTGACAACTTGCCATCCGATGTGCGGGTGGTATCTGTGGACATACTGTTGAGCGTATCTGAGCCGTTTGAACCATCTAACCCAGACATTGAGGTCAGCCCCAAAGACCTGGCCTACATCATGTACACGTCTGGGTCTACCGGGGTGCCGAAAGGTGTATTGATAGAACAAAGGAGCATAATCCGGTTGGTGCGAGACACCAATTATATCAACTTGACTGCATCAGATCGAATACTTCAAACCGGAGCTTTGACCTTTGATGCGGCCACCTTTGAGATTTGGGGAGCGCTATTGAACGGAGGTACGCTCTATCTTGCACCTCAAGAGAAGCTAATCGATCCTTTCTCTTTGACTGATCTGATCAAAGATCACAGCATTACCACCATATGGCTTACGTCGTCCTGGTTCAATCAATTGGTTGATCTGGATACCGATCTTTTCTTTCCCTTGAAAAACTTATTGGTGGGTGGAGAGAAGTTATCACCTAAGCATATCAATATGATCAGGGAAAAATACCCTGAGCTTAAGATCATCAATGGCTACGGCCCTACGGAGAATACGACTTTTTCTATCTGCCATACTATTGAAGAACGCTATGAAGAGGCTATTCCATTAGGCAAACCGATTGCCAATAGTACGGTACTGATTCTAGACAAGCACCAACAGCCTGTACCGGTAGGTATTTTGGGAGAACTGTACCTCGGTGGTGACGGTCTTGCCAGAGGTTATCTTAATAATGAACAGCTTACTGAAGAAAAGTTTGTGCTAAACCCGTTTACGAAAAACGGGAAACTCTATAAAACCGGAGACATCGGATATTGGTCAGCGGATGGAAATGTGCATTTCTGGGGTAGAA
The DNA here is from genome assembly GCA_039819065.1 of Bacteroidota bacterium. Lineage (GTDB taxonomy): Bacteria > Bacteroidota > Bacteroidia > Cytophagales > Cyclobacteriaceae > JBCBSS01. The sequence continues at coordinate 68,116 of JBCBSS010000009.1, forward strand.
CGGATGATCAGGTAAAAATCAGAGGCTACCGCATTGAGCTGGAAGAGATAGAGCGAGCGCTTATCGAGGTAGAAGGGATTGAATCCTGCGCAGTACTGGTCAAAGAAGAGAAAGAAGGAACAAAGCGGCTGATAGCTTATTGGGTAGGCACTCAGTCAGATACTACTACTATAGTGGATGGACTGGTAGAAAAACTCCCGGATTACATGGTGCCGAACTCATTTGTGCAACTTGATAACCTGCCTGTCACCAAAAATGGTAAGCTGGATCGGGAGGCACTACTCAACTCAGTTGCTGACGCGGTAAGAGTAGCTGATGAGATGGTGGTACCTACCAACCAAACCCAAACTGACTTAATCAAAATTTGGGAAGGGGTATTGGAAGTAGATGAAATCGGAATTGAACATAACTTCTTCAAAATTGGCGGCCACTCACTGAAGGCTGTCAGAATCATATCTCAGGTATATAAAAAGTGGGGTGTTAAACTTGAACTACGGGAATTGTATCAAAACCCTACCGTCAAGGAAATGGCTGCACTGCTGGATGGTGCAGGAAAAGGAAAATATGAGGCCATCCCCGTAGTAGAAGACCGTGACTATTATCCTTTATCAGAAGCCCAAAAGAGGCTTTGGTTGATTGACCAGGCATCAGAAGACAATGCTTCCTACAATATTCCTTCGGTCTTTGTTTATGACCAAATCGAACAGGATGCCTTTACCAAAGCCATAATTGGCGTAGTAGAACGCCACGAAATTCTTCGCACCATTTTCTCCATAGTTGATGGTCAGCCTGTGCAACAGATCATTCCTATCGCCCAGCTTGCAATTGATATCGGAAGGGAGGAGATGACCGAAGAACCAAGTATTGGTGATGCGATTGAAAAGCTCTACCAGAGAGAATCAAACACATCATTCGATCTGCAAAAAGGCCCGCTATTCAGGGTGAGTCTGGTTGATTTAGCTGATGGGAAGAATGCCGTATGCCTTACCCTCCATCATATTATCGCTGATGGTTGGTCAATGGACATTCTTATCAATGAGATTGAAAGCTTTTACAAAGCTTTGGTAGAAGATAGCGAAGTTGAATTACCTACGCTACCCATTCAATACAAGGACTACGCAGCTTGGCATAATAACCTTTTGAACAGCAAAGATATAGCCGAACACAAGGCATATTGGTTAGAACGATTCAATACCATTCCTGAAGCAGCATCCCTTTCAGCTGATTTTAACCACGATCAAGAAAACGGTTATAATGGCAACAGCCACAGCTTAAGATTGGATAAAACGCTGGTCGATTTAATTATCGACAAAAGCCGTGCCCAGCATACTACGGTCTTTACTGTGCTTTTGGCCACTCTAAAAGCCTTTTTGCACAGATATACCGATCAAGAAGACATCACGATCGGTACTATCAATGCTGGTCGCGAACATCCAGACCTGGAGGGACAGATTGGTTTCTATGTCAATACACTACCGCTTAGAACTGCTGTACATGCTGACCAAAACTTTGATCAATTATTGGATCAGGTTAAGGTCACTTTTGAAAAAGCAGTGGCTCATCAGGTCTATCCATTCAATTTGCTGATTGAGGATTTGAATCTGAGCTACCATAGTGGTCAAACACCATTGTTCAGTATTCTCGCCGATTATACTGCACATCAAAGCACCATACCTAATGGAGAGCTTTCAAGCCAGGCCAACAGTCTCAACAAATTCGACCTATCATTCGATTTTGATCATTACGAAGACGGCATAATTGTACGCATTGATTACAATGCCAGCAAATATGAGCAGGCTAGGATGGCTGCCGTCTTAAGTTGTTTTGTCGGTTTTGCCCATTCTCTTTTGACAGCAAGTGCTAATTCAATAGGTGAAACAAATCTTCTTTCCGACACCGAAGTGGAAAAGCTGTTGAATGTAAGTCATTCACTTAACAGACACTCGCTGATCAATGCTGTAGGTCTTCAATGTGAGGATTTGGCTGTGCAAGAATTGCTTAACTACGATGCTGCCATAACTGATCAAGTACTGGATAAGATTGATGGCGTATACATATTGTCTCAGAGGCAGCAACTGATGCCTTTTCAAGCTGTAGGAAATGTTTATCTGGCCTTTTCTCAGCTTTCAAAAACTGATCTCGGCAACAGTATTTCAGATCATTGGTTTGACAACCCTATTGGAAAAGGCTCGATCTATGCTACCGGAGATATCGGCAAGCTTTCACCAGAAGGCCAATTGACCTGGATAGGCAGAACAGACAATAATATAAGATCAAACGGAAATCTATTTCCTACTGATGCTATTGATAAAGCACTGTTATCTCTCCCGGATGTAGAGGCTGCTACTACTCAAATGGTCAGTCTTGATAACGAAAGCAATTTGTTAGTGTCTTTCGTTCAGGAAAATCTGAGCCTATCGCATGCACAAAAGATGGTAGAAAGCGCTGAGATCGGCGCGAGCGTAGTAAAAGGAGCCCAAAGAGAAAAGGTCTTGGAGTTTGGCAAAGGAAAGGTGCTTGCTACTGGTTCACGAACCGTTCTGGACGGTTATAAAGAGAGTGTTCTGAAATATCCCAATAGTACGGCTTTGCGCTTTAAGGATAGATCAAAGAACTACAAAGAACTTTCTGAAGATGTAGATCGACTGGCTGGATGCTTAATCCATCAGGCCAATGTGAATAAAGGTGACAAAGTGGGGCACCTGTTTCAGCGATCCGACAAAATGATCATCGCCATGCTGGCCATAATGAAAGCTGGCGGTGTGTATGTGCCAATTGATCCGGATTACCCGGTCACCCGGATTAAACACATGCTTCAGGATAGTGGCGTTCAAACAGTCCTCACTGACGCTAAAGAGAAAGAAGATTATTTATCGGAATACCAGGTAGTTGAATATGAAAGTGCTCTAGCAAACTCGGTGGCTGACCATGAGATTGGCTTTTCAGCACCATCTCCCGAAGATATGGCAGTTGTCATTTACACTTCCGGAAGTACCGGTTTGCCCAAAGGAGTAATGCTCACCCATAAGGGTATAATGGCATACATTGAGTCCCTGGTTCACGACTGCGGGATCATAAACCAATCTAAAATAATTCAACAGGCGTCTTTATCATTTGATACTTCTTTGGAAGAAATATTCACCTCAATTGTCACCGGCGGAGAGATTATCGTTATGGAGAATGGAGGTAGCGATATTGAAGAGATCGTTAGCTCCATACAAAAATTTGACATTGACATCCTCAGTACTACGCCTATGGTAGTTGGTGAACTCAATCAGTTCCCAGATGTTGCGGCCAAACTGAATTTGATCATATCGGGAGGCGATAAGCTCAGACCACACCATGTCGTAGATTTATTAGGAAAGGTGAGAATAGTGGATAGCTATGGGCCGTCAGAAGCCACGATTGCCGCTATTTATAAAGAACTACATCACGATAATGAAGTAGGCGTAATTGGTCGTGCCATGAGTAATAGGCAGGTATATCTGCTCAACGAAGCACTTGAACCAGTGGATATTAACGAAGCCGGTGAGATATGCATAGGAGGAGAGCTGTCAGCCGGATACATTGGCAAGCCATTAGATAATCAAGAAAAATTCGTGGCTAACCCATTCTTAGATGGGGCTACTCTTTATAAAACAGGGGATCTGGGAAAATGGACTGAAGATGGCGAAGTACTTTTTGTAGGTAGGAAAGATGATCAGGTTAAGGTACGTGGATATCGGGTTGAAATCGGAGAGGTGGAAAGACAGTTACAAACCTTTGGGGATGTTACCAATGTAGCAGTCAGGGCCTTTGAGGATGACGGTGGGATAATACGGTTAGCTGCCTATTACACTACTTCTGAACAGCTAGAAACAGCTGACTACCGTTTCTACGCAGAATCTGTATTGCCTCATTATATGGTGCCTTCCTATTTCGTTTTACTTGAAGATTTACCCCTGTCACATAATGGCAAAATAAACTATCAAGCCCTTCCTGAACCTGATAGAGAAAGCAGACAATCCAATTTGGGATCAAAGCTCAACCAGGAACTTGAAAAGCTTCTACCGGGCTACATGCAACCTGACCACGTGCTGTTGTTGCCTGAGATTCCTTGTCTGAACTCCGGGAAGCCCGATGCACGTAGCTTAAAAGCACAAGCCCAGATTCTGCTAAACAGAGGTCATGGCACCAGCCGTCCACTAAACCCGATAGAGACCTCACTTCTACACATTTGGCAACAAGTACTTGGTAAAAGCCATATAGACGTTAGTGACAACTTCTTTGAACTAGGGGGGCATTCGCTGAAGGCTGCACGCATGATATCCACCATTCATCGCGAAATGGACGTGGACATATCAATACGCGATATCTTCCTTAATCCGAGTATTGAGAAACTGTCACAGGTGATAGTCCAGTCGGATAACGCACCTTACAAGCCTATAGAAAAAATCCAGAAGCAAGCATTCTATCCATTATCCAGTGCACAAAAGAGGCTATGGATAAGGCATAAAATGGATACCAATAAAACCGGATATAACATCCCTGGGATCTATGTTTTCGAAGATGAAATAGATCACCAAGTGCTGGAAAAAGCAATAGCGAGATTGGTAGAACGCCATGAAAGCCTGAGAACCCTGTTCAAGGAAATTGATGGAGAGCCGAAACAGATAATTCTTGCTCCTAATGAACTGGATGTAAAACTTGAGATAAAGGACTTGTCCGACCTAAGTGATGCGCTGGCAAAAGCGAAATCGATAGCGCATGACGAGGCAACGCAAGTTTTTGACCTGGTAAACGGGCCACTTTTCAAAACATTACTGCTTAAGGTAGCAAGTGATAGAAGTGTGCTGTTTCTGACCATCCATCATATCGTTTCCGATGGTCGCTCGATGGAAATAATCATTGATGAGTTGAAGGTAGAATATGGCGCTTTGAAAAAGGGAACGTCAATGCAGCTACCTCGACTCCCTATTCAATACAAGGACTATTCTGCCTGGCAAACTGAGATGCTGACTGCCGGGGAAAAGCACAATGAACTGGATCAATGGAAGCAAAAGTTCTCAGAAGATATTCCCAAACTTAATTTACAGACCGACTTTCCCAGAGTCTCAGAACGGAGCTATGCAGGCGGTTCTATAAGTGCCAGATTGCCAGAAAAGTCAGAGAAATTTATAGCAGATTTGAGCTTGAAATTCAACCTCAGTCTCCACATTGTATATACAGCCATTGTCAATCAATTACTGCAGCATTTAACTGGAGGTAGCCAAATCACTACCGGTACGCTCACGGCTGGAAGGGATCACCCTGATTTAGAAAACCTGATCGGCTTCTTCGTTAACCTTGTACCGGTGAAAATAGAATTGGATGAGCGCTGGGGTATTGAGACATATTTGCAGCATGTGAAAGAGAATGTATTGGAGTCCTTTACCTATCAGTATTACCCTTTCGATCAGCTTGTGGAGGATTTGGGAATCGATATTGTACCAGGCCAGACACCATTGTTTGATGTGCTGATAGCCTCCAATGATCAAATGAATACGCATGATGCCAGTGCCGATGGCCCCGAAGACGAATTGAATACGATCAATGTAGAAGCACAGGAAACTGTGAGCAAGTTTGATCTGGAATTTCACTGTATCAGATCTGACGATGGAATGTTCCTCACGCTACTGTATAGTAAAGACCTGTTTTCCGAAGATAGGATTGAACTGATGAAAGATCGTCTATTGATCTTGATAGAAGAAATGGCCGAAAACCCGACTTTAAGCCTGCAAGAAATTTCAAACAGTGTTAGTGCAAGGCTTGATCAATCCCTGGAACGCGAAGACATAACCTTAGAAATAAACCTATGACCAAAGATCGACAGCATCAGATTGCTTTAGAATATTGGACTAATAAACTATCGTCTATAGAATCAGTGGATATGGTTCCTGGCGATGCTATTGATCATACGGGTTTAGGAGGAAGGGTAGTAGAGGAGGTACAGCATGTATTTGATGACGGGCTAAAACAAAAACTAAACGCAGTATCCAATGGTAACGTGGCGAGCCAATCTGTTCTGGCCATTACAGCTCTGCAGATAGTACTATCGAAATACAACGTAGATCTCCCGTTAATTGCCACCCCACCGGTAAGTTTAGGAAATACCCCTGAAAATAACGGGCAACCGTTATTTATTAATATCAAGCCAGAGGAAAACGCCACATTACGTTCGGTAATGGACTTGGTTAAAAAGCAATTGCTGGAAGGCATCAAGCATCAGGACTATTCCTATGAAAAACTAGCCAGAACACTTGCAGCCAATCAGTCCTTCGATCAAGAGGATGCTTTGCAAGTGGTCTTTATACATGAAAAAGGCAGCCTAAAGGATGGTTTTGATACGAGCGGGTTTGATTTGATATTCACCCTGCATGAAGACTGTGGATCTTTTAGCCTGGTATATAACAAATCAGTTTTCACCACTGATTTTGCTGCGCAACTAGTCCGTCATTATGGGATAGCCTTAAGTCAATTACTGACCAATGCAGATGCTTTGTTGCACGGTGTCCAACTGCTATCCGAAGCCGATCAGAAAGAGCTTGTTCGGGATTTTAACCAAACTGAAAACGAACGGGAATACCGTTTGAGTTTGGTTGAGTTATTTGAAGAACAGGTGATCAAGACACCAGAGCTGAAAGCAGTCATTCACAATGACCAAAGTCTCACTTACGATGAACTGAATGCTCACGCCAATAGGGTTGCCCACTATCTAACAGATGAGGCTGGATTGCAGAAGGGACAAAGGGTAGCCATCCAACTGGATAAGAGTGAAAGACTGATGACTGCCATATTTGGCATTCTAAAAGCCGGGGGCAATTATGTGCCCATAGACCCTAAGCTGCCCGAGTTGAGGAAGCAAAACATATTGGACGATTGCCAAGCCAAACTGGTAATCACTGAGCAAAAATATAAAGACTTACCCATCAGTAGCCCATTGTTTTTGGTGGAAGAAATACTGGCTGCAAATCTCAGTGCTACCAATCCGAGCATGGCAATAAAACCGGAGGATATCTGCTACACCCTGTACACTTCCGGAACTACGGGTACACCAAAAGGTGTGGAGATAAGCCACCAAGCGGTAGTTAACCTTTCAAATTGGTTATCGGATTTGGTTTATGCCGATCTTAAAGAGCCTGCCGTTGCACTGCTAACAGCTTCTATTAGTTTTGATGCCTCGGTAAAGCAGTTGTTTGCCCCCTTTTTAAACGGTGCCTGCCTGGTAACGCTCAATGAGGAGCAACGCAATGATATAACCGCTTATATTCATGCTTTAAAGCATTATAAGGTCAATGTCCTTGATATAACACCGGTATTTCTGAATGAGGTGATCTCCACCCTGGAAGAAGAACAAGCGACCCTTGATATAGACAATGTAATGGTCGGTGGTGAGATACTGACGCCAGAGATTACACAACGTTTCCATAATATTTTTGAACCGTCTAATCGCCTTGTCAATGTATATGGCGTTACAGAAGCCACAGTTGATTCTACATTTGAGATCATAGAAGCTAATCGACCTACCCGGAGTATAGGCCGACCGATTTATAATACAGGTATTGGCATCATTGATAAACAAGGGCAGCTTGCTCCTAAAGGGGTTTGGGGAGAAATAGCCATATCTGGTGTTGGGCTAGCCAAAGGTTATCTCAATTTAGAAGAATTGACCTCTTCCAAATTCATAGCTAACCCATATGATGATCTGATCGGAGACAGACTTTATCTTACCGGCGATATTGGAAGATGGAGAATGGACGGCCAATTGGAATTCCTTGGACGTAGGGATAACCAGGTTAAACTACGAGGTTATAGAATTGAGTTATCCGAGATTGACAACACACTATCCACACATGATAGTATCAAGAAAGCAGCGCATTTAGTCAGGGAAGTTAACGGTGATAAGCATATCGTTTCCTACTATACCGGAGAGCAGGCCATTGAAAAAAATACATTAAAGGAATTTCTGGAGGCACGACTCCCCAGGTATATGGTACCGACGCATTTTGTTTGGCTACCCAAATTCCCTTTAACATCCAATGGTAAATTGGATACTAAAAAACTCAAAGGTTTAGACCCGGATGGCGTTGGGAATGAGAGTTATCAAGCTCCGAGAAATGAAATTGAAAAGCAAATAGCCATTATCTGGCAGGAGGTGCTAGGACGTGAGCGCATCGGTATTAACGATAATTTCCTTGAACTGGGAGGCCATTCGTTGAAAGCCATACGCATCGTATCAAGGATGCACAAGGAAATACAATTCAAGATCGACCTCAACGATATTTTCACCTATCCAACCATTGCTGAGCTAAGCAACTTAAAATCCAACTCAGTTGGTGATCTGCAGGAATATGAACCAATACCTCAAGCAGAGCCTAGTGAGCAATACATCGCTTCACATGCCCAAAATCGTCTGTGGATATTAAATGAACTCCAAGACCTTAAGCATACTTACAATTTATTTGAGTCAAGACAAATTAAGGGTCAAGTGGATATCAAAAGACTCGAAAGTGCGCTAATCTATTTAATAGACCGACATGAGATATTAAGAACTACATTCCACCAAGAGAACGGTAAACTTTATCAGAAAATAAAAGACAATGCTGAGAAGGTAGGATTTAGGTTAAAATTTACTGACCTGAACTCCGATGTTGACGATGCATCCATAGATGCTCAAGAAATCATAGATCAGGAAAATAGCACTATTTTCAATCTTAGCACAGGACCATTGATGACAGCCCATTTGGTGAAAATCAATAGTGATAAGTTTACTTTCATATGGGTCTTGCATCACATTATTGTTGATGGATGGTCAATGCAGCTCTTATTGAATGAACTGTTTCAGGCATACGATCATCGATTAAAAGATCAGAGTCTAAGCTTACCAAGATTATCAATTCAATACAAAGACTATTCAGAGTGGCATTGGAAAAAATATCAGGAAGATAAAGAGAACCCATCTCGTCTGTTTTGGATTGATCAATTTTCCGATGAAATTCCTGTTCTAGACTTACCAACAGATCGAAGTCGTCCACCGGTTAAGACTTACAACGGAGGCGTCGTAAAAAAGGGATTCAAAGAAAATATTGAAAATAGGTTATTGAACCTGGAAAGGGAGCTTGGCCTTACGAGGTCAATGTTATTTCAAGGCCTGGTAAAACTCCTTTTTTTCAGGTATACAGGAAACACCGATATTGTGATTGGTATGCCAAGTGCAGGCAGAGAGCATCCTGATTTAGAAGACCAAGTAGGCTTTTATGTGAATATGCTACCACTAAGGAGTCGGCTCAAACCTAAAATGAGTTTTAGGGAATTTATTTCAGGTGTTCGTTTGGAGCAGTTGGAGGTATTTAAGCATGGCATGTATCCATTTGACATGATTGTCGAAGATTTGGATGTTCCGAAAGATCTTAGCAGACATCCGATATTTGATATTGTAGTCGTAGATCAAACTTTTGAAGATAAGCTTCAGGAAAGCCAGGGAAACACCGAAGATTTTACAATGGATTCTGGCGAGACAAGCAAGTATGATCTGAGCTTCGTTTTTACCAAAGAGAATGGTAGCTCGATATGCCTAATAGAATATAATAGCGATATTTTCGATTCACTTAGGGTGGCCAGAATGGCAACCCATATCGAAAGGCTATTAGAGTCAATTTTGGACAACCCTGACCTCTCAATGACTGAGGTTGAACTTTTGACAAGGGAAGAGAATGAAGAGATAACCAATTACTCAATAGGAGAAAGCTCTGAAATCCCATCTGGAACGCTCGCTCAATTTTTCGAAAAGCAAGTAGAACTTAACCCGGACTCGCTCGCAATTGTAAGCGGTGAAGAAAGGCTGACCTACCATGAGCTAAACGAAAGATCTAATCAACTAGCGTGGTGGATGATCAATCAAAAGAACCTAAAGCCTCAGGAAGTTGTAGCAGTAATAGCAGGCAGGTCATCGGAGTTGATAATAGCCATATTAGGTATTCTCAAATGCGGCGCGATTTACTTACCCATAGACCATGAATATCCTGACGATAGGATAAAATACATGCTCGATGATGCCGATGTGAAGCTGATATTGAGTAATTCTATTGAAAAAGATTTCGATAGCGATTTAGAAAACGTTGACCTCAAGGAGCTTGATAAAATAACATTAGACGAAGACTCTCGGAACCCTGAAATACCCAATAATCACAATGATTTAGCCTACATCGTTTACACCTCGGGTTCTACTGGTCAACCTAAGGGTGTTATGATTGGTCATCATGGTGTTGTTAATCTTTACAAATGGCACTCGGATGAATTTGACATCGATCATACAAGTAGAAGTACCATGTATGTTGGAGTTGGTTTCGATGCCTCTGCCTGGGAAATTTGGCCTTACCTGTTATCCGGAGCTTGCATATATCCGGTCAATGGAGAGGAAAGGTTGAGTACTGAATTTTGGAGAGAATTAGTGCGTAAGGAGAGGATAACCCACAGCCTTCTACCTACTGTCATGTGTGACGAAGTATTGGGTATTGAGGGCCTGTCCTTCGAACACGATGTGAAAGTATTTACCGGAGGAGATAAGCTTAACCAAAATAATAAGACCTCCATAGCTATATTTAATGACTACGGTCCTGCTGAAGCCACTGTTTGCACCTCTTCTGGACCCGTCGAAAAACAAGGTAAAGTGTCTATAGGTAGGCCTATTACTAATTTCCGAGTGGCTATCCTTGACGATTTTGGTCACCTGCAACCAATCGGAATACCAGGTGAACTTCATATAGGTGGTGCTGGGTTAGCCAAGGGTTATTTGAACCGGCCGGCGTTGACTAATGAGAAATTCGTCGAGCTCAATGTCTTTGACGAAACTGAAGAAAGGTTCTATAAAACTGGAGATATCTGTAGCTGGGCATGGGATGGTAAAATGATGTTCCATGGTAGAAAGGACAGGCAAGTACAATTACGAGGACATCGGATAGAACTTTCAGAAATTGAAAAGTATTTGATCCAGTACGACGGTGTTAGCAACGCTCACTTGGTGGCTTATGATGAAGGTAATGATAAGTATCTGGCAGCCTATTATGTAAGCGAAAAAGGAAACATTGACAACCAACTCAAAGAATTTCTGAATGAACAGGTACCATATTATATGGTGCCATCTCACTTCTGTAATCTTGATTCATTGCCTTTAAACAAGAACGGAAAGATCGATGAAACCCGATTACCAAAAGCGGAATCAAGAAAAGCTAAAAGCGACTACTTAGCACCAAAAAGTGCCTTGGAAGTTGGTATAGTTGAAGTTTGGCAGGAGATATTGGGTTATGAGAGAATAGGAGTAACTGATAGTTTCTTAGAGTTGGGAGGTCATTCGCTTAAGGCCATGCGGATTTTATCACAGATGCGTAAGGATTTGGGTGTAAAGGCAGATTTACGAGACCTGTTCGAATACCCTACCATTAGGGAACTGGCATCTAAGTTAGAAGGTACTCAGTCCAGCGATCAAATAGAGATACCAAAGGCCGAAGCTCGGGAATTCTACCCAGTCTCAGCCTCTCAAAAAGGCCTATGGCTGATCGATCAACAAAGTAAATGGCAGCATGCCTACAACATACCGGAAGTATATCACCTGGACAGTACTCTTGATATAGAAGTATTAAGAGTGGCAAGTATTTATCTGGTAAACAGGCATGAATCACTACGTACTACCTTTCACTTACAAGATGATGAAGTAGTTCAGAAAGTGCATACCGATGCAGATGCAATAGGTTTCTCATTGGTTCATACTGAACTCGAAGCTGGCCAACAAGAGGAGGCCAAATCCCTTGTACAAGCAGACCAGCAGCAGGCATTTGACCTGTCTAAAGGTCCGCTACTGAGCATTCATGTGATATCCTTAGGAGAGGCCGACCACCTCGTATCACTTGTAATCCACCACATTATATCCGACGGCTGGTCAATGAATGTGCTGAGGAAGGAGTTGCTCAATATCTATGAGGCATTGGCCAATCAATCCGAACCTGAACTTGATGCATTAACGGTTCAGTATAAGGACTACGCAGTATGGCAATACGAAGAGCTCTCATCAGGTAAGTTAAAAGAAGCAGAAGCCTATTGGCTGAACATATTCAAAGAGGGGCCACCTGCATTGCAGCTTCCTGCCGATAGACCCAGGCCAGTGAACAAAACGTATGCTGGACGCACGGTAGGGAGTATAGTTGACCAAGGTGCTTTTAAGCAGTTGGAACAAATCAATCAACAGACCGGATTAAGCCTGTTTATCAGTCTGCTGGGTATGGTGAAATTGCTGTTGCACAAATACTCAGGGCAAAAAGACATCACCCTGGGAACCGTGACGGCAGGAAGAGACCACCATGCATTGGAACATCAAATAGGCTTTTACCTGAATACACTTGCCCTTCGAACTGAAATAGATACCAAAGAGCGCTTTGAGGATTATTTGCTGAGGCTAAAACAGGAAAACCTGGAAGCCTTTGAACACAGGGCCTATCCATTCCATCAATTGGTAGAGCAATCCACGTCAACCACGGAAACGAGCCGCCATCCACTATTTGATGTGATGGTCATGCTCGATAATGTGGAGGATCTGGGAGGGGGTTTATCAGAAGAAAGGAATAGTGAGTCAGGTGTAAATGTAGGTGCTTATACAGTAGAGTCAACAGTAAGCAAGTTTGATCTGACCTTCCATTTTCAGGTACTAGAGGAACAGTTATACTTAGGGATTACCTACAATACAGACTTATTTGATAGGTGGCGGATAGAACAGATGATAAACCATCTCAATACGCTGATATTGACCGCAACGGATAGACCACAGTCGACAATTGAAGATATTGATATCATCACTTCTGAAGAAAGGCACAAGCTGTTGAGCCTTTCGCAAGGTCCTAAGGAAACGCCTAAATGGGAAGGAACTGTACAAAGGGCATTTGCAGAGGTTGTAGAACGAGTGCCAGATAACACAGCGTTAATAGGCAAAGGCAATTCACTGACTTATCATGAGTTAAATAATGAGTCCAATAGGCTGGCTCACCGGCTGATTGAAGACGGTATTAAGCCTAATGACGCGGTAGGAATTCTATTGGGCAGAAGTGAAAGGCAGGTGGTAGCTATGCTAGGGATTCTTAAATCAGGAGGATGTTACGTGCCGATAGATTCTAGCCTTCCTCAAGAACGGGTAGCGTTTATGATATCAGATGCTGCCGTGAAAAAGGTGGTCACTTCCGATGAACATACTTCGAAACTGGATCCTTCATTGGTCATGTTAGACCAGCAAAATGGAGGAGATTTAAGCCCTAACCCTCAGATAACGGATCAAGCAGATCAGGCTTATATCCTTTATACATCGGGTAGCACCGGCCAACCAAAGGGGGTAGCGATCAGACATGATGCAGTACTGAACCTGTGCCAATGGTTGACCGAACTTATTTATGGCCGACACGACGCGCCGCTGACTGCATTACTTACAGCATCTATAAGCTTTGATGCCTCGGTACAACAGTTATTTACCCCTTTACTGAACGGTGGCACCCTGGTATTGGCAAGTGAAGAGTCAAAGAAAGATACCGCATTATACTGGTTAGCTTTAGAAGAGTTCAAAGTAGATGTACTTGACATCACACCTTCATTCCTGGATGTATTGCTGAGTGCGAAACCATCTAATGGCAAATTGCAGCTTAAGCATGTACTGGTAGGTGGCGAAGCCTTGCAAAGCACGACGGCTGTTGCTTTCCAACAAAAACTGCCCAATACGCAGCTGATCAACGTGTATGGTGTTACCGAATCAACTGTGGATTCTACCTACGGTATCGTTAACGACACATGGACAAGCGGCGAGATAGGTACTCCCATTCCTAATACTGGAGTCTATATATTGTCCGATAGCAAAGAACTGCAACCGGTTGGCGTGTGGGGAGAGATGGCTATTGCCGGGGTAGGTGTTGGCAAAGGCTATATAAACCGGCCTGAGCTGACGTCCGAGAAGTTTATTGCCAACCCATTTGGAGATGGAAGATTGTACTTAACCGGTGATATAGGCCGGTGGACAAAAGAGGGTAGAATAGCATATCAGGGTCGCAAAGACAATCAGGTGAAATTACGCGGTTACAGGATAGAATTAGGTGAGATAGAATCCTGCCTAAATAACCTCGTGGAGATTCGTGGAGTTGCAGTACTGATTCGGAATGAAGAGTTGGTATGCTATTATGCAGCAGAAACGGTACTGAACATCGATAACCTGAAAGAAGCGCTAGCCGACAGGTTACCCCATTATATGGTGCCATCGCATTATGTGAACATGGATGAACTTCCATTGAACAAAAATGGAAAGGTAGATAGGGGTAAGTTAAGTGAAATCGAATTTGATATAACAAGAGACTATCAGTCGCCGGAAAGCGAACTCGAACATCAATTGGTAGCCATCTGGCAAGGGATATTGGGTCAGGAAAAGATAGGAGCAACCGATAACTTTTTCGAATTGGGTGGACATTCGCTTAAGGCCATGCGAATTGTATCACAAATACAGAAAGTGCTGGGTATACAGATAACGTTGCGGGATTTATTTGAGTACCCTACCATAGGAGAGCTGGCAATTACGCTGGAGGGTAATGAATCCGGCGAACAAACAGAGATACCATTAGCAACGTCCCGGGAGTTTTACCCAGCTTCGGTTGCCCAAAAAGGATTATGGCTGATTGATCAGCAAACCGAAGGGCACCATGTTTATAACATACCGGAAGTGTACCATTTGGGTTCGGACTTAGATATTGAAGCCTTAAGAAAAGCTGTTGTGTATCTAGTGGATCGCCATGAGGCGTTACGTACCACCTTTCATCTACAGGATAATGAGGTAGTTCAGAAGGTACACCAAAGTGCCGAGGCAATCGGCTTTTCATTAAACTATACCATTCTAGAAGTTGATCAACAAGAGGAAGCCGACTCCCTTTTGGAGGCCAATCTACAACAATCGTTCGATATGGAGCAAGGGCCATTGCTTAATATCCAACTCATATCGGTAGGAAAAGCCCAACACATCGTATCGCTGGTCATCCATCATATTATATCTGATGGTTGGTCGATGAACGTGCTCAGGAAAGAGTTGCTCGCCATATATGAAGCCTTTGCACAAGGGGTAGAACCTAAACTACCTAACCTACCGGTTCAATACAAAGACTATGCTGCATGGCAACATCAAGAACTAGCCGAAGGCAAACTGAAAAGGGCAGAGGCTTTTTGGCTGAAGATGTTTGAAGAGGCTCCACCCGTTTTGCAGCTTCCAACGGACAGGTCAAGG
This sequence comes from Bacteroidota bacterium, assembly GCA_039819065.1. Taxonomy (GTDB): domain Bacteria; phylum Bacteroidota; class Bacteroidia; order Cytophagales; family Cyclobacteriaceae; genus JBCBSS01. Next base: position 83,426 of record JBCBSS010000009.1, read on the forward strand.
CCTGTACGTAAAACCTATACCGGGCGAACTATTGGAAGCACTGTTGATCAGCAATCCTTTACGGCTTTAAAAAGGCTCAACCAGCAAACGGGAGCCAGTCTGTTCATCAGTTTGATGGGACTGGTAAAGCTACTTTTGCATAAGTATACAGGACAAAAGGACATCACGCTAGGCACAGTGACCGCTGGCAGGGATCACCATACTTTGGAACACCAAATCGGTTTTTATCTCAATACGCTGGCTTTGCGTACCGAGATAGATACGCAAGAAAGTTTTGAGCAATATTTACTCAGGCTGAAAGGGGAAAATCTTGAGGCCTACGACCATCGTCAATATCCATTCCATTACCTAGTGGAACGTTCGGGAGTATATACGGAAGCCAGCCGCCACCCGCTTTTTGATGTGATGGTAATGCTTCAAAACATGGAAGATTTAGGTGGGGATTTGTCGGAAGATATCGGTAGCGAGGCGAATGGAGACCCAGACTCTCATGAAGCAGCATCAACAGTAAGTAAGTTTGATATGACCTTCCATTTCCATGTGGAAGGAGGGCAGTTGAGGTTAGGAATTACCTATAACACAGACCTGTTTGACAGTTGGCGTATAGAAAAAATGCTCTCTCACTTGAATACGCTGATAGTAGAAGTAACAGGAAAACCTCACGCCGCAATACAAACGCTTAGCTTTACCACTCAGGAAGAGAGAGACCAGTTGCTTGCTTTATCACAAGGTACTACAGTCGCTCCTAAGTGGCAAGATACCATTCAAAGCGTATTTGAAAGTGCAGTTGAGCAAGTACCTGATAATGTTGCTTTGATAGGATCCAATGGCACATTGACATATAATGAGCTTAATAATCAGGCAAACAGGCTGGCTCATCAACTTATTGATGCTGGTATTCAAGCTGATGATGCCGTAGGTATCATGTTGGACAAAGGGGAGAGACAACTGGTGGCTATTTTAGGTGTTCTGAAATCAGGAGGATGCTACGTGCCCATTGACCCTAACCTTCCCGATGAACGCATAGGCTTCATGATAGCTGATGCAGCGGTCAAAAAGATAGTTACATCGGTATCACATGCTTCGAAAATAGATGCTTCCCTTGTAGTCATTGATAACCCGGCAGGTGATGATACCCGCTATGATAACCCTAAGCTGGAAAACAAAGGTGATCAAGCCTACATCCTGTACACATCTGGTACAACAGGAAAACCTAAAGGTGTAGCAATACGGCACAATGCAGTACTGAACTTAAGCCAATGGCTTACTGAATTGATTTATCAGGTTGATGGGAAGCCATTGACGACATTACTTACAGCCTCGATCAGTTTCGATGCTTCGGTGAAACAATTGTATGCACCACTTTTCAATCAGGGAAAACTGATCATATCCACAGATGATGACAAGCAAAATATCCAGGACTACATCGACTTGTTGGAACGCCACCAAATTGAAGTAATGGATATTACGCCTTCTTACCTTAACGCACTTCTGACAGAGTTACCGGATAATCATCAACTGTCATTGAAATACATTCTCGTGGGTGGGGAGTCACTTCAGACATCTACAACGGTCGCATTTAAGGCAAAGCTACCTCACACGAAGCTGATTAATGTCTATGGCGTCACCGAATCGACGGTTGATTCTACCTTTAGCGTAGTTGATGACAACTGGATCAGTGGAGAGATAGGTACACCTATCCCCAATACGGGTGTTTATATCATATCTGATGAGGGAGAGATGCAACCCTTAGGTGTTTGGGGCGAGATAGCCATATCGGGTATAGGCGTAGGCAAGGGCTATATCAATCGCCCTGAGCTGACCAAAGAGAAGTTTGTAGATAACCCATTTGGAGAGGGACTGCTTTACAAGACCGGGGATATTGGCCGATGGACTATGTCCGGTAAGATAGAATATCAGGGCCGTAAAGATCATCAGGTCAAATTACGCGGTTACAGGATAGAGCTGGGAGAGATAGAAGCTTGTTTGAATAGCTTGGAGCAGTTAGATACGGCTGCTGTGATCATCCAAAATGAAGAGTTGGTGTGCTATTATACTGCGCATAGGGATGTTGAGGTTGCCAGCCTCAAAGAAGCTTTAGCTAGTAAGCTGCCGAGCTATATGATACCCTTGCACTATGTGGCTTTAGAGGAACTGCCCCTTAATAAAAACGGTAAGGTAGACAGGACCAAGCTAAGCACCATTAAGCACGATATAAGAGGGGACTACAAAGCCCCGGAAAGCCAACTTGAGCATCAACTGGTAGCTATATGGCAAGAGATACTGGATCAGGAAGGGATAGGTGTTACCGATAACTTTTTTGAGTTGGGCGGCCATTCTTTAAACGGTATTCGATTAATCTCAAGGGTTAGGAAGGTATTGCATAAAAAGATAGCATTAAATGATCTGTTCGATTACCCTACCATAGCCCAGCAAGCAGTGCTCATTGAGGGCAAGCCTACGGAGATATTGGAATCGATCAAGTCGGCCGAAATGATGGAATTCTATCCGGTTTCACACGCCCAACGAAGGCTCTGGGTGTTGGATCAGTTGGAAGATATTGGACATGCTTATAATATCCCTGACATACACTACCTCAATTCCAATATTGATAAAAGCTTGCTTGAAGAAGCTTTGCGGTACATCATAGATCGTCATGAAATCTTCAGAACCACCTTTGTCACCATCGATGGACAACCATACCAGCGTATTCTGCCTAGTGTAAATCAGGTCAACTTTGAACTGACATTTGATGATTTAACCCATCATCCAAATCAAAACGCATTATTGGATGATTTAATAGCCGAGGAGGTAAGCAAAGTATTTTCACTTTCAAATGATCCATTGGTGAGTGCACGCTTAATCAAACGGGATGAAGAAGCATATACTTTTATCTGGGTGATGCACCATATCATTGCCGACGGGTGGTCTGTGCGTATTCTTCATGATGAGTTGCTGCACGTTTACAGTCTTTTGCAGGATGGAAAACCGCTGGAATTACCAGTATTATCCATTCAGTACAAAGACTATGCTGTCTGGCAGCAAAATGAACTGGGCAAAGGAGTGCTTTCATCTTCGAGGTCATTTTGGCTTGATCAATTCGCGGATGTCAACCCTGTTTTGAACCTGCCCACCGACCATCCCCGACCGGCTGTAAAGACTTATCGAGGCCAGGCCTTTAGTGGTGTGTTGTCCCAAAAAGCATCGCTGGCACTAGAAAGATTAAAAAAGACGCAAAGGCTGACTAACTCCATGATATTTCAAGGACTGGTTAAGCTGTTGTGCTATAAATACTCTGGTCAAACTGACATTGTAATTGGAATGCCTATGGCTGGAAGGGATCACAAGGACTTGGAAAACCAGATCGGTTTCTACGTCAATATGCTGGCTTTAAGAAGCCGCCTTGATGAGGGAATGAGCTTCGCGAGTTACATCGAAATGATCCGAAAAGAGCAACTACAAGCTTTTGATCATCGCATGTATCCATTCGATCTGTTGGTTGAAGAACTTGACTTGGGTCGGGAAACAAGCAGGCACCCTCTTTTTGATATGCTGGTGGTGGATCAAAACCTGTATGATGCTTCTACGGCAACTGCTGTCGAACCATCTGCTGATCAAAATCATGCTGCCGGATCTGGTACCAGTAAATATGATATTAGCTTCATCTTTTCTGCTACCCGGGATGATATTACTTATCACCTGGAATACAACACCGATATTTTTGAAGAGGCCAGAATTGCCAGAATGATAGGGCACCTTGAGCAAATTTTGATAGAAGCTGTAGATGACCCAACTGTTTCGCTAAAGGATCTCAATTGCCTCACCAGGCCTGAAATCGACCAACTCGATGCTTTTTCTAAAGGAGCCTCGTGCGATTACCCTAATAAAACTTTGCATAGCCTATTCGAGGCATGTGTACCTGAACACGCTCATGAACCTGCTATAAAAACTGGTCTAGCCACACTGACCTATACAGCCCTTGATCAAAAGGCTAACCAGCTCGCGTGGCATTTATTGGATGAACATGGCCTGAAAAAGGGTGATGTGGTTGGCGTGATGATGGAGCGTTGTAATGAGTGGGCTGTAGCCTTGCTTGGTATATTGAAAGCCGGAGGAGTGTACTTGCCTATAGACCCTGATTATCCAAAGGGTAGGATTGATTATATGCTCGAAGATGCCAAAGTGGATCTCATCATCGTCGATAAAACTTATGAGAAGTTAGGTGGAGCCGACATTATAAATATTTGTGAGCAGGTCTTTTTATCTGGAAAGCAAGGTAGTCCCAACATCGATGTGAGCCCCGATCATTTAGCCTACATCATTTATACCTCAGGTTCTACGGGTAAGCCAAAAGGAGTCATGGTGGAGCATAAGAATGTGGTTAACCTATGCTACTGGCATAACACCCAATTTAAAGTCAATGAAGATAGTAAAGCCACACTCTATGCGGGAATCGGATTTGACGCCTCGGTATGGGAGCTATGGCCTTACCTACTCAAAGGAGCTTGTTTATTCGCCATGAATGGCGATGATCGGATTGATCCGAGCAGGTGGGTTGATTTCGCTAATCAAGAACATATTACCCATGCTTTTCTACCCACCGTTATGTGTGAGCAGTTAATGCCACACACGCATCGATTAAGCAATAAGGAAATATTGATATTAACCGGTGGAGATCGCTTGGGGCAGATAAGAGATTCATGTCTAAACATCGTAAACAATTACGGCCCTACGGAAACTACGGTAGTGGCTACCTCAGGGCTTCAAGCGCCTGACGAACCTGTTCATATAGGGAAGCCAATCCATAATACCGAAATATATATACTCGATGAGTATGGCAAACAAGTCCCTATTGGGGTGCCAGGGGAGCTATATATCGGAGGCGCAGGTATAACCAGAGGATACATCAATTTACTGGAGCAAACCGATCGACACTTTGTGAACCATATTGTCGAAGAAGGTCAAAAAATATATAGAACAGGAGATATCTGTAGCTGGTCAGTGAGTGGTAACATAATGTTCCACGGTAGAAAAGACAGGCAGGTTCAGATTAGAGGCTATAGGGTAGAATTGCAGGAGATCGAAGCAGCTTTGCAAAATATCAGCGGTCTGGATCAAACCTTCGTTACGGACTTTACGATCAACGATCAGCAAGTACTAACAGCCTACTATACTTCTAATGAGGAATATAACCCTGAAGTACTAAGGGAACAGTTATCGCAAAGCCTGCCGAAATACATGGTACCTGACTACTTTGTGCATCTTGATGCTATGCCGTTGAATCAAAACGGAAAAGTAGATCAGCATGCACTACCTGCCCCTGCCAGTGAAGAAGTAGCCACAACGTACTATCACCCTCCTGTTGATACGATCCAAAAAAGGCTAGTTAATCTTTGGCAGCAGGTACTCGGACAGCAACATATTGGCATTAAAAATAACTTCTTTGATCTAGGTGGCCATTCTATCAAAGCAATCAAGACAGTTTCCCTAATCAAGAAAGAACTTGATGTTGACATTCCAATTCGGGCCATCTATGACCATCCAACCATAGAAGCGCTTGGTAGTCTAATCAAGAAGAATGGCCAACACAACAGTTTGTTGGTTCAGCTAAGTGCCGAAAGTGATACTGGGAATGATCTGTTTATGATACCCCCTGCCCTTGGTACAGCGATGGTTTTTGATCGATTGGCTGGCCATTTAGCAGATCAATTCAACTGTTATGGCCTACAGTACCCTGGTTTTGATCATGAAGCTACCATGATCACCTCAATTGAATCATTGGCGGACCGCTTGACTACAGAGATACTGGAAAAGAGCGGGAAACCTGAAGTCGCACTATTGGGATTCTCCATGGGCGCATTGGTCGCTTTTGAGATATGCAAACGACTTGAGGAAAAGGGAAAAGAAGTCACCTTAATGCTTTTGGATCGTGACACCAAAGATTCCGCCAAGACAGTACCAGAAAGCATATCATCGAGTGATGTAAGTACTATGCTCGATAAGGAGTTGGGAGACCTTAAAGGAGCACTATCCGGCGAAGATTATGATAGGGTCAAAGTATTATTCAAGAATAATTACGACGCTGTTATGGCATATAAAACGTCAGATCAGGTGAAGGCACATATTATCGCCATTGAGGCAGAATTCAGGCCTGAAGCCAGAGATATGTCAGGATGGAAAAAACATACTAATGGACGATTGATACAGAGCATAGCTCAGGGAGATCACTATTCTATTTTGAGCTCCGAGCATGTCGAAAGATTGGGCGAACTGATCAAAAGTACTTTCAACGAATTGATCGATTCAGAACAATTCATTGAAGACTAGAAAAAGATACGAATAGAAAATTAACAAAGTGTTGATTGGATTACTGAAATAAACAGGATCGATAGTTATGAATATTTTTAAAGCGTTTCAAAGTAGCTCGAGATTTTTCTATGCAGCGTTACTTTTCCTGGGGATGGTGAATAGTGTACTCTTTAGTGCTATTCTGATATTTATAAATTATACACTGTCGGGCACGCCATTGCCATTTTTCCCTGAATATGACTGGCTAATTTTTTTAGGGTTACTGGTAGTGTCTATGACGGTCAGCAAGGTGTTTCAAACCTACATGATCAAGTTGACCAATAAGATCACTTTTGATTATGAAATCAAAATATTTCAAAAACTGCGATTTGCCACTTATCAGGCATTTGAAAAGCTGGGCGCACAACGCGTCTACACGGTGATTAGTGATACCAGGACGCTCTCTCAGGTGCCTGAGTCCTTTATCAATGTGATCAATGCAGGTATCGTAATAATCTGCGGGTTGGGGTATCTGTTTTGGGTAGCTCCCATCGGGGCATCAGGTGTACTGGCTGTTATGGTCATCCTGTTGGTAGTGTACATGCTACGCAATAGAAAGATTGAGAAGCAATTGAATCATCTGAGAGACTTGCAAGATAACTTCCATGAATATATTCGTGACCTGCTACTGGGCTTCAAAGAAGTCAAAATGAGCATTAATAGAAATGATAATATCTACCATAAATTCATCAAGCAAAACAGGCTGAAAAGCAAAGATATTAATACAGGAACCTCCATTAAATACTTGGATAATGAACTGACCGGCAGTTACAGTTGGTACATCGTTCTAGGAGTAATTCTATTTGCCATGCCAGCCTACTTGGATATGAAAATAGAGCAGGTATCAGCTTTCGTTGTGACTGTGCTATACCTGATGGGGCCTGTTGCCGTCCTGATTACAACGCTTCCGTTTTACACACGCGTCAAAATTGCGCTGGAGAGAATTACCCAGATGGAAAAAGAGGTGGAAGAGAGTGTAAGTGGGGAGAAGACCTTCAGTTTTGAAGCAGTACCTGAAGAGGAGTTTGAGCGCCTTCAATTCAAGGATGTGTGTTTTGAGTACTATGACGAGAAACAGAACAATACCTTCAACCTAGGGCCAATTAATCTGGATATCAGAAAGGGGGAAATACTATTCCTTACAGGAGGCAATGGCAGTGGTAAAAGTACATTTGTAAACGTACTTACCGGGTTGTATAAGCCAACCAAAGGGGAGATAATCATTAATGGCAAAACAGTATCCCCGGAACAATATCCATATTACAGTGACAGGATATCGGCCATTTTCACGGACAACTACCTCTTCTCAGATAACTACGATGGGTTTGAATTGAAAAAGAGTAACAACCTGCTCAG
>JBCBSS010000010.1:0-89961 GCA_039819065.1 Bacteroidota bacterium
CAAAATGCAGATGCTTTTATCTTTTCGAGAGATTTAAAAAGTGGGAAGATCATATATGCCAGCTCTAATTTCGAAAAGATATTCGACCGGTCATTAAAGGATTATATAAGTAATCCTGGCTCTTTCCTTAGTTTCGTTCACCCCGAAGATGTTGAGGGTGTCAAGGCAAATCACAAGGCTTTAATAGAACATGGTACTCACAAGGACGAGGAATTCAGGGTGATCTTACCTGATAAAAGTATCAAATGGGTATGGTCAAGGGTGTATGTAATAGAAGATGCGAAGCTTGATACACCAATATTGGTGGGTATGATACAAGATATCACTCGTAAGAAGCGTATCACAGAAAAGGCATCATCCGATAACCCAGCTACGGGTATGCTCAACGAACTCATTCATGATCTGAAAACACCCTTTAATTCAATCATGGGTTTAACCCAGATCATGGAGTTAGACTTTAAAAAGTTGGAAGGGTTGCAACAATACTTAGACCTTATTAAAAGGAATTGTGAATACTCGTTGGGCATGCTAGATGATATGCTCATCATGGCTGAAATAGATACCATTAAAGATGATGAACTGGAAATAGAAGGCTTCAGGCTAGAAGAGATAATTGAGAATGTCAAATTACTTTTCAATAGCTGCGCAGTGGAGAAGAGGGTTTCTCTTATCATCAATGATAACGGGTTGGGCGACTACTGCATCAAGGCCAACAAAACTTATCTGACCCGCGTGGTGTCGAACCTTTTGTCCAATGCACTGAAGTTTACAGGAGAAGGCGGTAGAATTGATATGACCGCTGAAAAGAAAGCACAGACGCTAGAGATTGCTATAAAAGACAATGGTATTGGAATACCAGAAAATCTCCATTCCTACATCTTCGATAAATTTTCCAAAGCCAAAAGGAGTGGGCTTAATCAAGAAAAGCCAAATGGACTTGGCCTACATATCGCTCAAAAACTTATTGAAATACAAGGCGGCACACTCACTTTTAACAGCAAAGAAAACCACGGATCAACCTTCTTTATTCGCCTTCCTATTTGAGAACTTAAAACAGAAGCCTAATACCATTCCTGTTTTAAACCATTCTGATAAGCTCGAATGGCCCTGATTTCATAGTCAAGTCAACCTGAGCCCTAAACGTTATTTGAAGACAGAAAGCTTAACACAAAACGCTTCAATCTAAGAACCCAACGATTGGTATAACAGATAGCACAGTTTGTTAATTGAGCGTGTTGTAAGGTCTTCCTACTCGTAAATTACCTTAAAACACAATTCAACTATGAAAAAATTTACGATTGGTTTAATACTATTGATCATCTTTAATACCGGTTTGAGTCTAGGTCAAACTTTCGAAATTGACCCCGGGCATACAGCAGTGACCATCGAAGTGAAGCGCTTTTCGGTGGTAGATGTAGTCGGGCGCTTCAATAAGGTAGAAGGCAAGATAAATCTTGGAGAAAACCCAACTGACATCTCAACCGAAATCACAATTGATGTTAATAGCTATGACAGTAATAACGAAGGTGGTGAGCAAGCGGTAAAAAGCCCGGCTTTTCTGGATGCTGCCAACTATCAGACCATTAAATTCATAAGCAAGCGTATTGAAAAGAAAGGAGGGCAATATTTAGCTACCGGAGACCTTACCATTCATGGTGTCACTAATGAAGTATCGTTTCCATTTGATTTTACCGGCCCTTTTAAAGATCCAACTGGCTTAAACACAGTCGGTGTAAAAGCAAGCTTAACCATAAACAGGCAAGATTACGGTATTAAATTCAGCCGCAAACTCAGTAATGGTCAAGAATTCATCGGTAATGAAGTCAAGATAGAGCTCAATGTACTGGCGGCAGCTGCATAACTTAATTATAGCTTCCTGTTGCTTGTTTATTCCTCCAAAGGTCAAAACATCCAATACTTATACTCCTTCTGGCTTCCTTATTGAGGTATTCGGAAGGAGTAATCCCATTCCAACTGCCCAAAGGTTTCACTTTTCTGATGCACAGAGTAAGCTTCAATTCGAAGCTACTCATATGGGCTTTCTTACGGTCGAGGGTTATTTTGAATCATTTGAAGGTTGGGCAACATTAAGTAACGACAAAAGCTCAGTCACGGCGGCACAATTGACCATTCACTCAAAAAGCATCACCACTGATAACAGCTTGCGCGACAAGAGCCTTAGAAGCGAAGATTTCTTGAATGCTCAGGAATTTCCGGAAATCACTTTTGAAAGCAGTCAGTCACCAAGTAATGATCAATCAAATACCTTAACAGGCTATTTAAACTTGAAAGGCCGTAGGTCTCCTATTAATATCTCCTATGAAGTAAAGAAAAATACCAAAGGTATTTTTGAGATAAATGGCAAAGCTTTATTATCGAGGAAAGCACTTGACCTACAACTAGGGCAAATGGATGGATTGGTTTCTGATGAGGTGCTTGCAGAGTTTATTATCCTATTGCATTAAAGAATCCATTAACGAATAGTGGAGGTCTCCGCCGAAGCCCGCCATATATTTTAGCCATGAAAAACATTATGAGGTGAAAAGAAAACCCTACTTCGCTGAAGCTTCGTAGGGTGATAGAGGTATGTAAGCTAAAAGTGGAGGTCTCCACCGAAGCCTGTTATATACCTTAGCTATGAGAAACGTGAGAAGATAAAAAGAAAAAAGCCCTACTACGCTGAAGCTTCGTAGGGCGAAGGTGGAGCCGGAGGGATTCGAACCCTCGTCCAGAGAAGGCCATTATCGAGTCTTCTACATGCTTAGTTTTTCTTAGTTTTTCGAGCTTAACCAGGTGAAAAACGACCAAGTCAAACCTTAGTTGCTTAAGTTTCGCACAAGTGCCACAACTTCACGAGCGCTAGTTCTATCTGTTCGACACCCTGAAACCCAACCCGATAAAACGGAGGTTGGAAGGATGTGGCCCGGACTTAATCTTATCAAGTCAACGTTTAAGCCTGCTATTTCAACATCTTAGTCGAAATTAGGCAGCCATGGCGTAGTTATTTTCGCCAATTATGGTTTAGGAATATCTTTCAAGGCTCTCATCCTATGAGCCTGCATGCTTACACACGTAATCACTCATCCTGTCAAAACCGGTCGGCCCCAATATTTTCAATGAACTTTTGCTAAAGGGCTACAAATATAGATTTAAAATCATTGTGTTTGCACCTCAATCATTAATTTCGAGATTGATATTAACGCAACATCTCGTGAATTCGTTGACATTCAGATCTTTTCTTACATTTTTTTTATTTCTCACCCTCATTATTTCAACACACGCCCAAATTCTGGTAGTAGATGAGGGAGACCTGAGTGTCGACTCTTCCCGCTACTTCATAGGTAGTGTCAATTTCAGCTTTGATCTCAACAATCGTAGTGCCACCAAAGATGACGAAGCTGTATTCAGAGGTGTAGAAAGCAACGGGGATCTGGTCTATCTATCTGATAATCATGCCTATATTACCATTAACAGAATAAACTATTTTGCCGTTTCGGGAGGCCCATTTATTAGTACAGGTTTTGCTCATGGTCGCGTCAACTTTCTGCGTAAGAAAAGGATTTCTCATGAGGTCTTTGCTCAAATACAATATGACAACGGACGTAATATGCCACTTAGGCTGCTCCAGGGTGGTGGTGTAAGGCTCCATTTACTTAATAATGAAAAATCAGATGTCTATTTAGGCGTTGGTGGTATGTATGAAAGAGAGCTTTGGCGCAATCAAGAAGGGGTGATCATTGAAAGAAAGCTGGTCAAAACATCCAATTACATCAATGCCAATCTAGTGGCTAATGAAAATCTTAGTTTTCATCTCATCTGCTATTATCAGGCTGGCTTTGACTATACAGATGATGTATTTCGTAACCGCGTTAGTGGAGACGCGGTATTATCAGTCAAAATCAACGAGCTATTGTCACTGACTACTGCTTTCACCGCCCAATTTGAAAACCGCCCTATTATACCGATCAATAAATTCATCTTCTCCCTGACCAATGGCCTTTTGATCAGTTTCTAGTCAATCAAATACGGTATGAATTGCTTTTGAGTTCGCTTGCGATCCAGCCAATGCAAAGATCATTAATTCGAATTTCCTGCACCTCTTATCCCCTATAATTTATAACTTGCGCTAATGGAAAAATTCGTTGTATCGGCCAGAAAATACCGGCCACAAGGGTTCGATGAAGTAGTAGGTCAAGGTCATATCACCAAGACCCTCCAAAATGCCATAGATAACAATCAGCTCGCTCAGGCATTGCTATTCTGTGGTCCCAGGGGTGTTGGTAAAACAACCTGCGCACGGATCGTTGCCCGCATGATCAACGAATTTGATGACAGTAATGATGGCAATTCCCTCAATATATTCGAGCTGGATGCGGCATCCAACAACTCAGTGGACGACATCCGTAACCTGATCGACCAGGTAAGGTACCCACCTCAATATGGAAAGTACAAAGTATACATCATAGATGAGGTCCACATGCTTTCCAATGCTGCTTTTAATGCTTTCTTGAAGACATTAGAAGAGCCACCTTCGTATGCTATATTCATTCTGGCTACTACGGAAAAACATAAGGTTATACCTACTATTCTATCGCGGTGCCAAATATTTGATTTTAACAGAATCCAGGTAAGCGACATAACGGTACACCTGGAGGGCATATCGGACAGAGAGGGAATCAAAGCAGAACAAGAAGCTTTGCATTTGATCGCTCAAAAGGCAGATGGCGCACTGAGAGATGCACTTTCTATTTTCGACCTCATCGTTACTTTTTCATCCGGTGGGGATATCACTTATCAATCCACTATTGATAATCTGCATATCCTCGATTACGAGTATTACTTCAAAATCACCGATGCCTTGATCAATCAGGATATCTCAAAATCACTTTTGATATTCGACGAGATACTGCAGAAAGGATTTGATGGCCACAACTTCCTGGTCGGGTTAAGCGAGCATTTGCGTAACCTCTTGGTGTGCAAGGATAACGCTACTGTCAAACTCATGGAAGTGTCTGAAAACGTGCAAGGTAAGTATGTAGAACAGGCTAACAGTATATCCGTATCGTATTTGTTATCAGCTTTAAATATCACTAACCAGTTCGACCTCAATTATAAAAGCAGCAAAAATCAAAGGCTTCATGTGGAGTTAGCCTTGATGAAAATAGCCCATATCAACAATGCTATTAAGCTTGCTCAACAACTATCCGAAACAGGAGAGGTAAAAAAAAAAGTGAATTAAAAGAATCTGCTGAGGACAGTACAGATACTGCTCCTAAGAATCCGGCACCCGATAAAAAGACCACGGTTAGTTTAAGTAGTGATAAACTTAAACCAACCATCAAGATCCCTAGTATTGACAATATTCTAAATAAAAAAGAAGAGTCGGCTAAAGAGGAAGAGGTCAAAGACGAGGAAATTAGAGTAGAAAGTGCAGATGACTTTAACGAGGATGATCTCAAAAAGCTATGGGAGGAGTTCAAAGAAAAGAAGCGCAGTGATCAAAAGGATAGGGAGGTGATGGTATTAAATCAGGACTTTAGGTTGACCGAAAACCACAAGATCGTGATTAACCTTTCCAATACACTTCAGGAAGACATATTAGCCAACTTCAGGATAGAAATACTGGATTTTCTCAGAACTAAGCTGAACAATGGTAAGATTATGCTGGAGACTGAGCACGTGCAGGAAGAAAGCAAGAAGAGACTATACACGAATACGGATAAGTTCGATCATTTGATGACCAAAAAACCAGAACTGAGAGAACTAAAAGACAGGCTCGGCCTCGACCCTGAATTCTAATTAAATTGTCTCGTCGTTTTATAGATTGTTTACACGTACTTCCTCAAGCGCGTGTTCGGTAAGTGGCTTGGTAATGAATTTGATAACGTGATTGTTGTTTACAATCTTATCAATATCCCGTTTATTATCAGAACTGGAAAGGATGATTACTTTGCACTTGTCTCTTATGTTTTCGTTGAATTTTTCAAACTCGTATAAGAAAACAAAACCGTCTACGATGGGCATGTTGATATCTAAAAAGATCAGGTTTGGAAGACGCTCAAGGTTGTTTTGATTCTCTTTCAAATAATCCAAAGCACTCTTCCCTGAATTCTTCACCTCAACGTCTTTGGCAAATTCGGTAATTTCAATGATCCGCTTACTTATGAAATTATCGGTTTCATTATCATCCACCAACATCACCAACTCAACCGGCTTAGAATCCTGTATCATAATCAATCAACAATAAATACGGTATAATATAGTATAAAAAAGTATATTCCTGAAAGCTACAATCAGCACAGTAAAAAATAAAGCTTTTTAATAGGTTTCAAATATAGGGTTTTTATTCCACTTGGAAACTTCACTTAGAATGGCTTTACTTAGCCGAGTAATAAAATCAGAGAAATTCAACACTTACTGAGTGTCCTTTTCTACTTTCTTGATCTTCAGCTTTTCACCCGCGCCTAAATCAAATTCTTTCTTATCATTCCAGCTCATGATGTCCTTAACGGTTACACCATATTTACGTGCAATACCATAAAGTGTGTCCCCCGATACTACCTCATGAATAAGAAATTCATCAGTCTTTTCCGCAGACTGATTGGCTTCAGCATCATCCGAATTGCTTTGCCCTTGGCCAATGATAAGCTCCTGCCCGATGGCCAATTTATCGTTTATATCCAAGCCATTCCAATCTAGCAAGTCCTGAATGTGAATGCCATATTTTTTCGATAAACCATAAAAAGTATCGCCGCTTTGTACTTTATGCACTTTGGCGGTTTTTTCTTTGGTCGTAGCTTCAGGGTTATTGATTACTGGTAATTCATTTTTCTGAGTCTCCTCTTCATCGTCCGGCTGCCCCTTATCTTCTGCCACTTGTTCCTCCTCAATAGCTGTTTCTTCAGCTTCATCTACAGGTTTCACTGGCGCTACAATATCCTGCTCCTTTTTCACATCCTCCACCGTTTCTTCTTCACCTTCTTGATCATTTTCAGGTTCCTTCTTAACCTCCTCAATCTTGCCATCCGATTCCTTAGTTTTCGTCTGAACTATGTCTTCTGTGAATGTTTCTTTTTCTTCTTTCTCAACTAAAACCGGTTGTTCTTTTTTTACTTCGGGTACATCTTGATAGGCTACCGGAACATCTGCGGGCCTGATGTATCTCAACCAAAGTACCCTGCCTTCTTTCAATGGTACATTATTGGTAATTCTATTCTTGAGTCTCAGCTTTTTCAGCTTGATACCATACTTCTGGGATATGGACCAAAGCGTCTCTCCTTTGCGGACAACGTGATAACGCTCTTTAGCTTTTGATTTCTTTGACTTCAGGTAGAATATGTCCCCGGCACTGATTTTCCTGGATACGTTTATATCATTGTACTTCAAGAACTTCCTTAGGTCTACACCACTTTTCTGAGATAGAGAGGTAACTTTATCACCGTCTTCCGCAACAATACCAGGTAGCCCATTGACACGAACCAAAAACGACCTAGATCGGCTTCCGGTTTTCACTATGGGGTATAAACTGCTTTTTTCCAGGTCTATTTCATCACTTACTGTTTGCGTCTTACCCTTCGGTACGCTTTCAAGTGCTAACAGTTGATTAGCACTGGCATCTGCCAGTGGTACGATCACAGGATAATTTTTATCAGCAGGTATACGCCCTTTACGTAACCATTTATTGTAGGCTACTAATTCTTCTTCTTCGACATTTACTTCTCTGGCAATCTCTTTTAAGGTCTTATTACCGCTGTCTTTGAATTCATGGAGTAATATTGGTGGATTGGTACGGCCCACAGCATTTTCAAAAGCTACTTTATGGGCCAAGTACTTTTTCACATACCAATAAGTAGCTCCGGTAATATTCATGCTTTTCGCCCCGTTATCTTTTCCTTTGAGTGCCCTCTGCGCCCCACCTGCTCCCATTTGGTAAGCTTGCAGAGCATGAAGCCAGTTATCAAAAAAGAAGTTATTCTTCTTAAGGTATTTGGCGGCCGCCCTGCTCGCCGAAATGATGTGCATGCGCTCATCTATTTTTGAGTCGATGCGCAAGCCCATTTCACGACCGGTAACATATTTGAATTGCCAATAGCCTACAGCATTTGAGGTAGACACTGCGTCTGGTATTAGGGCGCTTTCCTGTAATACCAGGTATTTGAAATCATTAGGAAGGTTTTCTTCTTTAAAGACCCTCTCAATGATTGGGAAATAGGTATTGGCTTTATCAACCTTGATATTGAAATACTTAGGGCTTCTGGTCAGTGCATCTACATCTTTTTGAATTTCAGCCCTAGCTTTTGCATTCAGTTTCAGTTTGATACCTGCGAACTCCATTTTTTCAGGAACCCTGGGGCCCTGTGCGTGCAGATTGCCAACAACAAGAAGAAATAAAAAAAGATGAATAGTGTATTTCATTCGGTGCTTATTTTTTCCTTAAAACCATTAGTCCATCCCTTACTGGAAATAGAACGTTTTCAACACGATCATCTGTGTGTACTTTCGCATTGAAATCAATTATAGCCTGGGTGTCTTTGTCTACTTTGGCATCTCTAGGCAATAGAACTTTCCCGCTCCACAACACATTGTCAGCTATAATAAAGCCTCCCTTTCTCACTTTATCGATAGTCATATCAAAATAGTTGCCATAGTTGATCTTATCAGCATCAATAAAAACCAAATCGAACTCTTCTTTAATTTCTGGGATAATTTCCATGGCGTTGCCAATCATATACTCAATGCTTTCGCTAAGGCCTGCTTCTTCAAAAAAGCCCCTGACCATATCTTCCAGTTCTTCATTGACATCAACTGTGTAGAGTCTACCTCCTTCGGCCAACCCTTCAGCCAGACAAATAGCCGAATAGCCGGTATAAGTACCTATTTCCAAAACCGTTTTAGGTTTGATCATCTGAGCAAAAGTAGACAGCACTCTGCCTTGTAAATGACCCGAGAGCATTCTCGGCATCATGACATTAGCATGGGTATGTCTGTTGATCTTTGCTAGTAAGGGGGTTTCCGATGAGGTGTGATCCTCGGCGTATTTTTGTAGGTCTTCGTTGATGAATTCCATTTCAGGTTAGTTGGGAATAAATGTTAGGTAGCTCAATTGATTTTCACTGAAGATTTCATTGGCAACATCTCGTAAATCCTGAGATGTTACTTTTCTTATCTGCGTAAAAACGTCCTCAAGGCTGTCTATTCTTTCAAGATCCAATATACTTTTTCCCATCATAAGCATCAAGTTGGTATTATTTTCTTCGGCCATAGCCAACTGTCCCATCAGTTGTTCCTTAGCTGAAGTCAACTGCTTGGTACCCAAAGGAACATCCCTGAGCTTTTTCAATTCTTTATTGACCAACTGAATACTCCTCTTCATTTGTTTCGGTTCAGTCCCAAAAAATATGGCGAACAAACCAGTATCTGTGTAGGGATGATAATTAGCATCTATGGCATAGACGAACCCGTGTTTTTCACGCAATACCAGGTTGAGTCTAGAATTCATTCCTGGCCCGCCCAGAATATTGGTCAGCATGAAAAACGGCACCCTCTTCTCGCTATGGATATGATAGGCATCGCGACCGAGTGCGCAGAGTGATTGTGTAATACTGCGTTTCACTTCCAATGACTGTGCCTCATAGCCATTGAAGGATAACCTTTCCCTATCTGCTTTGAAGTAAGGTACATCAGAGAGATACTTTTGGGCCAATCTGATAACTTTCTTGAAAGGCAGGTTTCCTACGGACGAGAAGACTATTCTTTCTGTATTGATATTCTTGCGAATGAATTGCTTGAAGTCATCTCTGGTGAATGACTTCACACTATCTTCCGTACCGAGTATATTCATACCGAGGGGATGACCCGAGAAGACAACGTTATCAAATTCATCTTGGATGGCATCGTCTGGTGCGTCATGGTACATGGCCATTTCTTCCAGAATGACACCCCGCTCTTTTTCTATCTGTTTTTCAGGAAAAATAGAATCAAAAGTGATATCAGCCAGTAATTCAAAGGCCTTCTCAAAATAGTTATCCAAAACAGACGCGTAAAAAGCAATCTTCTCTTTAGTAGTATAGGCATTAAGCTCACCCCCTACTGATTCTAACCTGTTTAGAATATGAAAGGCTTTTCGTTTGTTGGTGCCCTTGAAAGCCATATGCTCCCAAAAGTGTGCTATACCTTGGTTCTTATGCTCTTCGTCCCTGCTACCGATGTCCAGAATAAAGCCACAATGGGTAACTCTGGTACTTGTCACTTGCTTGTGCACAAGCCTGATCCCATTGGGTAAAGTAAATGTTTCGTAATCCCGCATTGCAATTCTATATCCTTCAAAATTAGCTATTTATTAACAAAAGAAATGGGGTTAGACAAGGGATTCGAATGTCATTTAGCCCAAGAATAGTAACATAAAAAAAGCGCTACACATACTGCAGCGCTTAAAAAACCAATCAGACTATAATCAATTAAATCATTAACCTGCTAATTTGAAGAAAATCGGGATGATCATTCTTACCCTTACCGGGTTTCCTCGTTGCCTACCAGGTGCCCACTTAACACCTGCTTCTTTAATTACCCGTATGGCTTCCTCATCACATCCCATGCCTATACCCTTGGCCAATTGTACATCTGTTAGGGTTCCATCTTTTTCTACTACAAACTGTACGTAAACCCTACCTTGTATACCCGCTTTACGCGCTGGTCTTGGGTATTGTATGTTTTTGTTAATTGCCGCGTAAAAGGCTGCTAATCCACCTTCTGGTTCCGGTTGTTTTTCCACCACCATGAATATTTCATCAGCTTTTTCCTCCGGTTCTTCTTCACCCATATCGACTATTTCTATGTCGGCTATGGCGTCGTCTTCCGTCATTTCTATATCAAAGCTGATATCATTTTCGATCTCTTCCTCATCGGCAACTTCTATAATTTCAAGTACCTGAGGAGCATTTTTTGGTGGCGGTGGCGGCGGTTGTTCGCTTATAGGAATATCCATAAGCTCTTCAGTATCCAGATTACTTAATTCTATGTCAACTTTGCTTACTCCGTCGTTAGCACTCCATTCAAAAAGTGCGATGAGTAAACCTAAGCTTATACATAGTCCAACATTGAACCAAAGTGCTCTGAATCGCGCATTTCTTATTGCTTTAGAACGCTTTTGTTCAATTAACGCGCCCATCGCTTCTACCAACCCTTCGTTTGCGTTTTTATCATCTTTTGAAGCCTCTTTGTCAAGCTTTTTCTGCTCATCAAGAGTAGGAATGTTCAGTCCCTCCAGAAGTTCTGGATGGTGTTCTTTTATTCCTCTATCCAAAAAGAACATTATTGTGGGGTCTTGGAAGTAGCTCATCTTTATTGCTTTTTCTACAATTAAGTGATACTGCATTGGACATGACATAACGGTGGTCAGCTCAAAAGTTGACAGTAATCATATTGGACGGTATAACAGGAAAAGGTCATAAATAGAATAGAAGGGCCGTATCGTATAAGTCCAAAGAATCCCATCAACGAACATGGACGACCGCAGGCGGGCATCGCTAACATCATCAATAGGCTATTTCAGCCAAATAAGGGCGATTTTTTTGGCATAAGGCTTGTCTAACATAGACTGTGAGATTATGCATTTTCTGTTGTACGCATTATCAAGGTGTGCTGCGTGGTCAATAGCAATGATCAAAAGTAGCAGTACCTCCGGTTTTAAATTCTATTTGGTATGAAGACTGTAGAAACTAAATTCCTTTTATCTTATACAGATGAGCAATATGAAGCGGCTAGGCTATATATCGATGATATGAAGCGCCACCGTAATCGTGTTTTTTGGATTGGCAAAGAAGACAAAAGTGACGAAGAACTCATCATTTCCCAGATAGCACACAGAATACTATCAGGCTTCTACAATAATTACGACCCAAGTTATGCCAGCAAGCAAATAAAGAGTATGTCTAATAGAAAGGATGGACTGAATTCTTAACTATATCCTTTCCAGTACTTTTTTGATCAATGAATCCACCACTTTGTTTGGGTTCGAGGAAAACCGATTTTTTATTCTATTGGCTATTATCGCATTAAGGCTAAGCACCTCATGCCCGAGCATTCTACCCATGGCGTAATAGGCCGCAGTTTCCATTTCAAAGTTGGTAAGCCAAAAGCTTTCGTGATGAAAATAGTTCAGCTCTTCCAGTAACCGAGGCAGCTTAAGGTCTAGCCGGATACGGCGACCCTGTGGCGCATAGAAACCAGGACATGTCACCGTATTGCCAATCATCATCCCCTCACCGAACTGTTCTCTTAAAGCATCAGCAC
Source organism: Bacteroidota bacterium (assembly GCA_039819065.1). GTDB lineage: Bacteria > Bacteroidota > Bacteroidia > Cytophagales > Cyclobacteriaceae > JBCBSS01. The sequence goes on from JBCBSS010000010.1 coordinate 12,292, forward strand.
TTCTGGCTATATATGGTCTAAAAGGAAGGCTTGTTTGATCCTGAAACTTGTCGAGAATGACATTCTCATACTCATCGTTGGGAAGGTTATAGAAATACATTAGCGTATCAAGCCCCAATGCATAATCGGCCATCAAGTGAGTGCCAATTGGAATATCTTCTTGCAATGCACCGGAAGTACCTACCCTAATGATCTTGAGCTTTCTTTTTCTGCTTTTCTCTTCCCGTTTCTTGAGGTCAATATTGGCAAGGGCATCCAATTCGGTGAAGAATATCTCGATGTTATCTGTTCCCATACCAGTACTTATCACTGTTACCCGCTTCCCTTTGTACTTCCCAATGTGGGTGATGAACTCACGTTTGTTCATCTCAAACTCGAGGTCATCAAAATACTGACTCACCATGTATACACGGCTAGGATCACCTACCGCGATGATGGTGTCTGTAATATGCTTGGGTTTAAGATTAAGATGGTATACACTACCATCTTTGTTGAGAATTAACTCAGATTCGGGTATTCTGGCCATGACTCACCTTGAAGGCTAAAAAATATATAACTAAGCACGGGTTTAAGCTTTAGGCATGTTAAGAAAAAAACACTCTCTTTCCAAGACCTATCCTTCAATTGGTTTTGCTGGGTTGCCAAATACAGTTTCTCCTTCCTCCACACTGGAAATAACCAAGGATCCGGCACCAACTCGTGCACCTTTACCGATTTCCACACCGGCTACTATTATCGCACCGGAACCAATGAATGCTTCTTCTCCTATCTTCACCCCGGCATTGATAATACTACCAGCACCAATCTGGACGAAGTCACCAATTTCCGTATCGTGTTCGATGATAGCATTGGTGTTCAACATACAAAGATTCCCAACGGTACAATTGGCTCCAATTGTAACACCAGCATTTACAAAGTTTCCATTGCCTAATGATGCAGAAGGAGCAATGGTTGTCATTTTGTGTATAGCGTTGACGGGAGTTACCTTTCTCCGCTCTTTCAACATTTTGGCGATATTCTTTCTATAAGTATTATCGTCATATGCCACGAATGCTTCACACTTCTTACCAATGTATTTAAGGTATCCATCGTCATCGGTTCTGCCCATGATGACAATGTCGTTGAACTCCTGACCATGAAGTGATTTATCATCATCTAAAAAGCAATAGATGATAATATCATTACTGTTAAATATTTCCTGGGCTGAACGGCCGAGACCGTTGGCCCCAAATATGATCACAGGGTTTTCCATAGCACTTGTTTAATATTGGCAAATCTAACTAATCACTTTTTGAATTAAGCACTTGCATTACTTTCTTTTCCAAGATCAAGAACAATGGATTATTAGCCAATATGAGAAAGGCGAAAAAACAAATATAACCGCTTCGGAAGCGCGATAACGTACCAAAATTAGGCACCGATAGTGCGAGGAATGTAGCCAAGATACCAACGAAGAAAATACATGATATGATTACTGGCAGCAACCTATTTCTTCGCAGTCTGGGCAGTTGGCTTAAGGCCACAAAGCTGAAAATAAGAATAACCAGGTTCTCGACAGCAGCCATTACTTTCAGTATGTCTGTAGCCTCCCAAATAACAGGTCGGAATAACCCTGATAGAAGTGCCTTCGGCATATTAAATAGAATACCTGACCAGGTACCATCTAAACCTTCGTAACGAATGAAATCGTCAGGCGCAGATTTTTCGACATAGGCTGAGTAGTTCTCTGAGATCACCTCGGGTAACTGGTTAAGGTCTAGATTCGGCCGAAGGTATCCTAATAAGGCTATTGTGATTAGCCCGGTGACCAGAGATGCCGCTACGAGTATCGTACGCCTCTTACTACTTACGCCTTTAATAGAGGCCCAAAAAATGAGCATTGGTAATGTGATCGCCAATACTGCTGCATAATAGTATTTGATGACCCACAATAGATAGAGCAACAATATAGCCCCTAATATCTCAGTTATTTTCGGTTTATCTCCTTTCGCAATGAAAGGAAGCCAGATAGAAACGACAAGAGTGATCGCCATCACCGCTATGCTCTCTTTCAATATGCCGGAACTCCAAAAAACAAAAGAAGGCAAGAATAAAAAGCTAACAATGGCCGCCAGTTTTGTTTTCGGGAAAATATCAACCAGTCGGTTCGTCAGGTGCCAAACGCCAAAGAAGCTGATCAAAGAAAAATAAACTGAGGACAGCCAATAATTATTCCCGCTCAGCAGGTTGACGACACTAAGCAGTTTGACCATAAAAAAAGCCCTGGGTTGACTGTAGGATTGCAATTGTGCCAGTACCAATTCAGTTCCCTCATTGGTATTAAACAATACTTTTAAGTAAACCATTGGCTTCTCAAATGCGACTTCATACAATACAGAAGCATCTGAGAAAAAAGTCAAAGTATCTCCTAATGTGTAGTAGAATGAGTAAAGGAACCCAACGGCTATACCACAAGCTATTTTTAAAGCGATGGCTGGAATGAAAAACGGCTTCAGTACTTGCCTACGCGATGATCGATATAGTCGATATGCCAAAAGAAGACATACAAAAATTCCGATCAAAAGGAGAAGTACTTTCATTAAAGAGCGTTATGCTTAAGAATAGAAGATCCTATGGCACAAGATAAACACTTTCGCTTTTTACAGTAATTGTTCATCAAGGCTATCTGTCCCTGGCTTTCAAATGCATTCTTAGCTTTTATCTCTAGTGATGCCCATTTTCGCGTTATTTTATTATCCTCTGCCTGAATATCCTGTAATAACGTAGACGCTTTATCCAGATATGATGGTTCGTCTTTTTCTTTGGCATAGGCTACGAGAAGAGGTACTACCGTATTGATTAATATATTCCTTACACTCTGCTTGCCCATGGTTCTTGATCCCAAGGCACCAGATTTTCCGAAAAGATAATGATCATTCCAGTAGTCAGGCAGTGGCTTCCTAAAATGCTTGTAAAGCTGTTCGACAGAGTCGACTTCAAGAAAAAAGGTAAAGAGGTGTTGATGCCCATAAAGGGCTTTAGCCAATTGAGCGATTCTGATGGTTGGAAAATTAGCCGGTCTCAACCTAAGCATTTTCCACCATTCGGGCGTTAGGCGTGCATCGTAAATACCATACTTGTAGGACAAGAAGTTATACTCCCTTTTAAGCGCATTGAAATAGCTATCGTCCAATTCTTGATCCAGAAAACCAGCCTGCCCAAAAAGTAGTGCTTGTACAGCAACCGGGTCGTTCAAATGCTTAGCCAATACTTTGTAAGGAAGAGCTTTACTCAAAGCAAGGAAAGCCTCACCATTAATTTTGAACCCAAAGTTCTTCAAAAGAAGCTGGTAGGCTGCCTGATTCCAATCATATTGATTTCCACCAAGGATTTCGATCACATCATCGGCCTTGGATTTCATTCGCTCAACAGCTACACGTTCTATCATTGACAGTTGAGTAATACTAGAAACCGCGTCAATACTATTTTCACATGGTATTTCTGACTTAGCCTTGATGAGGTTTTGGTAATTGTTGATCAATTCGAGATCAACCAGCCCATTCAAAACCAAGGTGGGCATAGTAGTACCATCTGGCCGCTTCACTTCTACATTATTTTCCCAAACCACATGTAGAATCACACTATTATAGGCTGGGTTATCTTCGTGTTTGTGGTTTTTCCAATGAGAAGACAGGGTATGGATTTCTATATGACCTGCCCAATCAATACCCTGAATATTGACTTTTGCGTTTTCAAAGTCAGGGCCTGCATCAGTATTGAGTATGCCGGGTGATAGAATATCAATTTTATCACCTGAGGTAGTTATCAGCTCTCGTTTATCGAAATATTGAAACTGCCAGACAAAACTCAAAAAGGATTCCTGCATTATTTAGCGAATAGATACTTATCTAGGCAAATGCTCATTTCTTGTTGTAAGTCAGAGGCTTGGCGTGCCGCCTGTTCGGCGAAGTCTTCACCCGAAGAAGCATAGATGATACCGCGTGATGAATTGACTAGCAGGCCGCATTCTTCGTTCATTCCATACCTTGATACTGATTGCAGATCACCTCCCTGTGCCCCTACGCCCGGTACTAGAAAGAAATGATCAGGCACCATTTTTCTTATGTCACCAATTTTATCAGCCCTTGTTGCTCCCACCACAAACATCAATTGATCAGAAGTAGCCCAGGTTTTGCTTTTGAGTAGCACTTTTTCATACAATGTGTGCCCATCCTCATTGTCCAGTATGGTTTGAAAATCTTGGCTACCTGCGTTTGATGTGTGGGCTAGTAGTATCACCCATTTGTCTTGAAACTCCAAAAAAGGTTTGACAGAGTCTTCCCCCATATACGGTGCCACCGTTATGGAATCAAAATGCATGTTCTCAAAAAAGGCTTTGGCATAGAGCTTAGAAGTATTACCAATATCACCTCTTTTTGCATCCGCAATAGTGAAAATATCATTGGGAATGTATTGGATCGTTTTCTCAAGGCTTTTCCAGCCCTGCGCTCCGAGTGCTTCATAAAAGGCTAGATTTGGCTTGTAAGCTACTGCATATTCTTTTGTAGCGTCTATGATTTGACGGTTGAATTCGAAGATTGGATCTTCAAACTTGAGGAGGTGTTGGGGTATTTTGTTAATGTCCGTATCCAGGCCTACGCACAGGTATGACTGCTTCTTTTTTATTTGGGCGAGTATGTTTTGTTTGTTCATGCCCAAAAATAAAAAAAGCCGTTCAATAACGGCTTTCTCTATTATATGTTTAACAAGTGTTTTACTTATCTCAGATCGATTACCTCCACGCCCGGGTATTTGCTAGCATCGAAAGTGAAGAAGCTATCCTTAACATTCACGTTAGGGTCGAACTCCGTAATAGAATACTTGTAGACGTTACCAGTTCTCTCATGCATGGTCCAACTACTCAGGGAATTATCTTTTGAGTTGATATTCATTCTGATTCTAAAAAACTGGCTGCCTCTATCTTCTGGTAAAAGATCGATCACGTGGTAAGTAGCACCACCTTCAGTTATATCTTCTACGAATAGATATTTAAACCCTTCCTTATAAGCATTGTAGATTTTTGAGGGAGTGATTTCCTCATCATCAGGATCATAGTTATCAATGTTTACCTCGTTAACTTCAGAAAGGTAAGTCCAAACGGTTAATCCATTGTTGATAACCTCCTGTTCTTCCATTTTCAACCGGTATTTATCACCGTTGATGGTGATTGTACCAGAAAACTCTTCGTTGACTCCTTCATCTTCGTTGACTAATGTAGATGTGATCTTAGCCGAAAAAGTACCAATCTTTTGGTATTTGTCACTCATTCCTTCCAGAATGTCTAGTGCTTTAGGATCGTATTGCCCAAATACAACCCCGGCCATGCCTAGAAGCATGACGGATAAAATTATTTTCTTCATTCTCGCAAAAAAATTTCCCAAAATTAATAAAATCTTAACTAATGACTTGCGACAAATCTCTTAAATAGCTTACCTGTGTTGATAATATTGCCTCATCCTACTCCTTCTTGATGTAAACCTATGGCCTAATTATCAATCTGCTAGTCGCTTAGGAGAGTTCATTCAATAACTGTTCCAAACTGTATTCGTCTGAGATTAAGACCTCTCTGGCCTTACTTCCTTCGAATGGCCCTACTATACCGGCAGCTTCTAATTGGTCTATCAACCTACCGGCTCTATTATAACCAAGTTTAAGCTTTCGCTGGATTAGAGACGTACTTCCTTGTTGATGCACTACGATTAGCCTAGCCGCTTCTTCGAACAATGCATCCCGGTCTGAAAGGTCAACATCCTTAGCTCCTGAACTGTCATCGTCACCCACAAATTCCGGTAACAAGTAAGCAGATTCGTAGCCTCTTTGTTCACCGATGAAGTCAACTATTTTATCTACCTCTGGTGTATCTACAAAAGCGCACTGAAGTCTGATCAGGTCAGAGCCCTGTGAGAATAGCATATCACCCATACCGACGAGTTGTTCGGCACCGCCAGTGTCAAGAATAGTCCTGGAATCTACTTTGGAAGTCACTCTAAAAGAGAATCTGGCCGGAAAGTTGGCCTTTATAATACCCGTGATCACGTTAACTGATGGACGTTGCGTGGCTATCACCAGGTGAATACCAATGGCTCTTGCTAGTTGTGCGAGTCTGGCAATCGGTGTTTCTACCTCCTTACCCGCAGTCATCATTAAATCAGCTAGCTCATCTATCACCAATACAATGTAGGGTAAGAATCTGTGCCCTTTTTCCGGGTTCAATCGTCGATTGACGAATTTAGCATTGTATTCTTTCAAATTCCTGGCTCCCGCATCTTTGAGCAAATCATACCGATTGTCCATCTCTATACAGAGGGAATTAAGGGTATTCACGACCTTTTTGGTATCGGTGATAATTGCCTCTTCCCCATCAGGTAGCATCGCCAGAAAATGCCTCTCGATTTTGTTGAAGAGGGTTAACTCCACTTTTTTAGGATCAACCAAAACCAGTTTTAGCTGAGATGGGTGCTTTTTATAAAGTATCGAGGTAAGCAGTGCATTAAGTCCAACTGATTTTCCCTGCCCGGTAGCCCCAGCCATGAGAATGTGAGGCATTTTGGTGAGGTCAAAAACGAAGACCTCATTGGAAATGGTTCTACCGATAGCAACCGGAAGCTCCTTATCGCTCTTCATGAACTTCTCAGTACTGAATACCGAGCGAATGCTTACCAATTCACGATTTTTGTTCGGCACTTCTATACCTATCGTACCTTTACCAGGTATTGGCGCTATGATCCTGATACCCAATGCAGCAAGACTTAGTGCGATATCATCTTCAAGATTTTTAATCTTAGATATCTTCACACCAGCCTCTGGTACAATTTCATATAGTGTTACTGTTGGGCCAATCGTTGCCTTTATACTAGAAATACCGATCTTGAAGTTGATCAGCGTTTCTATGATTTTATCCTTGTTCTGCTCTAATTCTTCTTTTGTGACCTGAACCTTACTGGTATCGTATTCATTGAGCAACTCCAAAGTAGGGTACATGTAAGAAGATAGATCCAACGTAGGGTCATAGTTTTCCTGCTCTTCTGCTACCTCTTCTTTCTTGTTTTCCTCTTCAACGGTAAATTCAGGTTCTTCTTCCTTCTTTTCGGAAACCTCCAACTCAGCCTTAGGCTCTGTTTTGGTCTCTTCACGCTCTGGAATTTCTACATCTAGCTCAAGACTCGGTTTATTGTCGCTATCTTTTCCGTTGACCTTCGGCTTATCCTCTTCTACTTTCCAATTACTGACGGGTTCTTCAAATAAAGTACCTTCTTCGACTTCATTCTCGTCTTCTCCCAGTAGATCAGCTTCCAGGTCGTTAACCTCTTTCTTAGGTTTTTCTTCAGGCTCTGGCTGCTCTTCTTTTTTATTGATACCCATCAAGGTGGTGATATCGAAAAAGAATATGATAAATACGATCAATGAAAGGGCTAGTAAAAGGTAGGTTCCCCAGCCTATTAAGCTCTGAAAAACAGATGCCAATTGATAACCAACACCGCCTCCGACATAGCTCCAGCCGTTTACAGTGGCTGCATTCAAGACAAGATAGCCAAGGAAAAGGCTTAACCAAATGGTGAAGAAAAAGCTAAATGTAAATACCGTATAGGGACGAACTATTTCTTTTTTGAATACGATCTTATAGCCTAATACAAAAAGTAAAGGCGGGGTAAAGAAGGCTGCCAATCCAAACCAGCGGTAGACGAAATAGTGGGACAACCATGCACCATAGAATCCTAACCAGTTTTCTACTTCTTTTCCGGAATCCACTACACCAGCATCATCCAAACCAAGAATGACACTTTGGTCGGCTTTGCCGGTAAAAAGGTAGCTAATAAAAGCTGTCAGCAAATAGAGAGATGAAATCAATAAGAAAAAGCCGAAAGCCAAGTGAAAGCGTTTGTCTTTAAGAAATCCTATTGATATCTGTACTTTCTTCTTCTTTTGCTTCTTTTTAGGGGTTTTGAATGTGTTAGATTTATATGTATTCTTCGCCATCTAGCCCAGTAAAATCAATCGAAGTTAAGTTTAATACGCAAATAAGGCAACAATGCCATCATTTAAGATGCTGGCGCGAAATTATTATTGTTTTGACAAAAACTAACGTATACGGGGATATTCTATTTCGAAGTCAACGAAGTTTATTAAATCAGCAGTAGTACTATTGCACCAACAATCTGCTTGTCGATCGCCGTAAGCCATTGCTAATCACCACCAAGTATACTCCTGAGCTTAACGATGAAATATCGAGTTTTTCGGTGTTTAATCCTTTGTCGGCCAATACGTAGATGCTTTTCACCAGCTTGCCTTGCGGATCAACAATAGTGAGTGTTATAGCCTCTTCTTTTTCTAACTCAAAACTGACCTGTGCTTCATAAATGGCTGGGTTGGGAAAGATGCTCCTGATTGAAAATAGGCTATTGTCTTGAATAACCCTGATCGTGTTAGAATACTCATACGTTCTATCAAGGTCTATCATCTTAAGTCGGTAATAATAGGTCCCGAACGACAAAGACTCATCAATAAAACTGTACTCATGCAGTCGCGTGGAATTGCCTTGCGCTTTTACTGTCCCTATTTTCTCGAAGCTTTCGGCATCGGTAGAACGTTCTATTTCGATTCTGTCGGTATTAACTTCCGTTGCTGAAGCCCAATATAGGTGTATGTCCGTACCAATATTCTGGCCCGTAAAGGTGATTAATTCAAGCGGTAAAGGTGGTGGTGGCCCTGGGTCACCCACGGCAAATCCGGAAAAGCCCGAAGCAAAAGAAGCAGTAACAGTTACATCACTGCCGAAAGTACCCACTGCGGCACTGGTGCCTAAATAATCATCCGTGCCGGGGTTACCGCCATCGATATTGGTGAAAGAACCTGATGTTTTAGCAATGTTCAAAGAAGCGCGACTATTTGATGTACCAGCTTCCCAACCACTGATTTCGGCATCTGTATAATACAGTGTGATGTTATAAGTGCCACTTACATTATTATTAGTCGGTGTGATCAAATAGGTCTTAGAAGCCACTGAGCTTCCTCCGCCCCCATTCCATGATTCTTCTGTTCCAGTACCTGCCCTATCAATGGTCACCGTTGTGCAGCCGTAATCATGACTACTCGTATTTTCTATGGTAGCCATGATGTCTCCTGTAGTTTCATCATAAAAGCTAACCGTAGCATTCGGGCCGAGGTACTCTTCTGTCGAAGAATTCAATATGCTGGATATTGTATTGCCAGCAGCTCCAGTGGTAATGCTAATATTGTCTATCACAAAGGCAGGGTCATTCCCAGCAGAGTTATTATCATTAAACCAGAACCAAACTAGCCTGAACATTTGACCATCTAGAGCGGCTGGCAGCGAGACTGTTCTACTTGTGGCAGTAGAAACACCTACATAAGGCGAAGTTGTAGATCCTTCTATTATAGTCGTCAAGGAAGAACCATCCAACTGATACCATAAAGAACCAAAATCACTTCCAGACTCACCGTCAGCTATAAAATCAAATTCCAAAGTCATTCCAGAAACTCCTGTAGCATCAATTACAGGGCTTCTCAACCCCATTTGAGTAGTAACATCCTTTTGATAAGTAGTCAAACCACTTTCCGCCGCATAAGCACTGTTCCCATCTATTGATAACCCGCTTCCGATAAACCATGAGTTACTGTTGCCTGAAATTGTATGCCCACCGAACAATACAATATCAAAAATACCTGGGCTGGTAAAGTCTTCACTATACACAGTGGTCAAAGTAGTACCTGCCGGGGCTATATCATTGTCATTGATTGTAAATGTAAAAGTCTGATTACCACTGCCTGCTACTGCATCGGTTGTCCCGGAAATACTGTATTCAAAAGTCAAATCCTCCGAAGGTTCTTCTGCGGCATCATCATATATTCTAACCGTAAAGGTTTGATTGGCAGTACTCCCGTCAGAAAAGGTTAGTGTGGTCGACGGGCTGGTAAAGTTACCGTTGGTGGTAAAATTGAAATCCGAGTCCTCAACTGCTGAGCTTGATACTGCTGGGGTAAGGGTAATAGTAGCATCACCTGTTGGTGCTGCATTGATTTCCATAGTCACTGTATAATCTTGATACCCACTACACAATCCTCCAGATGCTGCTACAGCTTCATTTTCTGTCACAGTACTGGAAGAAGTCTGGAATGATACTTCAGGGGTACCGGACGCAGATGGCCTAAAACTGTAAACGCCATTGGCGTGCGTACCAACGACAACCAACCCATCCCCCTCTCTAATTCTAACCATATCCACCACTACATTACCCAGATTATTAGGCCCTTCCTGCTCCCACACCGTCGAAGTGCCGTTTAGGGTGGATGTAGAATACAGTCCTGTACTGGTTCCTACGAAAAAACCGGGGAGTTGCGCATTATTGGTAATAGCTGCCCAGTGAACTGAAGGCCCGCTTCCGGTACCATCGGTGTTCTCTTCAAGAGTACCACTGACATTAGTCCAATTAGAGCCGCCGTCAGTAGAATAGAAAATGCTTTGCACTCCATAATTAGAGAAAATAACCATCACATTATCAGCATTGGCTGGGTCTATGGCAATACAACTCACATAAGCAGAAGGGAAGGATGGATCAGTGATGTCGGTTCTAGTTGGCATACTACCAGAGTTGGCATTAGCTACCTTATAAACTTCCCCTAGAGAGGTACCATAGTAAAGGGTATTGGCCGAAGAAGTTGAAACTTCAATTGCAGATATAGTATTCCCGGTACCACTGATTGTGGTAGAAGTGAGTGATACCCAATCCGTCAATGGATCATTGCCATTAGGCAAGGTAACAGTAGAAATGTTATCATGTCGATAGACAAATGTACCTCCGGCATAATACATGATATCATTGTCATTGGGATCCAAAACGTAAGGGTTAATGAACAAAAGCCCAGTAGCACCATCCGGATCGATTCGTTGAAAGCCTGATTGTAACAGAGGATTCGCGAATCTAAACGTAGTCCCATTTTGTACAGACCGATAGCTTCTTACACCGCCATCAGCCATAAAACAAAACCCTCCATCCCCTGATAAAAGCTCTGTCCAGGCATCTGTCTCAGTAGGGCTATTAAGCCCCCAAGTACCATTATCCTGCATGCCACCCATCACAAAATCATAATATGTATCACTCGGATCAGAAGCAGTTGGATCTATAGCCACAGCATAGAATTGTGTAGTGTAATAGCCGTTATTGAGGAAAGTCCAGGAAACCGGCTCATGTCCGGCACCATTACTGGTATTATCCATAGTAATAGACAAACCGCCATCATGCCCTGAGATCATTACGTCAGGATCGCTAGGTAGAAAGACCAATGCATGTTGATCAGGGTGTTGATTAGTATACCGAGAAACATTGTTTACAGTAGAATAACCACCTATCCATCGGGTGTTGTTTACAACAGTAGGATCGGTATTAGGTGTAGTGGCAAAACCATCATTCGACCGATACAAATCGGTTCCACCTATGAACACAACGTTCTCGTCATCAGGTTTCACTTTCACTATTAGATCATAACCGGACTGAGAATCAAAATCACCTACTGGAGCACCATAATTCGGTAAATTGGTAGAACGATCTACCCAGGTACCACCTGCTCCACTTCCATCTCCTGAAACATAGGTGTATTTCCAGAAGTCATGTCCGACAGGAGAGGATGAAGTACCATCCGACAATACATACAGCACCTTGGGATTAGAAGGAGCAGAAGATATAACCGTACGTGAGAATGTGGCAGGGAATGACGCATCGGTAATATCAACCCAAGTGCCTGAACCGCCATCAGTTGATCGAAAAATACCTTCATTGCCCGAACCACTATTAATAGCAGCATATAAAACACCAGTATTGGTGATATGGATATCTGTTATTCTGTCAAAACCTGCCCCCAGCACCTCCTCAAAAGAGGCTCCTCCGTTGGTAGAACGATATATGCCCACAAATGTAGCGACATAAACATCACCTGTCGTTGGGTGAACTTGTATCCCATAAGTCAGATCGAAAGGCTCACCGGCAGAAATGATCTCCGGCGTGGTATTTTCAGTTACAGTGAGTAATGACCAACTGACCCCGCCATTGGTAGATTTATAGATACCATTTCCCTGGTAGAATGCTTCGCCACCAGATGCGGAATTACCGATTCGCTCACCGGTAGAATAGTACCAAATGTTTTCAAAGCCTGATCTAGTGTCTTGGGCTATAGCGGTAATCCCTGGGTGCTCATCTACCTCAGTAACGCGCGTCCAGGTACTGCCCTGGTCAATAGATCGCCAAAGCCCGCCCGAAACGCCACCTGCCAAAAGGATGTTCTCGTCCGTGACATCTATAGCTAGCGCTCTTGTTCTACCGCCAATATTATAAGGCCCCCTTCTGTCCCAGGTATCAGCCAATCTGGCATTGACATTTTTACTCTTAGCATTAAGTTTTTGAGCAAACTCCAGTTCCAGCTTCCTTATTCCTTGTGGTATCAGTCCTGTTTTAGGGTCGGCATAGCGCATTCGATCGAATGCCACGCGTGCCTCTGGCCCGCCGTCTTGGCTATAAGATCGCTTAAAGTGTTGAAGCGGGTATTCTTTTTTGGGTTGATCAGGACTTTGATTGATCAAATACTGACCGGCAAAAAATGTGATCGTGATTGCGCATATATGCACAATCCAACGCGCCCAGAATTTCATGGTGTTTGGTTTTTTACGAATTAATAAAGATAATAAAAAAGGACAGTGCCCTGTAATAAATCAGATTACAATTGGGCGTAATGTTGAGACAACTTGCGGTTAATTTTCTTTAGCATTCCGGGGCCTTCATAAACGAAGCCTGTATACACTTGAACCAGGTCTGCCCCGGCTTGTAATTTTTCAAGGGCGTCTTCTGCATTGAATATGCCACCTACACCAATAATGGGGAAGTTTTCGCCAAGGTTCTTACGCAGGTATTTGATAATCTCTGTAGAATGGGCTTTCAAAGGCTTACCACTTAAGCCTCCCATACCAATGGCCTCAACTTGATTAGGAGCCGCTTTTAAACCTTCCCTCGAAATAGTGGTATTCGTAGCAATCAAACCATCGATGCGGACCTCTTTCACGATATCTATAATATCATCTAACTGCCCTACGGTAAGGTCAGGGGCTATTTTGAGCAGGACCGGTTTGGGTTTCGGCTTTGAAAGGCTTCTGTCTTTTACGCTGATCAGGAGTTTGGTAAGTGGCTCCTTTTCCTGAAGCTCTCGCAGGTTGGGTGTATTGGGAGAGCTTACATTAACCACAAAGTAGTCTACCACATCATACAACTGATCAAAACAGGTCTCATAGTCTCTGCTGGCCACTTCATTATCGGTTATTTTGTTCTTACCAATATTCCCACCAACAATAATTTTCGACTTTCTGCTTTTTAATCTTCGAACCGCTTTATAAACCCCTTCATTATTAAAACCCATACGATTGATAATGCCTCCGTCCTTTTTAAGCCGAAATAATCTGGGTTTATCATTACCCGGTTGAGGTTTGGGAGTGAGTGTTCCTATTTCTATAAAGCCAAATCCCATGGTAGCTAACTCATCCACCAGTTTGGCATCTTTGTCAAAACCGGCTGCTAAGCCGACGGGGTTGTCAAACTTTATCCCGAATACCTCTTTCTGTAGATTCTCTGCCTTATAATTAAAAATAGCTTTGGAAAAAGCCTTAATCCCAGGAACTGAGTATATCGTCTTAATCAAGTTGAAAGTAAAATGGTGTACTTTTTCTGGATCAAAAAGGAAGAGTAAAGGGCGAATGAGAAGCTTATACACCTGCTTTAGAATTGAAAATTACTGGTTACATAGAAAGCAGCACAAATGTAAAAAACTTGATCCCTTGTTTACAAGATAACTGTGCAATCAAGTTGTTCAAAATCAACTTCTTGGATGATATTCTTGGATTACTTGCCGTAAGTAGTCCCGGTCGAGGTGGGTATATATTTCGGTAGTAGTGATTGACTCGTGCCCCAACATTTCCTGAACGGCCCTCAAATCGGCTCCACCTTCTATTAAATGGGTAGCGAATGAATGCCGGAAAGTATGTGGGCTGATATTTTTCTTCAGGTTGATCTGTTTAGCTAAGTTCTTAATAATGGTGAATATCATAACCCGGGTCAAATTTTTGCCTCTTCTATTGAGGAAAGCAAAGTTCTCATAGCCATTTTGAATAGCTACATGACACCGTACTTCCTCAAGATAGATCTGCAGGTACTTCATAGCATCTTTACCAATTGGCACTAGTCGCTCCTTACTTCCTTTTCCCATGATCCTCAAGAATCCGATATCAAAGAATATATTGGTGATTCTTAAATCTACCAACTCTGAAACCCTTAGTCCGGAGCTGTACAGCACCTCTAGTATAGCCCTATTCCTGGCCCCTTCCGGTTTAGACAGATCGATCGCTGACAGCAGTTGATCGATTTCGTGGACATTCAAAGTATCGGGAAGCTTTCTACCTAGTTTGGGGCCCTCAATAAGCGCGGTTGGGTCGGTATCGAGGTAATCTTCGAACATCAAATATTTGTAGAATGCTTTGATCCCAGATAAAACCCTGGCCTGGGTGTGAGGCGTCATGCCCAATTCATTTACATACTCCAGAAAATCTTGCAGATGGACTGGTGTGATATCTAGAGGTGAAATGGTCAGATTGGAGATTTCAATAAACTGATTTAGCTTTACCACATCATGGATGTAGGCTTCTATGGAGTTATCGGACAGTGAACGTTCCAGTTTAAGATAACTTTTGAATTGCTTGATGTAAGAATCCCAGGAGGTCATAGGCACTAAAAAAGAGTGTATCAGCCAGTATCCAAAGGTATCGAATCCGGAAGTTTTTTACCTCCGCCAATTTAATAAACCTAAGCGCATGAAAATCATGATCATAAATGGCCCTAACCTAAATCTTCTGGGCCAGCGAGAAACCGATATTTATGGCAATCAGTCCTTTGAAGTATTTTTTGATGAACTGAAAAATGCACATGCAGATATTGAACTTACCTATTTTCAGTCCAACCACGAGGGCGTTATCATCGACAAACTACACGAAATCGGTTTTGACTATGATGGCATCATACTAAATGGCGGCGCCTTCACTCATTATTCATATGCTATCGCGGATGCAATGGCTGCCATCAAAACTCCCGTGGTTGAAGTACACATTTCAAATATTCACGCTCGCGAAGCTTTCAGGGCTAAGAGTATAACCGGTGCCAATGCAAAAGGAATCATCTCTGGGCTTGGCCTTCAGGGATATGATTTGGCTATCAGGTATTTCAAAAACCTGTAACCTATGATCAGTTTCTATCCAGGCCCTTCTCGTGTATACAGTCAGGTTCCCAAGTTTGTCAAAGAAGCGTATGACCAGGGCATACTGAGTATCAATCATCGCAGCGATGAATTTGTCAAGCTATATCAGCAGACTAAAACCTTGCTTCGTGAGAAGTTAGCTATCCCTGACCCCTACTCAATTTATTTTACCTCATCGGCTACCGAGTGTTGGGAGATTATCGCCCAATCACTGATAGAACAGAGTTATCATATCTACACCGGTGCATTTGGCGAAAAATGGTTTCAATACACCAAGAAACTCAACCCTTATGCCATTGGATACCAATGCGATCATAATCAACCGATTGTAGCTGAAGGGTTCGATTTCGCTTCAGGGGATGGTGTGATTTGCCTTACTCAAAACGAGACTTCCAATGGCACCTGCGTTGACAATGAGATCATTGGTGCCTTTAGAGAAAAACACCCGGAGAACGTCATTGCAGTTGATGCTACATCTTCTATGGCTGGCGTGAACCTGAAGTTTGAAAACGCCGATGTATGGTATGCTTCTGTACAGAAATGCTTTGGTCTACCGGCAGGTATGGCTATTCTCATTTGTTCACCGAGAGCTATAGATAGGGCAAAAAGCATCAATGAACGACAACATTATAATAGCCTGCTGAATATTACTGAGAATGAAGTTTTGAACCAGACTACGCATACGCCCAATGTTTTGGGCGTCTACCTAATGATGCGGGTGATGGAGCAGGTTCAATCCATTGATGTGGTAGACAAGCTTATCAGCAAAAGGGCTAAAGCATTGTATAAGACTTGCGCTCAATTAAATAACTATGATCCTCTGATTGAAAACCCCGCTGTACGATCAAAAACGGTAATAACAGTGAAAGGAGAAGAGAAAACGATACAAGCCATAAAATCAAAAGCGAAAAAAGAAGGGATAATATTAGGCAATGGGTATGGAGCGCTTAAAAATGATACTTTCAGAATTGCTAACTTTCCTGCCATCAAAGAGTCTGAGGTCAAAACCTTGAGAAAATTCCTTAAGTCACTAGAATAACAGCGGGTAAATATATGATTACGATTTATACAGACGGCTCATCACGAGGTAATCCTGGCCCCGGTGGCTATGGAGTAGTGATGAAGTACAAAGACCTTCGCAAAGAAATGTCAGAGGGCTTCCGAAAAACCACGAACAACAGAATGGAATTGTTGGCCGTAATTGTAGGCCTTGAAGCACTGAAAAAGGAAGGCAGTGAGGTGATGATCTATTCTGATTCAAAGTATGTGGTAGATGCCGTTGAAAAAGGTTGGATATGGGGCTGGGCCAAGAAAGGCTTTAAGGGGAAAAAGAATCCTGACTTATGGAAAAGATTCATCCAGATATATAAAAAGCACAAGGTAAAATTCACTTGGGTTAAAGGGCACGCGGGCATACCGGAAAATGAAAGGTGTGACCAACTAGCTGTGCAAAGTGCGGAAGGGTTTGAACTCAAAACTGATCACGGATACGAGTCGGGTAATTAGAGGATGTAGATCATAAGCCTATAATTATATGTTGAAACATATAATTTAGTTCTGCATGACGAATACTCCCAAAACCCTATAAAACCCGCTTCAATTAAAAATTTGGGTAAATTAATATGTAAAAACTCATAATTTACCTATCTTAAACGTTTAGCATTCTTTTTTTACTTCAAGGCGTTTGTCATGTTTAAAGCATGGAGATACCTGTACTCACTAGGTACAGATCAACTTTTTCTGTCTGAAAATGCCAAAAGACAAACCATAATCGGCAACAAGATCAGTCTGATTATTATCATACTGTGCCTCCTAGTTCTTCCGTTTTCCATTTTTGTTTTTAAAGATACAGATGCCATAGTCAGGGCTCTTCTGGTGGTACTCATTGCCAGTGCTGCATTAGTAGCCAACCGATATCACTTATACAAACTCAGCAAGTGGGTATTAGTCTTCGCCCCTGCCATGATCATTCTTATTCTGCCCATTTTAACCGGTGATATCATGGATGGCAACTTTCTGACCTACCCTTGCATTTGCATCGGCATTTCCATGATGCCTTACCTGGTGTTTGACCAAAGCAAAGAGAAAGTAGCGCTCATCGCTGGTGTTGTACTCTATTTCCTTTTCACACTTTTTATCGATAGACTTCTCATGCTAGGCGGGAATCATAATCAGTTCAGTGTTTGGATTATGGAAAATTACCTGGCTTATAAAATCCCTTACTTGACGATCTGGATCTTCGTGAATTTTGCTGTGTACAATTTGATCCGTACCAATAAGCGATACATAGATGAACTGTATACACTTAACGAGGAGATCAAAGAGAAGATTCTATCCATAGCATTGCAAAATGAGACCTTAAAAAAACAGCGCGATCACATATCTCAAATCAATCAAAACCTTGAAAAGATTGTAGAGGAAAGGACGGAAAAACTTCAATCGCAGAATCAAAGGTTGATTGAATACTCTTTCCTAAATGCGCATAAAATCCGAGGACCACTAGCCAGAATAATGGGATTGGTCTATCTAACCAAGAGTCAGGTCTCAGAAGATGAGAAGCTATTCATCCTGGATAAAATAGATTACTCGGCCAAGGAACTTGACGATGTGGTCAAGGAAATCAATCAAACACTACACGACGTAGAGCAAAGCAAGAAGTAAGGTTAACACTACTTGCTGTCTTTACTGGTCTATTCATTGATATCGTGGTTGGAGTTGTCTCCTCCAAAGCGAGGTAAAAGTAAATGGAAACAGAGGTGGAAAGGGCTGTCTCAAAAGCTGTCTTTTCGACCATCGGGAGAAATCTTACTCGGCTCAAAGTGTTGATTGTCAAGGGAGTAAGATTTCTCATTGCATTCGAAATGACATTAAAACGAGCTTTTGAGACAACCTCCTCTTACCCAGCCCCTGTGTATGTCCCCACACACTGATTTCGCCTCGCTCCCTATTCTCTACAAAGAGACCCAAGCCCTTACCGCAATACAGAAAATGCTCTTTGAATGGCTTCAACAGTGGCTCAATTTTCCCGTTTTGAAATTCTTCAAATCCCAATCTATTTCTGAAGCTCGATATAGATTAAATGATTATTTTAGGTGATCAAAACCTTAATCAACTTCTAAAATGTCCTCCATATTTATTGCCGAACTGATCGGTACCATGCTCCTTATTCTTCTAGGTAATGGCGTGGTGGCCAACGTTGTTTTGAATGAAACCAAAGGCCAAGATAGTGGCTGGGTGGTCATCACCTTAGCCTGGGGTTTTGCCGTTTTTGTTGGGGTTGCGGTAGCTGGCCCATATAGTGGGGCACATATGAACCCTGCTGTCACCATCGGCCTTGCCGTTGCAGAGGCCACTTCATGGAGCGATGTACCATTGTACATTTCGGGGCAAATGGTTGGTGCTGCACTCGGTGCTTTTTTGGTATGGGTTATGTACGTTGATCACTACAATCGTACCGATGATGAAGGCGTAAAACTGGCTACTTTCTCAACCAGTCCAGCCATTAGAAGGTACAGTTCTAACCTAATCAGCGAGATCATCGGCACGTTCGTATTGGTCTTTGTCGTACTGTACCTGGCCAGCCCTGAGTTATCTGCGGACGGGCTCAAAAATGCTAAAATCGGCCTGGGTTCTATCGGTGCACTTCCGGTCGGTTTATTAGTAGTAGTAATTGGTATGGGATTGGGCGGAACGACGGGGTACGCCATCAATCCGGCCAGGGATTTAGGCCCCAGAATCATGCATGCAATCTTACCCATAAAAGGAAAAGGACCCAGCGACTGGGCCTATGCATGGATACCGGTGATTGGCCCAATTATAGGAGGCTCTTTAGCAGCAATGCTTTATTTGGTTCTCAAAGAGCCCGTTGCCTAGTAAGGATTATTTGTTGCGTTCGATGGTGAATTGCACCAATTGAGACAGCGATTGTCGATAAGGTGAGTCATCAAACTCATTAATCACATCCATTGACTCCTTGAAGTATTTATTCATGGCATCTTGGGCATATTCTATACCTCCGGATTGCTTCACAAAGTCTATGACTTCCTTAACTTTCTTGGGTTTGTTACTGTGGTTTCGTATGATGTTGATGATCCTTCTTTTCTCCAGCCAGGAGGCTTTCTGAAGCGCATGAATCAAAGGCAGTGTCATTTTACGCTCCTTGATATCAATACCAAGTGGTTTACCAATCTCGCTTTCTCCGTAGTCGAAAAGGTCATCTTTGATTTGGAAGGCCATACCCACTTTTTCTCCGAAAACACGCATCTTTTCAATGGCTCCATTTTCTTTACCTGCAGAACTGGCACCTACCGCACAACAGGAAGCAATTAATGAGGCGGTCTTTTGCCTAATGATATCGTAGTACACATCTTCAGTGATATCGAGGTGACGGGCTTTTTCCATTTGCAAAAGCTCCCCCTCACTCATCTCTCTTACGGCATCAGAAACGATTCTCAAAAGTTCGTAATCCCCATTATTGACAGAGAGTAATAATCCACGTGATAATAAGTAGTCACCCACCAAAACAGCGATCTTATTCTTCCATAAGGCATTAATAGAAAAGAAGCCCCTGCGGTAGTTGGAGTCGTCTACTACATCATCATGAACCAATGTAGCAGTATGCAAAAGTTCTATAAGAGAAGCACCTCGGTAGGTGGATTCATCGATCTTGCCACATACGCCAGCGCTAAGGAAGACAAACATCGGACGCATCTGCTTTCCCTTGCGTTTGACAATGTAGCTCATGATCTTGTCCAATAAAAGCACTTTACTTTTCATGGACTTATGGAATTTCTTCTCAAATTCCTCCATTTCAGAAGCTATAGGTGCCTTTATTGCTTTGAGATTCAGTGCCATGATCAAATGCGAAGCTACAACAATAGCGCCGAAAATTACGCTATAAGCATCGAATTAGTGCTACTCACCTTCTAATCGCCTAGAAGACGACACACATGTTTCGTGTTTGCTTCTTTTTTTGTGATACTTGTTTGATTATTAAAACCATCTGCAATCGCCTAGGTTTGATTATGTAAACATTAAATAATCACATGAAAGAAATCCATCATATTACCCTTAATTCTAAGCACAATAACCGACCTTTTCTGGTAGATGTACGCTACAATCCTACCAATCAGACCAAACCAATAATACTTTTCATCCATGGCTTCAAGGGTTTCAAGGATTGGGGACATTTTAACCTGGTCGCGGATTTCTTCATGCGAAGCGGTTTTGTTTATGCCAAATTGAACACTTCTCTCAACGGCACTACCCCAGAGCATACCACTGATTTCGTAGATCTTGAGGCTTTTGGGCAAAATAACTTTAGCATAGAATTAGATGACATAGAAGTAACCATTGATCATTTGTTTTCTGAAGCATCACCTGTCCCACCTGGAGAGATAGATTTACAGAAATTGTATCTGATCGGTCATAGCCGCGGAGGAGGCTTAGCGCTCATGAAAGCTGCAGAAGACAAAAGGGTTAAAAAAGTAGCTTCATGGGCCGCTATCAACGATCTGGAAAAGCGCTGGCCTGAAGAGGCCTTGTCTGCGTGGCAAAAGGAGGGGGTACAATACATTTATAACGCGCGTACCGATCAGCAAATGCCGCTCTACTATCAAATTGTTGAAGATTTTCATGAGCATAGGGACAGGCTCGATATTCCGAATATCGTCAAGCGGCTAGACCAGCCTTTATTATTCCTACATGGAACGGCCGATGAAACACTCCCTTACCGGATGGCCGAAGAAATGAAAGCATGGAATCCTGAAAGTGAACTAATGCTGATTGATAATGGGAGTCACACCTTTGGTGGAGCCCATCCGTGGGAAGGAGATGAAATACCCCATCATAGCCAATTAGCAATTGACCGTACTTTAGCATTCTTCAATAAGTAAACTTAAGTGAGAATGGCAGCCAGACGCAATACTATAAAATGAGAATGCCAGACTCTTATGGAATCTGGCATTACTCTGAGAAATGATACCTAAACTATTCAACCTGTAAACTTGAATATATATACGGCTGAACTATTTAAAAAGTTGTAGGCAAATTCAAATTTGCAGTAAAACTTTCCAGGCTTTTTCCACTTCATCGTCACGAAGGTATTGTTGCGCCAATTGATGAAGGTGATATTCTAATGAATCACGATCATTCTGAAACCTCTTAAATAGATCTTGTATAGCAGGATCACTTTTGAAAGCTTCCACTTCAGCTGTAGACGGAAGTTGGTGAACATTCCCCAAGCGACCAAGGTTATTGCCGGTAAGTACCTCACTATTACGAATATGCTCGGGAATCTGATCTACGCCCATGCCGAGATCACGGTTAGGCCTAGGCACTGATATAATGGATTCAGGAATAACCCTGCAATACAAATTCCCAC
Source organism: Bacteroidota bacterium (assembly GCA_039819065.1). GTDB lineage: Bacteria > Bacteroidota > Bacteroidia > Cytophagales > Cyclobacteriaceae > JBCBSS01. The sequence goes on from JBCBSS010000010.1 coordinate 34,016, forward strand.
CCATTCTAGAAATGTAGTCCATCTTAAATGGGTCAATCTTTCCCTTCTCGTCTAAGATTTCCTCATTGACATGCATCATCAGCACTTCGCATACCACCAAGTTACCGGCACCGCCTTCATTACCGAGTTTGACCACTTGCGTCACTTTGCACTCAAAGGCCACCGGTGACTCTTTGACACGGGGTGGTTTGACCAATTCAGAAGTTTCTTGCGTAAAACCCGCTTTGACAAACTCGTTCACATCCTTGGCATATTCTGCGCTGGAAAGAGACATTTGCTCCACCATCGGATAATTGGCAATATTGATCACAACCTCATCCACTTCTAATACATTTTCAAGTGTGTGCTTGTTGGTATTGTCCCTGGCTCTTGAAGTAGGCGAGAATACTAAAACCGGTGGATTAGCACTGAAACAATTAAAAAAACTGTATGGACTTAGATTGACATTCCCTTGCTTATCAACGGTGCTGGCAAAAGCAACTGGCCTAGGTGCTACCGCACTGATCAAATAGCCATAAAACTCTCCCGTAGAAAGATCCTGTGGACTGATTTTCTTCATAGTCATTATTTAAAATTATACAGCAGGCAATACCTGATTCCTTAATTCGCCAAAACCTACTCTTATGCCGTTTCTAATGCCATAGCCTCTCATAATCACGGTATCACCATCTTCCAAAAAGCTTCTTTCAGCTCCATTTTCTAAAAGAACTGGCTCTTTTCCATTCATGGTTAATTCGAGCATTGAGCCGAATGCCCCTTTCTCTTTACCACTGATCGTTCCTGACGCATATAAATCACCCACGGCCAGGTTACAGCCATTGACCGTGTGATGAGCCAGTTGCTGGCAGATGTTCCAATACATATGCTTGAAGTTGGTGCGACAGACCGTAGTTTCTACCTCCTGATGAGGTTTTATACCTACCTCAAGCGCTAAATCAAAATTTCTATCCCCTTGATATTGAAGATAAGGTAATACTTCAGGTTCTTGCTTCGGCCCTTCTGTTCTAAAGGAAGCCAAAGCCTCCAAGGTAACTATCCAGGGCGAAATAGTTGAGGCAAAGTTCTTTCCTAAAAATGGCCCTAGTGGGACATACTCCCATACCTGAATATCGCGCGCTGACCAGTCATTGAAGAGCACAAAACCGAAAATGAATGCTTCCGCCTCATCCGTAGCAATGCTAGAACCAATGTCAGTGTCCTGATTGGTAACAAAAGCCAGCTCCAATTCGAAATCCAGTTTTTGGGTAGGTCCAAATTGCGGATTTTCCTGATCGGGAAACTTGAGTTGTCCTTTGGGACGTAACACATCCACACCGCTTACCATAATTGAGGACGCCCTGCCATGATAGGCAATGGGCATATGGCTCCAATTGGGCAATAAAGCTTTATCGGGATCACGGAACATGCTACCTACATTGGTTGCGTGTTCTTTGCTAGAATAAAAGTCACTGTAGTTCTTAACCTCAATCGGCATTAGCATGTTGACCTCTGATGTGTAAATCAAAACCTTCTCTCTGGCGGATTCATTTGACCTTAATTCGTCGTTGTCATCTCTGAATATCATCGACACCCGCTCTCTTAAAGCATTGGTCGAAGCCTTACCCAAAGCGATAAAGTCATTCAAATACCTTTGATCGAATATGCCTTCTGGCAAATTGAGGTCTTGGAAATACCCACGCATTTGCAATTGGTTCAAATCAATTATCTGATCGCCAATGATCGTACCCGCCTGTGGTTCCCCTCCTTCTTTCTGGAAAATGCCGAATGGTATATTCTGGATAGGAAAATCCGAATTCTCATCGACTTTAATCCATGATTTTAATGACGGATCGTTTGCATTTTCAGGCATAGGGCATCCTTTTATCCAAATGTAATAACTTTAAGCTTCTATATGCCAAAAAGCGCTTTTCCACCGGCCTTCGTCAAGAACATGAGCAGTTTGCTAGGCTCCGAGGTCGATTCGTTTTTTGATGCTTTAGAAGAACCGGCTCCGACCAGCATAAGGAAAAACCCATTCAAAAAACCCATCATCTCCTCAGACGAAAAAGTGGGTTGGGCAGAACAAGGCATTTACCTTCCCGAGCGGCCTTCCTTTACCTTGGACCCATTATTTCACGGTGGCACTTACTATGTTCAGGAGACTAGTTCTATGTTTCTGGAACAAGCCTTTTCACAGCATGTAAGTGAAGGAGAACCCTTGAAAGTGCTTGATTTATGTGCGGCGCCAGGCGGTAAATCAACGCACTTGGCTAGCCTCATCAATGGAGACAGTTTACTAGTAAGCAATGAAGTCATCCAATCAAGGGCCAATATCCTAAGTGAAAACTTGCAGAAATGGGGCACGCCAAATGTTGTTATCACACAAAACGACCCTTCAAGATTTACTCCCCTGACCAACTTATTTGACGTTATACTGGTCGATGCACCTTGCTCAGGCGAGGGGTTATTCAGAAGGGATAAAAAGGCGGTCGCCGAATGGTCTGAAGAGTCCGTCAAGTTATGCAGCCAACGCCAAAAACGCATTCTTATGGATGTATGGCCCGCCTTAAAGCCGGGAGGAGTGCTAATCTATAGCACCTGCACCTACAATCGTAGCGAAAACGAAGAGAATCTGCATTGGTTGAAAGAGCAAGAAGATTTCGAATCGCTACCTATTACATTAGCATCAAATTGGGGTGTGCAAGAGGTGAATGAAAAAGATGTATTTGCTTATCGGTTCTTTCCACATTTCCTCAAAGGTGAAGGGCTTTTTTATAGTGTATTGAAAAAAGCGGACGATATCGGTCATGAACCGAATATGCGAGTAAAACGACCTCAATACATCAAAAGCAAAGCTCATCAACATTTAAATAACGATTGGTTAATCAACAGTGATGATCGTACAATATTGGAGCGAGGTCAACAAGTTCTATCCTTCCAAATAGATCAGCTTGTGCTGCTTAATTACCTGACTGAGAAACTTTCAGTAATACACGCAGGCATTGATTTGGGAGAGGTAGGCAGAAAGGAAGTCATTCCTTCCGCTGCATTGGCTTTGAGTAACAACATCAATAGGGGGAATTTCACTGAGTATGGCTTGGACGAAAGCACAGCCCTGAAATACCTTAAAAAAGAGGCTATTTATCTTGAAGGGCTAGCACAAGGCTGGGTTTTGGTCAACTACCAAGATACTCCTCTAGGATGGTGTAAGCATTTGGGCAATCGAACCAATAACTATTTCCCCAAACCATGGCGTATCAGGATGGACATCTGATTGTATAGCACTCACGCTTCTACGGTTCATGACTAGGGTTGTTTAAAAGCCTCTTAATCTGACGCTTCGTTTTTTCAAAACTTACTCCGGCCATATGATTAGCCAATAAATCCAAGCTTTTCCAAGTGTCCTTTCGGTTATCTATGTTTTCTTAACCGCACGTCTTAATTTTGCCAGCTGCATTGCGAAAACATACCCTACTGGATGATTGCCTAAAGTACAATTTCACCAATCGGGCTTGATCGCGATAAAAAGCACTTAAACAACTAAACTCAATTAGTCCTAAGAATGGATTTATCAACAAAGTACGATCCCACGAAGGTGGAAGACAAATGGTACCAATACTGGATGGACCACAAGTTTTTCCACGCAAAGCCTAACCCTGACAAGGAGCCTTATTCTATAGTAATCCCTCCTCCGAACGTGACAGGTGTGCTACACATGGGACACATGCTCAACAATACCATTCAGGACATTCTAATTCGAAAAGCCCGCATGGAGGGCAAAGAGGCTTGTTGGGTACCGGGTACTGACCACGCTTCTATCGCCACCGAAGCCAAGGTTGTAAAGATGCTTCGCGAACAAGGCATTAAGAAAAGTGACTTGAGCAGAGACGAATTTCTGAAGCATGCCTGGGAATGGACGGATAAGTATGGCGGTATCATTCTGGAGCAACTCAAAAAATTAGGGGCTTCATGCGACTGGGATAGAACAGCCTTTACTTTAGACGATGGCTATTATAAAGGTGTTATCCGGGTGTTCGTTGACCTGTACAAAAAGGGGTATATCTACCGTGGTCTACGTATGGTCAACTGGGATGTCGAGGCCAAAACTGCCGTTTCTAACGAGGAGGTTATCTACAATGAAAACGGGGAAGTTTCTAAACTTTATTCCGTTAAGTATCAGATACAAGGGGAGGACGAGCATGTCGTTATCGCTACGCAGCGACCTGAAACAATATTGGGTGATACAGCCATTGCCGTAAATCCGAAAGACGAACGCTTCAAACACTTAATTGGCAAAAAAGCGCTCGTACCTTTCATTAATAGGGAAATTCCAATCATTGGGGATGATTATGTAGAACTTGATTTTGGTACCGGTTGTCTGAAAGTGACGCCTGCACACGACCCTAATGACTATGAAATAGGAATCAGACATGGCTTAGAGATCATAGATACTATTAACGATGATGGTACTTTAAACGAGAAATGTGAGCTGCCAAAATATGTGGGTATGGAGCGTTTCAAGGCCAGAAAAGAGATAATCAAAGATTTGGATGAAGCTGGTCTGCTGGTTGGTGAAGAAGAGTTTACTACCAGAATTGGTCGCTCGGAAAGAACTAATACTGTGATTGAGCCCAAGCTATCGCTACAGTGGTTCATCAAGATGAAAGAGGTTTCCAGAAAAGCCCATCAGGTCGTCATGGATGACGAAATCGTATTGTATCCATCTAAGTTCAAAAATACATACAACCACTGGATGGAGAATGTACGTGATTGGTGTATTTCCAGGCAATTGTGGTGGGGACAGCGTATTCCAGCCTTCTACTTTGGTACCAGAGAAGACGATTTTGTTGTGGCCGAAACACCGGAAGAAGCGTTGACATTGGCTCAAGAGAAATCTGGCAATCCAAACCTTAAGGCTGAAGATTTGAATCAGGACCCGGACGTACTGGATACCTGGGCCTCTTCATGGTTGTTCCCATTAGCGGTATTCGACGGTTTTAACAATGAGTACTACGATCAGGAAAAAGGCAAGATCATCAGTGGCAAAAACGCTGACCTGGACTACTTCTATCCTACCGATGCGCTGGTAACTGCCCCTGAGATATTGTTCTTCTGGGTAGCCAGAATGATCATAGCCGGGTATGAATACAAAGGAGATAAGCCATTTAAAAACGTATATCTTACCGGTATTGTAAGGGACAAGCAGCGCAGAAAGATGTCCAAGCAATTGGGCAATTCTCCTGACCCACTCGACCTGATCAAAGAATATGGTGCGGATGGTGTAAGAACCGGAATGCTCTTCAGTTCTCCGGCTGGAAACGACCTGTTGTTTGACATCAAGTTGGTAGAACAAGGCAAAAAATTCTCCAACAAGATCTGGAATGCCATGAGGTTGGTTAAAGGCTGGGAGATAGACGATTCTATAACGGTGGACAATAGTAAGGCCATCAATTGGTTTGAATCACGGTTCAATCAGGCTTTGGCTGAAATTGAAGATCACTTTTCAAAATTCAGAATGTCCGATGCTTTGCAAAGCATGTACAAGCTTGTGTGGGATGAGTTCTGTTCATGGTATCTAGAAATGGCTAAACCGGATTATGGCAAACCTGTAGACCGCAAAACTTATGATAAAACAGTTGAGTTCTTTGAGCTGGTTTTGAGGTTGGCTCACCCTTTTATGCCTTTCATCACTGAAGAAATTTGGCACATATTAAAAGAAAGAAGTGAAAAAGATTGCGTAATCATCGCTCCTTGGCCGACAGCCGGTGATTTTGACAATCAGATAATCGAGGACGCGAATTTAGCGTTTGAGGTAATCTCGCAAATCAGAAACATTAGAGCCTCAAAAGGCATCTCTCCCAATGAGACACTAGCAGAGTTATTCTTAAAGTGTGAAAACCCTGCTAAGTACCAACAATTTGAATCTGCTATCAAGAAATTAGCCAATGTGGCTGAAATCAAAACGACACAAGATAAAGTAGAAGGCGCTGCTGGTTTTATAGTGAAGTCAGACGAATTTTTCCTTCCAATGGAAGAGGATATCAATGTGGAAGAGGAAATTGAGAAGGTAAAGAAAGAGTTGGAATACGCTAAGGGCTTCAAAACGAGCGTTGATAAAAAGCTAAGCAATGAGAGATTTGTTAATAACGCTCCACCGGCTGTAGTGGAAAAGGAGCGTCAAAAACTGGCTGATGCGGAAGCAAAGATCAAAGTGCTGGAAGAGAACCTTCAGAGCCTTACAAAATAGGACTTTGTTTGAAAGGCATTTCTGGATAGAAGTGCCTTTTTCTTTCATCAATCAGCCCTCATAACGGGCAGCCATGAGCAATTCCAGGTCTTTGCATTTGAAGCCAAACTTATGGGCAATATGCTCGTTAGTAACGCTTCCTTTGAAAGCATAAACACCACGCATAAACCATTTGTACTTAAAGATCATTTCTTCAATTCCTCCTTCTTCACCGGCCCGTAGTATAGTAGGTGTGAAAATGTTGCTCAATGCTGTAGTAGCAGTGCGTGCTACTCTCGAGGTGATGTTAGGCACACAATAGTGTATCACATCGTACTTTCTGAATATGGGCTCGTTGTGAGTCGTCATTTCTGACGTCTCAATACAGCCTCCGTGATCAATGCTAAGGTCGATAATGATTGAACCAGGCTTCATAGCAGCCACCATTTCTTCTGTAACCACTTGTCTACCTTTTCCATTTTCAGGCCTTAAGGCCCCGATCACTACATCAGCACCCTTGAGCGATTCACTGAGTAGAACGGTATCAATGGTAGAAGTATATACTTGCTGCGCCAAAGCATGCTTAATTCTCCTCAATCGATAAATATGATTGTCAAAAATCTGAATGTCTGCGCCAAGTCCCAAAGCCGCACGAGCCGCATACTCCCCTACTGTTCCGGCACCTAGAATGAGTACCTTGGTGGGGGGCACACCGGTTATTCCACCTAGAATAACGCCTTTGCCATCATTGACACTACTCAAATATTCTGCTGCAATAAGCATTACCGTACTACCGGCAATTTCGCTCATCGCTCTTACAATAGGTAGCCCTCGCACTTTATCTTCTATGAACTCAAAGCCCAAAGCCAGTATGCGCTTCTGACAAATGGCTTTGACATATTCCGGACTTTGATTACCGGATTGGAAGGCCGACATGATGATCTTACCTGGCTTGAGGTACTCGATTTCCTCCATTGTAGGAGGTTCGATCTTTAAAATGGCTTCTGCCTCATATACCTCTTTAGGCGAATACACAATCTTCGCACCGGCGTCGCTGTATTCTTTGTCACTGAACTTCGCTCCAAGGCCTGCCCCGGCTTCAATCCATATTTCATGACCATTGTTAACAAGGAGTGCGACGGCTTCTGGCGTCAGCGATATTCGTTTCTCTTGCAGAGATATCTCTTTGGGCAGTCCGATAAAAAATGACTTCTTCCCTCTTTTAATAGCCAGAAGGGACTCCTGTGGATAGAGCCTACTCTCCTGAGCCAGGGCCTGGAAGCCCGATTTTTGTGATTCACTCATACTTTTCTAGTACAATCTTGCGTACATCATCACCTTCTACCGTAATCGAAATGGTCATGTGCTCGTCAGTCAATAATGAGGAAATCTTGGAGGGCCATTCTATAAAACAGTGATATCCGGAATCCAAATACTCCTCAATACCTATATCCAAAGCCTCAATTTCGTCCTTAATCCTGTAAAAGTCAAAATGATAAATAATATTATTATTTCCATCAACATATTCGTTGACCAAAGAAAAGGTAGGACTGCTCACATTATCCTCCACTCCAAGTGCCTCACATATCTGTCTAATCAACGTGGTTTTACCAGCACCAAGGTCGCCTTCCAGTAACCACAGTTTATGACCCTTCCCGAATGCAATGATTTCACCAGCCACTTGCGGTAATTGTGACAAACCTTCGCAAATGATCTCGTGCTGAGCCACTTTGCTATGCTCCATACTTGGAATTAAGCAATATAAATGGAATAATCATTTCTTCCATTGAGACCCCGCCGTGCTGAAAAGTATCTCGGTAGTGGTTGACATAATAGTTATAGTTGTTCGGGTAAGCAAAGAATTGGTCTTCTATGGCAAAAACATAAGAAGTGGATACATTTTGCTTGGGTAAGTGATATCGCTCAGGCTTATGAGCCGTCATGATCTTATTATCTTCATAACCCAGATTCTTACCCTGCTTGTAGCGTAGGTTGGTGTTTACGTTACGATCACCAATGATTTTGAAGGGCCTTTTAACGCGGATTGTACCATGGTCTGTGGTAACGAATACTTTAACGTCGTGTTCGGCCATCTTCTTCAAGGCATCCAATAGTGGTGAATGTTCAAACCACGATCTGGTGATAGAACGATAGGCTGGCTCATCAGGAGCCAGTTCTCTGATCATGGCCATATCCGTTCGCGCATGAGAAAGCATATCCACAAAGTTGTAAACCACCACATTTAGGTCATTATTCATCAAGTTATTGATGTTATCCACTAGGGATTTACCCTGTTGCGCATTTTTGATCTTGTGGTAAGACATTTTGATGTCAAGGCCGTTTCTCCTGAGCTGCCTTTCCATGAATTCATCTTCATGATTGTTTTTCCCTTCATCAATGTCCTCCCCTACCCAAATGTCACTCTCCTTATCAGCCATAGCCTTAGGCAGAAGGCCTGAAAAAATGGCGTTTCTGGCATAAGCCGTAGTGGTCGGTAGAATGGAATAATAGCACTCTTCTTCTTCAAGGTTGAAAAACTCCATTGCAATGGGCTCGATGATCTTCCATTGATCATAACGGAGGTTATCGATTAGAATGAAAAAGACAGGCTTGTCCTGTTGCTTAAGGGTCGGAAAAACCCTGTTCTTCATCAACTGATGAGAAAGGAGCGGCTTGTCTATATTCGGATCATTCAACCAGGATTCGTAATTATCAATGACATATCTGGCGAAGTTGGCATTGGCTTCCGTCTTCTGCATATCTAACACCTCAGACATACTCTTATTCTCAGTATCTTCTATCTCCAAGTCCCAATAGACGAGCTTCTTATAGATGTCAACCCACTCAGCGTGATCCAGATCGTCGTTGAATGCCATGCTGATGTTCCTAAACTCTTGCTGATAGCTGAGATTGGTTTTTTCTGTTACCAGGCGTTTGTTATCCAGAATTTTCTTAACCGCCAGTAGTATTTGCTTGGGGTTTAGAGGCTTGATCAGATAGTCAGCTACTTTGGCACCAATCGCCTCTTCCATCACCACTTCTTCATCGTTTTTGGTAATCATCACAACCGGCAGGTTAGGCTTGACCGCCTTTATCCTGGATAGTGTTTCCAGCCCTGACATTCCTGGCATATTCTCGTCCAGAAAAACAAGGTCAAACAGCTCGGTTTCGCTCTTTTCTAACGCATCTGTGCCGTTGTTTACAGGGGTGATATCATATCCTTTTTGTTCTAAAAAAAGAATGTGGGGTTTCAAGAGATCAATCTCATCATCCGCCCACAAAATGTTATATCTTTGCATCGATTACCAGTTTTGACGAAGTTACTGAATTATTTATTTCTGATATAGAGAATCCAAAATCAAAGCATTGCCTAAGACAAAAATCTTAAATGATCCGATTTACGGATTCATAGATCTGCCGCCAGGCATCATCATCGAGCTCATAGACCACCCTTATTTTCAACGACTAAGACGTATTAAGCAACTAGGATTGACTGATTACGTTTATCCCGGCGCTATACATACAAGGTTCCATCACGCCGTTGGTGCCATGCATCTGATGTCCAAGACATTAGAAATGTTACGAAAAAAGGGTGTCGAAATATCCAATGAAGAATTTGAAGCTTCACTGATCGCCATCCTTCTTCATGATATCGGCCATGGCCCATTTTCTCATGCACTAGAATTCAGTCTGCTCGAAAATATCAAGCATGAGAGTATCTCTTACTTGCTGATGAAATACTTCAACGAGTACTTTGATCACAAATTGAGCCTGGCGCTAAAAATATTCAGGGACAGCTACGAGCGAAAGTTCTTTCATCAGTTGGTTTCCAGCCAACTCGATATGGACAGGCTTGATTACCTGGCCAGGGACAGCTTTTATACCGGCGTATCTGAAGGAAAGGTTGGGGTAGAACGCATCATTAAAATGCTTAACGTGAAGGATGATCGTGTGGTGGTAGAGGAAAAGGGGATTTACTCTGTCGAGAACTTTCTCAATGCCCGTCGATTGATGTACTGGCAGGTCTACTTGCACAAAACATCAGTAGCCACCGAAAAAATGTTAATACTGCTGATCAATAGGGCAAAACTGTTGGCTCAATCCGGAGAAACCGTTATGGCTAGTCAGCCGCTAAGTCTCTTCCTGAATCACAGCAAATCCCTTGAAGATTTCCAAGGCAATGATGAGGTACTAAAGTCCTTCAGCTTACTCGATGACTATGATATCTGGGGAAGCATTAAAATGTGGTATCATCACAAAGACCACATTTTATCAATGCTCAGTGCCATGCTTTTGGAAAGGAAACTTTTTCGCGTCAAACTCTCTGCTGAAGCGGTACAAAAAGCAGAAATCAAGCAGTTAAAAACCAAAGTGGCAGACACTTTCCAAATCCTTAGAAAGGATACGCGTTATTTTGTATCACATGGAGAAGTGAGCAATGAAGCGTACCTATCAGGAGGCAATAGAATTGACGTGCTCAGAAAGACGGGAGAGGTGGTTGATGTGGCTCAAGCGTCGGATCTTCCTAACATCCTGGCTATGAGCAAAATTGTCAAAAAAAACTACCTATGCTGGCCTAAAAATGTATCTTTGTGAAAATTTTTTTAGAACTAAGCTTACTGTATGGAATTTAGTGTTAGCCAGATAGCTGGGCTTCTTGGCGGCAGGATAGAAGGGGACGGAGAACTAAAAATTAACATGCTCGGCAAGATACAGGATGCAAAAGAAGGTCAAATCACATTCCTGTCAAATCCCAAATACGAACCCCACATTTACGATACTAAGGCTAGCGCTGTAATTGTCAAAAGCGACTTCGAACCTAGGAAGGAAATAAAGGCCGCACTCATCTTTGTAGAAGACCCATACACAGGCTTTACTCGTCTGCTAGAAGAATATCACAAGTTCGTTAGTTATCAGAAATCAGGTATAGAAAATCCGTCATACATCAGCGAATCTGCTAGTGTAGGTGAAGGTATTTATCGAGGTGCCTTTTCTTATATTGGTGAGCAGGCTGTGATAGGCAAAAATGTTAAAATCTATCCCAACACTCATATTGGTGACAGGTGCCAAATCGGTGACAACACTATTATTCATCCCGGAGTTAAGGTGTATCAGGATTGCAAAATTGGCAGTAATTGTGTCATTCATTCCGGAGTTGTCATTGGTAGCGATGGGTTTGGGTTTGCACCTCAAGAAGATGGCACCTACAAAACGATCCCACAGCTGGGTAATGTGGTGATAGAAGATAATGTACACATAGGGGCTAATACGGTGCTAGATTGCGCTACGCTTTACGGTGATTCTACTGTTATAAAGTCTGGCACTAAGCTTGATAATCTTATACAAATTGCACACAACGTCGAGATAGGAGAAAATACGGTAATCGCTGCTCAGACAGGTATATCAGGTTCAAGTAAAATTGGTGATAATTGCGTGATCGGCGGCCAAGTTGGCCTTGGAGGCCACATAAGCATCGCTAATAATACCTCTATCGGCGCGCAAGCAGGGATCATTAGAAATATTAAGAAAGAAGGCTTAGCCATAGTAGGAAGCCCTGCCTTTGATGTCAAACAATATTTTAAGTCTTATGCTGTTTTCAAAAACCTTCCTGACTTAGATGCAAGGCTTAAGCAACTTGAAGAAAAAATACTAAATTTGCCGACCGTTTAAGGGAGCAAAATGAAAATAAAACAGCACACAATTCAAAAATCCGTGACGCTCTCAGGTGTGGGACTACATACTGGTATAGATGCCAATATGACCTTCTTACCCGCCAAACCTGACCATGGCATCAAATTTCAAAGAGTAGACCTGGAAGGTCAACCCATTGTAGACGCGGATGTAGACAACGTTGTGGATCTATCCAGGGGAACTACCATCGAGCAAAGTGGTGCAAGAATCAATACGGTAGAACACACATTGGCAGCTCTTGTTGGCCTGGAAATAGATAATGTACTGATACAACTTGACGGGCCGGAGCCTCCGATTATGGATGGTAGCTCCAAACCGTTTATAGATATTTTGAAAACAGCAGGTTTTGAAGAGCAAAACGCACTTCGAAACTTCTACGAGGTAGAAGAAAGCATATTCTATAGAGATGCCGCACGAGATGTAGAAATCGCTGCCCTCCCTTTGGATGATTACCGGGTGACCGTAATGATCGATTACAATTCGCCGGTACTAGGTAGCCAGCATGCTACACTTACACATATCAGCCAGTTCGAAAAAGAAATTTCTTCTTGCCGCACATTTTGCTTCTTGCATGAGCTTGAGATGCTCTACAAGAACAATTTGATCAAAGGTGGTGATCTGAATAATGCTATCGTGGTGGTTGACAGAGTGATAGAAGATCATGAATTGGTAAGTATCGCCAAGCTGTTCAACAAGCCGAAAGTAGAGGTCAAAAAAGAAGGCATCCTCAACAATGTCGAGCTTAGGTATAAAAACGAACCGGCAAGACATAAACTGCTAGATGTAGTCGGGGACTTGGCCTTGGCCGGGAGACCTATTAAAGCACAAATATTAGCTGCAAGACCGGGTCACGCCGCCAACGTGGCTTTCGCTAAGAAGTTAAAGCGTGCGATGGAAGCTTCTACCAAGAACAACATGCCAAAGTACGATCCTAATCTCCCGCCCGTACTGGACATAGACCAAATAGCGAACATACTCCCTCACCGTTACCCTTTCTTACTAATTGACAGAATACTCCATTTGGACGATGAGAGCGTATCGGGTACTAAGAGTGTCACTATAAACGAACCATTTTTCCAGGGTCATTTCCCAGGCAACCCTGTTATGCCAGGTGTACTACAAGTTGAGGCAATGGCCCAAATTGGTGGTATATTGGTGTTAAATACTGTTCCTGATCCGGAAAATTACTGGACTTATTTTCTAGGTATCGAAAACTTCAAGTTCAGAAAGATGGTACGTCCTGGTGATACGCTAGTCATCAAATGTGACTTGCTGGCCCCTATTAAACGTGGCATTGCAAAAATGTATGGTAGAGCTTTTGTTGGGAAATCATTGGTTTGCGAAGGAACTATGATCGCCAGCATTGTACGTAAAGACCCATGAATCAACCACTCGCATATATCCACCCACAAGCGAAGATTGCCCGAAATGTTGTAATCGAGCCTTTTACTACTATTCACAAAAATGTAGAAATAGACGAGGGAACATGGATAGGCCCAAATGTGACCATCTTTGAAGGAGCACGAATAGGAAAGAATTGTAAGATATACCCTGGCGCATCTATCTCTTCTATTCCACAAGACCTAAAATACGGGGGCGAGGAAACAGAAACTTTTGTAGGTGACAATACAGTAATCAGGGAATATGTGACTATAAGCCGCGGCACAAACGATAAGTTCAAAACAGCTGTGGGCAAGAATTGCCTTTTAATGGCTTATGTACACGTCGCTCATGATTGCATCATCGGTGATAATTGTATTCTGGTCAATTCAGTACAGTTAGCTGGTCATGTCGATGTCGATGACTTCGCCATAATCGGTGGAGCTACGGCGGTTCATCAGTTTGCCAAGATCGGTGCCCATGCCATGGTTGCTGGAGGTTCACTGGTTAGAAAAGATGTTCCTCCTTACGTGAAAGCGGCTCGCGAGCCCCTTACATACAGCGGTATAAATTCTATTGGTTTGCGTAGAAGGGGTTATTCACCAGAAAAAATTAACGAGATTCAGGAAATTTACCGATACATCTTCCTAAAGGGGATGAACAATTCTAAAGCATTGGACATCGTTGAATTGGAGCTCAAACCATCTAAAGAGCGGGATGAAATAATCAATTTCATAAGAGGTTCCGATCGTGGTATCATGAAAGGGTACGCCTACTAGTACCATACGAATCACTCATCACTACAATCATAAAAGACCAAAATCAGCTATATGAAAATCATAGCAAGTGATTTAAGCAAGCGATTTGGTAAAGAATGGGTATTTAAAGATTTCAACTTTGAGTTTAATGCCAACAGTGCATATGCGGTAACAGGTGCTAATGGAAGTGGTAAGTCCACTTTATTAGCTATTCTATGTGGCATTATGCCCCCCAAAAGCGGTCAATTACAGTACTTTCTAAACGACCAGCCCATAGAGGGTGATGATGTATATAAATACATCGGGTTCTCGGCACCTTACATGAGTATTATAGAGGAATTCACATTAGTTGAATTCTTAAACTTCCATTTTAGCTTCAAGAAGATGATCAAAGGCCTCAGTGTGGCTGATGTGATTGATAAAGCCTACTTGACGGATGCGATGGATAAGCCTATCAAAAATTTCTCTTCAGGCATGAAGCAGCGTGTGAAACTGGCTCAAGTCTTTTTTTCTGACACACCTGTAGTATTCCTGGATGAGCCCACCTCAAACCTCGACGTCAAGGGTCAAGAATGGTACCAGAACCATTTAAAGGGCATTTTAGACCAAGGCCGCCTGATCATCATCGCATCCAACGAACCCAAAGAATATGCGGTCTGTCAGGAAAAAATTAGCCTCGAAGAATACAAATAGGGTTACCCTTAAAAAAAATAAGTAATTAATGGATAGTTATCTTATATTTAGGGAAATTTCGCTATCATTGAAGCCTGTAGTGAGATTTAAAACATTCTATAAATAAATATTATCAATGAGAAAGCTAAGTTTATTGCTAAGTGGATTCGCACTTTTTGGAGTCCTACTAATTTCAAGCTGCGGTGATGATGATGGAGGTGAAACTGAATCGGAGAGACAAACTCGTTTATTGACTACGCCGACTTCATGGACTTTGTCTTCAGTTACACTCGACGGTGTTCCCGTCGATGGATGGAACGCTTTCACTATTAATGTAGTAAATGGTTCATCTGTGTCCACTGCTAACGCTGTATTTCCTGGACCTTGGTCTGGAAGTCACACATGGGAATTCGGTACGAGTGTTACTACTCAAATCGTTAGAGATCCCGGATCAAATGATGAGCTTGCTGTGACTTATTCAGTGACTGAAACCACACTTCAGTTACAATTCCAGTTCGAAGGAGATGGCTTCACCAGTAGAGTTGAAGGTAATTGGGTTTTCAATATGACGGCCCAGTAAAATAGAACTAAGAAATTCACCGAAAGCCGGTTCGTTAATATGAACCGGCTTTTTTATTGTCCTATAGTCATATTACTTGAGAGAGACTACACTAATCCCCGCACCCCCCATTTCTACATGCTCATCAACTGCGGATTCCACCTCGGAGTGTTTACGAAGAAACTGTCTGATCAAATCACGAAGTACGCCATCTCCTTTGCCATGAAGAATACGAACTTCGCCGATGCCAAATAGCAGCGCATTGTCAATGTAAGTATCGACTATGCTGAGTATCTCATCCGCTCGTCTGCCTCTAACATCAAGAGTAGTGCTAAAAGCAGCTCTTTTTTCATTGATATCCATATTTCCCGTACTTCGGGAAGAGGATTCGTCTTTGTCTTTTTTGAGCAGAGATCTCGAAACCCGTTCTAATCGATTGAGTTTAACGTTAGATTTCAGGCCACCAACCTGCACTTCTACATCTTTCCCTTTCATGCCTAAAACCTCACCAATCATGGGCTGACCTTTTATTCTGACCGCATCTCCTACTTCAATAACCCCATCTATTACTTCAACCTTCTGCTCCTTTGGTGTTTTGACAGGATCAACCTTAATATCCTTCTTCAAGACCTCGATCTTACTCCTGGCTTTCTTGGTTTCCTTCTTCTCTGCTCTGTTTTCTTTGATATGCCTGATCGTTTTTTCGATGGTTTTATTGGCATCGCTCAAGAGTTGGGAGGCTTCAACCTTTGCCTTATTCAGAATCTCCTTTTTCTTATCAGTCAATTCTCCTTTAAGATCCGAATACTCATTAATAAGCTTCCGAAGGTCTTTTTCCTTGGCATTAATTTGTTTTTCCTTTTTGGCAAGCTCTTGTTTCTGTTTCTCCAGTTGAGTCAACAGCTTTTCAAAGTCCACATGTTCTTTTCCAGCCAGATTTTGAGCATCGCCAATAACATCTTTGGGTAAGCCAATTTTACCTGCGATTTCCAAGGCGAAAGAACTACCAGGTCGGCCAATCTCCAACTGATAGAGAGGCTCTAGCCTGGCGACATCGTAGCGCATCGAGGCATTTTCGATACCGTCATGTTGTTTGGCAAATTGCTTGATATTGGCGTAATGGGTAGTAATCACCCCGTAAACCTTTTGATCTAGAAGCCTTGTTAGGATAGACTCGGCCAAAGCGGCACCTAATTGTGGTTCAGTGCCTGTTCCAAATTCATCGATTAGAATCAGTGACTTTCCACCGGCATGCTGAAGGAAATTCCGCATGTTAGTGAGGTGGGAACTATACGTACTCAAATCATCCTCAATTGATTGTTCATCCCCTATATCAATGAATATGTCTTTGAAAATACCGGCAGTAGATTGCTCACTCACCGGAATAAGCATACCACATTGCAACATGTATTGGATGAGGCCCACAGATTTCAAACACACAGATTTACCTCCTGCGTTGGGGCCTGAAATAACGAGAATGGTTTGATTCTGACTTAGCCGAATGGTCAATGGCACTACTTGTTTACCCGCTTCTTCAAGGGTCAGTTGCAATAGCGGATGGCAGGCATCTGTCCAATCAACCACGCACTCATTCTTAAATAACGGCATGACAGCATTAAGCTTGATGGCCATTTTGGCCTTGGCTCTAATAAAGTCAATCAAGGATAAGAATCGGTAGGACTTGCTGATGTTATCCAAATCACCGCGAATCAAATCGGTTAATGAGGTCAGTATTCTGATTACCTCCCGTTTCTCCCTGTAGTGTAGATCTCTGATTTCATTATTGATGTCTAGTGCCTCGGCAGGTTCTAAATACACCGTCTGCCCTGTGGCAGACTCATCATGCACAAAACCCTTGATACGACGTTTGTGCTCCGCTGCAACGGGTATTACCATCCTGCCATCCCTGAAAGTCATAGAAGAACCATCTGGGATGTAGCCATTGGATTTAGCTTGTTTGAATATGCCTTCGGTCACTTTTCTGAGCCTGCTTTCTTCTTTGAGAATACTCAGCCTTATTTCCCGCAGCTCAGGAGTAGCATTGTCTCTTATCTTGCCTTTATCATCGATCTTGTCTTCAATCGAATTAACCAGACTTGAATGTACATTGACCAGTGTAATCAACTGCGATAATTCTGCGTATTCCTCTTCCCTCTTCTTGAGGAAATCCCTACAGGATAGAATGGTCTTCAGAGAAAGTTTTACGTCAAACAGTTCTCCTTCCGTCAGGAAGGCACCTTCTACCCTGCCTTTGTTCAGATGTTCTTTTACATCTATATAATTGGATGAGGGGAATGATTCTCCAGATTCCAGTATCTGTTTGAATTCTTCTGTTTGTCCAACTACTTTTTTGAGGTGCTTGTAATTATGGCTAAATGCCACCTTATCTACCATCTCTTTTCCCAAGGTAGATAAGCAAGACTGTTTAAGTAGTATTCTAATTTTATCAAAACCAACTTTGGCTTCGATATCGGAGGGGTATAACATTACTATTTGTCTTCAGCCTTCTCTTTTGTTTTAGGGCTGCTATATTTTTGTTCTAATAAATTGAGGCTATCTACGACAGCTTCATAGATAAGTTCCATTTTCTTGTTATCCGTGAGATAATAGGATAAACTCCTTCTGTAGGTAGAATCGGTCACATCATGTTGCTCGAGGATCCAGCCCTCGTATCCTTTAAATATCTTCATGGCGGAATCACGCCTGACCCTTAGATCAGTTACCTTTGCTTCGGCTACATGTATGTCCAATAAGATGCTCACCATCCGGTCTTCTGTCAATACGCCTTCAGGTAAAGCATCACCGCTACTACAACTTGCCAGCAGATATACTAACATGAACACACTCAAAAAAGCTTTGTTTCTTCTCATAACTTCAGATAATTGGCTCAATCTCACCTTTTAAATGGATTTTGTGCCAGACAAATAATTGCCTTGCGAGGTAAAAAGGAAAATTAGGGAAATTTACTCTAATTTTAGAGGTCAAAATCCGTGCCGATGAAAGAGCTTATCAAGAAGCTGCGAAAATATGAAATTCGAATAAGAAAGGCTATTAACAGCCAGATGCGTGGTGACTTCCATTCTATATTCAAAGGTTCCGGGTTAGAATTCGACGGCGTAAGGGCTTACCAATACGGTGACGATATCAGAACCATAGACTGGAACGTGTCGGCCAAAGGGCATGGTGCATACGTCAAAACGTTTAAGGAAGAAAAAGAACAAACAATATTTTTCATATTAGATGTGAGCGCTTCCCAGCAGATTGGTTCAGAGAACCAACAGAAGGTAGATATTTGCAAGGAGGTTTGCGGAGTGCTGACATTATCTGCGATAGACGAGCAGGGGCAGGTGGGATTGATATGCTATTCTGACCAAAGGGAGGCTTATATAAAGCCTGGTAAAGGCAAAAAGCAAGCCTACGAGATTATTTATACGCTCAAGCGTCTCAAGCCGAAATCAACCAAGACCAGCCTCAATAGTGCCATTTTATACACACTCAATATCCTAAAACGAAGAAGTGTGATTATACTCATATCCGACTTTATAGATGATGGTTTCGGCCATAACCTAAAAGCACTAGCTAAGAAGCATGACCTGGTTATGATACGAGTCACAGATACAAGAGAAACTGAACTTCCTAAGCTGGGTATTATTCCCGTCCTTGATAAAGAAAATAACCGAACAGTTTGGGTAAACACTTCGTCAAGTGACTTTAGAAAGCATCTTTCTACCAACTACAGTGATAAAGAAGATGCACTCAAGCAGTTCAGTGCCAGACATCAGATCAACTTCATATCGATCGATACTAAAGAGGATTACGTACCTAAATTGCTCAGATTGTTCAAAGTGAGAAATAAAACCTTGAAGAGTGTCTAAGCGATTATTCCCCTTTTTTGTTGGTATAACTGTGCTCCTTTTCGTTTCGATGCACAGCTATGGGCAAAATCTGGAGCCTAAAGGACAGTTTTTGGCTGATAGCATCAAAATAGGCAAGCCAATACCTTATGCGCTATCTATAAGATATCCCAAGGATATTGATATCATATTTCCTGATACGCTGTACGATTTCTCACCTTTTGAGATATCAAGAAAAGTCTACTTCCCTACCGTATCCGATAGCACGCACAGCTATGACAGCACTGTCTATTACATCAATACGTTCGAAATAGACTCCACCCAGTACTTAAGCCTTCCTGTCTTTTTGCTGGGAGAAGCAGATAGTACCGCTTATATGACACTGAAAGATTCAGTTGCTCTCATTCATACGGTAACCGAAGTTCCAGACTCCATAGCTATTGAGGCATTAGCATTGAGAGAAAATACCATCTACAGGCACGTCAGCCGTCAGGTTAACTATATTTTAATAGCCTTAGGTATAGTAGCCGCCCTGTTCTGGCTATTTATATTCTATTTGTTATTCGGGAAGCGCATACGTCAAAGCATAAGATTAAAGAGAATGCGGAAGGGCTATTTGGCTTTTATTGGCAGAGTCAACCCATTAGTCAGTGACCTGGACAGTCAAAACAAAGACTTATCCAAGGTATCAGAAGTCATTATGCTAGAATGGAAGAAATATATGGAAACGGTAGAACGTATCCCTTATACCAGGCTTACCACTAAGGAGATATCAACTTTCACATCCGGGCGCGAGTTGGTAGATGCGTTGAAAGTCGTTGATCGCGCCATATACAGCAACGTTGAGCGAAAAGAAGCTGCATCAGGCGTAACCAAGCTTATGGATTATTCCCAAGAAGTCTATCTAAAGAAAAGAGAGGAGGTGCGCAGTGGAGGATGAGTTGTTCACGGATAGACCATGGTACTCCTTAAAGTGGTTTCATCCCGATACCATCTTACAGTTCGAATGGGAAAACCCATGGCTATTTTGGTTCTTGCTGGCTATCCCTTTATTCTTTATTATCAGATGGGTATTGCATGTTAGTACCAATCAGAAACTGCCTGTTGCCGTTACAAAAAAGCAGATTGGCAATAATTTCTGGACTGCACTTAGGTTTATCCCTGATGTCATTATGGTTCTGGTGGTAGCGGGTATACTAGTAGCCTTAGCCAGACCACAGAAACCAAACGAAAAAGTAGAACGCTGGACTGAAGGTATTGATATCATGCTGGTGGTGGACATATCCCGGTCTATGCAAATAGAAGACTTCAGGCCTAACCGATTAGAAGCGGCAAAAAACGTAGCCAGGGATTTCATCAGTGGGCGTTTTCAGGATAGAATCGGTATAGTTATTTTCTCAGGTGATGCCTATTCACTTTCTCCACTTACCACGGATTATGATCTTCTGAAGAGTTATATCAATGATATTAACTTCGATATGATCGACAATAGTGGCACAGCCATAGGAAGTGCGCTAGCTGTAGCTACAAATCGAATGACCAAGTCAGATTCCAAATCCAAGGTTTGCATCTTGCTTAGCGATGGTGATAATACTGCCGGTAATATCGATCCGATCACTGCAGCTGAATTGGCACACGCCTATAATATAAAGATGTATACCATTGCCATCGGAAAAGAAGGTAGCGTTCCTTTCGGTAAAGATTTCTTTGGCCGACCTAGAATGGTAGAAAATACACTGGACGAAACTACGCTCAGAAAAATAGCTGAGATTGGAGAAGGTGAGTTTTACCGAGTTTCGGACAATAAGGCATTAGAGCAAGTATTTGGCCTTATCGATCAATATGAGAAGGCTGAGATCAAAGAAACCCGCTATAAGAATACGATAGATTATTACCAGGTTTACCTCTACTGGGTGATCTGTATATTTCTAATATGGATGATCCTAAAATCCACTGCTTGGTCAAATGCCCTACAGGATTAAATAGCAAAGCGCACTTTCCTCTAGCGTCAAATTAAGCGAAGTAGAACATCATTCTACCGCCGAATAGGATAAGCATAATACCGACCACGATATTCATAATCTTGAGAAAACGGGTTGTAACCATTGTTCTTAGTTTATTGGCGAGATACGCTTTCAATATATCAGTAGAAAATACCAGCGAAAGCACAATGGCAAAAAATGCAATCACCTGATTAGTAGTATTATAATCAATAGTAACTACGCTAACTGCCCCAACCCAGAAGATCAACACAAAAGGACTAACTCCATTAATAAGTAGCCCTTTCAGCACCATTCCTAAATAGCCTTTACGAGATTTCTTATCGCTTACATCACGAATTTGCCGACGGCTGTTGATGATAGAGAATAAGCCAAAAATGATCATTATGATGCCCCCTCCATAGCCCAGATAGGATTTGAAATCATCACTCTGAAAAAAGCGGGATACGCCCAGGTATGATATTGTGATGTACATACCATCGCTTAGAACGATTCCAACGGCCACGAATATACCGGCCACGAAGCCTCTTTCTATACTGGTCTTAATGAGCGCGAAAAAAACGGGGCCTGGCAAGGCTACTAAAATCAAACCCAGCAGAAGTGCCCTTAGTATCAGATCAGTCAATGTGTGTGATTTTCAATGAATGATTTCCAGTCTGAAAGCTGATTGTTTTTTATCACTCTTGGGAATTTATTTTGTGAACCTATTTTACCCTTGGACTCCATCCATGAATAGAACACGCTCAGCGGTAGAATATCCACATATACCTCTTTCAACGCTGCACTACGTTCAACTGCATAGTCATCATTGAGTGCTTTAAGGTGCTCGTCTAAGCGCTCTTTAAGGGCTTTCGGATCTACATGATCATCCGTACCAATGAACCAATGGTGAGCAAATAAAGAACCGTGTGGTACCCCAGCCACTGTAAACTCAGGGATGATGATATTGAGATCATTGGAAGCCAGTTTAATGGCCTGGTTCATATTATCAACTGATAAATGCTCTCCACAAAGGCTCAGAAAGTGTTTCGTTCGTCCGGTAATGACGATTTCCGATTCCTCCTTCGATATAAATTTGATCACGTCACCAATGAGGTATCTCCAGGCTCCCGCACAGGTAGTAAGCAGCAATGCATATTCTTTCCCCTCCTCAACTTCATCAATAAGGAGTGTCTGTGCATCCGGTTTTATCTCCCCGTTTTCATCAAAGTTTTTGTCATCAAAAGGTACGAACTCATGGAAAATGCCATTATTAAGCACTAATCTCATAGATCTTCTTTCCGGAACCGCCTGAAAAGCAATGAAGCCCTCTGAGGCAAGGTATGTCTCAATATAATTGAGCGGCCTGCCCAGTAGTTTTTCAAACCCTTTCCGGTAAGGTTCAAAAGAGACCCCACCATGAACGTACACCGATAGGTTGGGCCAAATGTCATGGATATTATCGACATTGTAATAGTCGATTATTTTCTCCATCAATATCTGTATCCAGGCTGGTACGCCTACAATAATACCGAGATCCCAATTGGCTGCTTTCATAGTGATCTCATTCAGCTTTTCGTCCCAATCCCGCGTTTTGGCGATTCTCCTTCCAGGCTTGTAGAAGTGTTGGAACCAAAAAGGAATTTGTGCCGCTTGTATACCACTTAAGTCACCTTCAAAATAGCTGCCTTTCTTATTCAGGTGTGTACTACCACCCAACATGAGTATACCTTTGCCAAAAAACTTGCTGGGCAAATCATATTTTGAAAGCGTGAGTATCTGCCTGGTGCTGGTTTTCTGGATGGCCTTCACCATATCACGAGTCATCGGGATATGTTTTGAAGAAGACTCCGAAGTACCTGAACTTAGCGCGAAATATTTCACTCGTCCAGGCCAACATACATTTTGTTGCCCTTTATGACATAAGTGCCACCATTCCTTGTAAATGGTGTTGTACGTATAAATAGGTATATTTTCCTTGAATCTTTCGTAAAAAGTCGACCTTTCGTAGCTCTTGAATCCCTCGAGTATTTTTTGAAAGTTATGATAGCTCCCGAATCTGGTTTGGTTGGCAGTGATCAGTAATTTTTTCAGTTCGTTTTTCTGGAGGTCAAAGGGTGAAGAATACTCCTGTTCAAGGCTCTCCCTAATTCTAATACCCTTTTTCAACAAAGTCCCTAGTATAGGCATACCCTCTAGTTTAAAATAATTTACTTTTGCCTTTCACCTTTTCAGGGATGAAATTTTGCTAAAAATAAAAAATGGACTTAAAAAATAACATAAAAGGTTTCCAAAATAAGCTGAAGGATAAAGACTGCACGCTGGTAGCTGTGAGTAAAACCAAACCTGAAGAGGTCATTATGGAGGCTTACAATGAGGGACTTAGGGTATTTGGGGAGAATAAAATCCAGGAGTTGGTTACTAAATATGAAAGCCTGCCAAAGGATATTGAATGGCACATGATAGGCCATTTGCAAAGAAATAAGGTCAAATACATCGCTTCCTTCATTGGCTTGATCCATTCTATTGACAGTTTGAAACTGCTCAAGGAAGTGGATAAGCAAGCAGCTAAACATGACCGGGTCATACCTTGTCTACTCCAAATGCACATTGCTGAGGAAAGCACTAAATTCGGGCTGTCAGCGGAAGAACTGAAAGTATTGCTAGCATCAGAAGAGTTTGCGACCATGGAACATATCAAAATTGTTGGATTGATGGGCATGGCTACCAATACGGACAACACAGATCAAGTGAGGCGCGAGTTTGCAGATCTTAAGAGCCTATTCTCTGGTATACAGTCTGAATACCAAAATGACAAAGTGCAAATGAGCGCACTTTCTATGGGTATGAGCGGAGACTTTGAAATAGCACTCGAAGAAGGAAGTAATATGATTAGAGTAGGAAGTGCGATTTTCGGAGCGAGAAACTACAATTGAAACAATAACTTATGCATAAATATAAATTCGGCTACATAAGCGGAGGTATCTTTGCTGCACTGGCAGTGGGCTTGGGAGCGTTTGGAGCACATGGCCTGGAATCACTCTTGGCAGCGAATGGCAGAACAGCCACTTATGAAACTGCCGTCCAATATCACTTCTACCATGCTCTCGCGCTCTTAATAGTGGCGATAGTCATCAAAAGGCATGATCATAAATTCATCAGATGGACTTCCTACCTATTTGCCGCTGGCATTATCATATTTTCAGGGTCACTCTATATACTGAGCCTTACTAATATTACCATACTAGGCGCCATTACTCCTATCGGTGGTGTTTGTTTTATCCTGGGCTGGTTGTTTTTTGTGGTGGGTATTGCGAAAGGAAAATGAAAAAAGCTGCCCAAATCTCAGACCTTGCTCACAAGGTTTGAATCTAGGCAGCTTTGAACTAATTAGGTTCGTATAGTTTACTGCTCGCTTTCTTTCTTCTTGGGCAAAACGTTGGTGATAAGTGTTATTCGCTCTGTACTATTAACAGCGTTTGAAATAACGGTGATCACCTTGTTCTGTCTGCCTATTTTACCTGAGCTGTTGAATACCACTTCTAACTTGCCTTGCTGACCCGGTGCGATAGGATCTCTTGGCCACTGAGGTACTGTACATCCACAAGTAGTTTGCACGTTAGTCAGGATTAACGGCTCATCGCCGGTATTTTCGAATACATAAGTATGCTGGATTTTATCGCCTTGATATATGTCGCCGAAGTCTCTGCTTTCTTCTTCAAAAGTGATTTTTGGGCCTGGTTGATTCTCTTCTTGATTTTCCTGTGCCAATGCACACACAACCATAAACGTCCCTAAAAGAAAAATCGATAATGTTTTCATAATAGTTCTTGTATTTACAGATTACAAAGATAGGATAATATGTCTTTAAATATCACACTTAATATCAACGAAAATGCTCAAAAGAAGTTAGCATTGAAGTTGACTAAAAACAACTCGTCAGTTGCTCTTGTAATGCCGGTATACAGCCACCGTATGTAGTCTTTATCTAACATCTCCTCGGTAAGGTAACCTTGGTCAATGAATACCGCATTCCATTGCCCACCTTGCGATTTATGACAAGTCAATGCATAAGCGAACTTGATTTGTAAAGCATTCAAGTACGGGTCTTTAGCCATAGCCTCGTTTCGCTCTTTTTTAGAAGCCAAGTCCTGGTAATCTTCCAGCACTTGCGCATATAGTGAGCGGTACTCCTCGGTGGTCAACGAAGCCGTATCGGCTGTCAATGTACCTAACATCACTTTTGCCTCAAATGGTTCGTGGTCAGGATAGTCAACCAATCGTAATGCCAAAGTGGCAAATCGCAGGCCATACATTTCCTCAAAGCTGATGATCTTCATCACTTCCATAAAATCACCATTGGCAATGAAAGCACCAGGTATTGTCTCTGGAACGAACAAATAATTATTGCGAACACACATCAGCATATCTCCAGCCTCTATCTCGTCCTGGCAAAAGTGTATTTGGTTCCTTATATAATTATTATAGGCATTGGCATTCCTATTAGACCGGCAAATGACAATGGTATTCTCAACACCATATTTATCATAAGCATACCTTATGCCATCCTCCATCCGCTCACCAGTCATGCGGTAGATATCTGGATATCCTTTAGTCCTGAACTTTATCTCTATTTGTTTTTGACCTAGTATCGCCCTCAACGATGTAGCGTTTTCCAGAATACCAGAATCCTGGGCCTGCCTCATCACTTCGGTAAGCTCTGCCACCAAGACTTTTGACTTATAGCTTTTGCGCAGATAATCCTGATCCAACCCAAGACTTAGTGTTTGCCCTACTGGTGGAAGCTGGGCTGCATCTCCCACCAGAATCAATTTATTACTAGCATCTGATAGGGTATACTGAATGAGATCGGAAAGCAAGCCCTGGCTCCCAAACTCCCTATCCTCCGAAAGCATGGAAGCCTCATCAACGATGAATACGGTGTTCTTTGCATAGTTTTTCTGCCCTTTAAACTTGAGAACACCTGAATCTGGATCAGCGGCTTGTTTGTATATTCTTTTGTGAAT
Source organism: Bacteroidota bacterium (assembly GCA_039819065.1). Lineage (GTDB taxonomy): Bacteria > Bacteroidota > Bacteroidia > Cytophagales > Cyclobacteriaceae > JBCBSS01. The sequence continues at coordinate 60,141 of JBCBSS010000010.1, forward strand.
GGTGAAGGCCATTCTCTTAGAATAGGAGGACATCACTTTGGCCGCACGTCCTGTCGGCGCCAACAAAACAAACTTGAAGTTGAAGAGGGGTAGAATTTTAGTGACAGTACTGATTACAGATGTCTTGCCCGTACCTGCATAACCCTTGATTAGTAATATGGTTGGGTCTAATTCTTTGGTGAGCAGAAATTCATCAAGCAACGAGAATAACGCCCTTTGACCCGCAGTAGGCTTAAATGGAAATTTGTTCGCTATGATCTCTGAGGGCTTAGGCACCTAGTTTCCTTTCTGTTCCTCAGGAAAAATCGTGATCATCGAAGTGGTAGCTTTGGCCATCAATATGCTTTCTTCCCCTCTGATATCCCATACTTCTGCTTCGCAAAAGTTAATCTTTCTACCTTGCTTGATTACCCAACCAATAGCGTGCAACTTCTCCCCAACTCCTGGGTTGAAATAAGATACCTTGAGCTCCCCGGTCACTACACCATGCCCCGGAGGCACTAAAGTATAAGCAGCAAATCCTGCAGTAACATCTGCCAACGTAGCTACCAAACCACCATGTGCAAAGCCTCGCTGTTGCTTATGTATCTCTTCTATTTTAAGCCACCCTTCCGTTCTACCAGCCTCTATCACGTCTAGCTCGAACCCAATATGCTTCATGAAATGCTGCCTACCGAGATACTCTTCAACCAGTTCTTTAAAGTCAGGATTGTATACTGTATAGTTCATAGGTAATCAATTTCAATTAGGCTGTTATGAATTGATCAACAAAAGTATCTTTAAACCATCTTAATACAGCAATTTCAATTCTGAAATTACCTATGGAGAGTCAACTCATTGAGCATGCTTTTGGCAAACGGGCTCGTTTAAGGGTTTGCGGCCTACTGATAAAAGATGATAGCCTACTAATGGCCAAGCATCGGGGATTGGGAGAGTTTGGAGAACTTTGGCTTCCTCCCGGTGGAGGTGTAGAATATGGCAGCCATACCGCAGACAATTTAAAGCGTGAATTTATAGAGGAAACGGGGCTTTCCATAAAAGTGGATGAGTTCCTTTTTGGGTTCGAATTTCTACAGCCACCGCTACACGCCATTGAGTTGTTTTTTAAAGTAGAATCAACAGGGGGAAAGTTAGAGAAAGGACTTGACCCAGAACTGCCTGAGGACCAGCAAATCATCGAAGAAGTACGGTTTGTGACTTTTGAAGAATTGAGGGTTATGGATAAGAAAAGGGTGCATCAGGCCTTTCAATATGTCGATAACCCTAGGCAAATAGTTAATCTTAGGGGTTTTTTCAATTTTGAAAATAATTATCTAATATAGCGATTCGTTAGATTGCGATTTGCCTTTTAAAATCTTTATTATTGTACTCTAAACTTAATTCTTCAAATGACACAAATTAGAATATTTTCGTTGACATTCTTTATAGTTGCCATCGGTCTCGGCGTATATCTATATATGAGTGTTAAAGGTACGATAGATGAAAAGGCTAGAATAGAGGCGGTAGAAGATGAAGTGATAGAAAAACTGGAGTTAATACGCGAGGCGGAAATCGTATACCAGGAAGTACACGGAAATTATACTTCAGACTGGGATAAATTGAAAGACTTCATTAACAATGGTGTCTATTATGTCATCGAAAGATCTGAGACCATCATTACCCTTAGCTATGGCGCCGATAGTATCATTGTAGATGTCGATACCATCGGAACTATATCGGCCAGAGAAAGAATCTTTAAGAAAACACACACTGCAGAAGCTGCAGATGACGGCATATTTGATGGTTATTTGGTAAGCATGGAAGACAAAGCCATTAAGAATAGAAAAGCTTACGCTTTGGTATCAAATGGCAGAAGATTCGAGCATCCATTCAGGGATAACGGAAGAATCACGTCTATCGAAAATGTACAGCCTGGTGACAATGTCACTAAAGGCCAAATTTTGATCACCTTCTGGGAATACAAATTCGATCCTAAAATTGACATTGACCGTTTAGAATATATACCTGGATCTACTGAAAATAAGAAATTTGATATCTACGCAGCGGAGATTGAAAAGAATAACATCTTAGTAGACGTAATTGAAGTAAGAGATACCGATCCGGTTAATCCCGAAAGAAGAAAGAAGAGAACCGACGAAGACAAGAAAAAGAGCAATCAGCCGCTTGGATTCGGATCTAGGTACGATGTAACAACGTCCGGTAACTGGGAGTAAAGCCACCATTTTGGAGTCAACCACAGTTAGTTATAAACTCATTAAAAAAATCAAGGATGATAAGTTTGATGTTGATGAACTTCAGCACTACAACTTACTCCTTAACGTAGGGTTTCGGGACTTCCAGGTATGTATCGTAGATTCCAGAACAAACCGTTGTTTGTTACTAGAAGATTACATTCTTGCCAAAGTCAGCTCTAACACCGATCTGATAGAAGTGCTAAAAGGCATTTTCGAAGGCCATCACCTCCTACTGGCAGGGTTTTGGAAAAACGTGAGAATCGCCTTTAAGAATAATCAATTTGCACTTGTCCCCTCTCCTATCTTTGACAGTGAGCACGTCTTTCAATACTTGAAGCTAAATGCCAATATCGATACTGCTTCAGACGAGCCTCAATATTATAAGAATATAAAATCCAATTCGGTAACTGCTTTTGCCATTGACAAAGAATTGGCTGAATGGTTCCGGCAAACTTATCCGAACTTAAAAATAGGTTTCCTTCACCAAGCCAGCGCTATGATTGAAGGTGTACTGAACTACGCCAAGGATTACGATTCAAATCGCTTATTCATTTACATAGACCGTTTTAAACTGCATATTATTTCGGTTAAGAATAACGAGGTAGAGTACTATAATCAATTCTCTATTAAGCAGTTCTCGGATTATATCAAGTATATCATGCTGGTACTGAAGAGTCTCAATAAAGACCAGAATACCAGTAACATCATTATATGGGGCTATATAGGTCGACAATCCCCTCACTATAACGAGTTCTATAAGTACATCAATAATATTGCTTTTGGAGAAAGGCCGGACTATTTGAAGTTCAGCTACCTATTCGATGAGGTTCAAGATCATCACTTTTTTGATCTTTATAGCATGTACTTATGTGACTAGCACAAGTTCAGCTGTCATCACAACAATGCAGTGAACAAATCTAGATTCAACAGGTTATAATTTCAAAATCCTCATTGGCACCTCAACGGTACTGGCAAGCAGCATGAAAAAAATAGCACTCTTCCCTGGTTCTTTCGATCCATTTACAAAAGGTCATGAAGATATTGTTCTCCGAGGCCTGCAAATCTTCGATGAAGTCATTATTGCCATTGGCCATAACAGCAAAAAGAACAAGCGATATATTGATGTTGATAAAATGCTAGGCCTTTTGGAAAGCACCTATGCGTCTTACGAAGGCATCAGGATTATCATCTACAATGAACTTACCGCCGAGTTGGCCAAGAAGTATAACGCCCGTTACTTACTTCGAGGGTTGAGAAATACCACTGACTTTGAGTACGAAAACAGCATTTCTCAGGTCAATCGTCATCTCAATCAGGACTTGGAAAGTGTATTCTTGATCACTTCTCCAAAGTATGCATCTATCAGTTCATCGATTATCCGGGAGGTGCATAGGTATGGTGGGGACGTTAACGACTTCGTGCCCTACTCACTGGATTGATCAGCCAGCTTGCTCTTCATGATCTGGTCATAGCGCTCGAAGACATGTACAATTGACTGGTATGAGTTTTTGAGCGCCACATAGACTTCTTTTGGAGTAAGCCACCTTACATCTTCTATATCTTCCTCTACCTGGGGCTTTATGGCAGAGTCATCGACTAAATCCATGGCATACCACTTAGTCTTCTTGATCATGTTTTTGTTGTTCATGGTATAGGTATGCCATGTGGAGCATATCTTGGATGAGATAGTCACTTGTACATTGCACTCCTCTTCCACTTCTCTAATAGCACCCACTTTTGCCTTTTCATGCTTGTTGAGCTTGCCTTTTGGGAGATCCCACTTCTTCAGTCGGTAGATCATGAGTACCTTGTTATTCTTCCGCACGAGCCCCCCTGCTGCCTTAACAATATTGAATTTAGACTTCAGGTGTTTTTTGGCCACCTTATAGTCTTCCATTTGCATCGTGACGGAAAGCGCTCTCGTAGGTGTAATGGCATTTAAAATATCGAGGAAATTGTCTATTTCGGTCGTACCGGCATTTTTGATGAGCACGTGATTGATCAGTCGAGATCTTACTATACTGTCTGTGTTCGCATCTAATACGACATTGTAGTAGTCGAGATCAACAGGACTTTGAGCGTCCAACATCTCGAATAACATGTCATTAATGAATACTTTCATTATTCCATTAGCCCCGGATTACTGCGGCGGACTGACACAAATGAATAAAATATTTAGAATAGAGCAAATAGAAATTCTCAATTTATCTCCATTTAAATTTTAGTTAATAATTTCGTGGCATGACATTAGAAACATCCTCGCCAATAGAAAAGACCATCGCTTCCAAGCTTCTGGAGATAGAAGCGATCAAGATCGATACGAAAAATACTTACACATGGAGCTCTGGCTGGAAATCACCCATTTACTGTGATAATCGGCTTTCTCTTTCCTTCCCAGAAATAAGGACTTACATCAAAGAGGCCCTAATTGAAGTCATTCGTAGGCAATATCCCGAGGCAGAAGCTATCGCTGGGGTAGCTACGGCTGGGATACCGCAAGGCGCTTTAGTAGCGGAAGGCATGGGCTTACCTTTTATCTATGTCCGTTCTAAACCCAAAGGTCATGGCATGGAGAACATGATCGAAGGAAAGGTTGTCAAAGGTCAGAAGGTGGTTGTCATAGAAGATCTTGTATCAACAGGAGGAAGTTCTTTAAAGGCGGCAAAAGCACTCAGGGAGGCAAAGGTCGAAGTGCTAGGCATGGCTGCCATCTTCACCTATGGCTTTGATGTCGCTGACGAAAACTTCAAAGAAGCCGGTGTGCCTTTAGTTACGCTTAGCAATTATAATGCTTTGCTTCATTCAGCTATAGAATTGGGCTACATCGATGATGATCAGCTGACATCGCTAAAGTCATGGAGGGTCGATCCTGCCAATTGGGGTTAAAACTTTTCCTCAATCCCTAAACCGAAAAGTGCAAAATCATACTTTACTGGGTCGTTTGGGTCGAATGAAGATAAGTTACCGGTCAATTCAACAGCTGTAAGCCAGTCTGTTCTTTCCCTTTTTATCAGGCCTAGTTTCCTGGCTACCCTGTCAACATGTAGATCACACGGGCAGATCAAGTTGGCAGGTTTGATTCTTTTCCAAAGTCCAAAATCTACCCCTCTTTGATCATCTCTTACCATCCATCTTAAGTACATATTCAAGCGCTTACAGGCGGATTTCCGCTCAGGTGTAGCGATATGCTTCCTTGTACGTTGGGGGTAGTCATCCAAACTAAAAAAGAGATGGTGGAAATTGATCAACGAAGTTTCAATGCTTACTTGCCCGTTTTGCTTGACCGTAAAAGCTTCTTCCAAAGAATCATGCTGTTGGTAGAACCATTTGAAAAAAGCGATGAAGTAGAGCAAGTCAGTAGCGTTGAATGTACGGTGTTTAAAATCAACTAAACGCTTAAGGTCACTTTCATCATGATGCAGTATGAATTGATGAGGCGAGTTATCCATAAGCGTAAATAACGCTTTGCACTTATTAATGATGGTGACTCTTTGTCCCCAAGCCAATACAGCGGCAAAAAAGCCAGAAATCTCAATGTCTTGTTTTTTGCTGAAAAGATGAGGTATAGAAACCGGATCATTATCAATAAATCCAGGGCGATTATACTGATCTACTTTCTGATCGAGGAAATCCTTCAACTCCTCATCAATATGATGTGAATAGTCCAAGCTAGATTCTGTGAAAGAGCCTTACGGCAGGTATGAGAGTTCTATTCTAAATCTCTTGTCTATAGCACCAAGGTTATCATAAGCCGCTTGAGAGATTTTGATGAGTACTTTTTTATTAGCATCCGTTTCCGGCAGGCGTCCTAGGACTCTGACAAATACCTGTTTGTTGTTCATCTCATTACGCACCTTCATGACCGTGCCTATTTTAGCGGTTCGGTGCAAAGCAAGGTATTTGCGTGTGTCACCAGAACCCTCAATCAGTTCTGCCAAGCCAGACTCGACTATTTCCTCGAATCCGCTCGCATTAGAAGATTGGCTGATTTTGATGACATCAACGGTTTCTGTAGATGATTCCGAGGAGGAATTGCTACTATCTGCTTGCTCGCTAGACTGATCGGTTGGGTTCGATTCTATTGGATCGCTATCGCTCTGATTATTATCGTTATCATCATTTGTCTGCTGAACTGTCTCTTCACCCCCGGAGATCCGAATTTTCTGCCCGATGCGAATGTCAGGGCTGCTCAAATTGTTCCATCGCATGAGATTGTCCAACTTAACGCCATATTTTCTCGAAATAGAAGAAAGGGTTTCTCCACTTTCTACTTCATGATAATCTGCATCATTCTCGGAAGAAGAATCATTGGTGCTGCCACTATTATTGGAAGTACTCTCCGAACTGTTCGATACGTCATCTACTTGTTGGCTGCCTCTTTTGATTTTCAAGCGCTGGCCTATGTTAAGACTGTTCGAAGTCAAATTATTCCATTTCTTGATATCGCGATAGTTAATACCATATTGCCTGGCTATAGAAGAAAGCGTCTCTTGTGCCTTGACGACATGTATAACATCAGCATTACCTGAAGCGTCAGAAGAACCGAGGTAAGGTATATTGACCAACTGCCCAATCTCGATACTGGCTTCTGCGGCCGGATTGGCTGCAATGATTTTATCTACTGGCACCTTATATCGCCTGGATAGCGCGTAGAGTGTTTCTCCCGCTTCAACTTCATGTACAATGTAGGACTTACCCCCTATTTTGGTCATTCGAAGTGAATCGGCCGGTGAAGCCATAGCAAAGCTTACACAGCTACATAACACAACCATTACCACCAATAAAGCACTTAATCTCATTCTTGTTAATTAGATTTTAAAGCCTATTAAATTCTTCTTCTCCCTCACGAAGAACAGGTTATCCCCCATTACAAAAAAGGTATCTAACCCAGGACTTTCCAGCGATGTATCTAACACTTCCTGCCCCACTATATTGCCTTGTAAATCGCTAATTAATAGGAAATTGGACAGTTTTTCCGATTCGTAAATATAATAAGAAATGAGAATACAGCTTTGATACTCCATATATTCAATCGCTTTCGCCGGCGATCGGCCAGTCCGCGTTTCAACGAACTTTTTCAAAGTGGCGAAATACTCATTTTCTTCATCATAATGTAACGGATACATCACATTATTATTTTCTCCACCTTGACTGCCCTCCCTTGCTTCCACTTGATCATCAGGCAAATGCTGTGCCGTACCAGCCTCAACATCAATTAGCAAATACTGTTCATCCTCATCTTTACTACGAACCAGCATACCTCCAGGCACCATACGAATAAAGACCACATCGTCAAGTTCCCATGTTATTTCGGCAGACTGTAGATCATACCCGTAGAACTTCTTGATCTCGGGATTGGCGCTGTCCTCATAACTGTGAAAAATCACTATCAGCTTGTACAGCGCCGTCACACCTACCCACCACTTTTCCTCAAGTGTGTGTTGTTCAATCAATAACTGCTTACTTTTGATATCCAGGGCAGAAAAGCTAACTTGATGGTTCTCCTGATCGCGAATCTCCAAAACCATTGTTTGCCCTTTTTCGTCAGTGATTATATTCCATATATTACTGCTAAATGAATGAGAAAAGATGGGCGTAAGCTTTCTTACCAATTTCTTAAATGACTATTTTTAACCACATACGAAAGGAAGCAATCAAAGGTATGATAAAACAGAGAAATTCAAGGGTGCTGTGGGTGCTAATTTTGACGCTTATCCCATTATGGTCAATGGGGCAAACTGATAGCTTAAATACGACAAAAAGGATATTAAAATTTGATCTGAAGGCTGAAATAGACCCCAGAACTAACAGACTGGTCAGGCTGGCTTTAGACGAGGCAGAGGACATAGATGCCGACTTGGTTATCATTGAAATGGACACTCCAGGCGGCGCAGTATCAGATGCATTGGACATAGTGAATTACCTGCTTGATTTTGACAAGCCTGTATATGTTTATATCAACAAAAATGCGGCTTCTGCTGGAGCGCTTATTTCGATTGCTTGCGATAGCATCTACATGGCTACCGGTGCCAGAATGGGTGCAGCAACAGTGGTCGTTGGTGATGGCTCTGCTGCGCCAGACAAATATCAATCTTACATGCGTGCTACTATGCGATCGACAGCCGAAGCCAAAGGTAGAAACCCAGATGTAGCAGAAGCTATGGTTGATGAGAACATCGCGCTGGACAGCATAGCTCCCGAAGGCTCTTTACTTACTTTTTCTACTTCAGAAGCCATTCAATATGATTTTTGTGAGGGTGAGCTAAACTCTTTGGAAGATATTTTGAGCCAGTCAAATATTACAGACTATGAAGTGGTAGAATACAAACTTGGCGCTTCCGAACAAATCATCTCCTTTTTTCTTAATCCTCTAATCAGCGGTATACTCATACTAGTAATCATCGGAGGTATATATTTCGAATTACAAACACCGGGAGTCGGTTTCCCTATCGCCGCTGCGGTTGTTGCACTCATATTATATTTCATCCCGTACTACCTGAACGGTTTGGCCGAAAACTGGGAGATCATCATGTTCGTGATCGGTGTGGTGCTGCTGGCAGTGGAGATCTTTGTGATCCCCGGCTTTGGTGTGGCTGGTATTTCAGGCGTTGTGTTGATGGTCGGCTCTTTAGTGTTGGCTATGCTCAACAATGATGCTTTTGATTTCTCATTTGTAGCTACTGGTGACATATTTGTTGCCCTTTTCACCGCAGTAGGAGGCATAGTAGGGGGAATCATATTTATGTTCATTGCAGGGGTCAAATTCACCGATTCTAAGTTTTTCAAAAGAATCGCACTTGAAAATGTACAACTCAAATCCGAGGGCTATACCACCCGAGGTACAAAAGCATCTATGGTAGGTAAACAAGGCACTGCCTATACAGTGCTCAGACCTAGTGGTAAAGTGATGATCGACGGAGATTTGTATGATGCTTTCACCAGAGGAAATTTCATTAACAAGGAAGAAGATATAGAAGTGATCAATGATGAAGGTGTTTCACTACAGGTGAAAAGCATTCGAAAGCTATGAAAATACTGGGTGTTATTCCTGCCCGATACGGGTCAACGCGTTTCCCGGCCAAAGCACTGGCTGATATTGCCGGCAAGTCCATGATCCAGCGAGTATATGAACAGGCTTCCAAGGCAACATCACTCACCAAAGTAATCGTCGCCACAGATCACGGTGATATTCAACAACATGTCGCTGATTTTGGTGGTAATGTCTGTATGACTGGTGATCATCATAGAAGCGGGACTGAACGATGTGGGGAAGTGCTTCAGAAAGAAGGAGAGAGTTATGATTACGTGATCAACATTCAGGGTGATGAACCTTTCATTTCACCTGATCAAATAAATCTGCTGGCCAGTCTATCTGCGCATAAGGTAGAACTGGGCACGTTGATCAAACACATCGACAATCAGGAAGACCTATTCAATCCCAACGTCGTAAAGGCCATCACCAAAAAATCAGGAGAAGCGATATACTTCAGCCGCCATCCTATTCCTTATCAAAGGGACAATCAGGAAAACTGGATTGCCAAGCATCGATATTTCAAGCACATCGGCATCTATGCTTATCGGTCTGACATTCTACCAACCATCTGCCAATTGGATAGTTCATCGTTGGAAATGGCGGAATCTCTGGAACAATTGCGCTGGATCGAAAATGGTTTCGGTATCCACACGCTCGAAACTAAATTGGAAAGCTTAGGAATAGATACACCTGAAGATCTTAAAAGAGCAATTGCATATATTCAGTCATGAAAACTAAAACACTTCATATTCTCAATGGCGATGGCACGGCGTATGGGTTCAAGGATGCTGGTATAAGTGGAGATGTAGCCATTTGGCGTGAAACATTATGCTCCGGCCCCGTTAATGAGCCTTTTGCCAGCCCAGAGTTCTGGGCGATGAGGGCTTTCTACCTGGATAAGACATACTCCGACCTTTTCGACGGGGAAAAGCTACCAGACTATAATAAACTGGTTGTAAGGGAGTTTGAGAAAATTCAAAAGTTCAGGGAATATGATGAAGTGATTCTTTGGTTTGAGCATGATCTGTTCTGCCAGGTCAATTTATTGGCGCTACTAGCTTGGTTTGCAGAGCAGGATATGGGGACCACACAGTTGAGCCTGATTTGCATTGAATGTCACCCTAAGTATCCCAAATTCAAAGGATTGGGTGAGCTAGCACCAGAAGATTTCATCCCGCTATTCAAACATAAAGAAGACCTAACAGCTAAAACTTTGAAGTTCGCGAAAAGTAAGTGGAAGTCTTACTGTTCTCCAGACCTAGCTGGATTAATGGATGATATGGAACTGGCCACGGTGTATAAATTGCCTTTTCTAGAAAGGGCCATGGCGATGCATTTGCTAAGGTTTCCATCACTAGAGAACGGGCTTACTGTCCCTGAAATAGGGCTGATGCAAATGCTCAAAAGAGAGCCAAAAACTGGTAGACAGGTAGTTGGAGAGGCTTTGAGAGAAGATAGATTATTCGGGTATGGTGATTTGGAATATTTCAAATTATTGAAAAGGCTCAAGCCTTTGATGGAGGATACAGAAGTAAAATATATCAATGATCTCGGGGAAAAAGTATTGGAAGGGGATCAAGATTTTTTAGATATCAATAAGGAGAATATCTGGATTGGCGGAGCCTCTAATCAGGCTTATCGCTGGAGCATTAAAGAGAAAAGGCTCGTCCCGCGTAAGTAGTTGTCTACTGATCATATCAAAGCTTAATTCGGCGTTTCATAGATAATATATCTTGAAGTTCGATTTTGGCTTGGGGGCGTCATTCTCTATTTCTATTTTTAGCTACATTAAACATTCGACCAACTTTAACAATCATCAAATTGAAACTTGCTACGACTAGAACCCTATTGTTACTAGTTATTGCGTCAAGCATCAGTGCAATAGATGCCATGGCTCAAAGGAACAATCGGGAAAAAAGTGACCAATTCTGGATTGGTTTCAGAGGAGGAATCAACCTCACCCAAGCTACTCCTGAAGAGAAGTTTTATGTTTTCAGTCCTACGGACGGAAATAGCATCAGCAATTTTGACAAAACCTATGACAATTTCAGCCGAGTGGGCACGCAAGTAGGAATTATCATGAGCTATGAATTCATAGACAACATTTCTGTTACACTACAACCCACATACAGTGCTTACCGATTCGACTATGCTACCAGCTTTTCCTGGGAAGACATAGAAAACCCGGACAGCAGACTGGACTTCTCCTACACACACGAACAGTCTTTCAGTTATTTGGAAATTCCGCTGATGTTCAGATATGACTTCATATTGGGTCAGTCCGGCCAACGATCAGGCAATAGCGCAAATTCGAACAAGAAAAGAGGGATAGAACAAGGTACTTGGGTGGCCTTCGCTCAAGCGGGAGGGTATTACGGCAGGTTGCTCCGAGCTGATAAAACCGTCACCACCCGCGGGGTAGATCAAGCTTCCGGTGGTGTAAACGAATTAGATGTAATCGAACAGTCAGAAGGTATAGATGACCTGATTATTGATAGCAATGTTGGTGTTGTAGGCGGGCTGGGAATTGGATATACACTGGGTAATGCACGCATCTCTTTTGAAGTGAACTACAAGTATGGACTCAACAACATTACCAATGAGGCCAACCGGTTTACCGAAGATAGGTTGTCAACGGGTGTATACGACGCGCTCGATAATATTCAGTTGAGCAATGTAGAAGCCTTTATAAGCTTTGTAATCCCAGTTAAATACATCACCTCCGGCAGGTTTAAAGCCCTTTAAATCAAAGAATCATGTTTAGGAAAAGCATATATATATTATTAAGCTTATCTGCTTTCATATACTCTTGCGACATCGGCGATAATGAGGCTGACCCTAGTGACAGCTTTACAAGAATATTCAACAATAGCGACTTTGGCGGTGCTTTCAGGCCATTAGATATAAAGCAAACTAGCGATAGCGGTTTCATCGTTCTTGGAGCCACAAACAGCGCTGCAGCAGCTTCTAATTCATTTGACAGGCCTTATGTACTCAAAGCAGATCGTTTTGGTGAATTTGAGTGGGCACGTACAGCTGATGAGCCTTTCGTCAACCCGGTATCAAGCCTGATTGAAATAGGTGGTGAATTCTTCTTTGTCAGTATGGACGAGATCAGCCTTTTCGCCCATCTCATGAAAATAGACCTTGAGACACGACGGGTTTTCTCGGATCAGACCTACGCGAATATCACCTATCCACTGGCCGCGTCTCAAAGCGGCAAAGACAATGGTTTCTTCATCATGGGATACGATCGTAACGATTTATCCACCATTATGAATCGGTTCAACAGTGACTTCTCGTCGGCCTGGAATGAGCCTGCCGAGTATTCCGTTTTTGAAGATGTAGAAGAGTCCATTGTTTCTCACTTGCTGCGCCGTCAGCCACTACCCTTTTTCACTGGGGAATTGGTTGATAGTGATGTTCTTTTCTTTAATGGGTTTAGGAACTTCAATTTCTCTTTCAACTTCATCAATGCTTCTACCGGCGAGCGAATTGGTGGTGTTAATGGTATCCAAGATGATAGTGGTATCAGTGCCGCCACTCACCTTGGTGGTTCCGATCTAGCCCTTTCGCGCTTCAGCTTCGGCGATAACTTCATTCTACCCCGAAGAGATGTAAACCCATTAGGTAATGCTGAATCAAGCGACCTGGGAGGTAATCCATTTCCTGAATTGAACGATAACGCCAACGTGGTAGTAAAAACACTAGAAATAAATGGCAGCGAGTATACACTCTATGCGACTGATACAAGAAGTGGTCAAATCATTCTGATAGCCTATGATACCAGCGGCCAATTGATTGGTACTACTTTTCTAGGTAGAATCAACCCGGTTGAAATTGGCAATTTCATTACCACTGGAGATGGTGGTTTAGCTGTGTTAGGTACAGTCTACGTAGCCGGTAGATTCCCAAGGATAACCATCTTCAAGTTTTCTGCAGAAGAACTTAACGACATTCTAGGTATTTAAGCGTCCGAAAACTTTATATACCAAAACCATAAAAACCAGAAAGGCTGGACATCATGTTCAGCCTTTTTCTTTTGACCGGTAGCTTACCAAAGCTAAGCTGCCATTCAGAAGGAATCTTATTGGTTATATGGACAGTAAACCGAAGTAAAGTGGTTTTGGGCTCCAATCAGGCGCATTTGCCACGGTACTTCAGCCCGTGGCCATTATGGAGCAGGTTATGGGGCTTTAGCCATTAAATTTGGATACAATGATATAAAGGTCGTGGAGTTCAATTGAGCTTTCCGAGACAGTTTGACCCTCACAATTGGCCAATAGGATTCTTCCAGAATGACTTTAGTTTGGGTTTAATCCTGAGGAATCAGTTGCAAAGCTCCTTCTAGATTGGTATCTCCACCAACCTTAGTAAGGTATTTGTGTGTCGTGAAGACACGCCACAGGGCCACCGCATCTTTGTTCAATAATACCCATTGGAGACAACTCCAACGAAGGTAGCCCAGGTACAACTAGCCAATCACCACGATTGAGCAGTTAAGATTTCCTCATTGTCCTTCTGAAAGAAACTTAGTCGCTCACGAAGCCATACCAGTGGACAACCCACGACTTGGCATCGTGATACGTACTATACACTAAGTGTTACAGAACTAAAACCGACTTCTGCCAATAGGTTTCTTTCATAAGGAAAGTAGCTTTTGATTATCGGCTAAAGCCTCATCAAAAGCTCCACAGTAGCCACGGGCTAAAGCACCGTGGCAACGCTTTTATTAGCTCAGTTGTAGTTCTCACATCAAATGAGGGCTAAAAGTGGTTTTGGCAGCGATCAGGCGCATTGGCTACGCGTCTTTAGCGCGTAGCACTATATGAGCCAATAAACTTGGGATGTAGAATATTATGATATAAAGGTCATGCCATTCAACTAGATTATCTGATTAAATCGGTATTAGTCATTTGCCAATAAGATTCTTCCAGAATGACCGGTTTGGTGGGATGATGTGGTGATGAGATGATGCTTTGATCAATTGATGGCATGGATAGTCGATAAATGATAAATCCAATACTGTTAGTCATTCAGAAGGAATCTTATTGGCTATGGAAAGCAAACTATTTTTAGTAAGTAGTGAACTTGTGATCATGCCGTTCAATTCAGTTTTCCGAAACAGTTTTCCCCTAACATAGTCGTCGCGACAACCGCTTTCTTAGTGAATTTTTTATTTTTTGCTTCTTTTGTCAAACCTTGTTTTTATATTTGCGTATATATGACACAAATAGATATTTGTAACTATGAATAAAATCACCGGAGTTATCATCGCCAGATTTCAAACACCTTACTTACACGAAGGTCATACAGAGTTGATCGAGCAGGTCAATACCAAGCACAACAAGGTGATCATCATTCTTGGTGTTGCTCCTCTTCTGGGCAGTCGACGAAGTCCCTACGATTTCCATACGCGTGAAAAGATGATCAAAAAGGCCTTCCCAGAAGTGGTTGTTTTGCCACTGGCCGATCACCCTAGTGATGATAGCTGGTCTTATAACCTGGATCAATTGCTCGCGGGTAACTTCCCCAATGAGGCTTTTCATTTGTACGGTAGCCGAGACAGTTTCATTTCTTACTATTCTGGCAAGTTTGAAACTGTAGAACTCCCTCAAAAGGGTCAGTTCAATGCTTCTACCATCAGGGAAGAGCTAGCAGATAAAGTGAAAGACTCGGAGGACTTTAGGGCTGGTATTCTCTATGCCTATTACAACACCTATTCTAAAGTGTATCCCACAGTGGATGTGGCTGTATTTAAAGACAACAAGCAACAGATGCTACTAGGCAGGAAAGCCAACAGTCCAAAATGGCGGTTGATAGGCGGCTTTTCTGATCCCGAGGATGAAAACTTTGAGTTGGCGGCGCGTCGGGAGTTGAAGGAAGAATGTGGCGATATCGAAGTCAGCCCTATGCAATATGAAACCTCTATGCGCATTGACGATTGGCGATACCGCAATGAAATGGATAAGATCATCACCACCCTTTTTAGCTGCGATCTATTGTATGGAAGCCCAGTGCCCAACGATGATATCGTAGCGGTGCAATGGTTCGCTGTTGAGGAGATCAAATCGATGGTTGAAAAGGATGAGGTAACACCAGAACATCACAAGCTGCTATCATTGCTAGCAGACAAGTATAACAAATGATATAAAAATCTTTAAAATAGAACAGTCATGAATAAGGAGAACTTAATATTACTGGCGGACGCGTATAAATACTCTCACCACAAACTATACTATCCTGGTACGACAAAAGTGTTTTCTTACCTTGAAAGTCGGGGTGGTAAATTTGATAATACAGTATTCTATGGACTTCAGTATTATTTGAAGACTTACCTGGAAGGACAAGCCTTCACCAAAGATGATATTGATGAGGCCGAGGAGTTTCTTAAGCAGGTCTTCGGCCGAGATGACGTTTTCGATAGAAGTAAGTTTGAGTACATTCTGGAAAAATATGACGGAAAGCTACCTGTACGCATTAATGCCGTGCCAGAGGGTTCGGCCATCCCGACGGAGAATGTACTAATGACCATAGAAAATACCGATCCTAACTGCTTTTGGCTTACCAACTTTCTAGAAACGTTGTTGATGCAGATATGGTATCCATGTACAGTGGCTACTATATCCAGAGAGGTAAAAAAGGTAGTCACTAAATACTATCAGGATACGGCTAGTGAAGCCTCTTTTGCGGGGATAAACTTTGTGCTCAATGACTTTGGTTTCCGTGGTGTCAGTTCGGTAGAAAGCGCAGGCCTTGGAGGAAGTGCTCACCTGATCAATTTCATGGGCAGCGATACGCTGGCTGGCTCCACATTTGCGAGGCGCTATTACAATTCAGATAAGGTGTTCGGCTTGTCTATACCGGCTACTGAGCACTCAATTTGTACACTTTTAGGCCAGGAAGGTGAAGTAGATATCTTCAAACATATTTTGGATACTTTCCCATCCGGTATCATAGCATGTGTTTCTGATTCGTATGACATTTTCAAGGCCTGCGAAAGCTACTGGGGCGACGAACTGAAGGATCAAATACTGGAAAGGGACGGCACTTTGGTCATTCGCCCTGACTCTGGTGATCCGGTGATGACTTTGTTAAAAGTATTCGAAATACTATTTGACCGATTTGGTTTTGAAGTGAATGAGAAGGGTTTTAAAGTTTTGCCTCCTCAAGTAAAAGTCATTCAAGGCGATGGCATCAACTACGATTCTATCAATCAAATCTATGCTGCCCTTAAAGAAAATAGCATCAGTGCTGAAAACCTGGCGCTTGGCATGGGTGGTGCGCTGTTACAGAAACTAGACCGCGATACTCAAAAGTTTGCGTTGAAATGCTCATACGCTGAAATCAATGGCCAAGGGGTTGAGGTACGTAAATCACCCAAAGAAATAGACAGCGATGGCAACGTACAGGAGTCATTCAAAAAATCGAAGGGAGGCAGGCTGAAACTAGTCAATGTCAATGGGCAGTATAAAACGGTTAAGGAAGAAGAGTATCCGGACGAAAAAGATCTGTTGATACCGGTATTCGAGAATGGAGAAATATTAACATCGTCGAGTTTTGAAGAAATAAAAGAAAGAGCAAAAATTGAGGCTGAAGCTATCGCTTAGCCTCAATCTTTTTTTATTTTAGGAACAACTAATGCAAGTACGATGGATTCTAATTTCAAACTCTTTCATACCTCTAATTCTGCTAGTCTTACTGATACAGTTGCTTCAGTAATTGACAAAGAACCTGGTTTACTTTATGCCGAAAAATTCTCAGACGGAGAGGTGTTTGTGCGGTTCGAAGAATCGGTAAGGGGCAAGACGGTTTTCATTTTGGCACAAGCCAATATTCCCTACGAAAACCTTTTCGAGTTATTTATCGCCATAGATGCAGCGAGAAGGGCTTCAGCCAAAGAGATCATTTGTATTGTCCCTTATTTGCCCCATAGCAGACAAGAAAGGAAGGATACCGAGCGAACATCCATAGCTTCGAGGTTGATTGCTGATTTCATTCAGCAGGCTGGCGCCAATCGGCTTATTACATTAGATCTGCACAGCAAGAGTATTGAAGGGTTCTTCAAGATACCGGTTGACCATCTTGAATCACACAACCTTTTCGTACAGCACATCGTGGAACACACGACCGAAGATCTATGTATTTGCAGCCCAGACTTTGGAGGTCTAAAGCGAATCAAAAAGTACAAAAAGATGCTGAACTGCGAAATGGCAGTAATCCACAAAGAGCGCTTACAGCCCAACCAAGTAGCCCACATGGAGATTATCGGCGATGTCAATGGTAAACACGTAGTGATTGTAGATGATATCATCGATACTGCCGGTACCCTATGCAAAGCTTCTGAGATCATTAAAGAAGCTGGCGCCAAATCTATCGTGGCTTATTGTACGCACGGATTACTTTCAGGTAACGCCATCGAGCGTATCGAAGATTCTGCATTGAATAAGGTATATATCACTGATTCGGTGAGCAACGATATTACTTCCAATAAAATAGAGAAGTTAAGCTGTGCCAATCTATTGGCTCAAGCCATTTCGGTACTGGTCAAAAACAAAAGTATCAAAGACCTCAACGAAGACATCATCCATAGATGATAAGGAAAGCTAACACTAAGCGAATGTCTTCAAAATAGACCTGGAAGAAAAAAAATGCCGTGCATAGGACAGAAAAAATCGTTCAACCGTAAACTATACCTCAACCTTAAAAGAGTCCGTAACAAATACTTGTTCAAAAAAATTACACGGCAGTAACTTTATAGTACAAACTTTTGAAAAAATTCACACATTAACTGTAATTTGTTTGACAGTAAGCATCATTTTAACTTATTGGCTCCTCACTGTTTTAATAAGTTATTGAAAATGAAGGACTTTTGCTTTCAAAAAATTGCCCGAGTACGTTAACATTGCTGTTTTATCCAATTCATTTTTTTTCGAATTGGATAATTAACCGACAAATTAATGAATTTGTCTATAGGCAATGTAGGTTAGGCTATCCTTTTACTAAAGAAGTTTCTCACTTGAGTGGGCGAGTAACCGAATTGCTTTTTGAATGCCCGAGAAAAATGACCAGGATTATCAAACCCAACTTCTAAACCAATTTGGATGACTGGAAGCCCGGTTTCGATGAGTAGTTCTTTAGCCTTGAGCATTTTGATCTTCGTAACGTACTGATATGGCGTTTCACCCATGGTTTGCTTGAACATGCGTGAAAAATGAAAAGTACTTAGCTCGGCAATCTGAGCCATCTTGGTGATGGTGATATTAGTATCTAAAGCATTATAAATGTAGGCATCTATAGACCTGATCTGTCCTGGTGTTAAACCACCTAGTCTATTCACCTCCAAGTCTCTCATTTCCTGATAAAGACGAGTCAAATGAGCCATGAGGCTTTTGGCAAAGCAACTCAAATAAAGAAAATCTAAGTCTTCTAAAGCCAAAGCTTCTCTTTTGATGTGCAACGCTAGTTGATTACTTAATGGGTCGTTGAGAAATGGTAATACTGTGAAAGTAGCTTCGTCCTGGCTATCACTTCGTTCCAACTTACCAAAGCTGCCATTCTTAGTGCCGATCATGACCGGTTCTCTTAGATTGCGTTCATCAAGCTGATTAAAAATGATGTAGAAGTAGGAACGCTGGTGATGTCCGTTATGTTTGGAGGTGCCATTAGGCGTATGACCGTTAGATTCGGTTCTCAAACTTCCATTCATATCTATGAAAAGAACGACTGATTTGTCATTAGGAAGTGTTGGAACCGTAAGTTGACTAGAGATGTAGATTTTGTCGATTTCTAGTACAGACAAGCCCTCAGTCGTTTCCCTTTCTGATGTCACGGCCACTGTATCGTTCACGTATAATATTTTTTCCATTCTTAGCTTGCCCTGTTTACCTATTTATCTGTCAATCTGCGTGCCAATATTTTGTTTAAACTATTTTAATTATAAATACACAGTTTGTTACATTCTATTCGCTTTTTTTAAATTTATGTATTGAGTTTCAATGCTTTTTTTGTTTCTTGAACACCCGATATTTCGTGTTAGCACAACATAATCCCCGAAATATCGAGGGCACTCAAACTAATCAAAACTCATTTTGTTATACCAACAAGCGCATATTTAATAATTAATTTTCCGCCAAACTTTCAAATAATTGCTCAAATTCAAACAAATACAGGCTAAAAGCAGCATTAAGCAGTTATTTGAACTCTTAAGCACACTGGTAGAGCAGACTTATATCTACAATCAGATGGATATTTTGCTTTTCCATTCTGAAGATACAAATCACGACCATGTTGAAGCCTTGCAGTTGTTGAATGTGTCTAACAACAACATTAAACAAAACAGAGTTAACATATCATATGAAACGCTTACCGAAATTTTCCATCCCGGTCGCGCTTATGGACACAATTTATTCTACCACCATACCAACACGAATAACAGCAAAAAAGCTACCCTCAGCTTTTCTGTGAAAGTCAATAATGATATTAATGGCATCTTCAATCTTCACTCGAATAGTCCGAACGCTTTTCGAGGATTAGATGCAGATGCACTATCGCACATAGCCCCCTATCTCTCAGCATGGTTAGAATTGATTATTCGCAATGAAGAGCTTTCTTCAATCGAACAAGAGAAATCATTTCATTTGAAAATCGTGAATACATTTTCTTCACATGAAGATTGGAATAAGAAGTTCTATCATGTCGCTAGATTGCTCCACCAAAATATACCGATGGATTTCGGCGTCTTTGTCGTGATCACCCAAGACAAACACAATGATAGAAGCTATCGGTTCATGGAGCAAAGCGGAAGTTTAAAGCCGGTAAGCGATCATGAATTTTGTGGAATGATTAATGTGCCAGAAGAGCGCTTCATGAATCTAAGAAGTGCTTTTAACCATCTTGAACCAGCCATTTTCCAGGGTGTAGACTTATCGTCATTTAAAAATCAGTTCGGAATAGTCGATCTGACATGCACAAACCTTGGGTTGAACTCCTGTTTAGTGGTTCCGATATCATTAAGTAGGGATAGCTTCTTTGTCACGCTATTGCTCAGCAGGGAAGATAAAGCTTACAACAATAGCCACCTGAACACTTTAATCAAACTCAACAGTTCCCTCTCGCTATCACTTGAAAAGCTTCTGGCTTATGAGGAGATAGAACGGCTCAATAATCAGTTAGAGCATGAAAGGTCGTTTTTGGCGGACGAGATCAAGACAAATTATAACTTCGAAGAAATAATTGGTGAAAGCCCCAAGTTACAACGTGTTTTTCATAAGGTGAGTCAAGTCGCCCCGACAGATAGTACCGTGTTAATTCAGGGAGAGACAGGTACTGGAAAGGAATTAGTAGCAAGAGCTATTCATAACCTATCATCGAGACAAAACAGATCACTCATTAAGGTGAATTGCGCTACGCTTTCTCCTCAATTATTGGAATCTGAGTTATTCGGCCATGAAAAAGGCAGTTTTACCGGCGCCATAGAACGCAGGCTTGGTAAGTTTGAACTAGCCAATCATAGCACGATATTCCTGGATGAGATAGGTGAGCTTTCTCAAGAGTTACAATCGAAATTGCTCAGAGTGCTTCAGGAAAAGGAGTTCGAAAGAGTTGGTGGTAATAAGGTGATCAAAAGCGATGTGCGCATCATTGCCGCTACCAATCGTAACCTGGAGT
Organism: Bacteroidota bacterium; assembly: GCA_039819065.1. Classification (GTDB taxonomy): domain Bacteria; phylum Bacteroidota; class Bacteroidia; order Cytophagales; family Cyclobacteriaceae; genus JBCBSS01. The sequence goes on from JBCBSS010000010.1 coordinate 81,078, forward strand.
ATGAAATCAACAATGGCAATTTCAGATCTGACCTCTATTTCAGGCTCAACGTATTTCCAGTGATCGTTCCATCTCTTCGGGAAAGAAGAGAAGATATCCCATTGCTGGCCAATCATTTCCTGAAAAGAAGCGCGAAAAAGCTCGGCAAACGCATTAATAGTATTCATGATTTAACGCTACAGGAGTTTTTGAAATATGACTGGCCGGGTAACGTTCGAGAACTCGAGCACATCATTGAAAGAGCCTCCATCATTAACAAAGGCTCTGTGCTGCAAGTAGCACTTGAAAAACTGACCAATAACACGCTAAATGGTAATGGCAATGGTCACAATCACTTCCAAGTCAAAACAATACAGCAAGCTGAAAAAGAGCTGATTATCAACACACTAAAAGTATCAGGAGGTAGAATCAGAGGAATGGGCGGCGCTGCTGAGTTACTGGATATTAAGCCTTCTACACTCGAATCTCGCATGAAAAAGCTGGGCATCAAGCGCAGATATGTACTAGAAAGTATTGATAGCTAAGCGACCTGCAAGGTCAAAATACTGACAGCCCCGCTTTTGAAGTAAACAATTCCAATCCTTTCTTCCCGGCATAAGAATTTCCCGACTCATCTAAACCCGGCGACCAAACACATATACTGAGATGGCCTGGTATTATTGCTAGAATTCCACCTCCTACACCACTTTTACCCGGCAATCCCACACAAAAGGCAAACTCCCCAACAGCATCATACAAACCGCAGGTAAGCATCAGTGAATTAATCCGTTTGGCTTGACTTTCACTCACCACTTGACTGTTGTCTACAACTGACTTGCCTCCATTGGCCAGATAGCTTCCCGCACGACAAAGTTCTAAGCAGCTCATGGACACGGAACATTGATTATAATAAACGTCAAGCATCTCATGGACATCATTCTCTATGCGGCCAAAGCTTTTCAGGAAATTGGCTAATGCTTCATTACGGAATCCGGTATCTTTTTCAGATTGGGCGACTTCTTTATCAAATTTGACCTCAGGATTGCCAGAATGGGTTCTTAGAAAATTCAACAAAGTTTCCTTTGTCGATTGAGGGCCATTACAATTCGATAATACACAATCTGTCACTACATGAGCACCAGCGTTGATGAAGGGGTTTCTAGGCAAACCTTGTTCATATTCTAACTGGATTAAGGAGTTAAACCTGTTACCTGAAGGTTCTCGCCCTACCCTTTGCCACAGATCCTCCCCTACGTATTTTATGGCCAAGGTTAACATAAAAGCCTTAGAGATACTCTGAATTGAAAATGGTTCGAGCGCATCGCCAATAACAAACTCATCTCCATCCACACACTTAATAGCCATACCAAATTTATCGGCATTTACTCTAGCCAGAGCCGGAATGTAATCTGCTACTTTACCATGCCCGATATACTGTTTTATTTCTTTTTCGATTTCGTCGATGACGCGCTTATAATCCATGCGATATTCAATTTTAACAGTTGAATTTAGTCTTATTTTATGATTAGCAAAGACTTTATAACGACCTGTTTCGGCCAGCTCAAAATCTCCATCTCTTTCTCATGATCTAAAGCCTTACATTCCCTGACGATTATCATAATCTAGGGTCTCTATCTTGATTAGCTTTAGGGTTATAAGCCCTCCAAAATGCGACGTAAACAAAAGCTCAACAAACTTATAGGTCAAATAGACCATCTTATTACTACTATAAAAGAAGCCGAGTCGACCCATGAAAACTATCTGGATCAGGTGTCTCCGGCCTATCGCAATAGCGCCCGCAACCTAATACACTATCGAGAGTTAAGAAGACACGACATCCGCGATTTGCAGAAAAAGTTAGGTAATATGGGCATGTCTCGATTAGCTAAAGCGGAAGCCCACGTACTAAGAAGCCTTGAGTCGCAAAGAATAATACTAAAGAGATTGGTCGACAAGGGTTTTAAATTCGACCTCAAACAACTCTCCATCAAAAAATTCAATACGCTGCTGAATAACCGTACGGTTGAATTATTGGGGAAACAACCTGAAGGACGCCGCGTAAGGATCATGGTTACCATACCCACTGATGCATCCAAAGATTATAGCTTAGTTCACAACCTCATGATGAGAGGCATGAATTGCGCTCGGGTCAATTGTGCCCATGACTCACCAGAAGTTTGGTTGAAGATCATTAACAATGTAAGAATGGCCAGTGAACGTCTGGGGTTAGATTGCAAAGTGGCTATGGATCTTTCCGGTCCTAAAATTAGAACCGGCTCCATAATGCCAGGGCCAAAAGTGAGAAAATTCAGCCCCGAACGCGATCACATGGGTAAGGTGACACACCCATCGCATGTGTTCCTCGTGAAGGAAATTGATGAAGATTCGCCCGAAAATGCCATAACCGTTGCGCCGGAATGGCTCGCATGCCTACAACCCGAGGATAGAATTGCCTTTAAGGATACCAGAAACAAACAGCGTCACTTAGTAGTCAAGGAAATACTCGAAGACAGCGTACTGACTTATGGCTATGACGCAGCATACATTGCCACTGGCACCGTTCTTAAAGTCGAAAACCGGGAGTTGATGCAAACTGCCGTAGGAGAACTACCTCCTTTGAATCAATACATCATGCTAAAGAAAGGGGATCATTTGATTGTTCACAAATCTAATGAGCCTGGTGAACCAGCTTACTATAATGAAGATGGAAACTTGCTCAGTAGTGCGCACATATCCTGTACATTTCCGGCGCTATTTGACATGGTAAAAACAGGGGAGAATATTTTCTTCGATGACGGCAAGATCAGCGGTATCATCAGAGAAAGTACACCAGACTATTTCACAGTGGAAATCATTCACACCAAAATTGCCGGATCAAAACTGAAAGCTGATAAAGGGATCAATTTACCTAACAGCCAGCTGAATATCAGTGGATTATCTGACAAAGATCGAAAGGACTTAGCATTCGTGGTGAAACACGCGGATATCGTCAACATGTCGTTTGTTAATACCTCCAATGACGTAAAAGAACTATTATCAGAATTAGATCGGCTTAAGGCTTCTAAGGCATTGGGTGTCGTCCTCAAAATTGAGACGAAAAAAGGTTTTGACAACCTCACGGATATATTGCTAAATGCCATGGTAGGCCATCCGGTTGGGATAATGATTGCCAGAGGAGATTTGGCCATAGAAACTGGCTGGGACAACATAGCCCGAATACAACACGATATGCTTACCTTATGCAACGCTGCACATTTGCCGGTAGTGTGGGCTACACAGGTATTAGAAAACCTGGCCAAAAAGGGAGTGCCGTCCCGGGGTGAAATTACTGACGCTGCGACCTCAACAAAGGCTGAATGTGTCATGCTCAATAAAGGGGCGTATACACACCAGGCCATTACACTTCTACACAACATTCTTCGCAATACGGAAAGCTATCAGCACAAAAACGCTCCTATGCTGCCAGAAATTAAGTATGCACAAAAACCAGAAAGATTTGACTTGAAGGCTGTCTAGAAAGCCTCGCGTATATTGAAGTAGAAACCGGGTCGCTGTGTACCAAAGCCGAAGTCAAGCCTCACGTTGATTCTTTCCTTAGGCAAGGCTAGATATCTTACCCCAAAGCCTAATGCGGTTTTCACTTCACCAAATTCAGGATTAGTTATGTCAGGAGAAACAGATCCAAAGCCTGCGAAGCCTACAATACCCCACCGTTCTTTGAAAGGTATTTTATCGCGTTCGTCGATCCAGTTGCTACGCCCGATTGGGAGCCTGTATTCTGCCTGTGCAGCCCACAATGAATTATCGCGAAAGCGTCCCTCGAAATGCCCTCGGTTGATTTCATCTCCACCTAGTAACGCTAGTGTTTCGAAAGAAGGTGTTCCCCAGTTGTGCTCGAAAACGCCTTGGATAGCAAAAACATGTTTCTTCAGTGGGTAAAAGAATTTTCTGAAGTCGAACTCCAGCTTGGTGAATTCAAAGTCACTGCCCAGCCAAGGTTGATAGGTAGTTAAGGCCGTCTCAATGAAAATACCTCTGGTGGCATTGAAATTATTATCCCGTTTATCAATTCTACCGAGCAAACCGACGCCTGTAACTATTCCTCCATTATTTCCAGGTATAAGCCCTTCCTGTGCCAATAGGCCATCCGGCTCGCGTTCTACTATTCTAGAATCCGTTCTTATGAATCTAAATCCGGCAAAAATGTTTCCTTCGAATTGCTTAAAGTAGTTGAAATTGAAGGCGATCATTCTGGAGGTATAAATCTCCTCATCTTCATCCTCTGTGTCAGCACCTATACCGTAGAATTGAAATGGAAATCTGACCCATTCGGCAAAACCTTTGAGGATATGGCTATTCTCCCGAAAGAAGATTTCATATGAGAACCTGATCTTCGCTTGATTTTCCAGCGTGTAGGTAATCGGGAATTTAATTGTTGATAACTGCGTCTGTGGCGAGGAGCCTTTAAACCGAAAGTAATAAACGCCGATGGCGCCGAGTCTTAGTGAAGTTTCGGGTGAAAAGGTGATCACGGGCAGCACGAGCAGCCTTCCATTTCTATCCTTAACAGAATCTGACTTAAACGCTGTACTATCAGGCTGGGTATCCTGATAAGCTTGAACGCCCTGGGCCATGAACAACAAGCTACACACAAGTACAATCTGACAAAAAAAGAGATTTCTAGCGCCCACAATTATGTAATTATAGAAAAGTTGAGTTAGTTGAATTGATCATTCAATATACTCGAATATGCATAAAAAATGCTCAGTTGCTGCCTCAGTGCCTGAAACGGTTTGATAGTTAGAAGAAGTCATACAGTTTTTACCAAAACGCCTGAGGCAGCAACATAGAGCACAAAAATTCAAATCGTCGTTCTGCTCGTGACCAATATCACATACTAGTTACCAATATTTGCGCAAACCTTTAGTCTCTTACTGGACAAATGAAACAAGCTTATCATCAAGGTACTATGGCAGATTGGCTATGTATTTGATAGCCCGAATACCGGGCATAAAGAGATACGCCCCTCCTACTACGGTGGTGAAATTTGACATCCCTTTTACACAACAATCATCAGATTGTTCATGGTAAGTGAAATCTCCCTGCTGCCCGCTTACATCTACATCTTGATTGCCGCAGATGGGATCAGCGCCACTGAACAACGGTGATTTATCAACCGGCGTTATCCATTTCTTCTGCATATACTCATACTGTCTATCCAGATGAGCATTCACACATAAAAACATCAACCCGCGATCTACACCATCATCTTCCTTCCGGAGGTAGTCATGAGGTGAAAATGAATCGGCCAGCGGTTCGCCGTAGACTCGGCCTCTCCTGATTATGCGATGTCGCTTCATGGTTTCTACCGATGTCTCTACATCATGCACAAGCCCTTTATCCTTTAGTAACATGTTTCTTGGGTTGGTGCGCCTGATATGAGACTCGAAAGGGCATCTTGATCCTTGGTCATCTTCTGTATCGTAAAGGAACTTATCAAAATCTTCCTCTTGGAGATCAACATTATCACCATCAGGAGATAATTCTAAAGGGACTCCACTAGGCCAACGCCCTACCATTTTTGAAGCCAGTTTAATACCGGCTTCTACCGATTCTTCTCCTGCTTCCTTCTCAGCAGCATTGGTCATGAACTCCCAAAAGGGCTTAACATGCTGAACGAACTGCTTGAATACAATGTAGGTACCGTTACGTCCAAAGTCTTTAGTCTCATTATTAATTAGGTGCCGAGGTAGTATATCTGACGGGTCTTTGTCTATAGGTATGGCTGGCCCGGGCGTGATGGTTGGCCCAAGGTCCGGTGTATTCTCATTCTCATAGCCCAGGATTATTTCTCCTGGTTTGATCCAATTGCCCGGTGTGGTCAACTTTGCACCGTCCGTACCTTCTATGGCTGGTTGGGCAATACCATCCCTGAAACCAAAGTGTTCCTTATCTTCAGGGCGTTTGCTACCACAAAGTGTATCTAACTTCTTTATTAAGTGCAGACCGGCTTTTTGCAACCCTGCTTCATAATGTGTCACCAAATCTGCCAGTTTTTGATCATCAGCAGCAAAGAGTAACAGTACCATATGCAGTTGCTGCCCATTGGCCTGGTGGTCCCCCCAGCGCCAGTGAACAGGGGCGTTATCACCGGTTAGTCCCACTTGACCACTTCTTTTGCCCAGCCCATCCAGAAACTCGGATGAAAAGCCTTTTAGAACTTCTTCATTTATGCCCAGTGCTTTTAGACCGGATGGTGTGAAAGCCAAGTTGACCCGGTTATTTGGCTCATGAGATTGTGAAGAAGATAATCCCTTACCTTCATTGTCAATTTTTGAAGCCATGCTATCCATCCATGATTTCGCGTTGCCTGCGTCTTTAATTTGAAGTAATAAATAACAAGCCGATTGCATGAGGTCGTCGTAACCAGAGAGTACAAACCCCTGAATGTCTTCAAATTCTATTTCCTTCATAATTGTATTCTTTAGTTGTATCTACTTTATATAATTCAAATCGTAGCTGTCATATAATAAATGTCGCTAAATGGCTAGATTTAACTGTCAACCAAATAACAGATGATGGATATCCGATCAGTTTTAAAAGAAATGAACCTAGAGTTGCCTACTCCTTCTACTCCAGGCGGTTCATACGTTTCGGTCAATATCAGGGGGAATATTGCCTATGTCGCCATTCAATTCCCAATCATAGATGGCACATACTTCTACCAGGGCAGGCTTGGTGATGACATAGTAACGGCCGATGGCAAGAAAGCCATGGAGATTTGTGCCCTTAACGTACTAGCTCAAATTGAACACAAAGTGGGGTTCGGCCGAGTAGAAGGGTTGAATCATATTGATGCTTATTATCAAGCATCCGAGCATTGGGACGACGGGCCTGAAATAGTGAATGGTGCTTCTGACTTATTTGTTGAGGTACTCGGTGATAAAGGAAGCCACAGTCGTGCTATTTTTGGGGTAGACAAACTACCTAGAAATTTTAGCGTGGGCTTAACATTATCCTTTACATTAATCGACTAACAATGAAATACAAGATTGAAGCGGCAACAGTACAAGACTACAATGAAATAGGAGACGTTTGGGAGGCTTCTGTTCGAGCGACACATCATTTTCTGGATGAAAACTTCGTGGATGATCATAAACCGCTTGTCATCAATGAATACCTAAAAATGGTTAAGCTGGCTTGTGTTAAAAATAATGAGGGTAATATCCTGGGCTTTCTGGGCGTGGCCGAAAATAAAGTAGAAATGCTTTTCATACACCCTGATGCCATGGGTGATGGCATTGGTAAGCAGTTGATGGACTATGCTGTTAAAACCTGGGAAGCCAATCTGGTAGATGTGAATAAGCAAAACGAACAGGCAGTCAATTTCTATAAGCACATCGGTTTTAGGGTCATAGGCAGATCAGAATTGGATGGGCAAGGAAACCCCTATCCCATTCTGCACCTTTCCATATCGGATGACATCGACGATCTAAAGCACTACAAAATGGAGACGGAACGATTGCTACTAGTACCGCTTTCCGAACCTGATACAGATCAACTGCACGAGATATTTATAGATCCCTTTGTGAGAAAGTACCTTTGGGATGATGAAGTCATTGCATTTGACACCACCAAAGAAATTCTACATCAGAACAATGAACATTTCAGTAATGATGGTTGGGGGCTATGGAAGCTGATTAGAAAAGAAGACAACAAAACAATAGGCTTTGCCGGTCTCTGGATTTTCTTTGACGAGAACCAACCACAATTATTATACGGATTGCTCCCTGGATTTGCAGCCAAGGGTTATGCAACCGAAGCTTCTACCGCGGTAATTGAATATGCCTTCAAAAAACTATCTTTTCCATACTTGATAGCCGCGATGGATGAGCCGCACGGGGATTCTATAAAGGTGGCTGAAAGGTTGAACATGCATTTGGTTGAAAAACGCATAGAAGACAACAAGCCTACGCTATTCTACAGGTTGGATAACAAGTAAACGCGTAACATTCGAACCCGAAGTACGTTCATTTATATAGCATTCTATCGACTAAGTAGATTAGGTATTTATGGGGTATATGGGTTTCGGTATGCGCAAAGAGGTTTATCAACGTAAGCCTAAAGCTGCTTTTGAAAACGTGAAGTCTGCGGTTGGCAATTCAAGCAGTAAATCGAAAGAAACATATCGATATAAGCAATACGAAAGTGATACCCAATATCGCATTAAAACTAAGCTTAAAAGGCAAAAGCGGAAAAGTACGATTTATTTGTCACTGATAGGGTTAGGAAGTATTGTATTGCTATCATCCATATTTTATGTATCGGCAGAATCATCCTTCTATTCTACCACGGAGAGAAATAAAAAAGATCCGAACAGATTCTTTACTTCCCACACGTATTCTATAGGCAAAGGCATTGAACTGATTGTCATTTACTATAAAGGCGGTACAAAAGCAGCCGAAACTAAATACAAAGACGGTTTAAAGCATCAAAATGCGGAAAGCTGGTATGAGTCTGGCGAACAGTTCATGTCGGCGGTATACTGGTATGACACCTTGGTCAATGTCGTTTACTTCTATCCTAACGGCGATACTATCACCAGCTTCCCACATTACGAGGATAGTGTGGTGCGCCACATTACTCTCACCTACCCAGACAGTTCACAACGCATTGAATTCGACCTATATAGAGGCTTGCATGTTCCATGGACTTATAAGCAAATTAAATTAATAGAAGAGTAGTCCACTACAGCTATTGGCACGGCTTCTGATATCCAAACAGAAAATCATTCGCGGTTGACATTTTCTCCTTTTTGAACAGTAAGTTCACAATTACTTTATACTTGTTGAGCATAAATAGACATTCAAACAAATTCAATCTGTTATTATTAATTAGAGGTTTG
>JBCBSS010000011.1:0-85865 GCA_039819065.1 Bacteroidota bacterium
AAGAGTCAAATTGAATGCTTTGATATTCCCCATTTCTGTTAAGGTTACGATCATTATAGTAGCCCTTTCCTGCATTAACGACACTGAAACCTATTCCAATTCCCAGCTTCTTTTTGAGTAGAAGATTAACGTTATGATCGACAATAAAACCTTTTTTCCGCTCATTGAGTGTTCCGGGAATAGCCTGTATTACATCATACCTCCACCCAGGGTAGTACTCAAACTCTAATTTTTTATTGTACCTGAGCAAAATGCCTGTGTTTAAGCTGAAGCCTTGGACATTTCTTTCGTAATCATACAAGATATTAAACTGAGATTGAGAAACTCCATTCAGGTTAAGGAACTCAGTAGCTGTACTACGCCATGTATAGCCTATTGTTGGGAACAACTCCAGTTTCCGACTCGATTGTTGCGCCTCAACATTAAATGAGATAATGAAATAGAAAATGAAGAAGTATAATAACCTAATCATTACAGATATTGCCCTTCCCACTCGATACAAAGATCAATTTGTACACTAGAATAATCCGTTTTAAAAAAAGTACCATTGTCATAAGGGTCATCGGCCGAGCGAAACTGCTCTTTGAAATCAGTGCTTCCACTAAACCACCGAATATCTTGTTTCTTAGCAGGCCAAGTATCGTACTCAAAAATCACATAACTTCCGTAGGGCATATTAGGAGCCCTGTCATCCCAACAGTCAACCACATCAAAATTAACATCTATAAGACGAAATGTAGTTACATCGTCCCTTGGAACCTTTGCGATCTGACCACCTTCGTTTGGTCCATTTCCATATTGGTTTAACTCAGCATCTGAGAACTCAAAAGCATGCACTAAAGTCAGGATATTAACTTCACTTTGTCCTGCTGCCCAGCTCTCTTTATGACAAATCACCACAATCTTGGTTATTGTGGCACTTGGAGTGGCGTGTCCACTACCTCCGCTGCCACCACTACCTGAACCACCACTCGTGCCATCAGTCCGCCCTGAGGAGAGACAACTTTTCTCACCTTCTCCACCAAATGGATCATCAATCAATATTAATTCGTCAATCGCACATTGATCCGAGGTAGTCTCGTTCAGAGACAACACCCACGTTTCATTGTTTTCAGCATAATCCTCATCTACCAACAGCCCCGGCTCCTCTTCCAAAGTGCCTTCGGCATTGATGGCATATCCTTGAAAGGTTTCCTGGCTTTCATCACCAGCGAAAATCACAAACGTTGGATCACTCAGCGTCTCGTACGTCTTCAAGACTGTATTACGCTTGAACTGTTCGAGGTTCGGAATGTAAATCTGAGGATAGTAATTCACTCCATCAATATCTTTAAAAGCATCCAAAGATTCAATTAACTCCTGCCCAACCTCAATTGTAGACCCTATCCTGGCGGCTTTTCCAATCAATACTTCCAGCATAACATTAGTTTCTCCATCAAACTTCTTTGAGGCCTCTTCATACAATAATTGTCTCAGTTCCAGGTTTCGAGCAATTTGGCTTGCTAGCCGGCCGACCTTATAAAGATGCTTATGCGTATAAGCTACTTGTTGGGCGTAGGGCTGATTTTCAATCGGAATATGAACTTCATTGATCTCATTCGAGTCAGTACAGGAAAGGCTCAGCAATAACATGCCATAGAGCACATAGTACTTTAGGTTTTTCATGTGAATTTAGGTTAGGGTTGATTAATCGAAACTAGCTAATTATAGTATATATATTACTATAGTTTAATGATAATTTTAATTAATAATAGCATTATAACGATTCAATTATCTGATATTGTATTTAATTATAGAGCGTATAGAAGTAGAGTCATTTTAATCGTTCTACCACTTCTCCCAACTCCCCCACACTCATATCCTTATTCTCCTCAGCTACTTCGCGCAGTTTGGCAATGACCTTGGCGATGTATTGCGGGTCATGGCCATCGGCTATCATTTCTAATTCTATTTGGGCAATGGCCTTGAGTAGGCGTTTGTGATTTTGCAGTAATGCGCCCAGGGATAGCGCTCGTGTAGTAGTAGTTGGTACATTCATGATGATGGCATTTAAGAGTGTCGCGTTTTAGAGCGGTTGGTGTTCGTACGGCTTGGTATGCCCAGAGAAAGGAAGAGCAAATACTGCTCAGCTTCCCTTAGGCTATGAATGGCCGAACCAAGAAAGAACGAGTCTATCCCCGGCTCACGCCGGATGATTTCATTGAGGTACATGCGTGAGTAACGCACCTCCAACAACAGGTCATATAATGCTGTCTGACACATAGCTTTTGCTTTTAGAAAACCCCGGCCCGGCATTAACCATGAAAGACAATGAGCACTTGTACGGCCGAGCGCAGGGTAATCGGTCATTAGTGACCGGACTAAACGATAGTATTTTGGTAGGTGGATGAATGTGGAGATGACTGAACCTAGATCGTCATTCCCGCGTAGGCGGGAATCTCATAGCCAATAACCCTGTGGGTTTCTGCAATTGGCGCTATCGGTCATTTCGAACGTAGTGAGAAATCTATATTGAGGTTAAGTCAACTTTAATCCAGAGATAGATTTCTCGCCTGTCTGCCGACAAAGGCAGGTTACACTCGAAATGACTTGAAAAGCGGCGGTGGAGAGATTCCCGCGTAGGCGGGAATGACGCCCGAACCATGGACATTCGCATATCCCACAACCCCAGATTCAATTATTTCCCTATTTTTGACTTACCGAAATACGTTAATAATTCAAATGTAGTAAAAATTTCGTAATACGAATATTTTTCGCAAAAATACCTCTAATTTAGTCCTGCAAATTGAAAGTCGTTAACCAAAACCTGAAGCTGTTACGAACCAGCCAGAAGTTCTCACAGGCACAATTTGGCAAGCTTTTCAACGTAAAGCGTGAGTTGATCGAATCGTTGGAAAACAAAGGCACCAAACCAGATACCGGTCTCTTGATCGAGATCTGCAAGTATTTCAACCTGGATCTTGAGCGCTTCTATACGTTGGATATGACCTTGCATGATGTAACGAGCAAGGCAGCCAGTGCCAACAGCGAAGGGAGGGAACAGACCTATAACCACCTCATGCCAGGACTAGATAAAGACGCACGTTTTGAATTCCTCAAAGACATCGACCCGGAGAAGTTGAAGGCATTGTATGTCAAAACGGTAGAAGAGAATGACCAACTGAAGGTCGATGTGGACCTGCAACGCCGCAAGATTATTCTGCTACAGGATGAGAATATCAGGTTGAGGGAAGATAAGGAGAAGGGCTAATCACCTTGCCCTTGCGACTGGCTTAGCTCACGTACTTTGAGGTAATTTTCGCGGTAGTTTTCTTTTAGTGCTCCAGCCAGGTCTTTGTATTCGTTACGGTCTTTTCTGAAGTAGAATACGAGGAAGGCGGCTACTCCTAATAAAATCAAAGTCAACAATATCCCGACGATCAGTTTAAGGTTTTGATTAGATTTGATCAAATTAGCCTGACGTAGTTTGGCGTTTTGGTATTCCAGCGTCGTATTCTTTATTTGCTCCTGCTTGTGTTGAGCAATTAACCATGCAGTCTGATCAGCATGCCGATCTAAGAATGTAATTAACTTTTCTGAGTAGTCTAATGCGCGCACTTCATTCCTCTCCTTTCTGTAAAAACTTACCAAAGATTTCAGTGCTTTCTTGTATTCAATGATATTCTTTTCAACCCCTTCAAGCGAAATAGCTTGTTCATAATATGTAATTGCCTTATTAGAGTCGTCTATCTCTGAATAATAGTCGCCCAAACTGTTTAATGTGTATATAGTGAGTTTTGGATCGTTTATCGAACTCTCGACCTCCAATGCCTGAAGATAGTATTCTAGAGCCTCTGACATATTGCCTTTATTAGCGTGAACTACTCCCAAATCATTATATAATCTGGCCTTATACTCCTTATTGGCAGAAAATGTCTCAAATAATTTCAGGCTCTGTTGGTATTGGGATAATGCCTCATCGAACCTGTCACTACTGACAAAAGTTAGGCCTAGCTCGAGGTGAGTTTGAATTTGATTTTCGTGGAATCCGCCTTCTTCATAAACTTTTAAGGCAGTAAATAGGTGATTGAAGGCAGAGTCATAATTAGTTAGAAATCGCTCAGCAACCGCAATGTTATAATGTGCATTTGCGATCTTTTTTGGGTCATTGAGCTGTTCCCTCAATTCAAGCTCTCTGTCAAAATATTCATGTGCCAGTTCATGACTAGCAGCATCGATACAAAGCAAGCCAATCCTCTTGAGTGATTCGGCCATGAATTTCTTGTTATCAATGGCTTTGAAGTTGTCATATGCCTTAAAAAAATAGGTCAATGCACCTTCGATATTACTCTGCTTTCTATAAAAGCTAGCCAAAAGTAGACTTGCCTTCGCTTTCTTATCTTCTTCGTCCAGCGCATCGGCAAGTTCGACCAAACGGTTCGCTTGAACAGTTCCTTCTGGGTAGCTTTTAGCCCTATATTGATTTACAGTACTCTTGTACAGGTTATCAAAAGTCTGATGTAAATCATTCCGTCCCGTTGATTCCGTACAACTTGTGAAAATTAAACAGCACAGCAGGAAAGTAATACAGGCTGAAACGGCAAAAATGCGCATGGAATCTACGTTAATGAAAAATAATATAGAAATAATTTAATTTTCATTAAACATAAAGATAATCAGACAAAAGAAAAAGCCTATAATTTGATTACTCCCCTCAGTCACTGCGTTCCTTAATCATTTATTAATCAGGAAATTCCTCCTCTTCATTTGTACCCCCTCCAGAGCCACTTCCATTATCTTCGGTATCCAGGATGACCTCCTCACTATCAGTTGGAAAGATACTCTCCTCAGTACACGCACCAAGACAAGCAATTACAACAAGCGCAAACAAAAGTTTTACTAAAAGCTTCATAGTTCAAATATTTTAGATTTATACAATGATCTAAAATACAAAAACCATGAGGAGTATTAGTCTTCTATCACTTGAGTGGAAGTTGAGTTGCATTTATTTAATGAATCTATTAAATGGGGATTGTGCCGTTACCAAAGATTGGTAACTTTGTGAAAAGAATCATTTACAATGGGAAAGAACACATCAATAGCTTTAGGTAACCATTTTGAAAGCCTGATTGCAGATATGGTTAAAAGTGGAAGGTATAGCTCTGCCAGTGAAGTAGTTAGAGCTGGACTAAGATTGCTTGAAGAGCAAGAGGAAAAGAAAAGCGCTTTATCGAAAGCACTTATTGAAGGAGAAGAAAGTGGCTTTGTAGAGGATTTTGATCCAGAGTTGTTGTTGGAAGAATTGCATGCCAAGCATAAGACGCGGTGAGTTATAAAATCTCAGCAAAGGCCAAGGTCGACCTGATCGACATTTGGGAATTTACGAATAAACGCTGGTCTCAAGAGCAAGCTGATAGATACTATCAAATCATTATTGACACCATCACAGAGGCTGCGAAAACTCCTGATATAGGCAAAAGCTACGATAACTTAAGGTCAGGCTACCGTGGAGTAGTAGCCAAAGCACATATTATTTTTTACAAAATAAAACACCAACACCAAATCGAAATTATAAGAATACTACATCAGCGTATGGACTTCCAAAATCGCTTGAAGTAAGACCTTCTTTTATTAATCGTCCCCCTCATCATCTTCACCTGGATCAACCTGCCCATTATTTCCTGTACTGCTTAAAACGGCATCTTCACCTTTAGGTAATACATTCTCCTCGGCACAAGCACTAAGACAGGCAACCAAAACAAGTGCAAACAAGAGTTTTACTAAAAACTTCATAGTTCAAATATTTTAGATTTATACAATGATCTAAAATACAAAAACCGTGAAGAGTATTAAGCTTATATCACTTGAGTGTAAGTTGAGTTGTATTTATTTGGTAAACTAGTTGAGTCAAAGGTTATTTTGACATAAGTGAGCCCAATGCTTCATTAAGCCATGAGGAAATGATAAATTAAAGGAGCTCGCACTTAATGGCAATGGTCGGCAAAAATGACCTGCCTAAGCCAATGTTGCCCAACCAAAGATTACACTATGGAATTAACCGCCTTTTATGAAACTGTAAACCAGAAAATCGAAGAAGGGGATATTAAAAGCTTGGAAAACCTGAACCCTCCCAAACCTGAATATTTCAATTGGGTAGAAGAGGTATTCTATCCCCTGAATGTGAAAAACCATGGCGAAGAAGATGCACTGATTTGGAAGTATCAGGATTCTGTAACGGCCTTTGACTTTAATACAGTTTACCATAGATGTAATCAGCTGGTCAATTTTCTGCGAAAACATGGGGTAGAACAAGGAAGCGTTATCTACACCATGCTGCCATTGATCCCTGAGAATTGGTATGGCTTTCTGGCCGGCATCAAAGGCGGGTTTATCATTATGCCCACGGCCACCAATTTGGTGACCAAAGACCTGATCTACCGCTATGAGACGCTTTTTCCTGATGTGATCATTGCACACGATCTTTTCACAGCCGAGATTGATGAGGCTGAAAAGGGTGTTGATAAAAAGATAAAATTGAAAATCATTGTCGATGGACAAAAAGAAGGTTGGGTGGCCTTCGATGAAGTTTTTAAAGAACCTACAGAATGTCAGGCAGCCAAAACCAAATCTGATGAGCCCTTCCTATACTTCTTTACCTCCGGCACCACAGGTTTACCCAAGATCGTGGTTCATTCTCACTTCACCTATCCTGTAGGTCATCTTACCACTTTGTCGTGGCTCGGTTGCCAACGAGGGGATATTCATTACAACATCTCCTCGCCCGGTTGGGCAAAGTTCGCCTGGAGCAGCCTGTTCGCACCTTGGAATGCAGGTGCTACCATATTTGTCAATCAGGTTACTGGGTTTGATGCCAAAGACCAGTTAAAGACTATGCAAGATCTGAAGGTCACCACCTTCTGTGGATCACCAACGGTCATACGCATGCTGGTACAAGAGGATATGAGCCAATATGACCTGAGCCTTCGCAGTTGCTGTGCAGCAGGGGAGCCTTTAAACCCTGATGTCATTGACAAGTGGGAAAAGGGTACGGGCGTTATTATCCGAGATGGTTACGGACAGACGGAAACCACCGCTTTGGTAGCCAATCTACCTGGCACCAAAGTAAAACCGGGGTCGATGGGCAAGCCCACTTTTCTATATGACATCGGCATTTACGATGATCAAGGCAAGGAGGTCCCGCACCTCGAAGAAGGTATTATCTGTGTCAAAACGGATCAGCAAAAAAACAACGGCTTGTTCCTCGAGTACTTACAAGATGAAGAGAGAATGGCCGAATCGTTCAAAAATAGCCTTTACTACACCGGGGATAAGGCCTATAAAGATGAAGACGGTTATATCTGGTTTATTGGAAGGAATGACGATGTGATCAAAGCTTCAGCCTATAGAATAGGGCCGTTTGAGGTAGAAAGCGTTTTGATAGAGCATAATGACGTGGTAGAAACTGCAGTGGTAGCCAGCCCTCATCCACTGAGAGGTTACGCCGTGAAAGCCTTTATCTTACTTCGGGAGAATGTCGAACCCAGCGAACAACTGGCTCAAGAAATCTTTACTTTTTCGGAAGAGAGGCTCGCCAAATATAAAGTACCTAGGATCATAGAATTTCCCCAGTCACTACCCAAGACTATCAGCGGAAAGATCAGAAGAATCGAGCTAAGGTCAATGGAAGCTACCACCAAGGTCAACAAGGAAAAAAGAACCCATGAATACTTTCATGATAAGTATTGAGGTGCCTACAACACTGGCCTTAGGTTAAGCGTAGCAATCCTAAGACCTAAAACCAGCAAGAGCATCCGTTTGGCATAATCCTAAAAGCGCTATCTTCATTTCGTGAGAAGAAAGTATGTCATTCGAGATCAGAAGGCCAATTATGGGTCGTAGCGAACGCCACGACCAGCTCAAGGAGAACCTGTTATTCAAACTCCCAAGGGTTGATTTTACCCTACCTGAATCATACAAAAATCATCGAGGTCTGTTGGATATGAATTTCCGAAAAAGAAGTAAAATGGCTGCGTTGATTAATCCAACTATAGCACCTCCCCATAGGAATAAAACGAAAAAAAACAGTAGAGCCAGGATAGGGACATCATCTTGCTCGAATAGAGCAAATATTGATACTTCTACTGCCAACCAAGAGAAAAGAAAAAAGTAAAATGGTAAAATTACCTTAATGATCTTACCAAAGTCTACCTCGCCTTCAACATGACGATAATACGCCTTGACCGTGAAAAAGGCAACCACCCCCATTAGTAAATAGAAAATGGTCATTAAAAAGGTTCTATTGATATCTTCGTAAAGATTGGTAAAGTTTATGGGCAGTATGATTAGCTGTAATGATAAGAGAACAACTAGACTGAAATTGAACCCATGAGCCCATTTGTTTGAGCGGGTTATTCTACTAGTGAGGTTTGTCAACCAAGGCCCTCGACTTTGCTCCCTGCCCAAACTATTAGTATTACTCTCAGTCTTTTGTTTAGGCTCGACTAGATTGTTTTCATTATTTTCAATTGAAGCCTTTTCGTCAAGAGAATGGTTGACTAGATAGTGCTCTTCCAGGTATTCCAATAACGAACTTCTACCTGGTTCACCTATCGACAACTCCGTTGGGTTGCCATCTTCTGAAATTACGTACTCAGTGCCTTCATCACCATCATATTCTAAAAACCTTATTTGATTAAGGCTCTTTTTCTGGTCTAATGCCTGAAAAAGATGATTAGCTTGCTCTAAACTGGCAGCGCTTCGGCTAAAAACTAGCCATTTCTTGTAATCTGACTCTCTACTCATCCTGAACTTTTATTGCAATGCATTGTGTAGCATCCCATAAGCCGCAAAGTACAGTCAAAATGAGTAAATAAATTCATCTAGCGAGCCTAAATAATTACAGAAATGCTTTTCTTGCCTAAACACTCACGGTTCTACAATAAGTCGATTTATACGAATCCGGGTTTTTGCTTCAATCTCATTCTTTGCGGGTTCAGTCCATGAATACGACGCTTCAGGTTATTCCATTTTCAGGTATGAAATAATGTTGCCATCTTCATATTGAGAATTAAGACCTATGAGAAAAGTCCTAAATACCGGTTTGCTTATTGTCGGCATCGGCGTTGCGGTGGTAGCTTACCTCCTCCTGGTTTAATACTTTCTTTCCGTAGGGTAAGTATCTTTGTTGGTGTAGTTGATGCGACAGTGTGCATAATCCATGAAAATCAGAATAAAACCGCTACTGGCCCGGTTGGCCATCTGCATAATTGGTGGTACCCTTTTCGCCATCATGTTCTACCCCAAAGGGGTGACAGAACCAGAATGGCTTGCGCGCAGCCTCACCCGCAATTCCCTTTCTTATTTCGCCATCTGGACTGGCAATCTCTTCATCTACAAAAAGGTCGGGCAAAAGATATCATGGTTTCCCAAACCGTTCAAAAGGTTGGGCGTGGGTATGGGGCTTATGCTCTTCTTCTCCGCCTTGGTTATTCTCATACCCAACTACATGATCTACCTCTCCATACAAGAAGAAGAACACGCCTGGGAATTCTTCTACTACAATAACCTCTACGACTTTCTGATTGCCAATATTCTGATTCTTGGCCTGCATAGCGTGTCTTTCTATTCGGAATGGAAAAAGTCACTAATCAAAACCGAGATCCTGCAGAAGGAAAACCTGGAGTCACAACTGGCTACTTTAAAGAGCCAAATCAGCCCTCACTTCCTATTCAACAGCCTAAATGTCCTTTCTACCCTGATCCATACCGACACCGACCTGGCCGATCAATTCATCAACCGGCTCTCATTGGTGTACAGGTATTTGTTAGAAAACAAAGACAAAGAGGTAATAGAATTGATGACCGAAATGGAGTTTGTCCGGTCCTATCTTTTCTTGCTAGAAACACGCTTTCAGGACAACTTGAAGGTGAATATTGATATCCCAAAGAAGGGTAATCGTCAGATACCACCGATGTCCATACAGATGCTGATAGAAAATGCGATCAAGCACAATGTGATTTCCGAAAGAAAACCGCTACACATAGATATCAAGCAAGTAGAAGACTATATCATTATCAGCAACAACCTGCAATTGAGAAAAGACTCGCTAGAATCCACCCATATTGGGCTGGGCAACATCAAAAAGCGATATGAATACCTTACCGATAAGCCTGTGGATATCATCAAAGATGAAACCTGCTTTACGGTTAAGATCCCGTTACTCAGTTTTACTGAAAGTAAACCCTTGCTGACCTCATGAATATAGTGATCATAGAAGATGAGAAACTAGCCAGGGAGAAACTGCAGGGTTTGATCAAGCGGTATGATGAAGGCATTCAGGTGGTAGCCAACCTCGACTCGGTCGATAGCGCCTTATGCTGGCTGTCAGAAAACGAAGCCCCAGATCTCATCTTTGTGGATATTCACCTCGCTGATGGTATCTCCTTTGAGATTTTCGAGAAGATAGATGTCTCCGTTCCAGTCATTTTTACCACCGCCTATGACCAATACGCCATCAAAGCCTTCCGGCTCAATAGTGTGGATTACTTGCTCAAACCTATCCAATTTGAAGACCTGGAGAGAAGCTTCGACAAGTTCAAAAAACTCAACAACAATTCGCAATCACTGGATATTGGCCTCTTGCGGGAAGCATTGAGCATACCACAGCAGCAATACAAATCGCGGTTCATTACCAAGGTAGGCGAGAACATACAATCCATCAACATTTCTGATGTGAGCTATTTCTTCACCGAATTCAAAGGTGTTTTCCTTATGACCTGGGAAGCTAAAAAGCACCTGATCAACTATACCCTGGAGCAATTGGAAAATGTACTAGACCCCAACCAATTCTTCAGGCTCAACAGAAAATACATTGTGGATGTAGAGGCTATTGAAAAGATGTCCTCCTACCACGGCGGCCGGTTGAAGGTATGCCTAAAAGATTGCTCAGATGATGAGATCATCGTAAGCCGTGAGAAGGTTGCTGAATTGAAGAAATGGCTGGACAGGTAATTATTCAGACCCTTTCCTGTTCGCACTTCCTACAACCCTAGCTGTCATGGCGAGGAACGAAGCCATCCCATCATTAAAAGCTGGAATCCAATCTTATAGTGAATTGTCTCACCTGCCCATGCTATCCATATATTTCATCCGTCAAAGACGGTAACCGGAGCCTGCCAATAAGATGCTGCCCAGAATGACTATCTTAGGTAGAAATACCCGACTTCTCATTCAAATAACATCACCGAAGGAAACCACTCAATAGTGAGTTCTGTTTGCCACGTTTTAACCCGTGGCAACTATAGCTAAAACAATAAGGTTTTAGCCGCTAATTCATACCACGCTCGAAACAAGTTGCTTTGCCTAAAGTTAGCGGCTCAAGCCTTATTATTGGAGTGGTCAGCTATCCATGGACTAAAGTCCATGGCAAAACGAGTGATAGAAGCGAAGTCAGGTGTCTCTCTTTCGATACAACAGCAAGGCAACTTCCTTAAATTCCAATGTCATGTCGAGGAACGAAGCCATCCCGGAATTGAATAGCGTACCTTCATACAACGACTAAACCAACCTCTTTGCCTTGGAATCATCTCCTCTCTCCATTCATTAGTCATACACTGGACACTCAAGTGCGTAAAATAAACCTTATAGGCTGCTGCGCGTTCTTGATGAGCAGGGCTTTATTCGAATAGATATAGGAGGATATGGAAGACAAGGAATGGGAGCGCTTTAATCTCAACATGCCCGATGGAGGGCCCATTTACACGGAACACAACGCCGAACATCTTATCGTAGAACCATGGAATGCGATTTCGTCTCTGATTATCGCACTACCTGCTATTTATTGGGCGATCAGGCTATGGGGCCGGTATAAAGAATTTCCGTTTCTTGTATACTGCCTACCCTTGCTTTTTCTTAATGGTATAGGCAGCACTTTGTTCCATGCTTTCCGCGTGTCGAAGTTCTTTTTAATGATGGATATGTTGCCGCCGATCATACTAACCATTTCGGTAAGCATCTATTTCTGGCTCAAAGTACTGAAACGATGGTGGTTTTCATTCATCGCCATTCCCCCATTTATTTTAATGCGTTTTTGGGTCTTTGATAATTTCCCCTCCCACACGGCGATTAACCTCACTTATGCCATTACCGGTTTGATGATATTCTTGCCCATGTTGGTATTCTTATATCAAACACAATTCGAGCGATGGAGAACTTTGGTGCTTTCTATATTCTATTTGACGTTGGCATTGTTGTTCAGGGAAATTGACGCACGCGAATTTGTGTCTTTCCTGCCCATGGGCACACATTTCCTATGGCATGGATTCAGTGGAGTAGCAGGTTTTCTCTTGGCCAGGTACCTATATGATGTTAGGGTAAGTGAGTTATCACTGAAGAAAATGACGCTAAGTACAGTTTGAAATTAGTCTACCCTAGTGCCTAAGAGCAGGCCCTGCAAAATATCTTCAATCGATCAGATTTGACACTTGTGGCCAAAGCCTTTTAAAGGGTGTTATCTTATACATGGGTTAAAGCCCATGGCAATTCGAGGTATACTAGGGTTTTCCCTGATGGCGGATATTCATTTTCTATCTACTCGCTAGAAGGGTTCTTCATGATGGTCAATATCCTTACACTCACAACCGCAATTACCAGAATGAGCACAGCTGGAATCCAAAAAGTTTGAGCACCGAAAATGCTGTAGATAACACCTCCGGATACCAACCCAACAATACTGGCCAGACTACCGGCACTTGATGCATAACCTTGAATAGCGCCTTGATACTTGTCTCCCGCCACATAGGCCAACACACTCAGGAAGGAAGGCCACATGATGCCATTACCGGCTGAGAAGAATACAGCCGAAGCATAGACGAGCACCAGTTGATTGGTACTCACCAATATGAAACTAACGCATAGCAAAAGATTACCTGCGATAATTAACTGCCCTTCAGAAAACCTACTTGAGACCTTACCCAACACAGACCCTTGTACCAGCACCATAATGCCACT
Organism: Bacteroidota bacterium; assembly: GCA_039819065.1. Lineage (GTDB taxonomy): Bacteria > Bacteroidota > Bacteroidia > Cytophagales > Cyclobacteriaceae > JBCBSS01. The sequence goes on from JBCBSS010000011.1 coordinate 12,988, forward strand.
AAGCAATGAGAAGAATATGCCCAATTGAAAAACATCCCACTCCAACGCTTTTTGAGCATGAATGGGGAAAGACACATAGAAAAAGTTAAAGGCTAAGAAAATGAGAAAATACATGATTAAAATGTAGCCGACATTTTTGCGCTTTGCCATCTGCCAAAAGCCTTTCGGGTCTTCCTTGCACTTCATTTTGTAGCATTCTTTATGCTCCTGACCGAGCGTTTTCCTGAGACGCTCTTCATCAGCAGGCTTGGTGAGCGCCAAAGGCTTGGATTCAGGCAACCGAAAGGCGATAACAATCAATGCAAAGATGGATACCAGCATGGCGGCAAATACCGGCACTATTTCACCTAAGGCGGTAGAGCCCAAAAGGCCAGCTATAGTGGGGCCGATGATGAAACCCATATTGGCGGAAGCGGCCATTTTTCCGAAGTTGCTTTTGCGGTTCTTTTCAGTAGAAATATCGGCTAAGTAAGCGTTGGCCACAGAAACGTTTCCACCGGTAAGGCCATCTAGTGCTCTTGCCAGAAAAAGAATCAACAGCGGTAACGTGATGATAAAAATACCTGCAGTGGCATTATCAACTTCAACCAGGTTTTTGGTAGGTAACAACAAGGCCACCAGAAATAAAATCCAGGCCAACAAGGTTCCCGCCTGGCTTAAGAGTAATATCTTCCTTCTACCGAACCGATCTGACCAGTTCCCTAGAATAGGAGCGCCAACGAGTTGAAAAGCGGAATAAGTAGCGCCCATTATACCATAGATAAACTCATTACCACCAAACTTGACCACAAGGAAAACTAAGAAGGGAAGGATGATACTATAACCCATGGTACCGATGAAATTGACCATGAGAATGGGTAGCAGCGGTCGGGAAGTTGAAGCAGGGGCAGTTAGGGACTCGGACATTAACGAATATAAGCAATCGCCAAAAGCTTTCGGCCAAGGCTACATTATTCTTCTGCTAACAATCCTTCTTTTAACTACTGGTATGTGGAGAATGCGGTTCATAAATCATTGGATAGGTTGATTTCTATTTATCCAAGACATAGATCATACACAGCTAAAGTGCTAGCCCATCTGTAGCAACCACCTCCAAGATGTGACTATATCCATTATTTTTTTAATTATAGTTAAGTCATATCTTACATCGTTTTGTTACTTTAAAAAAATTATTTTATAATTGATAATTACTGTTCTCAGATTGTTGTACTTTACTTATCCAATTCAGGATTAATCTTAAGGCCGGGTTCCCATACCTGGCCTTTTGTTTTTAAAGCCTAGGATTCTATTAAGAATCGCCATTTCCCAATTCGTTAATGGATATGGCCAACGTGTTTTGTGGCTTTCTATTATCTTCATACTTTGACCACATAGCAATACTTTTCCGAATGTCATTCGCTAAAAATATTCTCAAGTTCTACCGTGATGTAACCATCCCAACCGGACTGCCTAAAGGCGTTGAAGTGCTTTATCCATTTGACGATCCTAATGTCTTAGATATTCTGGATACTTTCTACGAAAAGTATTTCAATGATGATCAGCGTCGTATTTTCCTTATCGGGATCAACCCAGGGCGATTTGGTGCAGGCGTCACCGGTATTCCTTTTACTGATCCCATCCGCCTGAAAGAGGTACTGGACATTGAGAATGATTTTGACAAAAAAGCTGAGCTTTCATCGAAGTTTATCTATCAAATGATTGAAGCATTAGGAGGAGCGAAGAGGTTCTATCAACACTTTTTCTTCTCATCGGTATCTCCGTTGGGTTTTGTGAAAGATGGAAAGAACCTGAATTATTACGATCAGGCCGATTTGATGCAAGCACTGGAGACTTATATGATGACCAATATGCAAAAGAAGGTTGCTTTTGGAGGAGTCAAGCAAATTGCCTTTGCGTTGGGTCAGGGCCAGAATTATAAACAATTGCTCAAGTACAATAAACAATACAGACTCTTCGATGAGATCAAACCGCTACCTCACCCTCGATGGGTCATGCAATACCGGCTCAAGCGGCTGGACGAATTCATCGAGATGTATGTAAAAGAGCTTGAAGAAGCTATTGCCAATACCTCATTCTAAAATACCGAAGTTCGATAAGCTGCTTTAATGGCTATTCAAATGACGAAGTACTATCTTAGTTGAATCGCTGTTAAAAACTTAAGGTATATGGAGAAGATCAACATAAAAGAAAAGTTCGGGCTGTTTAATGAGCATTGGACACCTAAAATCATTGGTGAACTGAATGGCCAATATGTCAAACTCGCCAAAGTACAAGGTGAAATGGTGTGGCACAGCCATGAGCACGAAGATGAACTTTTCTACATACTGAAAGGCACGCTCAAAATGCACTTAAGGGATAAAACGGTAGAATTGAATGCCGGAGACATGTACATTGTACCGAAAGGAGTAGAGCATATGCCTGAAGCCGAGGAAGAAGTGCACCTCATGTTGTTTGAACCTAAAGCAACCAAGCATACGGGAGAGGTTGAGTCTGAGCTGACGGACAATGACCAGAAGTGGATATAACTGCACGAAGGCCTAAAAGAAATGGGCAGTAGGCAAAAAAAACTGCTTGTTGTTGCTAGGCTACTACTGATTGTTTGCTTCCAATACCACTGGAATAGCTCTTATAACACTCCATTCTATCTAGGGATGTGCAACTTAATGTTCCCTATTTTGTTCCAACTTTTTGATCATCTCAATAAACCTAAACCCGCAATCATGGAAGAAACCAAAGTAAGCCTGGAAAAAGAAATCGAAGCACTTACCGCACAATTGACTGGAGATATGTTCAAGGATATGGACATCAAAGACAAAATCCACAACCTGAAAATGAAACTCAATGGTGTCAAGCCGATGGATTCCAGCATCGATTGCATTGGCTGCGGTAGCTAAGACCTCACCATACAAAAATCGCCTGAGGCTTTTTCGTTAGTCCCAGAAATATTCGTCTGACTTTTTCTTAATCGTCCAACCTATGATGATAGGCATAATACCGAATCCAATAAAGATAGGTAAAGCGATTAATGAAGGTCGACGATCTTCCTCATGGGGTTCTGGTGGCTCAGCCAAGAATGGAGACACCATGATCCAAATGCCTATAAAAAAGCTAACCGCCACGATCGTGTAGGTGAGAATCACGGCTGGCCAGAAATACCAGCTGTCCCTGAACGCCTGGTTGTTTCTTCTGAAAGCTTCATAAGCTTCACGTGCATGCTGTCTGGCCCATTCTTGTTTTACTCTTTGCTGCTCTTCGTAAGATGCGTATGTATTCTGCTGATTTGAATAACCGGGTTCATTCGAGTAGGATGGGGCAGGTTCATAGACCTCGGGTTCGGGCTCACGTTCGCCCATAAGTACTTCATAAGCTTCCGTTAACTCAATAAATACATCTTCTGCACCTGGATCGCTATTGCGGTCTGGGTGATATCGCATTGCCAGCTTTCTGTAGGCCTTTTTTACCTGGCCTTGAGTAGCACCTGGTGCGAGTCCAAGCGTTTCGAAATACTCTCTCATTCTAAGAATTTGTGCTAAGGTATTTTTTAGAACACAAACTTTGGTAAATTCGTTGACTTGAGAACCCTGAATAAGTAACCAAAGCAACTTAGAACATTGGAAGTAATTTTTAAGAATGAAGCCGGCAACTGTGTCATCAGAAAAGAAGATGACAAGAAGTTTGTCATGATCGAACTCAAAGGCAAACTAGAACTGGATGAATACAAGTCCGCCTTTGAAAATTTTCTAAAACATGTCATTGAAATAGGCTACACCAAACTAGTCTATAATGTGAAAGAGCTATCCTCAACAGACCCTCGCGCCAGGGCATGGTATATGACCAGCCATTTGCCAAAGGCGTTTAAGTCTATCGACAAGTCGACCTTGCTCAAGTGTGCCCTGGTAAAGCCTTCCAGCCTATTTCAACGGTTGACGCTAGAAGCTGTGGTGAAAGGATCGAAAGCGAGAGGCCGTGAGTTGGAGGTTAAGTTTTTCGATAACCTCGACGATGCTCTAGCTTGGATTTAATCCGGGCTTTTTTGTTTCAGGACTAGTACCACTTATAAACTCTTAAACCAGTAGTAAAAGTGATGGCGCCAATGGCTAACAGCACTGCTATGGGTTTCAACGCTTCGGCCAGTCCCATACCTTCGGTGAAGATGCTACGCATGGTATCCGCTAGCATGGTCAGTGGTAGCAGTTCTATAAAACTGACCGCCCAATCAGGGAAGTTGTGGTAGCTGAAGAAGACGCCTGACAGTACCATCATCGGCATGACCACCAAGTTGATAAGGCCATTGCCGATTTGAGGATTCGCCGTTCTGGAGGATATTAGGATAGCCAGCCCGGTGAAGGCCATATTCCCGGCAATGAAAGTCAGCAATAGCGCCAGTACATTCCCTTCTATCCTGATGTCAAAATAGAGATGGGCAAAGATGATGAGAATAATGGCCTCCATAGTGCCCAATGTTAATCGAGCTATGAATTGTGCTAGCAGAAAAATAGGCTTCTTCATAGGGGTTGCTTCCATCCGGCGTAGCAATTTCTTGGCCCTTTTATCGATCATAGAATAGCTTATTCCCCACATACAGGACATCATGATGTTCATCCCGATCAGCCCCGGTATCAAGAAGTCTATGTAGCGGGTACCCACCTGTGTCAGCGGCTCCACTTCGTCTGAGCTTTCCTGGAAATTGCTGGTGCTCAATGCGGAAGAGATTTGTAAATAGGCCAGCTGTGCTTCTGGATTCAGGGGGTCAAAGTGATATGAAAGTTGATCATCTTTGGTGAACATGATGAGGTCTACTTTACCTTTCTTGACTTGTGTGATAGCATCCTCCCAGCTCAACGTATTGAATTTGTAGTTGGTAATACCAATCTTATCATTGCCTATTCTTTTCTCCCATTCGCCTTCCAGGGTAGGGGTGAGATTATTCTCAAAACCCGCCACTGTTGTCAAATCAAGGTTTTCCGTATCGCTATTGTCTATGACCACGGCTACCCGTTGCACCAATTCCCCTTTTTTGGTGAATGCAATGCCTAGGCCCCAGGCCATTAGAATAGGAAATAGAAAAGCCCAAAATATGATCCCAGGTTCACGAAAGAACTCTTTGAATTGAACTCCTATTAATTGCACTAATTGCTTTAGCATGCGTCAGTCATTAATATGTCGGCCGGTCAAGGCTATAAAAAGATCATCAAGTGTCATTTTTCTACATTCCAGCGAAGTCAAGGTCAGTCCCTTATTCTTAACAAACTCCAAAAAACCGGGAAGAAAGGCCACTAGGTCGTCCACGATGATTTCACCTTTAGTCCCTGATGCTTCCAAGGCTATTTTTAGCAGGCTTTCCTTTTGAGGCAGTTCTGCCTCTGCGAATGGGCGGTCTACTGAAAAATCGATTACTTCGCCCTTTACATACTCAGATAGCAATTCTTCCAGGGTACCCTTAGCCAGCACTTTTCCGGAATACATAATGACGATCCGGTCACATAAATACGAAGCTTCCTCCATGTAATGCGTGGTAAGGATAAGCGTGGTATTATACTTATTCTTCAGCTTCAATAAAATATCCCACACTTCCCGCCGGGCAGTAGGATCCAGGCCGGTAGTGGGCTCGTCAAGCAATAATACTTCAGGGTTATTCAATAAGGCAATACCTAGTGCCAGCCGCTGTCTTTGCCCACCGGAAAGATTGACCACCCAGCTTTTTCTCTTTTCTGTCAGATTGACCAAGGCTAGAATTTCTTCTATCCGGTGCTTGTCAAGGTTATAGAAGCTGGCGAACAATTTGAGCGTTTCCACCACTGAAAGCTTATCTATAAACCTGGTCTCCTGCAGCGATAAGCCAATGGTACGGTGCAACTCATCCGTATGGTGCTTCCAATCCAGCCCTTTGATCCGAATATTACCCGCGTCAGGATTTTGGATACCTTCGATCATCTCGACCAACGTGGTTTTCCCGGCACCATTAGGCCCGAGCAAAGCCACAAACTCTCCTTTTTTGATTTCCAGGTCTACTCCATCGACAGCCTTCACTTGTTTAAAGTGCTTCTTTACTTGCTCGACTTGAATGATCGCTTCAGCTTCTTTCATATTTATAATGATAGTTAAATCAGGTGCTTTTTAGAATGTTAGTCGATAAATTTTTATAGCCTAGACAGTAGGGTTGTACAATGCACATCATTGTACAAGTTTATTGAACTAGCTCGATGGCATAAAATCAAAGGTCTTATGAACATCCCAATGTTTGCCGTTGTGTTTAAGTAGCACCAAATCCGTTGCCTCAAACGAGGTTTCATAAACCTTATCCTCAAAAAGCGGCCATGCTTCCAGGAATTTGGGCTTTTTCAAGTCGCGGAAAGCCAATGTCATGTGCGGGTGAAAAGGGCGCTCCTTGTAATTGGCATTGAACAAATTGAGTTCTTGCTTTGCCATTCTGGTCAAACCAGTTTTGAGTGACGCCAACGGCTCTGAGAGCACAACCCTTATGTAGATCACCCTGGGCGGAAATGCACCATAGTTTTCCAAATTGATCAAAAAACTTGTTCTAGTGTTAGCAAAGCGACTTATTGCGTGTATTAATTTTTCTTCCTTTTCTATCTTGTATTTGAAGGGCATGTGCAAAGTGATATGAGGCGGGGATTTCAGTGCCTGCTTAGCATTAAATTGGTCAGCGAACAGATGCTTCCATTTAAGTATCTCACTGTTGATCGGCTCAGGGGGAATAATGGCGATAAAGTAGAGTGATTCGTTTTGCACTTGATCTTCAGGCGATTACAAGGATGTCAAATAAATTTCGATAGAAGGGATAAGTAATTCATCTTCTGAAATTTAAGTCATCTGAATTTAACTAGTGGTTCTTCCCATTAGTGAATTTAATTATTAATTTGATAGAAATTTTTTTTCATTCATATGACCCAAAGAAAGATTTTTAGTGATTTTACCGAGCCTGTAGAAATAGCTCATTTTGACCAATTGCCAGAAAAAGATCCCCAACATGCTAAAGTCGAAAATACTGATTTAGTTGTAATAAGATACGGAGAAGAGGTGTCGGTGCTTTACGGACGGTGCCTTCATCGGGGTGCTTTACTAAGCGATGGTTTTGTGCAAGGAGAAGACCTGATTTGCGGCGTTCACAATTGGGATTACAGATATGATACTGGCGTAAGTGCCTACAACAATTCTGAAGTACTACACAAATTTTCGGAATCAATACACGAAGGAAAAGTATATGTCGATCGCGCAGAGATAGTCGCTTACGAGGAAATTCACCCATCTCCATTCAACAGCGATGAGTACCTCGGTGACTATGCTGATACGCACCCCGAAAGCACTGAGCCATATACACGATACATAAAACATTTGGCCCAAAACGGCCTCACACAATACGGCCATCATGGTGCTACGGATGCCATGGGGGTAGATCGCAATACCTTGCCCAAGTGGGAAGACATACAGGTATTGCCGGCGCAGCTAGCACGCAAACCACTTCTGGATGAAGATCATGTTGATATGAAAGTGGTAATCGGCCCAAACGCCAACAAACCTTTGAAGCTAGACATTCCGGTTTTCGTTTCTGACATGTCATTTGGCGCACTTTCTAAAGAGGCCAAGTTGGCTTTGGCTCAAGGGGCGGAAATGTCTGGTACAGGCATATGTTCGGGAGAAGGGGGCATGCTTCCGGCAGAACAGGAAAGCAACTCCCGCTATTTCTATGAATTGGCGTCAGCCAAGTTTGGATTTACCTGGGACAAAGTAAAGAAGGCGCAAGCCTTTCATTTCAAAGGGGGCCAGGGTGCCAAGACCGGAACTGGTGGACACTTACCAGGCCATAAAGTGATGGGTGAAATAGCAGAAGTAAGAGGTTTGGAGCCAGGACAATCTGCTATCAGTCCTGCCACTTTTACCGATCTCAAAACAGCCGCTGACTTCAAAGATCTGGCGGATCAGGTGAGAGAAGAAAGTGGTGGTATCCCGGTTGGTTTTAAAATAGCTGCCAGCCGCATAGAAGATGATATTGACTTCGCACTAGAAGCAAGTGCCGATTACATTATTTTGGATGGCAGAGGTGGAGGAACCGGAGCCGCACCAATTGTATTGCGAAACCATATCAACGTCCCTACCATTCCAGCGCTGGCCAGGGCGAGAAAGCATCTTGACAGAAGAGAAGCAAAAGGGGTAAGTCTGGTCATCACCGGAGGTTTGAGAGTCGCTTCCGACTTTGTCAAAGCATTGGCCTTAGGTGCCGATGCCATTGCGGTTTCAAATTCTGCCATGCAGGCGATCGGTTGTCTAGGCATGCGCGCGTGTCATACTAACAATTGCCCGGTAGGCATTGCCACACAAAAAGATGAATTACGCTCTCGCTTGGAAATTGACAAATCTGCCAAGCAGCTATACAACTTCTTCACGGCCTCGAAAGAGCTTATGGAAGTGATGATACGCGCTGTCGGTTACAGTAATGTCAATGATCTGAAGCAAAGCGATCTGAGTACTTTCAATCACGATATGCATCGGCTGACAGGTATTCAGTATGCCGGTGTAAACCCTTCTATTATGTAGTGATGGAGAGCGTGGTGACCATATTGCTGTCTTTATTGGGAATATACCTACTCGTTGGCCTGGTGTTTTATTTTCCCTTTATCATAAAAGGTGTTAAAAAAATTGATGATGGTGCAAAAGAGACTTCTATCTCATTCAAACTCCTGATGATACCAGGAGTGATGGCTTTCTGGCCAGTGCTCATGAGGAAGTGGTTCAGCTCCAAATCGTCCTAAACTATGATCATACCCCTAAGAAAAAGACACTTTCTGATCTGGATCGTTTTGGGCATCTTATTACCCATAATGGCTATCACTGCATTCATTAATGTACAGAAGATCCCGCCATCTGAAGTCACATTCAATAAGCAGTCACCTCCCTTACCAGACATTAAACATGAAGCGCAAGATGAGTACGTTAAGATCAACATACGCGCTAATGCTTCGGGGGAATATCAACTGGAGACGATTATCCTCCAACCGTTTGTGAGTGCTTCTTCCCTCATATATCTGAGTAATTCATCTAATCCAGCCGACTTCGACCAGGCAGCATTTGTGGGTTCGATTACCGCCAAAGGCGTGTACCGGTTCAAAATTCCTGCTTCTTCTATCAATAATAGGGATATGGTCAATGTGATTTTCTACGATAAGGTCAAAGAAAATATTTTCGAAAACATCGAAGTGAAACTATGAGTGTCAATTACGCAGGCGTACTCTGGAACAGACAAAAGCGGATTTACGACATCGTAATGGTCGTGTTAGTGGCGGCTTTCCTGGTCACATTCATTGTGTTTAATGCCGTCTTTCATCCAGAAATTACGGCCGAGACATTGATTATCCGGGCATTCGGCTCTTTGGCACTGGTCATGCTACACGTTATTCTTTGTATTGGGCCTTTGGCCAGGCTGAACACCAAGTTCTTGCCTATTTTATATAATCGACGGCATTTGGGAGTGACCATGTTCTTGATGTCTTTGGTGCATGGTGCATTTAGCATTCTTCAGTTTCACGGAGGGGGAAATGAAAACCCACTTCTTTCTGTTTTTCTATCCAATACGAACTACGGATCATTTCTGGATTTTCCATTTCAGACATTGGGTTTTGTTGCGCTCATTATCCTGTTCCTCATGGCTGCCAGTAGTCATGACTTTTGGCTGAATAATCTGAGCCCAAAAGTTTGGAAGGCCATGCACATGATGGTCTACCTCGCTTATGGCTTGGTGATAGCGCATGTGGTGCTTGGTGTCATTCAGCTAGAAAACAATCCCGTGAGCTTTGTATGGTTAATGGCGGGCATGATCATCGTTGTTTCGCTACACGTTACCGCAGGGTGGAAATCATTTAAGCAGACCACAGCCAAGAATCAGTTGGCCAATGACGGATTCGTATTAGTATCCAAATTGGAAGACATTCCTGAGGATCGCGCCAAGGTGATCAATACCCATGGAGAAAGCATAGCGGTCTTCAAATATTCAGGCAAGCTATCCGCCATTTCTAATGTATGCAAGCACCAGAATGGCCCTTTGGGAGAAGGTAAAATCATTGATGGCTGTATTACTTGCCCTTGGCATGGCTATCAATACAGGCCTGAGGACGGTTGTTCTCCGCCACCATTTACCGAAAAGGTGAGTACGTATGATCTTAAAATAGAGCAAGGACAAGTTTGGGTAAACCCTAAACCTTACCCGGAAGGTACTGAAAGGCCTCCCGTAGTGATTAGCTAGATATATGAGCAATACCGATCAAAAAGACGATTTCTATGTAGGTTACATGCCCAAGGCGCCCAAACCTGTAGCCAAGCAAGCCCGGCTATTTGTGGTGATTACAGCTTTGGTAATCATCACTACAGCAGCGGTACTTTCTCTCAATCAAAGGGATTACAACAACAGTCAATTCGAGTATGGGCAACTCACCACAGTAGAAGGCTGGTTATATCACGAACCCGTTCCTATTGTTAAAATCTATGAAGGGAAAGATGTCAATGGCAAGGATCGCTATAAGTCAATCATATTGATCAACTATCTCAAGTTTGGTGCAGCTGACTTATTAAAAGGCTATGAAGAAAAGATCGGCTCTGAACTGCCGGGCATGAAAGTCAAGCTTGAGGGAACGCTCATTTATTATGATGGTGTAACGTTACTAGAACTCACCAATCAGGAAAATGCCCTGATTGAAATTATCAATGGTGAAGTGCCAGAAATCATTAATAGCATCACCGAATTCGGTGAAGTAACCGTACAGGGCGAAATAGTAGATCCGAAGTGTTATTTCGGCTCTATGAAACCTGGCCTCGGCAAACCGCACCGATCCTGTGCTATCAGATGTATATCAGGCGGTATACCACCCATGCTGGCTATCAGTAACGACAGCGGTGACCTTAATTACATGCTTTTGGTCGGGGAAAATGGTGAGCCTATTAACATGGAAGTTTTGAATTACGTAGGCGATGCTGTGGAAATAACGGGACGATTTCAGATGTATAATGAGTGGTACGTACTATATGCGAAACCTGACCAACAGATAAAAAGAATTGCTAAAGCAGAAACTGAAGGTCAGGGCAATGAGGACGGCCAAGTATTTCATAATGCCTCGTCTTCCATCACTATTTGCGGCGATTGATTTTTCCACCCAAACGACCCGGAACACACCTTATCCGAATTATCACAACTTTTTGAATCAGGTTAAACACTTGATCCCACCGGCCTTACTGATAATACATGCTAACTTAATTGTAGCTCAAGTGGAAGCATGAAAGACGCTTCTACAGACAAAGAAGGAAATTAAAGGCCAGGTATTTGCTCAAGCCAAACCGGCTGAATGCAAATAGATATGGTCATTTCTTTTGATTTGGATGATACATTAATTCCGTCAGGGGCAAATCCATTCCTGACTGAAAAACAGTCCCTTATTCATCGTATCATGGGTGTTGAGCGTCTCAGAAAAGGCAGTCCGAGTCTGATCAAGTATCTTCAAAACAAGGGTCATTAGGTGGGCATATACACCTCCTCATACAGGCCGATTATGAAGATTAAATGGCAATTTGTTCTCTATGGCATTGTGTTGGATTTCGTCATCAATGAAAGAATAGCCAGGAAACATCTTCTGGAGCACAGGTTGAACATATCAAAATATCCACCGGCTTTCAGCATTGACGTTCACATTGATGATTTGGTGGGTGTCGGCTTGGAGGGACATCAACATAACTTCAAAACCATTATCATTTCTGAAACCGATACTTCCTGGATCGATAAAGTGAAAAATGAGGTGCTTTTACTTCAATGATCTGATCATTTTAGGTCTCCCCCAAAATGTAGGGACTGAGATTTCGTTTTCATTTTGTAACAATTCACATTTTTTGAAGTATAACTGTATATGAAAGACAACTTCTTTAAAAGGAGCTTGTCTTTTAAGGTCAAAAAACTAAATCAACCATGAACCGTACCGCACTACTGATTTTTTTGTGCGCCATACCTTTTTTCGTCCATGCTCAATCCACTGAGCGAAAATCCTATACTACAAAATGGGTGGAAGGTGAGCCTCCGGCTATCGATGGATTCGGCACCGACAAGGCCTGGCAGCAGGTAGAATGGTCGGGTGACTTTACCCAGCGTTTCCCTAATGAAGGTGAAAAACCCTCTCAGCAAACCAGTTTCAAAATTCTATACGATGCCAAGAACCTATATGTCTTGATCAGGGCGTTTGATACCGAGCCGGAAAAGATCGTGAAAAGAATGTCCAGGCGAGATGGTTTCGAAGGGGATTGGGTTGAGGTCAATATCGATAGCTATAACGACAAGCGAACTGCTTTCTCCTTTACGGCCAGTGTAACAGGTGTAAAAGGCGATGAGTATATTTCCAATGGTGATAATTGGGATTCTAACTGGGATCCCATCTGGTATCTTCGCACCAGCGTCGATGATCAAGGCTGGATTGCGGAATACCGCATTCCGTTGAGCCAATTGAGGTTCGCTGAAAAACCGGAACACACTTGGGGCATACAGGTTAATCGCCGTTTTTTCCGCAACGAGGAGATGTCCAACTGGCAATTTATCGAACAAAATGCCCCGGGTTGGGTACATCTTTTTGGTGAGTTAAGGGGTATAAAAGGCATAAAGCCACAAAAGCAAAAAGAAATACAGCCTTACATTGTAGCTCAAACGGAGCGCTTTGAAAAAGAAGAGGGTAATCCATTTGCCACTGGCCGGTCTTCCGATGTCACTTTTGGGGTGGATGGTAAGTTGGGGATAACTAGTGACATCACACTGGATTTTACCATTAACCCCGATTTCGGTCAGGTAGAAGCTGATCCTTCTCAGGTTAATCTTTCTGCTTTCCAGGTTTTCTTCAGTGAGCAAAGGCCTTTCTTTATTGAGGGTAACAATATTCTAGATTTTCGGCTGACCAATTCTGAAGCAGGAGGCCCTTTCAACAGGGATAACCTCTTCTACTCCCGTAGAATTGGCGGAAGCCCTCACCGCTTTCCAAGTCTCGACGATAATGAATATGCTGACCAGCCAAGCAACACTAGAATATTGGGTGCGGCTAAGCTCACCGGTAAAAACCAGAATGGTTTCTCATGGGGGGTTTTAGAATCACTTACTGCTGAGGAAAGTGCTGAAGTGGATAACTCAGGGGAACGCCGTGAAGAAGTGGTGGAACCGATGACCAACTACCTTGTCGGTAGGGTACAGCAAGATATCAACGGAGGTGATTCGTTTATCGGTGGTATGATCACAGCTACCAACCGGTTTATTGATGATCCTAGCCTGGAATTCATTCATAGAAGTGCTTATTCCGGCGGTATCGACGTTACACATCGGTGGAAAGACCGAACTTATGCCATTACCTTCAATACGTTTTTCAGTAATGTAAATGGCACACCCGAAGCAATTACTCAAACACAGGAAGCGCCAGAGCGCTTTTTCCAACGTCCTGATAACTTCCGCAAACGTGTAGATACAACCCGAACAGCTCTGACCGGAACGGGTGGTACGCTTACTTTCGGCAAGAATAGTGGGAAATTGGTTTTTCAAACTGGCGCTACTTATCGCAGCCCGGAGTTAGAGCTTAATGACATCGGTTTTCTACGCAGCACTGACCAGATCAATCAATGGACTTGGGTGGGCTACCGAATCCAAAAAGCTTTCGCCATTTTCCGTAATTACCGGGTGAACTTCAACCAATATTTGAACTATGATTTTGGCGGTGTCAATACTTACCGCGCGGTCAACTTCAATACGCACATGCAATTCAAGAATTTCTGGTCATTCAGCACTGGTTTTACTACGGAAGGCCGGTCTATCTCAAATTCTGACTTGCGTGGCGGACCTTCCATTATCTATCCGGGTGGGGTTAATCATTGGTATTGGTTCGGTACGGATAACCGCAAAAAATTCCGAATGAGTTTCAACCAATGGAATTGGTGGGGGCAGGAAGATTATGCCAGGAACGGTGGTTATTCATTAAACCTAAGATGGCAGCCGACAGACGCTTTCAATATATCACTATCTCCAAGTTATACTTTCAATCGCAATGACCAGCAATATGTGAGTACCGAGGAGTTTGGGGCTCAAGCGCGCTACATTACAGCCCGTATCGACCAGGATACCTATAGAATGACGATGCGTTTTACCTATCTGATCAATCCCAACTTATCCATTCAGTATTATGGCCAGCCTTTTGTTTCGCGGGGCGACTACTCTGACTTCAACCGCATTACGAATGCAGGCGCTTCGGAGTACACCGATCGTTTCCAAAGGTTAGAAGGGTCAGCCATATCCTTTAACGAGGAGGGCGATGAATATTTGGTTGATGAAACGGGTAACGGAACCACCAATTATACCATCTCCAACCCTGATTTCAATTTTGTTCAATTCCGATCCAATGCCGTATTGCGCTGGGAATACATCCCTGGCTCTACTTTCTTCCTGGTTTGGACTCAGGACAGAACGGCAAGCTTAGACCTCGATGGAGATAGTTCCTTTGGCGGCATTACCAGTGATTTATTGGATGTCACGCCTCACAATATCTTTCTGATGAAGTTTACCTATCGATTTGTTTTGTAGTAGCCGGTAGTTGGTTTCTGGTTTCGGTAGTCGCGAGGGACGCAGCGATCCAGTTCTATAAAATGTTTCTTTGAAAGAAACAGGAAGAAGTAGGTAGAAACAAATAGCAATAGTGAGTATACGTCACTTATATCAACTCATTATACTAACTACTCCAGACTGACTACTCAATACTAATTACTCACGGCTGCTCTCACTTCCAGGCGCCGAGTATCGCGCCCATGATAGGAAAAGACACTGCGAAGTACCCTCCATCGACAACCCAGAGCTTGATCGAGTTGCGAGAGAAGAGGTAGTTGACTCCAATGCCTAATGCAATCCAGCCGAATCCAGTGAAGAACCCGTACATAGCTCCCATTCCGGCTCCGATAGCAGGGTCATTGAGGAACATGGCCAGATTGAGTGCCATGATAAACTCTAGTACGAAGGCCGTTCCATAAATTTTGCCCATGTTAGCATTCTTGAGATCTTCTTCAGTAAATCCATTCTCGGCCATCCAGAGCTTACCAAAAATTGGCCCATACCATACAGCGCCAATCATAAAGGTTGATAATGCCGCCACAACCACAGCGAGGTAATTAATAGTAGAAAAATCCATCTTACGGTTTATTTTAAGGTTATTAAATAGTCATTAGTATTAAGTAGTTAGGTACTAGTATCAGAGTCCTGGGGCGAAAGTTACTTTCGTGCCTTAATTAGCAGGCTACTATCATTGATAATGTGCCTTTTGCTTTATTAGCGCTTACCCTCCAATAAGGTTCTTCCAGAAGGACAGAGTGAAGTAGGTAGCCCGTAAATCACACTTTTTTCTACCTACTTCTACATATTTCCAGCTTCTGTTATCATCGAAATGGCTTCGTCTTTCTACCTTGTCCGTCTACTGACGGATCGCCATGACACCACCAAGGAACAGGCATCTGGTATTCACTAACCATTGACTCTCTTGTCCGCCTGGCTTATGAAACCCTTCAGTTTGTCATTGATCTCTTCAGTACTGGTTATCTCTACCATGTGCGTAATGCGAGGCATGGTACCTAGGCTCTTGGCTTTCTGTGTGTAGTCATCGAAGGGAAGATCGCCTAAGTCTAACCCCACCCTGATATTTTTCTTGGTGATTTTAGCTACGGCGTATTCTTTTCCATTTCTGAATGAAATGTACCCTTTAGTCGGAACCACCTGCACGGCGGGATTCAACGCTTTAACGGCTTTTTCCAAGGCTTGATAAATAGGTAGTTTATCCTCGTTAGTATCAAAATGAGCATTAAACAACGCCTTAGAATCATGTACCGGTTTGCCTCCGTTCAGGTAAATGCCCGCTATAAAAGTGGCATTCATGTGGTTGATGCCTTTGTCCTTTTTTAGAAAATCGACCGTTTCTTTCATCTTCTGGAAGGCTTTTCCTTCAAGGATGCCCATCCAAGCGTCCAGGTCTTCACCGGTCTTTTCCTTAGCTGCGGCTATGAATTCTTGTTCCAGTTCTTCTGATGTTTTCATGTTTATGCGGTTTCTAATGAAGTGTCATATTTGCGCCATGCGCCTAATGTAATGCCGATGATCTCGTACTCCAATGATACTGAGTCATATTACTCACTGGCGCGAAAGTTACTTTCGTGCCTTTCCATGTCACATATCATCAGTTGATTATATATCATTGCTTCCTTTCTCTCCCACGCTTTTAGGAAGAAGTCTCAAAAGTCAGTCATTTCTCTCCCGACGGGTCGGGAGAGAAATCTATCTCCATTTAAAGTGTTGGTCATTAATGAGATAGATTTCTCGTTGCACTCGAAATGACCCCGAAGAGCGTTTTTTGAAACAGCCTCGTTCATCTATGTATTTCTATTTGTTTCAATGTATTTCTACTTATTTCTGGCTACTTCTCTTAACTAGTGCTTACCCTCCAATAAGTTGCTGCTCAGAGGCACAGGGTGAAGTAGGCAGTGCGCTAATCACACTTTTTTCTACCTATTTCCAGCTTCCATCGAAGTATCATATTTGCGCCAGGCACCTAATGTAATGCCAATGATCTCGTACTTGACAAACACAACCCCGGAGTCGATCAGTGTCAATTCAAAGGATCTGAGTGTGAAAGCATTCTGCGTGGCGATTTCTAAAAAGATCGAACAAAGCCAAAAGAGGCTGGCTACTTTGAATCCTTCATAGGCCGATTCTATCCTCATTTTGGCAAAAACGTAGGCCATTAGGTAGGCAATGGCTACTCCCGAAAACAAGGCTAACCCTAGGCCGGCGACCACGTTAAAACTTTCGAAATCTTCTGCTGTGAGGTTATTAAGCTCTGCCCATCTTATACCGAGAAAAATCTCAGCATACCAGAGCGGAGGAAGCACCTGCACAATGATCGCTGCCACCCATACTGCCAGGTGATTGATCTTAAGCTTATCCATAATGTTCAGTTGATTAATTGGTTGAACACCCTTAAGGTGTATCGTCTTTCAGTTCGATAGCAAACATACCCTTAGCGGTGTACCAGGGCCGTATTTCAGTGAGCAAGCGGCCGGCCTGTACGGCAGGATCCCTGGCAACCAATTTTTCCGCCGCTGCCATCGATTCTACTTTCAGAATGAAAATGCCACCACCATTTTCGAATGGCCCTGCCAGCATCAGTGTCCCTTCTTGAGCCATTCTACCGATATTGGCCATATGGGCACCCTGAATACTGTCTACTTGAGCCTTAGGCAATTCTGGCCTATCAGGGTTAGTAATTAATTCTACGAAGTAGTATTTGACTATCTCACTTGGCGCGCCTTCGTTTTGCGCACATAGGTCATTATCCGGCATCAGATAGCATACCAGGGTCATGATGAATACAAGCTTTTTCATATTGGTTTTTAGTGTTAAAAGGATATTAAATCACTCAATTTAAGGTTTCTGCATTGGTGGCTCAACAGCATAAATACCTACTTTGCCCTGGGGTCAGGTTCTACCGCGCCCATAATAATCCCTTCTGGATCCATGAAAAAAGCCAACCAGCCCACACCTTCTACGGATATCTTGGGCACCACTATTTGTCCTCCTTTATCTTCTATTTCTTCGATGGTTTCTTCCAAATCATCCACCTCAATGGTATTGGTCAATGGTTGTTGATCATTCCTTCTTTTGATGATCGCTCCGTTTATTCCCGGCTCGCTGTCCTGCCCAGTCCTCGCCATCCAATAGTCACTATCACCCCATCGGCTGAACTCCCAGCCGAACACATCGTGATAAAACTGGATGGAGGATTGGGGGTTATCGGATGGTATTTCAAAATGTACAATGCGTCCCATTCCTTTGTTTTTAAGGTTCAAGTACCGTTCTTAGATCATCGTGAAACCAATATATGCGGATTTTTTCGTAGTTTTTGACAGGATCTACCGAGCCGGAAAATTCCACTACTCAACCAGAAATTCATTATACCGAGCCGATGGCGGACAAAATAGAAGTCAACGATAAGCTAGTGAGGATCATTGGTATCCAGCTTTTCGGGATCGTCATTCCGAATGCCACTGGCCTGGTGGACAACGCTGATCGGTCGGTTACCTTTCTGATGCTTACCTATGCGTTCTTCATCCTGATCGCCTTCTCGATCTGGCAAGGCAATCGCTATTTGCTATTCAAGCTGCAAGAACGAGTGGATTGGTTTAACTATCCCGGGCAAAAAGTAGTGATGCTTCTCACTATGAATATTTTCTATACGGCTCCACTTACTGTGGGCATGCTATTGATTTGGTACTATCTGGCCGGAAAACCGGCAGATTGGGAGGTCATTAAAATAACCGCTATCGTATGTGTAGTCTGTGTTGTGTTTGTCACACACGTTTATGAAACGGTTTTCCTGATCAAGCAAAGGGAGTCTGATAAAATAAAGGGGGAGCAATTGGAACGGGCCAAAGTGCAGGCTGAACTAGAAGCGCTTAAAAACCAGATCGACCCGCATTTCATGTTCAACTCGTTGAACAGCTTGAGTTATCTGATCGATGAGAACCCGGAAAAGGCCAAGGAGTTTACGGAAAGCCTGGCTGAAGTCTACCGCTACATTCTAAGTAATAAAGATCAAAAACTGGTATTGCTAGAAGACGAGATCTCGTTTCTGAAGAAATACATTTCGCTACTTAAGCTACGCTTTGACAGAGCCCTCAAGGTCAACTTTCATTTACCTACTGCAGAGCAAGCTGATTTTCTCATTCCTCCCATTTCTATTTTCATCGCGGTAGAAAACGTAGTGAAGCACAACGAGATATCCCGGAAAACGCCTCTTTCTGTCGATATCAATCAGGAGGGAAATGGCTTAACGGTAAGCAATAGAATCATCCGAAAAAAGAACGTAAAGCATTCTTCTAAAATAGGTTTGAAGAACCTGGATGAGCGCTTCAAAATTCTAACCGGACAAGGCATAGATGCATCCCCTGTGGATGGTTATTTTAAATTGCACATGCCATTACTGAAACTGAATGGTTGAGTTATGAAAGTATTAATCATAGAAGATGAGTTGACTGCTTCTAATAAACTGACATCGATGCTGGATAAGGTCGACCCTAGCATTGAAGTGATTGCCGTGCTAGAGAGCGTCAAGGAGAGTTGTAGTTGGCTAGATAATAATGCTGCACCGGATTTGGCTTTTGTAGATGTGCAATTATCAGATGACATCTCTTTCGAGATATTCAAAGATCGTGAAATCAATTTCCCTATGATCTTCACTACGGCGTATGATGAGTACATCATGGAGGCGTTGGAGTACAATTCGATCGACTACCTACTTAAACCGATACAGCAAGAGCGACTAGAACGTGCGTTGGAAAAGGTAAGGAAGTTTGAAGCGCATTTCTTGCAATACAAATTCAATCAGCTGTTTGACAAGAACCGGGCGGAGCGCAGTCCATTCAAAAAGCGGTTCTTAGTGAAAAAAGGGTTGGATTACGTAGCTGTTACCTCCAAAGAGATTGCTTACTTCTTCACCGAGCACAAAATTGTGTTCTTAAAGGATATACAAGGTAATAAGTACATCGTAGACAAAACACTCACTGATTTGCAAGAAGATCTTGACCCCAATGATTTCTTTCGCGCCAACCGTAAGTACATTGTCAATATCGACGCCATTGAAAAGTTTAAATCTGATGCCGGGAAAATCTGCCTTGAATTAGTCCCTGCTACACAAGAAGAGGTGCATGTCAGTAAAGAAAACGCACCGAACTTTAGGAATTGGGTGGAGGGCAATTAAGAGCCAAACTCAGTTCATCCCTGGAAAGGAAGTCACTTCTTGCACTTTCAAATCGGAAAAGCTTTCAACCACTTGTATTTTGAAATCAGGAAAGCTATTTACCTCTTGCCATTCTCCGCAATCGTTTGGAAATGAGTCGACAAACTTTACTTTGATATCCGGGAATGACTTGACGTACTGGATCTTGATATCTGGAAATTTGTCAACGAATTGAACCTTACCATGCAGCGCGATATCTTTCCATTGACAGTCTTCCGCCAGTACTTGTTTGAATTCAACATGATGTACAAAAGGACGCTCAGTAGTAGCGATCTGTGTATTTTGTAGATCTTCGGTCGAAGCAGGAGTATATAAAACAGTTACGGCCAAAAGTGTTGAAGCGCAAACTAGTACGATCAAGTGTTTCATAGTGTTTGGATAACTAAAGTGGAATTGAAAAGCTTAAAAAATCAGATCAAGGAACATAATAACTCGCCTTGGTGCTTTTTGTTATCCAAAGTTTCTTTGACAATTATTTTTCAGCAAAATACCCCATTCATTTTCTTCTAAAGTGGTTCTTTGGTGGGTTCTAAAACTCTGAATTTTCACTTTATTGGGTTTTTGAGGTTTTGCATGTTTGATTACCAGCGTTCGACCAAATAAAGTTTGGTTGCCTTGATCATCAGATAGCCTTCATTTCTTTTCCTTAGATGAAAAGAAACGAAGCAAAGAAAAATCAAGCCAAAATTTAACCTTCAGCCCGCATCCCCACGCTGGCCCGGAATTTTGGCAGCCAACCGCACTCGTACTAGCCAAATAATTTTTCGCAAGCACATTTTGAAGTAATCATCAAGGACGGCCTATCCAAAAATTGAAAGTGCTACATCTTTGTTTTGTTCATGCCCTTTGATGGGCTGTCATACCTCCCATGACTATTTTCATGATACGCACTTTGGCCCATCTCGGCACTGTTCTAAGGGAATAAACCAGGAATTTAGTGAGGAAACCGGGCAAGACCGTTGACCTTCTACCGAGTGCTTTTAGAATTGGTAGACCTACTTGCTTCGGGGTCATAGCCATGTTCATTTTCATATTCGCGCGCTGCTCGAATCCGGTCTTCACTGGGCCTGGTGCTGCAGCTAATACATCTACGCCATGGGGCTTCAATTCCAGCCTTAATGCTTCCGCCAAGGATTGAACGTAGGCTTTACTTGCTCCGTAGTTCGCGGCATAAGGCACACCTTGGAATGATACCATAGAGCTTAGTAGAACGATGCCACCTCTTTTCTGATTGACAAATTGCTGTCCGAAATGGTGTGTTAAAACCAGTAGTGCTTCGCAATTCACTCTAAGCATATTGACCTCATCGTGAACCGAAGTCGATAAGAATGAACCAGAAGTCCCATACCCGGCGGAAACTACCAGCATGCCCATATCCAGGCCATGGGTGGCTTCAATAATGGCATCGATGCCGGTTTGCTCCGCTACATCTGTAGCGACTACCTTCACTTCTACCTGATAAGTGCTTTTTAGATGTTCAGCCAGTTGGTTCAGTTTATCCTCGCTTCGGCTATTGACGATCAGGTTCAAACCTGATTCTGCCAATCTGATGGCAAGCTCCTTACCGATACCGGATGATGCTCCGGTCACAATGGCCCACTTTCCATATTTGGAAAACAGCCTCTTCTTCAATGATGTGGATATACTCATATCGTTATGGTCAATATTTAATGAAAGGTTTGCCGTTCAGTGCTTGTAGCAGTACATAAACTGCCAGTAAGCCATAGATGAGGGCAAATGCAAAAATCAATTTAACATTTCTCAGTAGGTAGAATGCCGCTAATGGCAGCACTTGCAGTGCGTGCATTCCTATGAAATGGGCTATTCTGGGATCGCCATACTTCCTGCTCCAATTCAAAAAGGGCAAACCGGTTCCTCCATCAGGCCCTCCCACGGTGTGCGACATACGCGCACCCATTACAAAACCTTCAAAAGAGAAAACTACGAAAAGCAGTATGCCCAACCTGATGCCCCATAAATAGGCGTTGGGCAAATCAGGGAACTGTTTGGCAAAGAATAAGAGCCCAATGTAAGCTGTCCAGAGGGTGATGGCGGTGGCGGCCAATGCCATGAGGTTAAACATAAGCCCGTAAAAGGGGGTACTTACATTATAGTGAGACAACATTCCCCGGCCGGCTTGAATAGCGATGTAAATGACCTCAAAGCCCAGCAGTATCACCACTCCCCAACTGTAAGCTTTCATTCCCGCGCCAGTGCCTAAGTAGTGGATATACCACCCCATAGCCCATGAAAAGATACATGTAGATAGGGCAAACTTGATAGGTTTGTACCAGGCGTTTACGCCCATCACCTCAAGTGAGGAAAACCGACTTACTACAATAAGAATGATTGCAAAAAGCAGGTTAGCGGCGCCAAACCAGAATAAAAGTTCGTTTCTGTTATATAGGTTTTCTATGAATTCTCGCATGCATGTGTAGTTCTGTCTTTATTAAAGCATTTAGTGTTTTGTTGGTGCATGTTGCAGTTGTCATAAATGCCATCCGACAAGTCATTTCGAATGTAATGAGAAATCTATCTTCCTAATATTCTGAGTCTTAGTTAGTGTTTTCAGCGAATTTGTGCACAACTTTCAACACTTCATTTACTGGCTTGTTCAGCTTTTTTCTTGATCTCGGCCAGCCAGATATCATGAATACGCTGCAGCTTTTTACGTTGAAAAGTCTTTTCAAGAAACGTGAGCCATCCATATTGGGACTCGTCCGTGACGAGCGTTACTCCATTTTCATTCGGTATGATCAGCCAGGAATGATAGGCTTTGATGCTCTTCTTTCTGGATTCCCAACTCAGCCTTTCATTGGGTACATATTCCTTGATGGTGGATTGAAAATCCAGTCCCATGGTTTTCCAGGTGAATACCGACCCTTCTTTTAACCGGCCATCGGTCGAGTTTTGTACTTTGACATTGGCAGCTCCCTCATACCATTCTGGCCAGGTTTCAGCCTGAAGTAATATGTCCCAAACTACTTCAGCTGGTGCTTCAATATCAACCTTATTGTGTACGTAGAATTTGGACTGCTCTGGTACGTACTGCTCCGGCCAATTGATTTGCTGGTTGTATGGTCTGCCGGACTCTATGGCCTTCTTCTTAGCATAGCAGCTCATCAGCAAGGGCATGCTAAACATTATCACTATAATCGATCTTACCATTTTCTCTTTCTTTGTCTTTTCACAAAGATCGCGGGGCTTAATCGGTCAAAACGATAACATATGTTTAGACTTTTGCACTATCCTCTTTTTTGAGCCGACTCAAGTGGACAGGTGTGATGCCCAAATAGGAGGCAATCATGTGTTGTGGTACACGATTGTGAATGTTGGGGAAAACCTCGGTGATCATATCGTAACGTTCTCGCGGAGTTCGCACATAGAAGTTCTTTACACGGTTGTCCTGGTATATGAAGTAGAATTCTGCTATCAAACGCCCTAGTCGATCTCCTTGCTTGAGGTTAGCATACCCCCAATCGATGGTACTTCTAGGCAAAACGACTACTTGCGTGTCCTCTAACGCTTGCAAAGTGTAAAGCGAAGGTTGCTTCAACATAAAGCACGAGTAGTCAGCTATGAACTGATTCTCAAGGGCAAAATGGATGGTGTGCTCAGTTCCCGATGGGTCAGTAACGATTACCCTTATGATACCTGAATTAATGAAGAATATCTCATTAGGTACCTTATCCGGATGACTGAGGACTGATTTTCTTTTGAATTTCTTTTCAAAACAGCCATTTAAAAAATCGTGTGTCTCCTGTTCAGAGATTTCGATCATTTGGCTTATGGCTTGTTTGATTTGATCCATAAATAGGTTGGTTTCACACTTATCTTAAAAATAGAGATTCTGGCGAATTGTTTGAGATGAAGGGTTATTAACTTTTACATGGTACGACCAACCACCAATGAGAGTTTAAAAAGGCTTTCGAGCCTATTCAAAAGACTGAAGTTTAAGGTCTGTATCTAGCTGGTAGAGAAGCCTGTAACCTTCCAAGCTTGATGAGTTACAGGAATAGAAGCTTTCGATTGTTTCTTTTTCAAAACTGATTTTCCAGCCCATACATTCATTGTACTCGTACCCTTTAATAATTGTTCTGGGTATTCTTCATTGAAATAAAACTGTAGTTGAGGCCCTTCTCCTGTCTCAAAATGATAAGATGATGTTCTTCCCTTCTTGAGGTCTTTCACTTTTAACTTGAATTCAATTGGCCAGTCTAGAAAGCAATCGGAACATTCATCAGCCACTAGTTTTACATCAACATCTTCAGACAGCCGAAAGCTGTAGTAGTGAGTTCCTATGTACCATTCGTAAATGATATATCCCCCTATGAGAGAAGTAAAAAGAAGTGTTCCTGACAAAAGAACAATCTTGATTAGCCTTATTACTTTTCTTGATTTCAGGTTGTGACTCATGATGAACAAAGCCTTATAAGTACTACCAAGACATGAACATCATACTTACACCTTCTTCATAATTTTCAATGAAGTTAGTTTGAATGTTTTCTACCTTCATGTAATCTGCCCCATCAATAAATTCGCCTAGCTTCAGAAAGCTATTCCAGTCCATATAAAAGCTATCATTAATGAAATAATTGAAAAAAGAGGATTTCATACCAGTCCCTTGGTGCCCCACCTCTTCCAAGTAAACAACTTCTTTTGTCAAACTACCTTCATAGAGTATACTTTCAAATTGAATCTCTTCGCCTCTGACACTGATACTGTGCTTTTCAAACGATTTTTGGAATTCCTCTAGTTGGTTTCGTTGTTCGAAATCAGCGATTTCATCAAGAAAATATTTTTCTCTTGTAAGTCGAAGTTTGTAGTCAGTGTAACCATCATTTTGACTATCCAAATATTCGCTGGAAGCAATCAGTTCCTCTTTGGTTTCAAAAATGGCAACATGCTCCCAAAAACTTTGAATTTTATGATGTCGATAGTGAAAGTCTGGCACAAATCCAGTTTTAAGGTAGCATTGAACCTCTTCCTTAAGGAAATACTCACAGCCCGTTCCCAGATGTTCACCTAGTTTATAATGCCATAAATCTAATCCCATGCGCAGTACTTATAATATTACCTTAAAGGCCTTTAAAGTGCTTTTTGTAATACATACTTCTATCGTAAAGATAGATATCTTACCACAATTGTCATGTCTATAGAAGTCAAGGGAGAAGTAATGTTCCAGAATAACTCCTAGCCGTATCCTTTAACCCACTCCCTCAGCACCCTTCTCGAGTGCTGATCGACCAAGGCAAAAATGCGATGTATTACGTCTCTACTTCCGGTTGGTGCATGACCTTGTACCTTGATCACCTCAAAACCCAATTGATCATGTAGCTCATAAAACTTCTGGTAGAGATCAGCATTGGAAAGCAAATCACCTGATTTTCTGGATCGAAATGAGCGCTCCTCAAGTTGCTTTCTCCGATCATTTAACCCTGTTAATGTCTGCGAGTCGGTGTACAGGTTGACAGTCACTTCGATAGATTCGCTTTTCAAGTTTTCCAAAGCCCATAAGGCGGTTTCAAGTTCCAACCGAGCCGTAGTGGTTTCGGTAAATTTCTTAGTAGAAATTTGAGATGTTAAAACCTCATGGTCTATGCGAGCTTGTTCTAGCAGTATCGACCGGGGTAAAATAAGGTAAGCTCCTACTCCTAATCTCCGTTGAGGGTTGAAGCTAGCATCAGTAAAAGCTATGAGGTCACTCACCTATTTCGGCAATGCATTCTATTTCTACCAGGGCATTGAGTGGGTTTTGCTTCACGGCGATGGTAGTTCTGGCGGGTCGATGATCACCAAACATCTCGGCATACTTAGCATTCATACCGTCGAAATTGGCCATATCGCTGAGGTACACATTAGTTTTCACGATGTTTTTAAGTTCGAGGCCCATGCCTCCCAAGACGATAGTAATGTTTTGAAACACGCGTCCGGTTTGCTCGGTAATATTGTCTCCCACGATTTGCATGGTTTCCGGGTCGAGAGGAGTCTGACCAGAACAGTAAACCAAATTCCCTGTTCTAACCGCATGGCAATAGGGGCCAATGGCTTCGGGGGCACCGGGTATTATTTTTATTTCCACGAAAGTTGAGTTATTGTTTAGGCCACCTGGCCAAGTTGTTTCATTCTCATTAGGCGCTCCTGCTCGGTAGGAGGAAACTGACAGTCTCTGGACAAGACGCAGTATGCTTTGGCAAAGTATGCTTGTGCTTCACTTGCACGCTCCATGAACATCAGGCATTCTGCGATTTCTTCGTAAACATATCCGTTTTCAACACCTAACGTTTTGCATTCCTCGATCAAAGCCATCTGGTGCTCATACCCAGTCTCAACATCTCCCATCAAACGGTACGTTTTGCCTATATCGCATTTAGCATTTAACATACCGCGGATTTGATGTCGTCGTTGGCGGAAATCAAGCCCTTTCTTGAAGAACTTCAAAGCACATTCGTAATTCCTTATTTCGAGGTATTTGTGGGCTATGTTGGAGTAAAGTGTTCCCAGCCACTTCTGGGCTTTGTGGTCCTCAATGCTCTTAGCCATTTGAATGGCCATCAGGTTCCACTCGATCGCATCGTCGGGCTCAAGAATATAGCCCAGCATATGCGCCGCATCCAACGCCAAACCATAATCTCCTATCTTCTTGGTGATTTGAAAGGCTTTTTTGGATAATTCTATCGCTTTGGATTTGACCTTGGTGTCATTAAAAACCCTGGCCCTTTCCAGTAAGCAACATACCATCGGAGTTTCTTGCTTTACTTCTACCAAGGATTCAGCTGTATCAAGGATTTGGTGGGCTTCACCAAATTTCTTTTGTAGCGCCTGTGTTCTGGCCAGTTGTGTTAATAAGCGAATGTGATAAGCACCGTCACTGCTTTTTTCAGAGACAGGCAGCAGTTCCCGAAAGACTTGTTCAGTCTTTTCTGGGTGCTCAAAGTCCCAAAGGGAGTCTATCTCTGGTAGGGGTTTTCCCATAGCCTATTAAGTGTGTCAACGGTTTAAGAACATATTTACCAAAATTCTGGCATTAAATCTTCTATTTTCTGGAAATAATTGCCAAAACTATTTTAACTATTTGATTTTCAGATTATTACTAATGATTTATTCATACAATAGCTGTTTTGAACCATATTGAAATACTCTAAAATCAAACTATCATCTATAAGGCCAACAACGGCTTTCGAGAATTGTTATTTTCAATTTCTTAATGGTAAAAATCACTACAGGTAAATGCGTAATACCGACTTTCATTCTTCAAGGTATTGATTAAAGAAGGGCCGATCGAGCTCATGTGGTTTCCCATAACACGGATAAAATGACTAGCTTAACAGCATGATATTTAACAGCTTTAGGCTCAATGTATTGGTAAGGGTGCTACTGGTTTGTACACTGGCATTGGGATTAGCTTTTGTGCTGGCCTATCGCAACTGGTTTTTTACTCCGCTAGTCATTGGGATCACGTTAATCGTTGTAATCGCTAGCCTGATCAGATACGTAGAAAAAACAAACAAGGACATCGCCCAATTCCTGATGGCTGTTCGGCAGGGGGGCTATACCAGTACCTTCGTGAGTGGCAAGCGAGGCGGTATTTTCACGGAGCTTAGCGGTGCCTTCAATCAAGTATTAGAGGAATTTCAACGGGTTACCATTGAAAAGGAATCGCATTATCAATACCTCAAAACGCTTAACGAGAATATTGGGGTAGCCATTATCAGTTTCTTAGAAGATGGGCAGGTAGAAATGATCAATGAAGCGGCTAAAACGATGCTGAAGAAGCCCTATCTCAACAATATTGAGGAGATATCTCACGTAGATCATGAACTATACGAAACCGTTTTAAGGCTCGAATCCGGCGAAAAGGAAGTGGTAAAAGCACTGATACAAAATGAGGTCGTTCACCTTTCTGTACATGCAAAGGCCTTTATTCTAAAGGATAAGAATTTTAAAGTAGTGCTGCTACAAAACATCAATCGCGAGCTGGAAGGTAAAGAAGTGGAGGCCTGGCAGAAGTTGACCAGTGTATTGACACATGAGATCATGAATTCGGTGACCCCTATTGTTTCGCTAACCGAGGCCGTCAACACCATGATCAAGAATGGTAAGAACGAGCAACAGCACTTCAAGGAAATCAACGAGGATGATGTCGAGGATATTTACTCCAGCTTGGCCACGATTGAAAATCGCGGTCGCGGTTTATTGAAATTTGTGAAAGCCTACAAGGATTTCTCCAAGGTGCCGGAATTGAGGCTGAAGCAGGTTAACCTGATCGAAATGATAGAAAGGATCGAGAACCTGCTGAAACCTGATATCGATCTTTGGCAAATCAAGTTCGAAATACGCTCGAAAAATCGAAATCTTACTGTCAAAATTGATGAAGAGTTAATGGAACAGGTCTTTATCAACCTCATCAAAAACGCCATTGAGGCGGTACGGGAAGCACAAAACCCGTCTATAGCCATTCATATCGAACGTTTGGGGGTAGGCAGGGTGCGTGTCAGGCTCATAGACAATGGCCCCGGCATTGACGCTGAGACATTGGAAAAGATTTTCATCCCGTTTTTTACTACCAAAAAGAAAGGAACAGGTGTTGGGTTAAGCCTCTCCAGAAAGATCATGCGGCTGCATAATGGTATGATCGGCGCTCAGTCAAGTGTAGGAGAAGGGACGGTTTTTACTTTGGAGTTTTAGAAAAAACCATCCACATGCTCAGCTCGATTTTTTAACTTTCCTTGTGTTTCTTGATGATTTCCAGTTCTTTTTGTCTGTCTTTTTCCTGCCTACTCAATTTCGGTTTTTGAGGTTTGGCATTATCGTCTGACGAAGCTTTAGAAACACTGTCCTTTTTAGCGTATTTAATGAGCCAGACAGCAAACCCGATCACCACGATTAATGATATGGCAGCTAAAGTCCAGGCGAAATAAAAATAGTTTTGTGCATATGAAGACTTTGCGAAGTAGATCCCCTCAATGTCTTTTATAATGAGCCCGGCTATTACAGTGGCGCCCGCTTGCCCTACGAAAGTGAGGGCAAAGAATATCTTCGCTACCAGGTTATTCTTAAGAATCCCCCAGATCAACAACCCAAAAACAATTACCGCCAACCCGATCAATACAAATATTATGATGTATTGCCTTTCGGAAGTTCCTTCTATGGCACTAGGGTTCAGGAATGTATACTCACGGGATACCCTTCTCTGGTAAAAGCCATAAAAAACATAGGCTAAAGTGAGTTGCAACAAAATGCTCGTTCCTAAATATACGAGCATAGGAATTTTCAACACATTTCTCATGGTCAAAGTAATTGGTTGATTTTGATGATCTTGTTATTCACATTTAAAGCGTTGATAGATAATAGTTTATCTTTCAGTAGCTTTCTGCAGGCACTATCAATTCTTCTGAATACAACCTATGTTTAATCGATAACAGAATCATTATATTCGTTTCGTTGCTTCGAAGTTTTTAAGTGTTCATTACCTACCTCTTCATTTCCGAGTTTCAAATGAGTTTTTCCTAAGTAAAAGTGAATAAGTTCAGTTTCAGGGTCTAGTGTTTGAGCTTTTTCAAAATACTCTATTGCTTTTTCGTATTCTTTAGCGAAAAAATAGTAGACTCCCATATTTCTCCAGGCAAAGGAATTAACAGGATTCATGTCTATTGAACTCTTAATGTCTATGTAAGCACTTTCAAGATCACCTAATTGTAATCTGCAATATCCTCGATTGTTATAAGCAAAATCCCAGTAAGGATCAATATCTACTATGCTGTCAAATGTCTTAATCGCCTTGTCATACTCTTTGAGCAGCAATTGTGCATAGCCTAAATTGTTTAAAACATAATGATTGTTAGAATCAATGCTAATAAGGCTTTCCGAAAGTTCTATCACCTTTTCAAATTCTCCTTCATCAAAAAGACGAGTAGTTTCTTCAAAATATTTGAACCAATTTTCACTTTCCGAAATATTATGCTTTGTAAAACTGGTATTCCCTGTGGATTTCAGGTATTCGTAATCTTGTATGAATAGACTTTTTGTATTTGTATTTAGATATTGAGCATATTCGTTTGAGGAGCTATTTGATGCATAGCATAGCAGTGCGTTAGTATAGCTTATGACTTCATTAGGTAAATAACCCGTTCGGCCTACCCAATTATTATCCCTTGTCTCACAAGAATTGGCCATAAAAATTCCAAAACCCCAAAATATCACGGACAAGTCTGTTAATAATTCCATTTCTGCATCATCGACATGCAAATACTCACCCCCTAAAAGCTTCACATGAGCCAGTTCATGTGATACTACCGCTATCAACAAGTGCAGGTTTTCAAAGGTAGACTTGGCCAACTCGATGGTGAATTTTTCTTTATCAGCATCGCTTCCCTGATAAAAGACACCAGCGGGCTCAGAAATCTTTCCCTGAGGCATCCAATCCGTCCACTGCTTTGATTTTATATTATCAAAAACCTTGATGCGAATCTCGTTAGAATTAACTCCCCAAATTTCACATAATTGCTCAAATAGCCTTTGAAATTGAGTTTCATCATTGCCATTATCATAAGGGAAGTTATCGTAGGTTGGAACCAAAAATGGTTCAGTAAATATTTTTCTAGTACCAAAGGACTTGACGAGCCACAATAAACTTTCTTCTATCCACTCTTTATCCTCTTCTGTTACTGATGGGCCGGGTTGTTTTTTAAACAGTCCGAACATGCTGATTTTGGTTTTTTTGGTTGGTTTCTTTTTGATCTTTTATGTCTTTGTCTATAATCTGTGACTCGACTTTTAGTAACTCCTCTTTCAACGCAGCGCGGTGGCTTTTGTCAATTCTCCTAAATACAATCTCATGTTTGGTGCGATCATCTGATTCCTTAATGACCCATACCTTTTCATTTTGACTATCAATAGAACTGATATTCTTCAACGAGATCTCTTTATTGCTATCTTCCTTGATGATGATCATCTCATCAGTGATGGTCAGATTATAAAGCTTTCTGCGGTTTCTGACGAAGCGCTCCAGTACATTGGTGAACCAAGCCACTAGCACCAAAATGGCCAAATCCCACTTATCATATAAACCAAAAAGGCCGAATGAAGCCAGTTCCAATGGGATAAAAACCCATTGATTAACCCCAATAAACCATCTATGATAAGGAAATACGCCACGGCTTTTACTATTTTCAGCAGGCTCTAAATTGGTGATGTAAACGACCCTCATCATTCCGTACAAAACGGTTAATATGATGACTATCCATTTTACTTCTGAATTGTCTGGGTATCTTAACGTCAATACCGCTGGTAGAATTAGAATAATTAATACTGCCCTACTTAGTTTGTCCAAGCTGATTCTATCCCTCTGCGATACGCTGTTGTTACCCATGGCTATTTCCTTTCAAATACTCCTTTTCTATACACTATCTCTAGTAGCTGATTTTCACCTCCTTTTAACCATCCCACACTCAATGCAAATCTTATACATGCTTCGATAAACTTTGGCGTAACCAGCCTTGGCTCAAAAGCTTCAGGCTCATTTTCCTTATCATTGACGTATAGCCAAGGATCATAAAAGCCAAAATCTACGGTCAACCGGCTGCATGATATTTCATCAGGAAGAATGACCACTTCATTATCCAGACGCCAATTGTACTGAATACCATCAACAACAATTTTACGAAAACCCCTTTTCTTTTTTGGCTTTGTCATGCATAACAATCAAGATAATTAACTTACCTCATGCAGCGCTTATTCAGTGCTTCCTTCAATTCAATTGACTACTTTTCTCTTTTTCATGTTGTAGCGATCCCCTTCTCTAAGAAAATAAAACAGGCTGGATTGTGGAGGTAGGTTTTTGAGTTTGCTTCCTTCTCTTGACCAGAAGTCATTATCATATATCAGCACATAGCTAGATCCAATTACCTCAAAAGTATCGCCTTGAACCACTATGGCCGTACTTTCATCCAGGCCAATGCCCAGCAACTCTGGGCGGTTCTTCATTATATCGAATAGGTCAAAGTGACGGTTTCTAGCCAGTACATGCTGATCAATCGCGATGTTCTTTATGAATCCGAAGCCTTCTTCGTGATCCCCCATCATGATCTGGTTGGTCTTGGTGTCTCCTCTGGCCAGGTACGAACCTTGTATAGTTGCGCCTGCGGATGAGCCTCCGATTACACCGCCTCGATCCAGTATTTCCCAAAAGGCTTTTTCAGCTTTAGTGCCCTTGTAGGCATCCACCAATCGCCATTGTCGCCCACCTCCAAACCAGACGGCGTCAGCCGTTTTGAGAGGTTTAACAAACTGATCAGAATCTGCCACTTTCGGATCGCTTGTGTGCAGGACAATCACATTAGTAGCGCCATACTGCCTTAATGCTCCAGCTCCTCCTGCATTATCGTTATATTGGTCTCTGCCAAGTGCGGTGGGGATCACAATTATTGATGCATCTGGGCCTCCAGCCAGTTCCATAAATTTCTTGGCAATCGACTCGGTAATCTTACCTCCACCGACCACCACGAGTGATCCTTTCTCAGGCCCGGTAGTTTGTCCGAGAAGCATGGGCGCTATGCAGATCAGCAATGCGCATATCATCATTATTCGTTTCATTGGCTTAGCTATTCTATTGGTCCTAGAAAATCATACTAAGCTAGTGAAAACTATTTTACGATGTCCTTAGCGCAAGCTTACCATTTTGCCAAATTGTTAAAATTTTACAATTAAAATGATATCATTTTATTATATTCTCAAAAAATTAAACCAATGAAAGATAATTTTACAATTAAATGCATGATTTTCGTCATGTTGCTGGTGGGTGTAACCAGCTGTACTGACGAGCGGATATCTGATCCGCTAGCTAGCGAAGCAGGTGTAAATGTCAACACACCTCAGGTAATTAAAGGGGAAGTCTCAGCTTCAGATCGTACGGTGAAATATCGTATTGAAGAAATTGACCCTTTAGTTTTTCAACTACAAGTCAATATCGGTGATCACGAGTTAAAAGGTCATATCGCTTTTGCAGAAGGGGTGCTAGAATTTGATGGTAACAATGCCCTCCTGAATAAAGGCGATAAGCGTGCCTTGCTTGAAGTTGCTCAGCACTTATTCAGCTATGTCGATGCTAAAGAAGGCAATGTTTCCTATGCCGAGTACAGTTTGATCAGAACTTTGGAGTATTGGTCAAATGCGCCGACTGGATATGCTTACCGGTTCAACCAGCAATTCTCAACGGCGCAGAAAAGCGAAAAAGTACTGGCTAGCCGCAACGAGGGCGTGACCTGCATCAGGAAAAACACCACGGTCACCGCGCAATATGATGATTCTCGCGGTAGCCAAAGTGATCGTGTACGTGTAGGTAGCACGGCAAGACCCGGCTATGGGTGCATGGGTCGCTGCGGAGGTGATTGCGGTCAATGGTGGATTCCAAGTGCCTGGACAAAGGACTGTATGGATCATGACCAATGTAGCAATGTCAACTTCAGCTCGGGTGGTAGCAGTGACAGTAACTGTGGGGATGAGTTTGATGAGGCTGCTGACGACTGGATATTTGGTGTAAGTAGAGGTTGTTTCGGGTAATATTATAATTGAGAGGCTGCCTCAAAAGCCCGTTTTAATGTCATCCCGACCTGTCGAGATCGAAAAGACAGCTTTTGAGACACCCTCTTAAAAAAATATATCTTTCACACATCAGGCTCATCGGGTAACAGTCTAGCACCTTTCGCCCAACTAGTGAACCCATCCATGAAATCAGTCAATACATCATAGTACTCCTCTTTATCTTTTGTGCTAGAATCAGTTTGAACATCTCGGTGAAATACTTCGAATAGTAAATAGATTTCTTTCTTGGTGTGTCCTTGTTGAGAGAGTTCATTTACCAGCTTTTCTAATCCTGAAGTATCAAAATTTAGTATTCTGTCAAATAAAAGCGGTTTGTAGTTTCTATACGCGATCACACCCATTCACAATATCCATCATACTTTGTCCTGATTAAGTAGCGCATAGAACGTGTTAAGACCCACCTTTTTCATCGCGCTAATTCTTTGACATAATTCGGAGTTGGTATATCTCCAGCAAAAAAAGCACCTTTCTTTCCTTGGCTCAATGCCCATCGGTCTAACCAGGAAATGCCCCAATCCCCGTAACGGGTAATCTCTGAATTGTAGGCTTCATCTTTGAGTACGTCTTCTTGAGATACGAAGGTGTATCCATGCTTCTTGTAAATTTCAGCCAGATCGTCCATATAGTCGGCGTTAAGTAAGCTGGCATGTATCAATAAGGACTGGGCCATCGGTCTTTCGAATAACTTGATGGACATATTCTCGTAGAATATGAGCTTGTCTTCCATATAGGTCACATAATCCTCACCGATCTTGGACATGGTCGCCTCATCTCTTTTGTTATAAGCCAGGTGATAAGCCTTAGCGAACAGGTAATCTTCATTATCAATTGTAACCGGCGCTTCGGTGTAACCATGCTCAGTCAGGAATTGGGTCAAGGCCTGGTGCTTTTCCTTTGTTAGCCCTACTCTCAAGTATGGGTGCCTGAAATATTTAAGTGCTTTACCGTATTTCTCGACTAACGGTTTGGTCAGCTGCTCTCCTTTAATGATATCCTTCGTAAATGTGGTGAAGTCAGCTTTGTGATAGCTTGGGTGGGAAAAAGTGTGGTTCCCCAAGTCATTACCCCCAGCCAGCCACATTTCCAGCAGGTCCAGGCGCTCTTGTTTGAACTCACCATTTGCGTAGAGTTTGCTTTCATTGACGTATCCAATGGCAGGAATATCATACTGCTTGAAGGTAGCAATGAGCCTCTTGGTAATAGTCAGCCGTAATTGATGATCAGTTTTGCCGTAGGTAACAACAGGCAGGTCATCGACCGTAACACAGATCTTTTTGTTTTGGCTGAAACCGCTTGCTGATGTATACACGAGCAAGACAGCAATGAGTAGTTTTTTCATAGTTGTTATTGAATTTTGACCTTCTCAAGTTAGGAAACTTGAGGAATTGCAACAACTATGAAGAAGCTGTATTAAAAGCCAGTTATCCCGACTTTAAGGAGAAATGCATCTCTCTAACAATCAAACCTTTAAGTCAAGATAGATTTCTCTCCCGACCAGTCGGGATCGAAATAAACTTTCAGAACGGCTTCTGATACGGTTTTTTAAAAGATGGGTATTTTGTTTTAGTTGATGCTTAAGGTAGAAATGACATTGAACAAGCGATATTCTTTGATCTTGGGGTCGAAGAATTCTTTGGTAGTGAAACCAATACTGACGTTTTTGCCAACCAACCCATCGTATCCTGCCGATACATCTATATCTGAGTCTACATACTGCAACCAGTAGTATTTGTAGGTTTTTCCATTACTTCCTTTCACCGTGATGGCTACAAATTGGTCATCTTCGACATTAACAATTTCACCTTCCACACTACGGACGGAGGCTTCTACCTCTTCAGTCACTTGCTGCTCACTTTCTTTGACGCGATTCGTTATGGCCAATAATAAATCAGGACACTTCGAAGCCATTTTTAATCCAATCAAACGTCCGAATTCTTGACCTACCTCACCATCTATCTTTTCAAGGTCGATGTCATAGTCCTTTTTGAGCTTCTTTTCATAAGATTGCGCAGCCTGTAGTATGCAAAGACCAAACTCGAGGTTTAAATTATCCTGATTCAGATCTTCAGGTAAAGAGCTGATACATTGACAGGATTTATCAACGATATCGTCCATATATGCCTGCCCTAAGGCCGATGTAGAAATAGCCACCAAGGCAATCAGTAATATTTTCTTCATGTTCTTTTGATTTGAGCGTTGTAGAACTACTAATTAGATTAAGCCAGCACCAAATATAATGTTTATCGGTAAAGGAATAGCGTTGCTAATCAAAGAGGGTTCTTTTCTTCTTCGCGCTCGCAGTCGTTATAGGTAACTACTTGCTGTTCACCTTTGTAAACAAAAACCATGTTAAAATGGTCGATATTGCAAAAATTGGTTACGCTATCCTGCAACATACCGACTAAGCGATCAGCTTCTGTGCTCAAGTCCTCATATTCACAACCTACGAGTTTATAGGTCACGTTCGACACGCCATTGGTAATGTTGTAGCTAACCATCTGAACTTCATGACATTCCGTACTTTCCTTCAATAGTTCGGTAATTCTTCCTGAGTTTTGAAAGATTTCTTTGAAGCCAGAAACGTTACAGGCCATGAGTGAAAGTAATAGGAGAACAATAACAGTATTCTTCGTCTTCATAATAATTGCTTTGGTTGAGGTTATTAGCTGGCCAGACCGACCAGTTTCTTAAGGGCTAAATATAGCATAATCTCAATGAATGTCAGCCTAAAGAATTCGTTTGTACTCTTAAATTTATCCATTGTCCTATTTCCTTCAACTCATTTGACATTAAGGAAAAATCAAGATGGCAAAGACAATAGTTAGTTCGAAACAAGGTGTCACGACACTTCAGGCTTCTTTGATCATTGACGCCCCAATTGCTCAGGTTTGGGCAGCTTTAAAATACCCGGGCGACATTAAAAACTTTCATCCGTTAGTCAGAGATTCTAGCACTATGACACCCCAAGTTTCCGGGGTGGGTTGTACCCGGCATTGCATTTTGCTTCCTATGGGTGAAATGGTAGAGAGGATTACAGCATGGAAAGAGATGGAATCGTTCAAGGTAGAAGTGATCGATGGAAAAATGCTGCCTCCGCACCATTTTATGAGAGGAGAGGTAGCCCTTCAAACGCTGAGTGATATTAAAACACGTGTCAATTTCACCTTTGTATATCAACTCAAGTTTGGATGGTTAGGACGTATCATGGATGCATTGCTAATTCGGCCTAACTTCAAGAAAGCACCGGCAAAATATGTGGATGGATTGGCTGAATATGTATCGAATCTTAGTAGTAAACGTGCTAACGATGCCACTGAGCATCCAATTTGGTCAAAGCAACCGGCGGGGCATTCATCTTAGTACAGCGGTCAGCATAATCTTTTCCTTTTTGAGGATCTCCTTTCAGAAAGTAGAATGTAGATAGAGCGAAGTATAACTGCCAATGTTTCTTGAGCCTGGAGTGTTTTTCTAGCGCTTGCAGCACTGCCTCTGCTTTATCTTCATTACCTGCTTTGAATAAGGCTATGGCATAATTAAGCCGCATGTAATCGCTGTTATAAATCGATAGATGTAGGTCGTAGTACTTCAATATGTTTTCCCAACAGGTTCGATCGCATCTTTCCGCTAAGACATATTCGGCTAGAATGCCTGCTTGAATGTGGTACTCGGAAAGCGTATCTCCCTGAGAATCATTTAGGTAAGACATTGCTTGATCGATCATTGGTTTATTCCATAGTAAGCGGTTCTGTTCTTCAAAAAGCAGTAAAACACCATGTTCATCATAGCGTGCATCAAATCGAGCAAACTGGAAAAGGGCTAAGGCTAAAAAAGCTTTGATCGGGGTATAATCCGGAAAAGCGCTTTCCAACTCCTGCCCCATTCTGATTGATTCAAAGCAAATGTCTTTAGATACAATCTGTTGATCAATGGCAGAAAAGTAGCCTTCATTAAAAACCAGGTAGATGGTTTTTAATACAACATTCAACCGGCCTTCAAGCTGCTCCTTACCAGGCATGACAAGAGCTACCTGACCATTTCTAAACATTTGCTTCGCCCGATACAGTTGTTTGTTAACCGTGTCTTTACTTGTAAATAAAGCATTGGCAATCTCCTGAACACCAAACCCACAGAGTGTTTTGAGTGCTAAGGCGATTTGACCTTCTTGTTGTATCCCTGGGTGGCAGCAGGCCAGCAACATGCGCAGTTGAGTATCTTTGATGAAGTGATCGGTCAGAACTGGTTGCTCCTCGAGGTGGGGGTTATCATTGCTGATGCTGGCCAGTACTTTTGTTTGATAGGTAGATGCTCGGTTCAACTGATTGATGAGTTTTTTCCGTGCTACATCTATTAGCCAGGCCTCAGGTTTATCTGGTATGCTTTGCAGTGCCCATTGTTCCAAGGCGGTTATCATTGTGTCTTGTACACAATCTTCTATCGTTTCGATATGCACCAACCCGTATATCTTGCTCAATATGGCCACAATTTTAGCGGATTGGCGCCGGAAAAAATGATCTACGATTTGATTACTGGTGCTCATCAATCAACGGCCTGACATAAGCTTCGAAATGCGCCAAGAGGGGCAGATCATTGGTGACGGCGATTGCCTGATTTAGGTCAACCGCTTTAATAATGATATAACCGGCTATTATCTCTTTGGATTCCAGGAAAGGTCCATCGGTCAGGATATTGTTCTTTTCTTTAATATAAGCTCCCTCTTGCTCTAATCGTTGTCCGGTCACATACTGTTCCCCAAGTTGCTGAGCCCACTCACGGTAAGCTTCCAGCCTCTTTTGCAAGGCCTCCGGGGAATAATCAAGCGGCTTTTTCCCCTTTAATATGATCATGTATTCCCTCATAGCCGTTTTAGATTTTAATGAGAAATAGCGCGTTGAAGCAGGCCATTGAATGGGCGAAGAATCTCAACATGTTGCATGATGAATGAGGTCAAATCCTGATCAAGATAATCATTAATTGGATAGTCCTTCATAACATAGAATTGCTTATTCAAGAGGTACGGGCTGGGCGTTGTACTATTCCTGGCCATAAGATCTTGGGTCTTATAGCGCTCTCCCAGCACTTCAGGATAGTGTTTCTTAAACGTGGTTTGCTCGGTAATAGCCAATAACTCATCAATATGCTTACTCACGAACTGGCGAACGTACTTTAAATTTTTGGGTTGAATCATGCGCAATCCTCCGCCTATCTTAAGTGCTTGCGCATCTGCCGCCAGGTAAAAGCCCGGCATGGCTGACTTTTTACCGCCTCGAACGATACTGGCTTTGATCATGGTATGATAAGGCCGTTTGTCGCTACTAAACCTTACATCTCGATTTATTCTAAAAAGGGTCTCTTTGGCTTGAATGGGATAGCCGGATTCAATGCTGTTCAACTCGTCCAATACTTTTTGAACAATCTGCTCAA
Organism: Bacteroidota bacterium; assembly: GCA_039819065.1. GTDB lineage: Bacteria > Bacteroidota > Bacteroidia > Cytophagales > Cyclobacteriaceae > JBCBSS01. The sequence continues at coordinate 51,861 of JBCBSS010000011.1, forward strand.
ATGGTTGCTTAACAAAGCTTTCATAAGCAGACTTATGCTGGTGAAACCATGCTTTATTGTTGTTTCGGTCAAGCTCCTGAAAAAACTGAATGAATTCCCGACTGATCATAGCTGTTCGGTTTTTACCACTTCCAAAGCTTGTCTTGATAGCATCTCCCAGTTGCCGGATTGATCTAAGGAGGATTCCCACCATACTTTCATCGGTGGCTTGGTCTTGAAAGGCGCAAAAGGAGAAACACATGCTATCAATTCATCAGACAGTTCTTGGCCCAGTTTGAATACCATGCTATGCTTTCGAGAAAGAAAGCAAAAGACTTTTCCCTTGAATGTAATGGCAGGTGAGCTCATCATTTTGCCTGCTTCAATCGTTGAACTTTCCAGGCACAACAGGTTGCGTAGTTGTTGGAAATAATGCTTTTCGTCCATGTTTTCAGATATGTCAAATGGAGAGGCCATTTTAGGACAGATAGTGAATTGAAAGAATATATTTAAACGAAAGCTATAGAAACAGAAACAGTGCATTAAGCTTGCTATGCACTGTTTCAATATGAAAAAGTTGCTCTACTGTCTAGAATAGTGGCTGTATTCCAGTGTTACAAGGAACGGGACGAGTTGGGCAACACCACCATCCACAGCTGTGCTCTGGTTGTGAGCCATTAGGACAACCTTGCGAAACTAATCTACGGTTTTCTTGCCCAGTTTGCCCTCCCTTTACGGTATTAGGTTGGTTATCTGCAAGTTCAGTTACGAAGCTCTTAACTTGAAGGTTGGATAGTTTTAATTTTTGCTTTTTCATGATTTATCTATTTATAGTTTTACATAATTGGGATGATTCATTCAGTTTGCTTATTAATTCTTTGAATAAATAAGTTATGATATGATTATTGCATAATTGTTAAAACTTAAATATTTATAATATTATTTTTATGAAGCCTTATTGCTGTGAGACACTAGGCATGTAAGATATTCTATGCCCATAAATATTATGACTTGAATATTTATCTGGTATACCAAACTGTTCCATGCGTCTGATATTCTTTATATTAGGTGCTCATTTTGAATTTTCACACTCCCTAGCATCTTGGACGAATATCAATTAAGAGCCATTGGAACAATTTGGTCGGCTAAGGATATGCCTGCCAATACCGTTGTCAACCCCCAAATAGAAGAAATCATCACCGCCGTTTGCGGCTTGCTTACCAAAACCAACCCTAAATCCGTATTGATCACAGGAGAAAAGGGAGTGGGTAAAAGCACAGTGATTAACCTGGTTTCGAAAACATTGACTTCGAGAAATTGGATGATCTTCAATGCTTCAGCTGGTAATGTCATGGCCGGGCAGCGTTATATCGGCGACCTTGAGATGAATGTACAGAAAGTACTTGAGGGTCTCAAAACCAGGAAAAACAGTCTCTGGTCAGTGCCAAGGTTCCAAGAGCTTTATTACGGCGGGCGGCATGAATACTCGCCGGTCAGTATTCTGGATCAAATTCTACCCGAGGTAGAAAGTGGTGGCCTCAAAATGATTGGGGAGATAGATTCTAAAAACTTCGAGAAGCTCGTTCAGCTAAGGCCGCAAGTATTGAGTGCTTTCGAGATCGTACGCATTTCTACTTCTACCAAAGAGTTTACCCTTGATCTGGCCCAAGAATGGGTAAAGTCGGACAACCGCAAACAGATGTGGAAGGGCTTCTCTAAGAAGAGCCTTGAGGAAGTATATTATCTGGCCAAGCAATACCTTTCGCACAAAGAAAACCCTGGTTGTTTGATTGATTTGCTCAAGCAAACCAAAGTCGTGGTCGAGGCCAAGGGGCAAATCAAAGATCCGATCGTAACGGAAGACTTTATACAATCGCTGTCCAATATCACAGGGCTGCCTACCTCTATCCTCGATGACAAGGAAAAGCTCGAACTGGAGGAGTTAAAGGCGCACTTCGCTACCAAGGTCATTGGTCAGGATGATGCTGTTTCTACGCTAGTAGAGCGTATCGCCATGATCAAAGCCGGATTGACTGATCCTACCAGACCATCTGCCGTATTCTTGTTCGTCGGCCCCACGGGAACTGGTAAGACCGAAATTGCCAAAGCGTTGGCAGAATATCTCTTCGGCTCTGAAGATCGGCTCATTAGAATGGACATGAGTGAGTTCCAGACCCAAGAATCCACTTACAAGATATTAGGCGATGCAGCAGATGTCGCAGAAAACTCTGCCTTGGTCAATCAAATCCGCAGTAATCCTTTCTCGGTGGTACTATTGGATGAATTTGAAAAGGCCCATCCTAAGATTTGGGATTTGTTCTTGCAAGTCTTCGACGATGGAAGGCTGACTGACCAACGTGGTGCCAATGCCGATTTCCGTCATTCTATCATTATCATGACCTCGAATCTCGGTGCCAGTCTTCCAAGTAGTAGCCGTATCGGTTTTCAAAAGACGGATGCGGTGGATATGGAGGAAAATATCACTGAATCCATCTCCGGTACTTTTCGGCCTGAGTTTATCAATAGAATTGATAAGGTAGTGGCATTCAAGCCATTGAGTAAGGCAGTGGCTAAGAACATTCTGAAGAATGAGCTGAAGAAAGTCTTGAAACGCCGGGGCTTCAGAAGAAGAAAATGGGAGCTTGACCTGGAGGATTCTGCCATAGAATTCTTATTAGAGAAAGGTTTCTCTACCAAAATGGGGGCAAGGCCTTTAAAGCGCGCGATAGAGAAGTACTTATTGGCGCCTTTGGCCATTACCATCGTCAATCACAATTTCCCTAAAGGCGATCAGTTTCTACTAGTTAGTGGTGGAAAAGATAAGTTGAAAGTAGAGTTCATCGATCCTGATGAGCCTGATTATACCTGGCAACAAAAGAAGCAGATACTAGCCTCGCAGAAAGAGAAGTCTCAAGAGCTGACCATTACCAACATCATCGCTGACGCACAAGGCGTTTCCTCCGAATTCCATGCGATCGAGAAGGCGTTGAAAGCTTTGAATGACTTAGTGAAGGTGAAGGAACTTGAAGAGAACAAAACGCAGCATATTGAGGCTATGTCAGCCCTAGATTTCTGGGACAATCCTGAGCGGCAACGTATTCTTTCCGAAATAGAATTTATTGACCGCTTCGAAGCGGCACTTGAAACTAGCAACAACCTATTTAACCGGTTGGACGACCCTTCTAAGGAAAGACTTTCCTACGATCCTCGATTGATCAAAAAACTAGCACAAAGGATTTACCTACTTAATGAAGCATTCATCAGCTTCGAACAGGAGATAGAGCAGGATGCCTACTTGTACATCGCTTATACCAAAGATGCTGAGGACTATGGGCAGGTCATTGAAGAAATGTACAAAGGATGGTCTAAGTCCAGAAAAATGGATTTGCGCCATATTAAGACCGTTGATGACACCGTAGAAAACAGCATCTACTTTTCAATTTCAGGGTTTGGTGCTTTCAAAATCCTAAGAGAGGAGGCTGGACATCATGTTTTCGAAATCGTTGAAAACAAAGAAGAGAAAGCCAAAAAGTACAAAGTGAAGGTTGGTGTACTACCTAGAAAACTTGCGGATTATAAGGATCTAAAATCCAGTGCATTGATCAAGCGATTCGATGCATTCGACTTTTCATCCGTCTGTAGAAGATATAAGCTATCCAAATCCCCGCTGATAAGAGATCTTAAGAAAAACTGGCAAACCGGTAAAGTAGAAAAGGTATTTGGGGGTGATTTTGATTTGATGAGTTAGCGTAAAGCTCCACATCACTTAGGTACGTTCATAGGAATAACCACTTTCTCAAAACCTTCGTCTAACTTTTCTAGGCTCAGATCATGTTCTAATAATGTATTTTCAAAAATGCTCATTGGCAGCATAAAATCTCTGGTGAGCATTATGTTACCATTCTCCATAAAAGCTTCTGGTAAATAAATGAATAGTGGCTGTCCGCTGTGGAAAACACCAATTAGACTTTCTCCATTCTCTCGGTAAAAATCAGCATTGCAGTAATAGCTAAGCTCTTCGTTCGATCGGTGTTGAGCTACTCCAATAGAATAAGTATACTCAGGGTCATTACTGTAGGATGGTAACCAAGCAATCAGGGTATGGTAGGAAAAAAAATCTATTTGGTTGCTGAATTTGAGTGCAACCCATTTATCATTCAATTCTTTAAAAAAGAAATCAAAATCCTCCTTTTGATCATCACCGGATAACTCGCCAAATTCTTCTATTCCTTTTTTCAAATTGACCTTGGTAATATCATAGATCAAGATGTATCTCTCGTAATCCTTGGAATAAGTTTGGATCAGCTTCCCTTGATAGCCAGCCCTTTGTGACAATTGAGATTCGTATGCTTTCCTCTCCCAAATTTTTCTCTGTTTCTTGATGCGTTCGGCCAACTGATCATCCAGCTGATCTTTGCCGATATGCTCAATCGCATCCATTGCTGCTATGGAAACTGACGATACCGAGTCGTTGATATAGTTCTTCAGTTGATCAATCAGAGAGGGGTCGTTGATTTTACCAAGCTCAATAGCCGCCTTTTCTCGAATATGATATACCCCCTTATCCAAGGCATAAACGAGAAGTTCTTTTTTGCCCTTTTTAGACCAGCTATCAATCTTGCCCTGAGAAAGCTTGATTATGCCCAACTTAAGTAATAATAATTCCATGTGATTTGGTTGTTGTTCGTGTGATTAGGCTGAGTGCCCAACTTATGACCTCGCAATTTGTTATTTTTCAAGACTACATCCAAAGTTGGTTACCATTTCGTAGCTAGGAATACATTTAATAGAATTGTTATTATATTTTTGTAGGTCGCTAAAGTAAAAAGCTATCAAAAAGTTTGACATTCCAGCATACTATCGCTCTTCCATCATAGGAAGGGTCAAGGAGTCCAGAAAAATTCAGGATCCCCGCAAGAAAGACCTTAAGCCTACAGAATTGGATTTTGGACCGGTCAAATTCTATATCGCACGTCACTTTGGGTTCTGTTATGGTGTAGAAAACGCTATTGAGATCAGCTACAATGCACTGGAAGAAAACCCTGATAAGAATGTTTATCTGCTCAGCCAGATGATCCATAACCAGGAAGTGAATGAAGACTTACAGAACAAAGGCATTAAGTTTATAATGGATACCGATGGTACCCAGTTCATCGATTGGGACGAACTAAAAAGTGATGATGTCGTCATTATCCCGGCTTTCGGTACTACCATAGAAATCAAGCAAATTCTGGAGGAAAAAGGAATTCAAGTAGAGCAGTATAATACTACTTGTCCATTTGTGGAGAAAGTATGGAAGCGATCCAAGAAACTGGGTGAGCAGGATTATACAGTCATCATTCATGGTAAATATAACCACGAAGAAACGCGCGCTACTTTCTCTCACAGTATGCAGAATGGCCCTTCGGTCGTGATCAAGGATATGGCAGAAGCCGAGCAATTAGGAGCGATCATCAAGGGGGATATGCCTAAAAGCGAGTTTTATAACATATTCAAAGACAAGTATTCTCCCGGGTTCGATATAGAGAAACACCTTAATAAGGTTGGGGTAGTGAATCAAACGACCATGCTAGCCACGGAGACGCAAGCCATTGCAGACTATTTCAAGCAAGTGATGCTTGACTTGTACGGGGAGGCAGATACAGCAACACACTTCGCCGATACGCGCGATACACTTTGCTATGCAACCAATGATAATCAAGATGCCACTTATGGCTTGTTGGAAGAAGAGGCTGACATCGCCATTGTAGTGGGTGGTTATAACAGTTCTAATACATCCCATATTGTAGAATTGTGTGAGAGCAAATTCCCCACCTACTTCATCAACTCTGAGAAAGAAATTAAATCTGAGGCGGAAATCCATCACTATGATTTCAGGTCTCATGAAATGAAAGTGACACATGATTTTCTACCCACATCAAAGCCATTGCGGGTAGTACTTACTAGCGGTGCATCATGCCCCGATACTATCGTCGACCGAGTCATGCTCAAGCTGTTGGATTTTTATCAGGATGTGAGGCCGGTCGAGGAGTTGCTACAACAATTTGAAGCAGTAGAATAACCATTATCATGTCCAGAAGCTTTTTCCTTTTAGCCATTCTATACTTCCTCACTGTTGGAACATCTGCGGCACAAAACGATGATTCCAAGACGCTGAAGATCATCAAAAAGAATATTGACCAGTTTTCCAAAGACCTGATGGCTGGCGATTATGATGCGGTGGTTGATGCCTACACCAAGGATGGTAAGGTATTCCCAGGTGGCATGGATATCTTATCTGGTTCCGATTCAGTAAGGTGGTACTGGACCAGAAATCTGGACAAAGGCTACAAAATATCATACCACAAGATCTTCCCCGAAGAGATTCGCATAACCGGAGATGGCTATGCATATGACTACGGCTATTACGAAGGCAAAAGCGAGTTCAATGGAAAGCCTTCTTCTTGGCAAGGCAAATATGTGATAGTCTGGAAAGAAGTAAAGAAAGACACCTGGAAGATCTACCTCGACATTTGGAACGCTACGCCCAAGAAGGATTAAAGAGTGCCTAGTTGGTAGCCTCGGGATTGCTTCGTTCCTCGCAACGAGAAGTTGACTACAAAAACCTTCTGATCAAATTAACCACTACGGTCAGTATCACGCTTACCAGAATCATGGTTGTAATGGGAATGTAGAATTTCATGCCTTCTCTTTTAACACGTATATCACCGGGCAATTTTCCTAACCAACCGAGTTTATCACCGAAGGCATAGATCAATACCCCGGCTATAACTATGACCAAGCCAGCAAAAATGACATACTTGCCAATTTGAGGGTTCATGTTAGTGAATTTATTGAATCGTGCGTGTTTTAAACACTTTAAGCGTTATCAGATTGATAAGGTTACCCTTCCATCCAAAGTCATCTTCTTGATTCTCAAGTAGCGATTTTATCGAACTAACCATCTTTTCTGCAGCGCCCTCCGAACCTTCAGGGCCTCTGGCATGGTGATGTACCACTACACCCGTAGAGGAGCGTTTCACCTCAAAACCATATTCCAAAATCCGCCTGGCTTTGATTTCAAATGCTTCATCTATCATTGAAAGCACCGACAAAATCTGCGGACTTACCCAAGAACCTTTTTGAAGCCTTATCCATAAATCTGAAATCAAATCTTGCTGTTCCTTTTCGGGCAACTTGAAGGAAGCTAGAATCGCCACCAAATGCAGCCTCCAATTTTCACTTTGGAGCATTTTCTGGATTCCTTCTACCACTTTGCTTTTACTGTGTTGGCTACATAAATGATCCAGTCGTTGCAAGCTCTTGGTAAGGCTCAAATCTGAGACTTGGCTGTTAAGGCCCTTCAGTCTTAATAGCGGTAGATGGTTTGGATGCCCATCCCAAAACTCATTGAAGATACCCAATCCCTGGTCATTCATTTTTCCAATGTTTAACTCAATGAACTCAGCGAGTCTAATAAGCTTGTAGCATGCTCTGCCTCTTCCAACCGTACAAAAAGATGGTCGTGATAGTAGCCAGCAACTACATTGCAACTTATCTTATTCACTGCCAATATTTGAGAAAAACTGGCAGTAAGACCAACAGCATCTAGCGACGAATGGACTTCCAGGGTAATCCAGGCAAATATAGTTTCGTACTTAATGCCCAGTTCGTCTGCCCTTTCTTTTTCAATAATGATGGTGATTCCTTCAGATTCACGAAAATGAAACAGTGCCTGCTCAATTAGCTTGATATCAAACTTTTGAACCACACAAAAAACATATTCTCCGGGGTTGATCTTGGGGGATATGTTTCTTAATAACGTATTGAGATTAGTTTCTCCTGATTCCATGTATCATGAACAATATCAAAAATCAAAATGTCCCCCACAGAGGTGATCTGTACCAATAGGTGAGCCTGCAGGAGGGGTCAAGGCTTGTTGCGCCTCATATTCTTCTGGATCATCCAGAAATTGCTCGATCTTTCTGTCGAGATAGAAAAAGTGTGCTCTTTGATTAGAGGTATTAATTTTAGAATTCATCCAATCCCTCAATTGATCTAGCGCATAAGTAGCAATCGCTTTGGTTTGCGAGGATGAACCTCTGCTTGAAGCCAGGTTAATCAGGTGTTCTACCACCACAACATTGACTGTTCTTTGGATTTCCCCATGATAGCCAGACTCATTCTTCAATTTTATCGTACTATTGAGCACTTTGTTAATAACACCTTCAAGGCTTGGTTGTGCACTATTGCGAGCATTGTACTCCACCAGACGATTAGCTTTGGCTGGATTAAGCAAAAGTCCCATGCTAAAATCGGCTGCACTTTCCGCAGCTCCCAATGCATCAAAAGTAAGCCCGGTGCGAATGCCAATCACTTCACGCGTTCTACCATAGCCTAAAGGGCGTGGAGGAATCATCTGCAATACAGACTCAGGCAGAGCCAACGCATTCGGTGTGACCGTACTCAATACTGAATTGAGCGCTTTCATTTGCTCATCCTCCGGCACCATTTCGGTAATGAGCTGACCATCGCCACGCATAGCGTATCGGTAATTCAAGCCGCCCACCACCTTCACTGCAGCCTCCGTTTGATATCGATGGAAGAAATAGATAGGCGCCAGCACTTCTTCTAAAGTAGCCATAGGCATGCCTTTTCTAATGTTCTTTTCACCAAATTGCCTTAATGCAAGTGCTCTCACCTTCATTACATGATCTAGCTCTTCCGTAATGTTTTTGCCATTGTCCCACAAGTGGGCATGAGGGTGTGCTCCGCTTTGAGGGCGTGCATCCTGATCAGATAGAAAAGTAAGGCCTTCTTTGAGGCTCTTTTGAATGATGTTTTCAAGCCCTTCGGCTTCATCTACACCCTCTGCAAAGTCTTGATAGCCGAAAGCAATGGCCACTTTGTCCCACGCACCGATCTTATCATCATAAGCATCTGAAAGATCTATTTTACCATTAGTGATTTTAACTAGAGGGTGTGGGTAATCCATTACCGAGGCGCGCCCTTCTGTACTGGAAGCATAGCTATGGGCTAAACCTAAAGTATGCCCTACTTCATGAGCAGAAAGTTGTCTCAAACGTGCTAATGCCATTTCCGCCATCTCCTTAGGTACTTCTGTACCGTTCTCATAAGGCGCTAATAAGCCTTCGGCAATCAGAAAATCCTGACGTACTCTCAAGGAGCCCAAACTCACATGGCCTTTAATGATCTCACCCGTTCTCGGGTCACGCACCGATGCTCCATAAGACCAGCCTCGTGTAGAGCGGTGTACCCATTGGATGACATTATAACGCACATCCATAGGATCTGCACCTTCAGGTAAAAGCTCCACTTGAAAGGCATTTTTGTATCCGGCCGCTTCAAAAGCCTGATTCCACCACCGTGCTCCGTCTATTAGAGCAGAACGTATAGGTTCTGGCGCACCTCGATCCAAGTAATAGATGATGGGCTCAACTGCCTCACTGACCGCAGCGGAAGGGTCTTTCTTTTTTAACCTATGTCTAGAAATAAACCGTTTCATGATAGGCTCACTAATTGGGGTAGCGTAGTCCATATAAGAAATACTGAAATAGCCAGCTCTGGGGTCAAACACACGTGGTGTATACTCATCATCAGGAAGTTTGATAAACGAATGATGCTGCCTAACAGTAACATTGGCGGGAGTTGGTGTTACGCTGCGGATATATCTTCCGGCAGGGGTGCCGGTAAAAGTAAGTGTCACATCAAATTCAGTGTTTTCAGGAAAGTTCTTGGTCTGAGGCAGGTAAAACGCCGATCGGGATTTATCCAATTTATAATTGCCCTGATTAGTCCTTCTTAATGTTGACGCCACACCATGCGCATCTTGCATAAAGAAGTTAGTTGCGTCCACAGTGACTGACCCTCCAGATTCAGAGGTAATAGTAAAACCAAAGAGAACTGATTCTGCAAAAGCCTCTTTTACAGCCCTACGCTCATCTGCATTATCACTGATGGCTCGATACTGGTAATTCGGTTGCACCAGTAACACCTTTGGCCCTCGCCTTTCGAACTTCACCACTCGGGTATTGCCTAGTTGCCCACGGTCCAGGCCTATATCATTCGATCCCACCCCTGCGGAAAGGGAGTTAACATATAGAAATTCCGTATCGAGTTTATCAATTTCGAGGAAAATCTTGTCCTGCTTTCCGTCATAGTAAAAGTTGAAATACCCTTCGTATTTTTTCCTGGTATCGACCGGCTTGGCCGATTGATTAGCCTGTGATCTCTTTCTTTGAGAAAAACCTGGCGCTATCGATAGATGCAACGCGGCAAGAATGAAAAGTAGCAGAGTTAGTTTTCGGCCCATAGGTAATCACGTTTGGTTTTGGTATTTGTGTTAAAGCTATCAATTATTGAAGCAGTATTCAACTTGATTTATGTTGAGAGGCGAGAACGTAAAGCACACATCATTCTCTTCAAGTCACCCTGAAAGGGTCTTATTGGACACTAGCAGAATAGAAATGTCGATAGATGCACGTAGTAGCTATCTCTAACGGTGCCTACTTGCGCTTCAGGACTTTTCTTGTTCAAAACAAAATGTAGCCTCTAGCTGCTATCGTACTCGATGCCAATGAGTTCCTTTCAGGAGGACAGCGCTGTTATAGTATACCGTTCTCAATACGTCACCCTGAAAGGGCCTTATTAGACATACGGAGGCTTGGAGTGGTAATAGATACATTTGGCAGTTATCTCAAACTAAGCTCTTCAGGACATTTTATATTCAAAACAAAATGCAGCCTCTAGCTGCTATTATGCTCGACGCCAATAGGTTCCTTTCAGGAGGACGGTGCTGTATAGTATACCGTTCTCAACTAGTCACTCTGAAAGAGTCTTATTGGACACTAGCAGAATAGGAATGTCAAAGATACCTGTAGTAGCTATCTCTAATGGAGCTTCTTCGCGCTTCGGGACTGTTCATATTCTAAACAAAATGAAGCCTCTAGTTGCTATCGTACTCGACGCCAATGAGTTCTCTTCCCGAGGACACATGGCATTCGGTAAGCAATTACTGTTAACTATCGTAGTTAAAGGCGCTTTTTAAAGTTTTTTAAAAAAATTTTCGAAAGTTTGTGACTTAAAAGCATCCCGCGGATTATATGGATGAACTATTCAACTTGTTGCCCTTGAAGATCAGCAATCACATGAGCGAGGATGCTATCAAGGCTGAGCAGGAAATCGTGCAGGCGGCGAAACGGAATGCGAAGGCTTTTGGTAAACTTTACGATAAGTATTTTGAAGGCATCTTCAGCTTCGTTTATAGAAGAACTGACGACGAAGATATCGCTGCGGACTTGACTTCGCAGACGTTTTTCAAAGCACTTCAGAATATAAAGAAGTATGAGTTCAGGGGACTGCCTTTTTCCGCATGGCTATATAGAATAGCCAGCAATGAGGTGAATAAGCATTATAGAAAGACAGATACTAAGGCGCTCTTCAGTGTAGAAGAAGGAAGGGTATTGGAGATCATGGCAGAGTCGGTGGAGAATGCAGATGAAGAGCAGCTACAGCTGTTGGTAAAGCTCCTCAAAGAGCTTCCAACGGCTATGGTAGAAGTATTGGAATTACGCTTTTTCGAAGGAAAAAGCTTCAAGGAAATTGCGTATATTTTAGAAATAACGGAAAGTGGTGCCAAAATGCGTACTTACAGGGCTATTGAGGCACTAAAGAAAAACTTTAAAATCAAACAGCAGGAGAATGAGTAACCACGATATACGGCTCAGGAGAAGAATGATGACCTCGAGGCGTATCGAAAGGCATAAGAACTACAGCGAGCTGATGCGCAAGCACAAGCGGTCGAATAGCCGTCGTTTGCTTCGCATAGTGAGTTACCTTGCCTTTATCGTAGGTATGATGGTCATCATCTACTACGCTTTTGAGAATCTCTGAAGCTAGAACTACTCCCACTATTTGATACCAAAAGATTAAAGAATAACCTGGCCGGGTGTTTTTTATAAATCGTTTTTTCAATTAAACACAAGAAGTAATGGAAGCGAAAAAAACGCCCAAAGCGGACTTGCGACGCAAGTCCGGTCTTTATTTCAATCTTGGATTAGTCATTGCCATCGCCTTGACTATTAGCGCTTTCGAATGGAAGAGCTATAACTACACTGCATTAGTAGACTTCAGTGGTGAAGAAATTACAGATGATGTCATCATTCCAATCACTGTACAACCGCCTCCACCTCCACCACCGCCTAAAAAAGTGGTCATCCCGGAGTTTGAGGAAGTAGATAACGATGAGGAATTAGAGGATCTGGATGACATTATCATGATAGATAGCGATCCCGATCTTGATATTGAAATTCCTGAATTCGATGGCCCTACAGATGAGCCTGAAGAACCAGAATTCTTCACCATTGTAGAAAGAATGCCTGAGCCGGATGGCGGTATGAGCAGCTTCTATGAGTATGTGAGCAAGAAAATGAAATACCCCAGTCAGGCACGTAGAATGGGTATTGAGGGTAGAGTTTTCGTGCAGTTCTTCATAGAAGAAGATGGAAGTCTCAGCGAGGTGACTGCCATTAAAGGCATCGGAGCTGGATGTGATGAAGAAGCAGTAAGGGTACTCAAAAATGCACCAAAATGGAAACCTGGTAAACAAAGAGGTAGACCAGTAAAGGTGAAGATGATTATCCCAATTGTATTCTCACTTAACTAGTCTATTCATGGAAGTAAAGAAAACAACCAAGGCAGACCTGAATAGAAAATCAGGTCTGTTTTTCCACCTGGGCCTAATCATCAGCATTGGTTTGGTAATCAGCGCCTTCGAATGGAAGACCAAAAAGATAGAAAGGCAAGTTCAATTCGACATTGGTGAAGGAACAGAGATCACTTATGTACCTTCTACAGTGATAGAGGACCCCGCAAAACCTAAGTCTATCAAGAAACTGGTTAAACCTGTTATTGTAAACCCTGTGGTGAAAACGGAGCCCGAGACAAATGAACCTGAAACCGAAAGCCCTTTAGAAACCATTTCGGTCGAGGTAGAAGGTATTGGGGCTTACGAAGGAGGTGAGGAAGTAACGGAAGAAGCACCATTTGTGATCGTAGAAAAAATGCCGCAACCTCAAGGCTTCTACGAACACATCCAAAAAAACTTAAAGTATCCCAAGCAGGCCAAAAGAATGAGAGTGCAAGGCAAGGTCTTTGTTCAATTCATAGTCGAGAAAGATGGGAGCTTAAGTGAGGTCGAAGTCATAAGAGGGATAGGTGCCGGATGTGATGAAGAAGCACTCAAAGTAATCAAAAGTGCACCTAAATGGATTCCTGGACAACAGCGAAATGAAAACGTAAGGGTGAAAATGATCTTTCCTTTACACTTTGAATTGAACTAATCCATTCCAACATAAAGAACCGGACTTTGTAATAAAGTCCGGATTTTTGCATCCTGTCACTCACTGGCACCGTTAAATAAATACTTTGTCAGACTGCTTCATTTATAACTATATTGAAGCTTTAGTTCTATTAATTCACTAATCTCCATGAGTGCAGGAAACTATAATATCGAAGGGCTCACCATCGCGGTAAGCGACATGCAAGCCATGCTGGCTTTTTATCGCCATGTATTTGGTATCCAATTCGAAGAACAGGAAATGTATGGTATGAAGTTATACTCGGGTCAATGGGAATGCCTGAAGTTATTGCTATGCCCGGCCGAGTTGGCAGATGTGAAGGTCGATCAAAACCGGCATCAATTCGATATTATCGTTGAAGATGTAGATGCTATGGTCAAAAAAGCTGTATCTGTTGGTGGTTCTCAATTCGGGGGAGAGCAAACCACTGCCAATGAAAAAGTGATCGCTGTCAAAGACCCGGATGACAATTCTATAGTGCTTAAGCAGCCTTTGTAAAGCTGGAAAGCAAAACATTCTCAACTGCAATAACTTAAACTATTGGCCTTGTTTCCTGAAAGCAGTTATTGTTTGGTAAATAAGTATTCCAATGAAAATACGGGAAATTGAATCTATCAATATCGCATATCCGTTTGGTTTTGCAATCATGAAATCTGTTTTGTGAATAGGCAGTGTAAATTCAAAATACTTACCAAGGAAAAAAGGAATTTGGTCTGTATCGAATACTGGTAAATGTTGTTTAAGGGAAATCACATAAAGAACAAATAATACCAAGGCAACCGCCATTGTTAACGCTGAGGATTGCAACCAATTTCGTCCATAGTCGTTCGTTTGTTTGTTCAACCAAAGAACAGACCGAACTACCCACTTGACTTTCCTTTGTTTGAAATAAAGCCGCTTACATTCTAAAAAGCTCGCGTGATATTCGTTTGACATTCTCTGATTTCCTTGCTTTTGCATTGCAAGGCTTAACTGATTATAGAGTCCAGCCAGCTTTGAGTAGTCTAAATTATTGAAGTCAATTACTGGCTTTTGTTTGTCATAAAATGCAGACACGGATTTGTTTGGAATACTTTTTATATGATAACCATGGGTCGTGATGTCTGAAACATCAGAATTATAAATTATTATATTATCAAAACCATCAAAGTCTACATTGAGAAAGGTTGTATCGTTAAGAACGGAGTCTATTATTAAAAATGCTGATCTTCTTCGTTCCACAGGCAAGCAAGAAAAATTTCGAAAGATTAAATTGCCGCGATTTACCAGCCCTTCAACGATCAATTTATTGGTCTTTACGTCCTCTATTGAAAAAGTAGACCCACTAACAATCCTATCGTAAACCCGCAACTTTTCTAAGTCTATAACTTTCCGAATGTAACATTCAAAGATCAATTGAGCTGAAATATGGATTTCTTTCGCAATCAGCTTATGCGTTCCAAAAGATTCTGGCCCTAACCAAAGTTTATTAATACTAGCTGCTAGTCGTATGGAATCAAACCGTCCATCAACTATGTTAAAAGACTTAATAATGTTTTCGTTATTAGAATAATAACTTGAACCAGCGCCAATATTTTTTATTGATGAGTTTCTGATCGAAACTGTATCTATACTAGTTTCTTGAATTGTAAACGAACCTGAATCAGATATCCAGAATAATTCGACATAAGGAACATTTGAAAAATGTAGGCCGAGTATGTTTTCAATAATAGCTCGAGTTACGTAAAATCCTTTTTGAACATTGCACCTAAAGATATTTAGACTTGATAATTTGCAAGCATTTACGGATATCCATTGAACCGAAATGTTATCAAAGCCAGTTGACACACCAATTGTCAAAGAAGCCTCAAATATGCAGTTACTAAAAGACAATCCAGATATTAAATGATTCCTAAAACTTATTGCTGTTTTGAATATACAGTGTTGGAATCTTACAGTTATGTCTAATGGTTCATGATGATCAGTTTCAATATTTTTTTCAAAATAAGCATGATTAATAGTAACTACTTCATCGTTATAGGTCACTCCGAGGTCTTCGTAATTATGCGGCCTTTCTCCCTTGAGTATTTGGAACAATAGGTCAATTGAAAATGGCCTAAGCTTAGCTCTATCTATATTGTACATTAGCAAATATTCGTTTTAGCTAATCCGGTGATTAGGCGGTTTCTGAGTGCTTCAAAGCAATTGATTTAGAAGCTGTTAAAGCAATATAATTTTTTTGATAAGTATTAGGAAGTAATAGGTTGTTTTAGACCTAAACGTAACAGAATACTCAATTTCATTATTCGCATGTTTCGTATATCTTTATTAGGATCATCAATAAACCCGGAGCAATTGAAAAAGCTACTTTTGATACTTCCGTTGATATCTTCGGTACTCTTTTCGAATAATACCTTAGCACAAAAAGCTTTTAAAAAGCAAAAGAAGTACTTTCCACAAGAGCTCATTAAGCGAAAGTTCTACCTGGGAATGACCAAGAATGAGTTTATGAAAAAATTTCCTGAAGCAGAATTCAGTGTGGGAAGAGAGGACAATTTTCGTCAATTGTATGTACATCGAAATATATCGGATCGGATTGCAGCCGCGGTATTTTATATCGACAATGAAGGTGAATATCCCGTGTATGAAGTGGTATTGAATATCAGCGATAGCCACAATAGTAGTAAGATGGGTGAGACCATACTTGGGCCACCTAACTACCAAGGGGAATGGCGTTTCAGTCCATCCGATACCGGCTTGGATTTCCAAATAGCGGCCTGGATTTTTAAGAACAAGCTAATTATCGCCAGTAATTATCCCGGCTCTGAATGGGAGGAGGGATTCCCCGACCCTGAATAATAATGCTAGATTAAAAATCATCAGATCATGACAAGCCAAGAAGTACTCTCCGAACTCGAAGGTTATGGCCACGAAGGCACCAAAAATATCTTTTTAAAGCACGGCGCTCGAGAGCCTTTCTTCGGTGTCAAAGTGCAGGACTTGAAAAAGATCCAAAAGAAGGTGAAAAAAGACCATGACCTGGCCATGGAGCTCTACGCCACTGGTAATTCCGATGCCATGTATCTGGCGGGCATGATTGCGGATGAGACGAAAATATCCAAAGCAGAATTGAACCTATGGGCAGACCAGGCCTATTGGTACATGATTAGCGAGTATACTGTGCCTTGGATCGCTTCAGAAAGCCCTTATGGGCATGATTTGGCTTTAGAATGGATAGAATCGAAGGAAGAAAGGTTTGCTGCGGCTGGCTGGGCTACGTTATCATATCTTGCTGCACTCTTGCCGGATGACCAACTTGATCAGCAACGCTATAGCACACTGTTGGATCGCGTGGGACATACCATTCATGAAGCACAAAACAGGGTACGCTATACCATGAATGGTTTCGTAATTGGTGTTGGCTGTCACATCGAGCCATTGTCCAAGAAAGCCTCTGAAATAGCCGCTAAAATTGGAAAGGTAAGTGTTGATATGGGTGGAACGGCTTGCAAAGTACCATTAGCTACTGACTATATCAAAAAGGTAGCTGATAGGGGCACTGTTGGTAAAAAGCGTAAAACGGCCAGATGCTGATTCATAGCTTTCAGGTGCTTGGGACACGCCAATCAACTGAACAAGTCAAAGCGAACTAGGTCAATTTAAGTGCAATCTCGCTGAAGGCATGTAATACCGCCTCTATTTCCGAATCCTTCGTCCAATGTCCTACGCTCAATCGCACAGTGCCTAATTCAGCAGTACCAATGGCTTCATGTGCCATAGGGGCACATTGAAATCCGGAACCAGTTTTAATCTGATAATCATTCCAAAGCAAATCGCCTAGTTGACCTGCTCCCATACCATCAACATTAACAGCCACTGCTCCGGTTGAAGCATCTGCATCGTTTTTACCGTATATTATTACCCCAGGAATGGCGGCGAGGCCTCTTCTTAACGCTGATGAGAATTTCTTTCTTTTGGCTATCCAATCACTCCAACCTTGCTTATTCAGCCATGCTATGCCAGCCGACATACCAGCCAAAGCAATCATGTTAACCGAACCGGCATCACAGTAAGTAGGGAATATGGCGGGTTTTCCAGATCCCGGTGTGATTTCACAAGCAGCACTTGGGCAAATCATCGAAACCGATTCGGTGATGTACAAGCCGCCTATCCCTTGTGGCCCCAGTGGTCCTTTATGACCAGCAAACACGAAAAGGTCTGGTTGAAGGGATGATATATCGATAGGGACAATACCCGATGTTTGGGCTCCATCCAGCAAGCATAATGCGCCATATTGATGAGCTAGCTTTACAATCTCAGCATAAGGCAGTAATTCTCCCGTAACGTTAGTGGCCATGGAAACAGCCACCATACGTGCCCCTTTTTGCAATTCTTGTTCCAGCACCTGCATGTCTATCGGCCCGTCCGACGCGCGGGGAATGACCACTCCTTCCACGCCTTGCTCTCGTTGAAGCTTATGAAACCAGCGTGAAAGCGCATGATGTTCCATATGGCTAATGATGAGTCTGTCACCTTGTTCCCAAGGAAAATCACTGAAGGCAATACTAAGTGCAGCTGTACAACTGGTGGTGAACAAAAGCCGTTCTTTCGGAAGGTTGAAGAAGTTGGCCACAGTGTGTAAACACTGTTCGTACAGCTCAGACCAGCGCTCAGGAGATAGCTCGGTAAAGTCGTTCATAGCTAGCGCTACCTCATCCGGTTTTGGCCATGTAGTGCCTGCGTTGTTTAAATAGATCATCGATCCTGCTTACGATATAAATGAAAGCCAGAAGATAGTGTTTTGAAACAATGAAAACAATGGTGAAATAAAGCATGCTAAAAGCAACCTCATTGTCGATTGCTGCATTTATAGGTCATACTCAGCAAATCGCATTCTACCTATTCCTAACCAAATGATAAGACTGTTTTTATTGTTCACACTGTTAGTGTTTTCTCAAACCAAACTCATGGCACAAACCGTTATTCGAGGAAGTGTCAATGATATAAAAACTAACCAAGAACTGTCTTTTGTGAACATCGGAGTAAAAGGTAAATCGCTTGGTTCGGTTTCACGGGAAGATGGCTCTTTCTCAATTAAAATAACCCCTCACTTAAAAAACGACACACTTACGTTCTCCTATGTTGGGTACGAACCCCAATCATGGCCGATCAATAAATTAATCAGGAAAGAAAGTATACAAATTCTTTTATCCCCTAAATCATTAGAATTGGAAGAGCTAGTGATATCAGGTGGTAAAGGGAAGCAACATCGGCTGGGGAGAAAATCACAAGTTCCTTTCATTTGGGGTTGGGCTGAATCTGATTCCTCAGCATTTGATGTATTGGAAGTAGCTAAGCCATTCCGATTGAAAAACCGGTCAATGCATATAGAATCGGTGAACATTTTCTTGAAAGAGGTGAGTACTACACACGCAACGTTCAGAGTGAAATTCTATAAATACTCGGAAAATAAACCTGACCGGTTATTGTTTGAGAAAAACATAATCAAAAGTACCGCTATCGAGAATGGATGGTTATCAATAGATTTAACTGACTATGATATTTACCTATCAGAGGATTTTGTAGTGAGTATTGAGTTTTTTCCAAGTGATATAGATAACAAGCATATTTCATTCTGGTATGGCGGTCAATTTGGTGGTAGGGCTTTCAAAAGAATACATAGTCTCGACAATTGGAAGGTCACCAAAGGATTGACTTATGCGCTATATATTGATGGGGTGAGCTACAAAAATAATTAAGCAGTAGGCTTCGGCCTACTACTTAATTTTGACATTACTCTGTTAAACCTGTACTGTTTTCCACCTACCTCTGCGGAAAATGATAATACTGATCGCCGCAAGCACAGTATCCATAATGGCGATAGCAATGAATATACCTTTTGGACCCATGTCAAGGGTAACACCCATCCAATAAGTAAGTGGTATACCCAATAACCAGAGGCTCACAAAGTTGATCCAAGTCGGTGTTCCAGTATCACCCGCACCATTAAAGGCTTGGCTGATCACCATACCATAGGCGAAAGCTATATATCCAAAACTAATGTACCGAAGGCCCATGGCGCCGTACTTCACCACTTCTGCATCCGGGGAAAAGAACATAACAAAGTACTCTGCCCATGCAATGAATACAACTGCTATGATGGCCAGAAATACCATATTGAGAAAGGCACACTTCCAAACAGATTCTTCTGCTCTTTCTGGTTGTTTAGCCCCGAGATTCTGCCCAACTAAAGTGGCTGCGGCATTGCTCATACCCCATGATGGTAAAATAGTGAACATGATAATCCTAAATGCCACTTGATACCCAGCTAATACACCACTACCGAATATGGCACTGATCCTGATGATGAACAACCAGCTCATGGTACCAATTACATACTGTCCAATGCCTCCTAGTGAAACCATGATCAGTTTCCCCATTAAAACTAAGTTTGGCTTGAGGTGGGACAATTTGAGTCGAATAACAGACTTGGCACTGCTCAACGCATACAGTTGATACAATACACCCGTTCCTCGGCCTATGGTTGTGGCTATTGCTGCTCCTTCTACACCAAAAGCTGGAATTGGACCTAAACCAAAAATGAAGATAGGGTCTAGAATCATATTCAGAATATTGGCAATCCAAAGAGAGTGCATTGCGATCGATGCATCACCAGCACCTCTAAACACGGCGTTAATTAGGAATATCAACATGATGGTGGCGTTTCCGCCTAGCATAATCGCGGTGTATCGATATCCCTCGGAAATCAATTCGCTTTCTGCACCCATCAGTCGCAGAATATCTTGTGCAAAAAAGACACCTGCCAAAGAAAAAACCAGAGAAATCGCTACGGAAAGAATGATAGCTTGACCAGCGGCATGTGAGGCCTCTTCAGGCTTTTCCTCACCGATACGGCGTGCTACCATCGCTGTAGCAGACATACTAAGCCCTATCGCTATGGCAAATACCAACATGATTATAGATTCGGTTAACGCCACTGTTGCCACAGCGTTGACACTCACCTTTCCTACAAAGTAGATATCCACGATCGCAAAAAGTGATTCCATGATCATTTCTAAAACCATGGGGACGGATAGCATAAAAATGGCCCGGTTGATGCTACCGGAAGTGAAATTCTTTTCTGTCCCTTTTACAGCAATTAGAAAATTGCGCCAAAGGCTAGACAGCTTCGATTGAGTAGAATGCTGACTCATTACTAAGAAATTAATAAGATGTGAAAAACGTAAAAAGAAAAAAGGGTTGCCGAGCGTATCAGCAATCAAAAATGAGTGACCCGGCCTTAATTCTGATTAAGAGCGGATCTTGGATGCGGTTATCTTTGCAGGAATTACCATGATTGTAAGTTTATGTGCTAGGCGCACAGATTCGAAGATCGTAATAGGACTTACGGAATCCAAAGATTTTAAGTTTATTTTTTTTCGATATTTCCTAAAAAAACTTCCCAAACGTTTTCAACATCACCCCCAAAGTCCTTTGGCACCTTTCGTAGAATGATCTGAGTATCAAGATGATAAGTCTGGTTGAAGGGTTCGTTTTGATGAGTTCCTGCCAGTCGTAATTTATAGGATATGACACCTTGATACAATTGATCTCCAGCTTCTATAAGTTGTTGTGTTACTTCAAATTCGCTCACTTCTGTTTCCGTGACCCGTAGCTGTTCACTATTGTATACGCTTGAAATGAACGCTTTATGCTGCCCTGATTTGACGTCTTCACTCAGATCCAACAGTATCATGTTTTTCTGACTACCATCAAACATATCGGCCGCTTGCTGGCTAACATAATTCTTGAATGTACTGTCATAATTAGGGTCAGATAGCAAAGCAAGGTAATTGGCAAAATCTTCCAACTTCTCTTTAGCGCGCTCACTAAACACAAATACTTCAGATACCGCTAAGGATTGTGATAGAAAATCTGCATCGGCTGAAGCCCGTTCGCTACTGACATTGCTTCCAGACATGGAACATGATATTGCTGTCAAAACTGAAAGAACAGCGAACACATTGTTCAAGAAAAGATGAGTCCTAATTTTCATTTTCACCTCCTTTCATTTGAATGAATCTCATCCGCACTATCTTACCCCTGCGATATTCCACATTGATTATCTTGATATTCTTGAGACTCTTAAGCGGAATTGTCAGTTTGTTGATGAATTCCTGCTTGTTATAGATCTCCATCCCTCGCTGCAGATCTTTGTAGACTTGATATACCCTGGCGTCATCCGCAATCATTTCATCAAGCTGTTCTCTTCGCTTTAACCAATCATCCACTTTGGCATTAGAGAAATAGTGGATCATCAGTGCGTAATCATCCTTCTTTAGCCTTATTTTTTCTTTATAGTTGTTCTTTTCAATGGCCCTTACAACGGTGTCACCTTTATAATAGGGTGCGCTCACTATAAACTTGATCAGGGACTTATCTGCCTCATGAGAAAAACACCCTCCGTCATCGCATTTCAATGACACCGGAGATTCGTTTTCGATGAGATACGCTATCGCAATGTCCCCACCCGGAATAGTTTCTCCGGTATCCCAGTCCACAAAACAAAACTCAAAAGACCTGCTCTTATTGAGACTGAGAATGGTAGCAGATATGGCGATTATACCAAGCGATATGGCAATGATTTTTATGCGCTTGCTCAATCCACTTTTGGTGTTGCTCTTTTTATCTACCAGGCCTTTCTCTCCATGGACTGCTTGCCTGAAGTCTTCCCAGTCCTGATAACCACAATACCTGGATAGCATGTTGAGCATATCCAAACGTGGGATCTTATCCTGCTCACTTTTGAGGTGCGTATAAAACCATTTCTCACTCACCCGGCCTTGCACTTGGTCAGCCAGATCCTCCTGAAAGTTCACAATCTCCTGACCCTTCCAGTTTTCTATCGGAGCCTGAGTTTGAGGGTAGCTTTTGCGAAAAGTGGTGGCTACCTCAAGCTTAAGTCTGCGGAAATATGTCAGGTCGTCTATGTTCATTGCAAGGTCATCAAAAAAGGATTTTAATGACGAAAACTAGATTGTAAAGCTACTGTAAATCTTTTACAAAGGCTTTACAAGCGTTTCTCTGCAAAATTTTTCGACCCCTCTCTAGCTTCGAAAACAGGTCAGGCAAATGATCTGAAATTCATTCACCAAACAAAAAAGAAATGCATAAACCGAAATTACGCTTACAGTTTATAGTGACACTAGTGGCTATGTCCATGATGTCAGCTATGTGTTCAGGCCCGAATGGTCGCGCACCTTTATCGCCTTCTGAAATGGATTATATGACTGCTGAAGAACCTTCCGGTCAGCTTAATACCGAAGAGTACGATCGCGTCTACGAAAATCCCTTTAAGAGCCCTTTGGATGACCCGCTTTCAACATTTTCGATTGATGTAGACAATGCTTCATACAGTAATGTCCGTAGGTTCCTGATGGAGATGGGTCAACTACCACCAAAAGATGCTGTCCGAATAGAAGAGATGATCAATTATTTCAACTATGACTATCCTACACCAAAGGATCAGCATCCTTTCGCCATACAGACAGAAGTGATGAGTTGCCCTTGGAATGAAGAGAACAAGCTTGTCCATATTGCACTCAAAGGCCGCTCAATAGATCTCAAGGAACTGAAGGGTAGCAATTATACTTTTCTCATCGACGTCTCAGGCTCAATGGGGAGTCCCAAGAAGCTTGGCTTGGTAAAAACGTCTCTCAAGATGTTAGTAAAAAGCTTAAAGAAGGAAGACCGGTTGGCCATAGTCGTATATGCTGGCGCTGCTGGATTAGTGCTTGATTCTACTCCGGTAGAAAATGAGAAAGCCATTCTACAAGCGATAGACCAACTGGAAGCCGGTGGCTCAACCGCTGGTGGGGCGGGTATAGAATTGGCCTATAAGGTTGCCAAGAAAAATTTCATTGATGGCGGTAATAATCGCATTATACTGGCAACAGACGGGGATTTTAATATTGGTACATCATCATCTGACGATTTGGTAAGGCTTATTGAGGAAAAGCGTGATGATGGCATTTACCTTACGATCTGTGGCTACGGCATGGGCAATTACAAAGACAGTCGCATGGAGCAGCTTTCTAATGCTGGTAATGGTAATTACTTCTACATCGACAATATAAAGGAATCGAGAAAAGTATTCCTTAGCGATCTCACAGCCAATATGTTCACTATCGCTAAAGACGTGAAGATACAAATAGAGTTTAACCCCAAGCATGTCAAAGCCTACCGGCTTATAGGTTATGAAAACCGGGTCATGAATAAGGAGGACTTCAATGATGATAAGAAGGATGCGGGCGAATTAGGTGCCGGACACACCGTGACGGCATTGTACGAAATCATACCCACCGGGTCGAAGTCAAATATTAAAAGCGTCGATGGTCTAAAATATCAGTCAAGCACATTGACCCAAAACGCTAGGTCAAACGAGTTGATGACAGCGAAATTGAGATACAAAGCACCTGATGCTAATGAGAGTATACTGATAGAAAGACTGGTTGAAAACAGGGTCAAGCCCTTTGAAAGCACATCCACAGATCAACAATTTGCCGTGGCGGTAACGGGCTTTGGTATGTTACTCAGGGATTCGGAGTACAAGGGAAACCTGACTTACAACGAGATTGTCGCTACTGCCAAAAAGAATATGGGTTCGGACAAGTTTGGCTATCGACAAGAGTTCATCAATATGGTTGAAACAGCCGAGCTTCTTCAAGAACAACAATAACCACTTCACAAACCAGGCAGTCGGGTTCCTCATGCCCGGCTTGCCTCTTTTCTCAATTCAATTACCACTTTCAAAACCTTGATTATGAAAAAAAATGCCCTATTCAATATGTTATTGTGTATTTCGGTAGGTCTCCTGGCGATAAGCTGTGCCGCTCCCGGCCGACTCCATCAAACCTCAACTGGTTCACCTATAGGTAATGACAAAGAACAAAGCCTACAGGCAGTAGAAAGAAACATCATTTATGATGCAAAAATGACGATCACTGCAAAGGAACCCGATACGGCATGGCATGAGATTTCGAGATCTACCAAAAAGTATGAAGGCTATATGCTCTCCAGTGGAGTGAACTTCATCACTATCAGAATCAAAAGCCAATACCTGGATCAAGCGATGGAAGAAATCGAGGGTATGGGAAAGCTCGTCAACAAAACGGTGCGAGCCTTAGATGTGACGGAGGAATTCCGCGATTATAAGATAAGACTGGAAAACGCTGATAAAACCAGGGCGACATACCTAAGATTCCTGGATAGATCAACTACGGTTGAAGAAGCTGTCAAAGTGCAGAAAGAGTTGGATCGGATCAACGAGCGCATTGACCTATTGAAAGGAAAGATCAACAGGCTCGAGCATCTAACCGCTTATTCTACCCTTGCCGTAACGTTGAGGGAAAAGAAAAACCCCGGTGTATTTGGCTATGTAGGCATTGGATTTTACAAGGCCACGAAATGGTTGTTTGTAAGGAATTAACATTTAAAAGCTCCAGAAAAATGAAGACTATATTTTCCAGATATTCAATACTTGTTTTAGTGGTCTTGCTAGTTGCATGCAACGCAGAAAACCTCGCGGAGTATCAACAAGAAGAAATTGTAGATATTACAGAAACTGAGACTAACGCTCAAACCCCTGATCAGCCAAATCCTCGAAAAATGGTTAAATCAGGAGCCTTGAGCTTCGAGACTGATTCAATTAATCAAACAAGGAAAAAACTACAGGCATTAGTCAATGCTCATAAAGGTTATGTTGCAAAAGAACAACAGTCACAGTATCCGGGAGAATTGAGATGTTATGTCTCAATCAAGGTACCCAACCTTCAATTTGAGCCTTTGATAGAGGCCATTCAAAATGAGGCCAAGTTTTTTAATGATAGGCGCATCAATACCAATGATGTAACTGAAACTTTTATCGACACGAAAGCAAGGCTAGAAGCTCAGAAAGCGCTAGAGTCTCGTTTCGTTTCCCTATTGTCAAAAACGAATAACATCTCCGAAATTCTAAGAATCGAAAAGGAGATTGCGCAAAGACGATCAGCAATAGAATCTATCGAAGGTAAACTTAATGTATTATCGCATAAGGTGACTTATTCAACGCTTGAAGTTAGTTTCTATCAGCGTTTAGCATTCAAGGTTGAAAAAGAAAATCGCTTTGCGAGAGCCTTGAAAAATGGATGGAATGGATTGGTTGGTTTTTTAGTAATTATGACCAACCTATGGCCGATGTTTGTATTGGGGGTAGTGGTCTATTTTATTATCAGGTCTAGGATAAAAACCACTTTGGGTAAATAGGATCTGCTGAAAAGCCTTGTACCGTTTGAAAAACCAGATAGTCAATACATGGTATCAAATGCTAAATCAGCATTATTTTGTATTCCCACACGTTTTTCAGCAGATTCTAAATAAAAAAAGAGTGGCAAGTGCCCCTCTTTAAACCAATTATAACCTAAACCTATGATATGAATTCTTAGAAAGTGAAGACCTCTTCGGTCAAGCTTCTACCTTCAGTAGAAACTAATACAGTAACGTTGTCAGTTCTCAATTGCTCTAAGTTGTAAACCTGGAAGAAGTTATCGTCCATGTCTACAGTTTTTACGAATACAAGCTCGTTGTCTTTGTTGAAGATCGAAACAGTTACAGGTGCAACTTCCTCGCCGTAAACGATTAAGCTGAATTTTTTGAAGTTGTTTGATTTCACCAATTTAGCCTGAACGTTGCTTGCTTTCTTAACCGTATTAGCGTTGAAAACAACCTCTTCAGTCAATTCGAAATCAGCTCCAGTTACTTCAAAAGTGTAATTACCAGCAGCCAAGTTTTTAAAGTTGTAAGGCTTTACAAATTTGCCTTCAGACTTAAAAAAGTCAGTAAGAATGATTCTTCCATCTGCATCGTAGATTTTTACTTTTACATTTCCTGCACTTTCACCTTCATAAACAAGGTTGTAAACAGGGATAGCTGTATTGGCTACGATACCTACTTTAGCGTTGTCATCTTTTTTGTCTGCTGCAAAAAGTGAAGTGCTAATAACTGTTAAAAGCACTGCTAACATTCCAAAATTTCTTTTCATTTTTTTTCCTGAGATTTTCTTTGTTCTAAAATCGAATGCAAAGTAACGGCAGGTCTGAAAATCGGACAATAGACATGTATTGTAACCCTTGAAGTTATAATACATTGTAACAAAAAAATTTCAAGCTATATACTTTTTTCAATAGAATGACTCTATCGTTAAAAAATTCATAACGATACTGGCTTTTGGGTAAATTTTTCTCAACCGTGTTTAGGTTACAAAATGTAACATCATTTTAAATTTGTCATTTTTTTGTTTTGTATCTCACTGATTATCAGTCAATTATGATTTGATTTTTATTGAAAACTCAGAATTTCATATTGTATTGTGTAATGGAATATTGCAATTATTCATGAAAGACAAATGAATGCCAAATAATATTCTGTTTCAGAGGTTTTCATAGTCCTCAAATAGGGTTTTGAGTAGAAAGTGATCGCACATTTGAAATTATCTTTGGAATTACGTCAGTAAATTGCTCTATAGAACGCAATACTTGGTCAATAGTCTTCTGATTGGTTAATTGTTGATATGGATTTATCTTTAAACCGTCACTAAAAAATGCCCTCATGAGAAAATCTGATATCGCTGCATTGCCTGATTTTTACCAGAGATATGTTGATCAAGTGCCAGACAACACGTTGATCAATGCACTAGAAGATAGTAGGAAAGCCTTCATTGAACTGATAAAGAGTATACCAGATGAACGTGGGAGCTACGCATATGAAGAGGGTAAGTGGAGTATTAATCAATTGGTATCTCATTTGAATGATTCGGAAAGGGTGTTTTGCTATCGGGCTTTGAGGTTCGCCCGCTTTGATCAAACGGAATTAGAAGGTTTTGAGCAAGACGACTATGCAAAAGTGAGTGGCGCGGATTCAAGAAAGCTATCGGACATCATTAAAGAGTTCGAGCATATTAGGTTTGCCTCCATCGATTTATTCAGTGGCTTCGATGACCAGCAATTAAACGCTACCGGAATTGCCAGCCAAACACCCATCTCGGTGGCCGGTATTGGATATATCATTGCAGGACATGTAATTCACCATACCAAGGTTTTGAGGGAACGGTACCTATAATAGATGTCCTTAGCTCACCTGTACTCACGATACTTGCGTTTAAAAGCGGCCAACGCCTTTGTCATTATCATGGTTTTGCTGACATCGTGCACGGCTAGCAAAGTCAAATTCGTCAAGAAGGAGCTAATTAGTTTGGAGCATACTTTTCACAACCATACTGGGTTTGTACTTTATGATCCGGTAGAATCAGAATATCTTATCAATTATAAAGCGGATAAATACTTCACTCCGGCGTCGAACACCAAGATACTTACATTATATACATGCCTTCACTTATTAGGGGATTCAATACCTGCTCTTAAATATGTTCAAAAAGGGGATTCATTAATATTTTGGGGAACGGGTGACCCTTCTTTTCTTCACCCCGATTTGTCGCACAGCCATGCTTATGACTTTCTAAAGCAAAGCCAACGGCACCTTTATTTTTCTTCCGCCAATTTCTTTGACGATCATTTTGGCCCAGGCTGGGCTTGGGACGATTATCCTTATACTTTCTCCAGTGAACGTTCTCCATTTCCTGTTTTTGGTAATTATTTTACCGTCAAGAAAGATGCTTCACAAAAGCTGAGCATTACAAATCCTGTTTTCAAAAAGTACTTTTGGCTCAACGATTCCTCAACTACTTCACCAGCTTTTGTCCGGTCATATGAATCCAATAGTATCGATTATTTCCCGCAGCATCAACCGGCGGATATCGCCATTAAAATTCCTTTTCGCTATTCTGATCAACTAGTTGCTGAGATTCTTTCGGATACATTAAATAAGAAAGTCTTATTGACAGATGAGCCGATGCAATCTGTTTTTAACACTGCCTATAGCCTTCCTGCTGACAGTGTTTATAAAAGGATGATGCA
Organism: Bacteroidota bacterium; assembly: GCA_039819065.1. GTDB lineage: Bacteria > Bacteroidota > Bacteroidia > Cytophagales > Cyclobacteriaceae > JBCBSS01. Next base: position 80,185 of record JBCBSS010000011.1, read on the forward strand.
AGTCAGTGATAACATGATGGCCGAACAGTTATTGCTCGTTTGCTCAGCTATGGTTGGAGACTCACTTCGTGTTCAGAACGCTATCGACTATGCTTTGAATAACGTATTTAAGGATATTGACGATGAACTGATTTGGAAAGATGGGTCCGGCTTATCGAGATATAACCTTTTTACACCTCGAAGTATTGTTAATATTTGGGAGCAGCTTCTTACGCAGTATGGTCGAGAGAGGTTATTTAATATCCTGGCAGTAGGTGGTGAGAGTGGTACATTGAAAAACTACTACAAGTCTGAAATCGCCTATATTTATGGGAAAACTGGTACGCTGAGCAATAATCACAGTCTCAGTGGGTTTCTGATTACAAAGTCAGGGCGGCTGCTCATATTCAGCCTTATGAATAATAATTATGCAGGCAGCTCAATACCAGTGAAGAAACGGATGGAACAAATCTTGTTGGAGGTACATGAAAAATTCTAATATGAGGAGATGGCTTAGCAAATCGAGCACGGCAGTACTTGCATTCTTATTAATAGGTACTTTAGTCAGGGCTCAAGAAACTACCCCGGATAGTTTGGATATCAAAATTGGTCAGATGATCATCATCGGGGTAAAGGGCAATGCCGTCAGCGAATCCGATAAGGTGATGCAAGAAATTGCTGAAGGCAAAGTAGGTGGTATAATTCTATATGAGAAAAATATCAACGCTAAAGAGTCATATATCAACTTCAAGAAACTCACCTGGGCTTTGCAGCAGAAAGCACCTATTCCTCTTTTCATGGCCATCGATCAAGAGGGTGGGTTTGTCAATAGGTTAAAAGAAAAGTATGACTTTCCAAAATCCGTCTCCGCTGCATATTTAGGCAATGTAGACAATTTGGATAGCACCAGATTCTACAACGAAATAACAGCAGCTACTCTGGCGGGGCTTGGTGTCAATGTGAACTTTGCTCCAGTAGTCGATCTGGCTACTAATCCTGATAACCCCATCATTGCCAAATATGAGCGTGCTTACTCTGACAATCCGGAGATTGTGGCGCGACATGCCAGAGAAGCTATTGCTGCTCACAATAAGATGGGGGTAGTTACAGTCCTTAAACACTTCCCAGGACACGGCAGCTCAAAAAGTGACACTCACTTGGGAATAGCCGATGTGACCAAGTATTGGCAGCAAATAGAATTAGATCCATACAAAGCGGCTATTGATTCTGGTTATATTGATGCCATCATGACTGCCCATATTGTCAATAAAAGTTTAGATACACTCGGACTTCCCGGTACTTTATCTAAATCGATCATGACAGGACTTCTGAGAGACAGTCTGAATTATGAAGGTGTTATATTTTCGGATGACATGCAGATGAGGGCTATTTCTGATCATTTCGGATTAGAAAAATCCATCCGGTTATCCATAGAAGCGGGTGTTGATGTGCTGATGTTTTCTAATAATATCCGAAACACTGAAAACCGAACGGTGGATACAGTGCATAGAATCATCAGAGAACTTATTGAGGAAGGGGTTATAGATGAATCAAGAATAGACCAGTCTTATCGTAGGATACTTAAATTGAAACACCAGATAAAATGAGCTTATTCGTATACTTATCCGGAGAAATCCATTCTAATTGGAGAGAAGAAATTATTTCTGGTGCTAGAAATGCCAGTTTGCCTATTCAGTTCACCACCCCTGTGACTGACCACGAAGCCAGCGATAATGTGGGTTCTGAAATTTTGGGAGAAGAGAGCAGTGGATTCTGGAAGGATCATAAAGCGGCGAAGATCAATGCCATCCGCATTAAAAACAACATTGAAGAAGCCGATTTGGTAATAGTAAAGTTCGGCGAGAAATACCGACAGTGGAATGCTGCCTTCGACGCAGGGCAAGCGGCCGCTCTGGGCAAATCCTATATTGTCATACATCCGGAGGAGTTCACCCATGCCTTGAAGGAAGTAGATGCTCAAGCCATGGCCGTAGCCAGAACCAGTGAGGAAGTAGTAAAAATCCTGGCATATCTCACCAAAGAATACTTTTAGGGGCCAGGTAGTCACAGCCCCCAGATAGATTAATGTGAATATCGGATAAGAACCCCAAAAAACCTGTCTTTTCGAGTGTAACGAGAAATCCTTCTCACTCAAAATGCTGTATTTGGATACTTTCGATACCTCGAAAAAGAGAGATATCTCTCCCGACCAGTCGGGATCGATATGACAGGTTTTTTAAGTTTCAGGCACTGCCCTGCGCCTTTCTTAAGCGATATTCACGTTAGATTAATATCTCCAGCTTGTCAAGTCGGCTCCGGCCGGTGCTGACGCATTAATGCGTTTCAATATCTTATCCATGTACATGGTATTATACCTAAGCCGCGAGATGTGATTTGGGTTTTCCTGGTCGCCATTCCAACAATGTTCAGCGCGATCGCCATAATCCACTTCACCACCATAATATGGGTTAGTTGTAGCTTCTAAGAATTCCTCCATCAGATAGACCGCATTATTGAGGTAGTAATTGTCCATGTCTCCACAATAAATGTGAATTTTACCCTCCAGTTTAGGACCTAGTTTGCTCCAATCCCTTTCCATGATGTGGCGCATATCAAAATTCTCTTTCCAATACTGCGCTACTTCAGGATCAATTTCACCCGAAAGCTTGTCCCAGATTCTTTTAGGATAGCCATCTTCTCCCATAGGAGAATATACCGCTTCCCAAATATCCCATTGCTGTCCAGAACGACTTTTGGTTCCTAGCGCCAATTCCCGGTAGTTCATGTCTCGCAAAGAAGCATCAACATGGCCAAGGTAATCCCGATGCCCGGGTCGCAGTACCTTTTTGAAGTCACCTTCATAGTAGTAGGCATTCTTGTCCTCATAAAGGTTCACCAGGCAATAAGCCCTGAAATCAATGGGGTCAGGGCAGGCGGCAAAGCACCCGTTGTACTCATCCGGATACTTGACCTGGGCTGCCAACGCTTCCCATCCTCCGGTCGATCCTCCATACAAAAAGCGCGACCACGGCTGTCCGATACCTCGAAACTCTTCTTCTATATGAGGTATCAACTCATAAGTAATGGCATCACCGTACGGGCCAAGATTGGCCGAGTTAACCGCATAAGAATCATCATAGTAGGGATTCTGATGTTGAATTTTGATGATTAGCACTCTGGGAAAATCTTTTCCAGTCCAGGTTTTATAGAAATCATGTGCTTCCTGCTGCTGGGTGATATTATATCCTTTCACGTTAAATCTTTCACTGTAGTCAGGCTCTAGGTTCTCATCAGGCGGGTCTTCTCTAAAACCTCCGAAATCATGAGGGTAGTGTCCATGAAATATCATCAACGGGTACCTAGCTTCTGGGTGCTCGTTAAAACCTTCGGGTAGCAACACATGGGCGCCTAAATACATTGGCCTGCCCCAAAAGGCACTTAGTTTTTCACTTTTGATTCTAATGTGCTTGATATACTTGGTATCTTCCGGTGCTTCAATCGGCTCAATTTCCAGATCCATCACTATTTCAAATGTCTGGGCTTGGGATTTATCAACCTTGATCTTCGTTGGTTGGCTATAGTAATTACCTGGAGACCTGTTCCATTGTTGTCCTTCACCATTATCCATGGGAAGCTTGACCGTGTGCCCAGTAGAAAGGTTGAATGTTTCGTAGACATGCAGAAGCGCCTGCACATAATATTCTCCGTCTGGAATGTCATCAAGAGAAGTTATCGGATAACCAAAGTTGGAGGCATCCATGGTAATACTTTCACCTGATTTCATGCCTTCGACATCGGCTCCGAAAATAAGCTGGGTATCAGGTCCGTCTTTGATCTGGAATCTGGGCTCTGTCGACTCATCGTTAGAAAGCATCAATATAAGCCGGCCGTCTTTGGTTTCTGACGAAAGTGATGTTGAAAATGAAATAGAAAACTTAACCTCATTATCATTAGCGTTTTCCGTTGGTGCACAGCCGGAAAAAAGTAGGGTACCTGCTATAAGGCAGGCCAAAAACAGTGGGCTTTTCATGGTATTTCAGGATTAAATGTGCTATTTTATGCATTATGGGACGAGGTAGCCGCTTTTGATGAAAATATCACTTTTAAGACCATAGCCAAAATATTATTTATATTAATTACGCCTCTTTGCGCGTTATTACTATGCACAAAGGATATTCACGTATCCTTTCGACACTTCATCAGATAAGGCCAAACTGAAAGATATGATTGAAGTATTGAAGAAATATAATAGGGCATTGGTACTGATACTGTTCTGGTTTGTTTCTTTACCGGGATATACCCAAATAGAAATTGACACATCCCGAAACGCTGAGTACCTGGTAGAAGAGATCTTGCTTGGTCAGGGTGTTCTGGTAGGCAATGTAAAATTCACCGGTACCAAGTACGCGATGTCTTTGTTCACTGATCAAGAATCCAACCTTGGTATTGAGCAAGGCATCATCTTAACTTCTGGCAATGCCTATTATTCCAGAGGGCCCAACGAGACGCCTAGAATGGGTTGGGCAAGTGCCGCACCTGGTGACCATGATTTGGAAGCTATCACGAGAGGGCGAACCTACGACGCTGCGATCTTAGAGTTTGATTTTATTACGGCATCTGAAAACCTTGTTTTCGAATATGTATTTGCTTCAGAAGAGTACCTAGAATATGTCGGTTCCAAATTCAATGATGTATTTGCCTTTTTTGTTGATGGCCCGGGAATGCCTAAAACCAACATTGCCAGACTTCCTGATGGAAAAACAGCCATTACTATCAACAATGTGAACAATGAGCTGAACAGTGAGTACTTTATTGACAACACTTTTCACAATACAACTGATCCTTATGTTTGGGACGCTCGTAACCGCAAGGTGATTGCTAACAAGAAGTACCTGAAAGAGCAAGTACCACCTAAATACAACACGCAATTTGACGGGTTTACTACCGTATTGGAGGCTAGGTGTAAAGTTATACCCAATAAGGTCTATCATATTAAAATCGCTATCTCTGATGTATCGGATGGCATCTTGGATTCCGGTGTTTTTCTAAAAGCGGGCTCATTCAGAAGCTATGGCGACATTGTTGCCAAAGTGGATAGAAACCATTTTAACGAGGTAAAAGAGGTGCCACTCATCTCTTCTAAAAAGAAAGACCTGCTTTACAAGCCACCGGCAAAACCCATGAAGATCAGGGAACGTGGTATACGGAGAGAGCCTTCCGTCATGAATGTAGAATTTGATTTTGATAAATTCGACCTGTCAGAAGAAGCCCTAGAAACCATCAAGAAGGTATATGATATTCTGGTCACGAATCCTTTTGCCAAAGTGCAATTAGTAGGTCACACCGATAATTTCGGATCGAACGATTATAATATTGAGCTCTCTCAACACCGGTCTCAGGCAGTTGCTGCCTACCTAAGATGGCTTGGCACCGCTCCCGAACGAATCAAGATTGAGTATTTTGGGGAAGAAAAACCAATTGAGAATAATTCTTCTGAAAAAGGGAGGGCCAGGAATCGCAGGGTTGAGTTTATTATCAATTACCAATAGACACGCAATCTGAAATTCTAGAACCAGAAAATCCTACCACTCACCGAAAAAAGCCAAGTCTTTTAACGCAAGAATATGATATTCATTTTAGGAAAAAGGATTGTCTAAACGGCAAATTTTTCCTACGTTAGACGCTCAGTTGTGAAACTGAGC